>CAWCKE010000001.1:0-363672 GCA_963796115.1 uncultured Acidimicrobiia bacterium
AACCAGCCGTTCCAGGAGGGTTGCCCCCAGAAGGGTTGCCCGGGCAGACAGTCGAGCGTCCGGGCTGGCTGCGACCGTCTCCTTGGCCGCCGCGCGGGCAGGGTGAAGCGTGGGGCCAGGAGATCGACCTGTGACCGGCATCCGCGGAAGGGACAGCCGGCCGGTGAGCCGGTTTCCGTCACAGGGTGACAGCCTTGTGTCGGTGACGGTGCTGCTCCCCTGTCTCAACGAGGCGTCGTCGATCGTGGACTGCGTCCATGAGGCACAGGAGGGCTTGACGCAAGCCGGCCTGTTGGGCGAGGTCCTGGTGGTCGACAACGGGTCGACCGATGGCTCGCCGGCCCTGGCCGCACGAGCAGGCGCGGCGGTAGTCGCCGAGGAACAGCGAGGCTATGGAAGTGCCCTGCGCAGGGGGATCGCAGAGGCCAGGGGCGGCATCATCGTGATGGCCGACGCCGACCGTACCTACGACCTCACCCTTCTCGGCGAGCTGACTGCTCCCATCGTCGCCGGCACCGCCGATGTGGTTCTTGGCTCCCGGTTCGACCGGCTCAACCGGGGAACCATGCCTCTTCTCCACAGGTTGATCGGGACCCCGGTCATCAGCTTCGCGCTGCGGAGAGCCTGCCCGGGACTGCGGGTGCACGACAGCCAGTCCGGCTACCGAGCGTTCCATGCCGAGAAGGTCCGAGCGCTCAGCCTGCAGGCGACGGGGATGGAGTTCGCCTCCGAAATGCTCATCCGGGCCTCCCAGGAGGGGCTGCAGATCCGGGAACGACCGCTCGGGTATCGGCCCAGGACGGGTCAGTCGAAGCTGAACACCATGACCGACGGATGGCGGCACCTGCAGCTGATCCTGCTGCTGGCCCCTCAGCTTCTTCTCTTCTGGCCGGGCCTGGCCCTTCTCACGCTCGGTGTTCTGCTCAGTGCCCTGTCGCTGCTGAACCCGGTGGGGTTCGAGTTGGGGCCGCTGCACTGGCAGCCGATCTTCCTGGCCCCGATCATGATCGTGTTGGGCGCGATAGGGACGTTGTCGGGCTCGGTCATCGCCTACCACTCGACATTGACCGGCCCCAAGACGGAAGCCCGCTTCGCCATGGTGGGCGGGGCCAGGTTCCCGAGCCGGTGTATCAGCGCGGGCGCCTTCGCCCTCATGGGAGGCGTGGTGTTGGACACTGTGCTGTTCACCGCCTGGGTTGCCGATGGCTCGTCTCCCTCGCGGGCACTGGCTCTCGCCGGCATTGCCCAGGCGCTGGTGATCACCGGGGTCGTGCTCGCCGGTTTCGGTGCCCTCTACCGGATCCAGATGAGCCAGAGCGCCTACCGGAACCACCAGACAAGGGGCGAGATCCTGCCCTTCCGATTCGGCATCGAACACCCCATCCCCGCCGACCCCGGCCTGGTGTCGGCGGCGGGGCGGGATTGACGACCCGAGGACGACCCCATGGGGAGTGGCAGGCCAGCCGGTGGGAGTGGGTTCGCGGGGCTGAGGATTCTCGGTTTCTGTGACTACTTCACGGAGTCCTCGTCGGGAGGGGCGGAGAAGGTCACCGCCGAGGTCTACTCACGTCTGCTAGCACACGGAGCAGAGGTGACCGTCATCAGCGCTGTCCCCGGCCATGCCGCGGGGGTGGTGGCGGTGAAGGGGATACCCACCCGGGTTGTCCCGGCGTTCGATCTGGCGGGGATCCTCAACGCCCAGGTCATTCTGGCCCCCCGGCTGCTGGGCGCAGCCCGCCGACTTGTCGACGAATTCAGACCACAGGTGCTGCACGCCACCAGCGTCCACTTTCAGGGCTCGATCGCGGCGGCACTCCTGGCTCGGTCCCGGCGGCTTCCGTTGGTCACCACCGGCCACGTCGCCTCCGTGTCACGGCTCCCGCCGCTGACCCGGGCGGCAGCCACGGCCTACGAGCAGACGGTTGGCCGCTTGATCCTTCAATCATCCAGGAGGGTGATCGCCGTCTCTGAGGCCGTCGCAGCCCATCTGCGGCACCTGGGCGCCCCGACCGGCCGAACCTGCGTCGTCGGCAACGGCGTCGACCACCGTCGTTTCACCCCCGGCACCCGGGATCCTGAGCGCCGGCATGTGGTGTTCCTCGGGCGGCTGATACACAACAAGGGGCCGGCCGATGCTCTCGCTGCTTTCGCCGCCCTGGGTCGTCCCGACTCCCAACTGACCTTCATCGGCGACGGCCCGATGCGGGCCGAGCTGGAGAGGGCAGTCGCCCGACTCGGATTGGCCGAGACAGTCCACTTCACCGGCCACCTCGACGACGTGTCGCCGATCCTCGCGTCGGCCGACGTGCTCATCCGCCCCTCCCTAACTGAGGGCCAGTCACTGGCCATCCTCGAGGCCATGGCAGCCGGGGTGTGCGTGCTGGCCACGGACATCCCTGCCAATCGCGAACTGGTCGACGACGGCAAATCGGGTCTGCTGGCACCTGTCGGAGACGCCCGGCAGCTCGCCGCCCGGTTGGATTCGCTGCTGACCGACGGCCGACTTAGAGATAGGCTGGCAGCCCAGGGCCGGCAACGGGCGCTGCAGCACTCGTGGGATGTGTGTGCACGCGAGACCGGACAGGTGCTGCTGGACGCAGCGGGTGACCGATGAGGACAGGATGACGATACGTGTCGGGGTGATCGGCGCGGGCTGGGTGGCTCGTTCGTGCTACCTGCCCCGACTCGCTGCTGAGAGAGGTGCCGCGCTGGTGGCGGTGTTCGACCGCAACCCCGAGCGCGCCGCCGAGGCCGCGACCGCCTTCCGGGTACCGCTTGGCACCGACAACCGGGAGGCCTTCTTCGACCAGCGGCTGGATGCCGTGGCAGTGTGCACCCCCCCGTTCACCCATGCCGAGTTGACCGTCGAAGCCCTGGAGCACGGCTGCCACGTGCTCACCGAGAAGCCCATGGCGATGAGCGCACAGGAGGCCACGGCCATGCAGGCGGCCGCCCAACAGAAGGGGCGCCTCCTCTGTGTGTCGCACAACTTCCTCTTCTCCCGGGCGGTGCAGCGGGCCGAAGCCGGGCGGCAGAAGGCGGGGGCCGTCCAGTACGTTCTGGGACTGCAGCTGAGCAGCGACCGGAGGCGCCTGCCCGACTGGTACGAACAGCTACCCGGGGGGCTTCTCTTCGATGAGTTGCCCCACCTGCTGTACCTGCTGCAGCACTACCTAGGGCGCCTGCGACTTGAGGGAGTGCGGGTGTCGCGTCGATCAGCTGCCGGCCACCCGACCCTCACCGAGATCCACGTCATGGGAGAGCAAGGCCCCGGTCAGGCAACGGTCATCTCGGGGGCACCTGTCTCGGAATGGCACGTGACCGTGATCATGCAGGACGGAGTGGTGGACCTCGATCTGTTTCGTGATGTCGCCATCCGGCTGAAGCCCGACGGGGCACACCGCGCCGCGGATGTGCTCAAGACCAGCGCCCGGGCCATCCTTGAGCATGAGCGGGGCTTCGTTGCGTCTGGCATCAGGATGACCACCGGCCGGCTGTACTGGGGTCATGATGTGCTGATCCGGCGCTTCCTCGGCGCAGTTGCCGGCAGGGAGCCGGTTCCGGTCCACCCGGCCGATTCGCTCGCCATCGTTGCCCTCACCGACAACATACTCGCCGCCCTTCGGCCGGCCTGAACACCGTGAGGTCCGGGTGAGCGAGGAGCAGGCCAGAAACAACAACCCGGTTCCCGCGGGCGCCGACGCCGCACGCCGCCGGGCCGGCTGGTGGGACGCCGCCTTCGTCCTGTGCACCCTTGCCATGGTGTCTCTGCGGTTTGTGATCCTGCGGCGAGGGGGAGCCCCGCCCACCATAGACGCGGGCAACTGGCTGGCCTTCGGAGATGAGATCCTGGGCAACGGGGTGCGGTCGCCCACCATCGTCTACCCCCCCCTCGTCCCGCTACTCACCAAGGGCTTCGTGTCTCTGCTCGGGCTCACCAACGGCGTGGCTCTCCTGGCGGCCCTTTCGTCGGCTGCCCCCGCCGTCGGTATGTTCATTGCCCTGCGGTGCTTGAAGCTCAGGGCTGCCTCCCTGCTGCCGGCGCTGCTGGTGCTGGGCGCGAGTTCGGTCGGTGAGGCCACTGCCTGGGGGGGGTTCCCTCAGCTGATCGGCCTGGGGCTGGCCCCTGTCGCCCTGGTGTTGTTCGACCGGGTGTTGCGGAACTGGCGATGGGGTGACGCCCTCGCCGGCGGCATCACCTTCGCGGCGGTGTTTGCCACCTCGCACATGATCGGCCTCATCGTGGCGGCTGCGGTTCTCGCCCTCCAGGGCCCGGCCCTCTTGCAGGAGGGCGGTGTGCCGGCAGACTGGAGACGGCGAGTGGCCGCGTTCGCGCTGGTCACCCTGCCCTCGGTGTGGCTGATACCGCTGTACTGGAGCCTGGCAACCACAAGCGCCTTAGGGGTATCGGCGCCGTCCTCCCCGAACAGCCTGACGTGGTCGAACCTCTTGGGGCAGATCGAGTTCCTGTATCGCGACTCGCCGTGGCTGTGGCGCTTCCTGCTGCCGCTGGGCATCCTCGCGCCCCTTCTCCTCTGGCGGCACTGGCGCACACCACTCTGGCGGGTGACCACGGCACTCCTCTTGGCCACCCTGTCGGTCACCGCGGTCTATCGAGAGGCCCGGTTCCTCTACCTCCTGACCCTGGTGGCGGGTCTCGGCCTGGCCGCATGGGTAGTGAGAGGACTGGAAGCGCTGCGCACAGACCCGGGCGCGGCCGCTGGCTCCAGCAGTCCCCTCCGGGTGGTCGCCGCAGCCGGATTGGTGATCCTGACGGCAGGCATCGGCTTCCAGTTCCTGCGCAGTACGCCGTTCTTCCAGCAGCAACGCGACCACTACGCCATCCTGACGCCAGGGCTTGTCAGCGGCATCCAGTACGTGGCAGACACCACAGAGCCCGAGACCCTGGTCGCCGTGACATCGCTGAATAACGCTCCCCTCGGATGGTGGGTCGAGGCAATCGCCCAGCGGCCCACGATCTACGGATCTCCCCTACGTTGGCTGTCCTTCGCTGATGAGATCACACGGGCGTCTATCGCCAACGAGCTGTTCGTTCCTCCCTTCCCTACGGCCGAGAAGCTCGAGTTCGGCCAAGAACGCGGGCATCGAGATCATCCTCATCCCAACGATGTGGACCTTCTACGACGAGGCTGCGGTCGATGCCCTCGCGAGAGCAGAGCCTCCTGCGGTCCTGCGGCTCAACAGCGACGTGGTCGTGATCAGACCAGATGCAGTAAGCCCATGAGAGCCGGGAACTCGCTGGTCGCCCTCCGTAGCAGGCAACCCCAGGGAGGGCAGGCAGCCCAGGCCAGATCAGAGTCGAAGGAGGCACCCCCGTGGGGGCCTGGCCTCCGCACTACCGGAGCCCGGCGAACAGGTCCTCCTCTGGGAGGTGCGTCTCCACCCGCGACTGAACCAGCGTGAAGTCGTCCGTTGGGCTGATGCGCCGTCGCTCTTCAGCGGTGAGGGCAAACAAGTCCGCATCCGTCGCTATCTGGGTCTGATGCTCCGCCATGGCCGCGTACTTGGCCTCGAGATAGGGGCCGACGTCTACCCGAGTAGTGCGGGGGCCCTGCGCTGCTGCCATGCGACGGCGCAATCGCTCACGGCCGGGGGTCCAGTGCCGGGCCACCCGGAGCACCATCGGGAAGAGGCCACCGAGGCCGCCATGGGCCAGGGCGCGCGCCAGCTTCTCCCCGCGCCCGAACTGGTTCAAGCTCTCGTAGAGCTTGGAGGGGGCCCAGGGCTCGAGGTCGGAAGCCGCCAGCTGCTCCCGATAGGCGTCGGGGCTTCCCGATCTCTCGAAGGCGAGGGCGGCGACCCGAGAAGCGCGGATGTGATCGGGGTGGCCATCGCCACCGAACGAGTTCGGGCCCAGGATCACGTCTGCTCTCACGGCACGCACGATTCGGACCAGCCGGCCCGCTGCTTCGTCAAGGTCAGCCTGCCAGAAGCAGCGGGGATCGTTGTTCTCCTTTGTGCCCATCATCCCCGAATCCCGGTACCCCAGCAGGCAGTACTCGATGCTGCCCAATCGCCTGAGGGCCCGCTCCAGTTCCTGCAGTCGAATCTCCCCAAGGCGCGCACGGTTCTCAGCCGTATCGAGGTGAGGCAGCACGATCCGCCCGACCTCACCCAGCGTCGCCACCACACACACCACGCGTACGCCCTCAGCGGCATATCGGGCCATGGTGGCGCCGCAGGCCGTCGTCTCGTCGTCAGGATGGCCGTTCACGGTCAGCAAGGTGAGGGGTCGACTCACCGCGGGCCCTCCGTGTTCTTGAGATGATCCGCCAAACGCAGCGCCAGAGCCACGATGGTCAAGGTCGGCATGTCGTTGCCGCACGAGGGAAACACCGAACTGCCGGCAATGAATAGGTTGGACATTCCGTGGACACAACAGTTCCTGTCCACGACCCCCCGCCGTGGATCGTCGTGCATGCGGGTGGTGCCCATGTGATGCCACACCCACCGCAAAGGCTGCGGCAGGCCGCCCTCATCGACATATAGGTGCTCCAGACGACCCAGGCCCGCCTGGGTGAGCTCCCGATCGAGGATGGCGTGGGCTCGAGCCAGGGTGCGGCCGACGTTGGCCCCGAGTTGCCACCTCACCTGGACCTTGGGAACCCCCAGGACATCTCGTTCGGGAAGGATGGTCACTCTGCTGGCGGGATTCGGTTCCGGCTCGATGATGTTGACCAGCAGGCGGTGGGAACGGCGCCTGGAACGAACGAAGCGATCAAAGAGAACCGGGATCACGTTGCGGAGGTCCCCGGCCACGTCCATCATCAGACCAAGGGGACGTGTCGGCAGTTCCCGGTCTCGCATCGCCAGGTACAACCCCCGGAGTGCCTTGACCCCTGCCGACTCATAGTCGGTGTAGTGGCCGACCAGCCAAACCCGGTAACTGAGCAGGCCTTCCTCCTGTTGTGTCTCCCGGGAAAGGGTCAGACTGCCGGCCAGCAGACGGGGATCGTACGTGCCGGTGCGGGCGCGGCTTCGGCGGATGAAGGTGGCGGACGGGTCGTAGAAGTCGGTGCTGATGCCGGGATCCCGTAGCACCAGCCGCCCAGCATCGACCCGGATGTGGTCCATGAAATACCGGCCCACGAGGTCGTGCCGGTTCCCCAGGCCAGCCGTCTCGACACTGCGGGACGACAAGAGCAGACGAGCGTTCTCGATGCCGCCGGCGGCGAGGATGACGGACCTGGCTTCCACCCGGTATTCGGTGCCGTTGAGGGTGCGAACGCGGACTCCCGTCGCCCGGGCGCCGTTGTCAGTGGTCAGGATCTCGACGGCATTCGAGTGGAGGTGCACGTCGACATGAGTGGACCGCCGCAGTTGCTCGCGGTAGACCTTGCCAAAACGGGTGGGAGGGCTCATCTGCTGAACCTCCGTGATCACCCGCCCGGCCAGGGGAAGTACCTTCAACGCCTCCGGCCCTAGCTGCTCCTGCCAGCTGTGCAGGTCGTAGTCGTACGGTCCCAGTTGACAGATGCCCTGGGCACGCTCGTAGTACGGGATGAGCTCCTCGGCAGTCAGTGGCCAGCCGCTGTAAGGCACCCAGGAGCGCTGCCGGAAGTCGAGCTCGTCGAGTGGTTTGCACCAGCCGCCCCAACCCTCCCGGTTCGTGGAGCCGCCGAGGTACCTCACTCGGGAACTGGCCAGATCCTCGTACGGGAGCCCCGCGTTCTCCCCACGGTAGAGCGCCTGGCTCTCGGCGCTGTACTCCAGCCCTCCTCCCTCGAGCAGGAGCACCCGGCCGGGCCCGTTGACGAATTCGAGACCGATGGAGAGACCGGCGGCGCCACCCCCCACAACGCAAAGGTCACAGGACATGACAGCACCGTTCGGGACCCGTTGACCGTCGGTGATCATGCGGTTCTCATGACTCCGACGCTAGTCGGTACCTCTGCCCGCTCGACCGCCGGGGAGACAGCTCCCGGCTCCATCGGGCGAATGGCCCCGTCGGCGTAGTGGATGCGCTGCCTCATCCGACACGTGCTGTGCGAAACGGCCCGGCCCATTCAAGGACTCCCAGTGCGCTGTGGTCGTGAGCGGGGTCGCGAGCCGCTCAGCAGCCCTGCTTCGGAGCCACCACACGCCCTGCCCGCGTCGCTGCGGGCAAAAGGCTACCTGGTCCGGCGAGGCCTGGGAGAACTATGAATCAGTACGCGCCGTGCCCAGTGAGCACGGCCGGCACCGTGCGGGCGAGCAGCTTCAGGTCGACCCACAGGCTCCAATCGCGGATGTACTGGATGTCCATGCTGACCCAGGTGTGAAAGTCGAGGTCCGAACGTCCGCTGACCTGCCAGACACACGTGAGCCCTGGCTTCACCAGCAGGCGCTGCGCCTCCCACTCGCCGTAGGCCGCCACCTCCTCGGGCAAGGGCGGCCGTGGGCCCACCAGGCTCATCTTGCCCGACAGCACGTGCACCAGTTGGGGCAACTCATCAATGCTGAGCTTTCGCAGCACCCGGCCTACCCGGGTGATGCGTGGGTCGCGGCGGATCTTGAACACCACGCCGTCGGGAACCTCGTTCTGATCGTAGAGCTCGTGTCTCCTGGCCTCGGCGTCCCAGCACATCGTCCGGAACTTCAGGAAGCGGAAGCGCCGACCTCGGCAGCCCACCCGATCACTGGCATAGAAGACGGGCCCCCGTGACGACAGCTTCACCATCAGCGCCACCGACAGGAGGACGGGGGATAGCACCGCCAACACCAACCCCCCGACCGTCACATCCAACAGCCTCTTGGCGGCCCGCTCCCAACCCGACGCCCCCAGTAGACCCTCCTGCGACATCAGCCAGGGAGCCTCGGTCGCACCCTCCCGCAAGTCGATGGCCAGCTGCTCCGGCACCCGCAGGTCGACGACCACCCCGGAATGATCGGGAAGGGCGTAGGGCCTAGGCTGCGGTGGGCGTTGGTCGCGCTCGACCGCTGGCTCGGCGTATGGGAGGGCACGCAAGATCATCGCCCCGGCCCCCTAGACCCGAGCCTTGGTCCCCAGATGACAGGGACTAGCCGGTCACGGCCGTACAATGCAGCTGCGAGACTCGTGGCACCCCTCCCCTACTTGAGGACCGATTCGCGAGGCCTCGTGTGTCCGGAACCCGGCTGTCGAGACAGGGTTCCGGCGCGTCGAGGGCACGGGAGAAGAACACGCTGCGACGCATGGACCACTCGGACGCATCGTTCGAATCCTCCTCCGCGTCACCCACCATACACACTCCAAGTGGCCGGTGCGAACCCGTAGGGTCGTATTCTTCGCGCCCTCCCCCACCCAGAGTGGTGGTCTACCCCACCAACCATTGAATCGATCCCCCCTGGGCAACCACCATCCAGGGCGGCGCAGGGGCCACGACAGCGACTACGGAGAGTCCTCATATCGCAACCGACGGCGCCACATCTTGCAGGTTGTCCGGGGGGACCTGGCCGGAGGGGAACTGCCTCCGACCATGGCATGGGCCCTCTGTTGGTGGGAGCCATCGCGCGCCCTCGCCCAAGCCATCGACCCCCGCTACCGCTGCCTCATCCTCACCGCGGCCTTCAGCGATCTCACAAGGGGGAACCGGCTGCCCTGCGGAGTGCCTGGACCTGCTGAGAGGTCACTGAGGGCCGACCAGACGCTCGCGAGGTGATGCCGCTTGTGGCAATGGTGAGGCTGTGGCGGGCTGCGTCGCTCGAGTCAACCTAGGGCAACAAGCCGAGTTCACCCAAGGTGATCACCAGAGACGCCTCGAGGCCAACCAGCCAGAGCAGCACTGCGCCTACGAGGAGGGTGAGTCCGTTCTCCCTCCTGTGGATCCGCCAGAGGGCCCACCCTCCGACAGCGGACACGACAGCGGTCACGGCGGCTACTGAGAGCGACAACCACGTGGGCACCTGGCCAGTGTACGTACAGACCCTCTTGCGACCGGAGTGGGGGCGGGTGTTGGGCTGGGGATTCCGCGGGTCTGCGGGCCTCTCCTATCGGCAGGCCGTCGCGGCCGGCCTGCCGGATAAAGGCCGACTGGCAGGCCTCGATCACAGTGTGGGAGGGTGCCCACTGGTGTGCGGATTGCGGGGCGTCCCCGTTTGATCCGGCCCAGCGACGCTCCCCGGCAGCGTTCCAGGAGGAGCACGTGGAGTACTGCCCGGGTAGTCTGCTATCCAATCGTGTAGCTTCTCTCGGAGCTGACACGCCCGCTTGCGGCGGCAGACGGATCTGCTACCGTAAGTGGCGGTCCTGTAGTGTTTGGACACCCCCAGTGGTCCAAAAGGGTGGTTGTCCGACCGGCGAAGTGGAGGAAGGGGTCGCCATGTCTCGTCTATTGAGTTCCCGCCGCTCCCGCGTTGGCGCGATCCTGACAGTCCTGGGCCTGATTGCTGCCGCCATGGCAATCATGCCCGCAGCACTGTCAAGCCAGGGCGGAATGCTGGTCGTGCAGCAACCCGGACCGGGTACCTTCTTCAGTGCGACGATCTCGGGCACCGGCAACTTCGACGGGACGTATCCCGCGTGGTGTGTCGACACAGAACACGGCATGACCCCGGGCCTGCCTTACAACGCCGTGGTCTACACCGGCGGCGATACCATGCCGGCGGGTCTCATCGACAAGCCGCAGAACCTCGACCTGGTCAACTGGGTGCTGAACCAGGGATTCGTCGGCCAGGACGCCGGCGGCGGCCAGGGCAACTACACGATGTGCGACGTTGCGCAGGCCATCTGGGCCCTGATTGATGACGGCATCGGTTCCGCTTGCGGGCCCTTCACAGCTCGCGCCGGCCAGATAGCGGCTCTGGCACAGAGCCATCACGGCTTTGTGCCGGGCTGCGGCCAGTACTACCTGGTGGTGATCGGGACCGATTGGAGATTCCCCGATGGTTCGTCGGGCGAGCGGCAACAGACTCTCATCATCGTCCTCCAGAACGGGCCCTGCCCTACGGGCCGCATCATCGTCAAGAAGATCGCTCTTCCTGACGGAGCGCCGGCGCAGAGCTTCAGCTTCGATCCATCGTGGGGGGCGGACTTCGCCCTCAGCAATGGCGGGTCGGCGGATTCGGGGCTGCTAGCGGCGGGCGTCTACTCGGTGGCCGAGGTGATGCCGTTGCCCGCGGGCTGGTCACCAACCGGGGCGTCCTGTGACGACGGGTCCTCGCCCAGCACCATTGGCCTCAGCGGCGGGGAGGTCGTGACCTGCACCTTCACGAACACCTACCAGCGGACAGACGACCCGAAGGGGTCCCTGACCATCATCAAGGTGGCGACACCGCTGGTAGCGGGTGATGCCACCTTGTTCCCCTTCCTGGCGAGCCTCGGTAACTTCAACCTTGCCGACGGCGAGTCGCAGGTGTTCACCGAACTGGATCCCGGCGCCTACTCGGTGTCGGAGACCCTACCGGTATCGGCGGATCCAAACGCGGTCTGGCGACTCGAGGGAATCGAGTGCACCGCCGACTCCTTCTCGGTGGACGAGGACAACCTATCGGTGACAGTGAACCTGGCCGAGAGTGAAGCGGCGGTCTGTACCTTCTACAACACCCAAGAGAGCGTGTCGGGACCAACCGGATCCCTGACCATCATCAAGCAGACCGTCCCGGCTGGGGGCACCGGCTTCGAGTTCGACGCCGGCAGCCTGGGCACCTTCGGCTTGGACGACGACGGCTCGGTGACCTTCGACCAGCTGGCGGCCGGCGCCTACACGGTGGCTGAGAATGATCCAGGCGGCCAGTGGGCGTTCGCCCAAGTTGACTGCACCGCCCTGGACTGGGAGCAGAGCGGAGCGTCGGTGACGGTGAACCTGGCGGAGGGTGAGGCCGCGGTCTGCACCTTCCAAAACGGTCAGCTGCCTTACACCGGGCCTCAGCCGTTCATGATGCCGCTGCTGATCGCCGCCCTGTGGGGCCTCCTCGCGGGCCTGGCACTGATGGTGTGGCCATGGATGAGGAAGGCGGACACCAAGTAGCTCCCGGCCGTCGGGTATAGGACGTTCGCGGGAGGCGCAGTGGAGGATCAGCTTCGTCGCGGCGCAGCCCTCTGCCGCCGGATGGCAATAGGCGCTCTCGTTGTCGGGTTCGTGGGCTCGATCGTGATTGCGGCAGGCTTCGGCGCCGGCGCCTACGGGGAAGGCCTACACCCCCAGGCTTTCCTCTCCATCATGCTCGCCTCGATACTGGGGCTGGCGCTGGCCTTCTGCCTCTTCTTCATGGTGGCCCGCACGATGGAGGCCCTGGCCGATTTGATCGTTTGGACCGCTCAGCTCTCAGCTACGACCCCTACCCCCGCCATCGCCGAGGCGAATGGTCAAACCAGCAACGGGTGGCACAGCTTTTCCCTGAATGGGCACGGGCGGGCGACTCTCACCCAACCCGGAGCGAGGACGGTGATCGGCCAACTGGCCTCGATCAAGGAGGTAACCGAACACATCCGCATGGGCCATTTCGTCAAAGTGACGACCTCCGACGGTGTGACCGGCTGGATCCGAGATACTGATCTCCCTCCGGTTCCCCCCGCGCCGGGCCTGGGGCAAGCGGGGCCCGCCCCCGGTTGATCCCGAAGATCACTTCCCGATCCGGAGGTTCCCGCGGGGCAGCGCCGGGCCAAGAGGGTCTCTCCCCGATTCCGGCAGTCCGCCAGCCGGAGCGCGGATGAGCTGCCAAGCCTCGACCAGCGCCGACCTTGGCCGCCCACGGGCGCCTTGGCAGCAACGGAACGGGGCGCCGAGGAAGGGCTGCAGCGCCTGGTCGCGGAGCAGGCTGACCCCCGGTCAGCCGCCCCCGGTGAGCTTCCGCAGGTCGAGCAGGGCGTCGAGCTCCGTCTCCGGGAGCACTCCCATCTCGAGGGCGACCTCCCGCACGGGACGGCCCTCGGCGGCCGCCCTCGTGGCCACCTCGGCCGCCCGGTCATAGCCGATGCGGGGGGCGAGGGCAGTGGCGATGGCCGCGTTGCGGCCCACCAGGTCGGCGGCCCGCGCCTCGTCGGCCTCGATGCCGGCGACGCATTTGTCGGCCAGGAGCCGGGCCGCCACCGTCAGCAAGCCGATCGACTCCAAGAGATTGCGGGCCAGCAGCGGCAGCATCGCGTTGAGCTCGAAGTTGCCCGCCGCCCCGCCCCAGGTCACGGCGGCGTCGTTGCCCACCACCTGCGCGGCAGCCTGGAGCACCGCCTCGGGGATCACCGGGTTCACCTTGCCGGGCATGATCGAGGAGCCGGGCTGCAGGGCGGGCAGGCGGATCTCCCCGATCCCGCCGGCCGGGCCCGAGGCCAGCCAGCGCAGGTCGTTGGCGATCTTGTGCAGCGACACCGCCACCGTCTTGAGCGCCCCCGAGGCCTCCACCACCCCGTCGCGGGCGGCCTGCGCCTCGAAGTGGTCGGCCGCTTCCCGGAAGGGGTAGCCGGTGCGCGCCGCGATCCCCGCGATGACCCGAGCGGCGAAGCCGGGAGGCGCGTTGATGCCGGTGCCCACGGCCGTCCCCCCCAGGGGCAGCTCCTCGAGTGCGGGGAGAGCCCTCTCCACCCGCTGAGCGCCCTTGCGGACCTGGGTGGCGTAGGCGCCGAACTCCTGCCCCAGGCGCACCGGCGTGGCGTCCATCAGGTGGGTCCGGCCCGACTTCACCACCCCGTCGAAGGCCTGGGCTCTCTCCTCCAAGGCCCGGGCCAGGGCATCCAGCGCCGGCAGCAGGTCCTCGCGCAGCGCGGCCACCGCCGCGACGTGGAGGGCCGAAGGGATCACATCGTTGGACGACTGGCCGGCGTTGACCTGATCGTTGGGGTGAACGGCCCGGCTGCCCGGTCGGTGGCCGAGGATCTCGGCGGCGCGATTGGCGATGACCTCGTTGGCGTTGGTGTTGAGCGAGGTGCCCGACCCGCTCTGGAAGAGGCCGGCGACGAACCCGGGGCCGCCCACCACGAACTGGCCCGCATGGCGGCCCTCCGCCACCTCGTCGGCGGCCCGCCCGATGGCCTCCGCCACCGCCGGCTCGACGACCCCCAGCTCCCTGTTGGCCGCGGCGGCTTCGGACTTGATGAGGCCCAGCGCCCACACCAGCCGCTGCCCGAGAAGGTCGGCGCCTTCGGTTGGGAAGTTGTCGATCGCCCGCTGGGTGGACGCGCCCCAGTAGGCGCCGGCGGCCACCGTCACCTCGCCCATGGAATCCCGCTCGACCCGCACCGGGCCTCCTTCGTCGCGGTCCAGATTACGGGGTCGCCCCCCGCAGCGGACATGCCCCCATCCCCTCAGGCGACCCCAGGGTCATGGCACAGCGGCCTTCTCGTCTGGAGGGAATGGGACACGCCCAGGCGGCGTGGACTGGCTCGGCGCAGCGGCCGCGCCGAGCCGGCAGTGCCGCCGAGGCCCTCAGGACAGCGGCGGGTAGCGCTCCACGAGGCTCTCGGCCAGGGCGACCAGATCGGACTGCGCGCTGTTCCGGGTGAAGGCGGCCAGGTCCGCGGCGATCCGTCCGGCCTGCTCCTCGGGCAGCAGCGTCTCCGCCAGGGGAAGGAGCGCGCGGTCCTCCTTCAGGATGTGCGACCGGAGGTGGCTCGAGTACATACCCGCCTCCTCGCTCAGGCGCTCCAGTTCGGCCTCGTCGAGAGGGCCCTCGCCCCGGGCCACCTCGGCCAGGACGGCGAGGCGGCCGGCCCGCTGGCGGTGCTCCTCGGCGAGCAAGGCCACCGGTCCGGCGGCGCCACCGTACTCGGCCAGCCCGCTGAAGATGACCTCCTCCTCCACCCGCTCGTGGCCGCCTTCGACGTAGCGGAGGAAGAACTCGACGTACTCTCCCAGCACGCGCCTGGTGTCGGGCGCGGCGGGGTCGAGCCCGCTCAGGAAGGTGCCCAGCGAGGCGAGCACCCGGCCGATCAGGCGATGCTCGGCATTCAGCCAATCCATGGCCTCGCGCATCGACCGGTCGCCGCTCACAGCTGCACCACCCAGGTCCCGGCCACGTCGCAGTAGTCACCCGGCCGATGCGGCCGCCGGCACACGCAGTGTCCGTACAGGTAGTCGAGCAGCTCCCCGATGCTGGCCTGCGCCACGGCCACGCAGGTGTCGGCGGCCCCGTAGTACAGGCGGATCGCATCGCCGTCGGGCTCCATGTACGAACCCCGTCGGGAAGACCACGCCGTGCACGTCGCCTATCTGCTCGTAGGGCTCCTCGGGGCCGAAGACCCACTCGTCGCCCCTGACCTTCACCCGGGTCGGGTCCTCCGTGTCGAGCAGGGCCAGGCCCGTCCGGTAGATGGCGCCGGCCACCGTCTCCTTCACCCCGTGGAAGATCACCAGCCAGCCGTCGGCTGTGGGGATCGGCGGCGGGCCCAGGCCTACCCGCCGGGAGTCCCACGGCCCTCCCTGGCGGGAGTTGATCACGATGGTGTGATCGCCCCAGTGGCGCAGGTCGGGGCTCCAGGAGATCCAGATGTGCGCTCCCAGGTCGTAGGCCCGGCTGGCGGGGCGGTGCACCAGGCCCCACCGGCCCCCGAAGCGCACCGGGAACAGGGCGGCGTCCTTGTCCTCGGGCGGCATGAGCACCGTCCGCCGCTCGAACTCATGGAAGTCCCGGGTGGCCGCCAGGCACACCAGGGGACCGCCGCGGGAGAAGCCGGTGTAGGTGATCAGATACTCATCGTCCACCCGGGTGATCCGTGGGTCCTCGATGCCCCAGGCTTCCTCATAGCGGTGCAGGTCGGGAAGGAACGAGGGCTGGCGGTCCACCACCCAGCCGCGCAATCCGTCCAGGCTGCGGGCCACTGTGAGGTGGGAGATGCCGGTGCGCTCCTCCACCCGGACCAGCAGCACTGTCTCTCCATCGGGCCCGACGGTGACGCCCGGGTTGAACACGGCGTTCACGGTGTAGGGCCAGTCGGCCGCGGTCAGAATCGGGTTCTCGGCGAAGCGTTGCAGGAGCGACCGACGCGGGCTCATGACATCCAACCCTCCCGGGCCTCGGAGCCCGCCATCGTGTGGGTGCCCGTCCGGCGGGCCTGCTGCAGCACGGAGATGGCCGACAACGTCGACTCCGCCCCGGCGTTGGCGTTGACGCCGTCGGGGGTCAGGCCGTCGCTGCAGGTCCCCTGGATCGCGTCGTACAGGCGAGTGCCCGAGTCGTTGTCCCCCATGAGCCAGCCCGCCGCCAGCAAGACCCGATCAGCCCACACCGGGTCCACGGTGATCTCCCACGCCCGGGCACAGGCGTCGGCCACGGCCGCCGCCTCAACCGGCTGCTGGTCGAAGCCGGGCCGGGGCTCTCCGGGGGCCCAGCCGCCCACGGGGGCGAAGCTGAAGTGCCCCCCTCGCATCTCCGTCTGCACCAGCCATTCGAGCAGTTCCAGCCCGTCGGCCACCGCGGTGGGATCGTCGAGGGCCACCCCGGCGGCGAGCAACCCCTCGGGGATCCGGGCGTTCTCGTAGGCCAGGCGCGGTTCGGGCCAGGGCCAGGAGCCTTCTAGCGGTCGGGGCAGCCGGTCGGCGCACTCCTTGGCCATGGCAGCCGCCGCCTCGTCGAGAGGATCGGTGGACAGCACGGCGGCCGCGCCCAGCAGGGCGAAGGCGGGCGGGCGGAACCACTCCCCGGTCGGCGGCCGGCTCATCCGAAAGGCCGCGGCGGCGCTCTCCCGCAGCCACGGCTCGGGAGCCGACACGGCCGCCACCCCCAGCGCCCAGAGCGCTCTCCCATGCGAGTCGCCCGAGCCGATCACGTCCCCCCACCGGCGATCGTAGGAGAGGCGATTGTGGAAGGCCCCGTCGGGGCGCCGGGCGTGCTCGAGGAAGGCCAGGTAGGTCTCCGCCAGGCGGATCAGAGCGGGCCCGGGGGCAGGCTCGCGGCACACCGCGATGAGTCCCCGCGCCACATCGTCGGTGGTGTAGCCGTGACCACGGCGCGGGGTCAGCAGGTGGGCATGCTCGAGGAGACCGGTGTCGTCGGACAGCCGCTGCAGGTGGGCGAAGGAGGGGTTAGGAAGGATCACCGTTCCCTCGCCGGCTGGCGCTCCACCAGGCTCTGCCCCTCGGCCTCGAACCGGGCGGCCACCGCCGGCCACAGCAAACCTGCCCCGATCTCCCGGGCGGCGCGGCGCGCCCCTTCCCGCCCCGGGCTGGCGAACAGCTCCCCGAGGGCGGCGGCCATGGCCCCGGCATCCCGCTGGGGCACCACGCGCCCTGCTCCTCCCGCCAGCAGCTCGACGGCGTGGGGGAAGGCGGTGGACACCACCGGCTTCCCGGCCGCCAGGGCCTCGACGAGCACCCCCGAGGTCACCTGCTCCGTCGAGTCGTACGGGAGCAGCACCACGTCGGCCCGACTCAGGTAGCTCGACAGAGTCTCCTGATCCATGTACTTCGGCACGAAGCGGATCAGGTGGCTCACCCCGGAGGTCCGTGCCAGCTTCTCGAGGCTCCGCCGGTAGGACTCCCCCTGTGCCCGCAGCACATTGGGGTGGGTCTGGCCGCATATCAGGTAGAGCGGTGGCGGGTCGAGCCGGCGCAGGTCGCGCATCGCCCGGATCGCGGTTTCGATGCCCTTCCCCGGGCCGATCAAGCCCCAGGTGAGCACCACGGGACGACGGTCGGCGAGAGCAGGCCCGCCGTAGGCCGGCACGGCGCGGGCGCCATGGGGAATGACCACCACGCGCCCGGGGTCGGCGCGATACGACTCGAGGAGGCGATCGCGAGCGACCTCGGCCATCACCATCAGGCGATCCGAGCGTGCCGCCAGCTCGTTGAGGATCAGGCGCTGGCGTGGCGAGGGCTGGGCCGGGATGGTGTGGAGTGTGGTGAACACGGGCATCTCCACCCGCCCCAGCAGATCGAGGAGGGCAATGCCGTCATCCCGTCCGTAGATGCCGTACTCGTGCTGGATCGAGAGAACCTCGAAGCCGGCAGCCGCGGCCGCAGCCGTGGCGGCCCATCCCGGGGCACCCGGCACGACCCGGGCCACCACCCGGTGGTCCCGGTCGTCGGGAGCGCCCTTGGTCATCAGGCGGATGACCCCCAGGCTGTCGCCGGACCCACGCTCCCGCGCGAGGGCTTCGACTAACGATCTGGTGAAGGTGCCTATGCCGCAACGCGAGGGCGGGAAGGTGGTCAGAAAGGCGACCGCAGGCGGGCCGCTCCCGCGCTGTTCGTCCCAGCCGCCCTTCACGACGGCCGGCCGCGAACCCGGGATCCATGGATGCCGTCTGTCGATGGCTTCTCTCACGACTTCCCTCCCAGCCGGGGGGCCGAAGCCCACGTGCCTCGTGCTCTCTGCCGGTAACCGGCGGAGTCGTGGGGCCATTGGGGCCCAACGGGGACCGGCCTCATCGGTCGTCCCTTGCCCGATTCACCATATGCCGCGGCCGCGCCTACACCAACAGAGCGCGAAAGCTCGGAGAAGGTTCGGCGCAGTCATCGAGAATCGCTCAGCCGAACACAGCGACCGGTCCTCGCCCGATGTAGCCTCGGCATTCGGAGGTGCCGACGATGAGATCCCGGGCGACGGTGATCCTGGCGCTGTTTCTGTTGGCGGCGGGATGCGGCGAGGGACTCGGAGAGGGGGAATCGACCACCCGGCCGCCGGTGTCCACTACCGGCCCCACGGTCACCGGCACCACCGAGCCCGTCTCGACCACCGTGTCCGAGCCCGCGACGACCACTACCCCCGCCCCGTGGGCAGGGGCCGGGTTCCCGGAGGCGATGAACCCCGAGGACATCCCCTGGGACGACGTCGGGCCCGGATGGCTGCTGGTGCGCTACGCGCAGTCCACCGAGACCACGGGCTCGACGTCTCCCGAGGCGCTGTTCCTGATCGACCGGGAGAACACCTTCTATGCCGTGGCCGAGTGGGACGGCCGTGAGATCCTCGATTGGTCCGCCGATGGGAGGAGCGTCCTCACCTTCGACGGCACGCTGCAAGTGATCGACCTCGTGGACGGCACGGAGTACACCGTGCCCGCCGACCTGGCGGCCGGAAGCGACGACCGCATCGACGCCCGCTTCTCCCCCACCGGCAACGACATCGTCGTGCGCACGCTCAGTTGGGAGGGGCACGTCCGCCTGGAACGCTGGGCGATCGACGGGGCGCTCGCCGCCACTCTCGCCGACCTCGACTTCGCCACTCACACCTACGGTGATCCGGAGTTCGTGCAGATGGGAATCACCTGGCTGTACGGGCCGGCTGGGTCGCAGGTAGCAGTCGCCACCGGCGACGGCATCAGCCTGCTCACCGACCAGGGCGCCCTCATCCGCCAACTCGACGCCCCGGGCTTGGGCTGCACCCTCAGCCGTTGGTGGGACGAAGGAAGCGTGCTCGCCGCCTGCTACGACCCGGACTGGGCAGCCTCCGAGTGCTGGTACCGGGGGCCCATGCCCGACGGGCGGTCGCTGTGGTCCGTCCCGGTCGACGGCTCCCCCGCCACCCGGCTCACCCCCCAGCCAGTCTGCACCGCCGGCCCGGCCGAGGCGGCCGCGCCTTACGAGGACGGCCTCCTCGCCGGGAGTTCGGTGGCCGCGTGCACCGGGCACTGCTGCGAGTGCGGAGGGAACCTCGAACTGATCACCGGGAGCACTATCACTACCTGGACCGGCTACCCCGGCTCGCTCCCCTGTTCACCGAGCCTGATCGCCGCCCGCGGCGACCGGGTCCTGGTCCTGGACACGGTGTACGGGTCGGATCCCAACCAGGGGAGCATCGGGTGGTTGGGGGTTGTCTTCGAGGTGGCCGCAGATGGCACCACTCAGCCGATCACCCCGGTCGAGCCGGGCTGGTACGGCGGCGTGCGGCAGGCCCTCACCACCGAAGAGGCCGGCGGCTGACCTCCGGTCGGCGGCGGCGACCGCCTCCCGATCACCCTCAGCGCCCGGGCACTCGCTACTCGGCCGCAGAGACGCCCGGGCCCGGGTCGATGCCGGGGGTGGCAGCGGCGAACGCGGCCCAGCGACGGCGCTGCCGGCCCGCCATCCTGGCGAGCAGGGCCACGGCTTCGGGGTCTTCTCGCTCAGCATCGACCACCCTGACACGGCCGTCGCGCTCCATGCCCTCGAGCAGCCGGACCCCAAGGTCGGAGCGCACGACCGTCAGCGTCATCCCGGCCTGGCTCCCGATGCCGCCCAACGACACGTCGGCATGCTGGGCTGCGAAGTCAGGGCAATGCCGGCATCCCGGCCGATCGTACGAGTGACACTCCCTGAGGGGCACCTCGAGGTCGGGATCATCGCCGGCCGGCGAGCCGGCCCAGACTTGCAGCCTGCCCTTGATGTCCATCCGGGTGACCCTGTCCCGATCGATGCCCCGCGAGGCCAACAGGCTGCTGAACAGCTCGTCGGTGAAGGCGCAGGAGCAGAACAGGCCGATGGTCAAGGCGAAGCGCCCGGCCAGCCGACGCGCCCCCCGGGCCCCGGCGACCGCGGGGACGGAGGCCTGACAGCCGACCGACACCAGCCCCAGACGGGCAGCCCCTGCAGAGACCGCCTCCGACGCCGCGATGAGGTTCGCCGAATACGTGTAGCGGGACCCCGCCGCCGCCACCGCCTCCGCGCGCGAACGGGCGACGCCCGGCCGCGGGCGCATTCCCTTCTCCGCATAGCTCACCAGAGCCGCGTCGATGACTCCCTGCTCGAGGGCGTACGCCAGGAGGCCGGTGGCCAGGCCACCATCCTGCCCGGCAGCGGATATCTCCGGATCGGTCGCCGCCGCCAGGCAGAGCCGCTGGTACACACCGAACACCTCACCGCCATCGCGAGCACGGCCCCGAACCGCCACATCGGCCTCTCGTTCCCACGGCCCGAACCGCGGGCATGCCCGGGCACACATCGAGCACCCGCGCGCGGCGTAGACGCACTCCTCCGCGGAGCCCACCACCCGCGCCTCGGCCGCGAGCCGCGGGCGCCAGGACTCCTGATCCAGGTCGAGGACACCTCGGGGGCAGGCCACCACGCACCCGCCACAGCCGCTGCAGGCCCCCGTCTCGAGGACGTCCCCGACAAGACTGCCCCAGCTGAAGGGAAATCCCGCGGGTGAGGCAGGTCCGGCGCGGCCCGGCCGGGCAACCACCTGGCCCTCCATCGTTGCGTCCTCCCCGTGCGACGGGCGTCGGCCGCCCGCATCCCTGGCTCGAAGCCTACGCCGGGGGCCAAGACAGGAGGCACCGCCGGGAAGCCGACTGCATCGGAGGTGACGGCAATCCTGCCCGGGCCTCCCCTCCGCGGGCAGATGCTCGCACTAGCTTGTGGCCGATGGCTGGGCGACGCGCATCGATACGGCCGGTGAGGGCAGCGACTCCGGTCCAGGCCTCGGCGGAAGGCGCCGGCGCGCCGGACCTCGCCGTCGGACCCGCTGTGCTCGGCGGCCGTCTCGCCTACCTGGACAACCTCAAGACTTGCCTGATCGCGGGGATCATCGCGGCGCACGCGGTGATGGGGTACGCGGACTTCGGCAGCTGGACCTACCAGGACATCCAGGAGGTGATGCTCTCTCCGGTTGCCGAGGCGATCTTCGTGGTGCTCGCCGTCACCCTCGGCGGGCTCTTCCTCATGGGGCTGTTCTTCCTGCTGTCGGGGCTGATGGCCCAGGATTCGCTGGCGAGGAAGGGGCCCTCGAACTTCGTCTCCGACCGCCTCCTGCGGCTGGGCATTCCGTTCGCCGCCTACACCCTGGTGATCTGGCCGCTCCTGGAGTTCGCCCTCCTCGAGCCGTTCATCCCCCGCGGCTCCTACTGGGCATGGTTCACCGACACCGATCCGGTGCTCGACAACGGCCCACTCTGGTTCGTCGGGGTGCTCCTCCTCTACTCGCTCGCCCTGGTCGCGTGGCGGAAGCTGTTCCCGGCCAAGCCGTCGTCGCACAGACCGCTGCGCCCGCGCGACCTGATCATCCTCGCGCTCGCCGTGGGCATCGCGACCTTCCTGGTGCGCATCGCCTTCCCGGCAGACTCGAACCAGCCCTTGAACTCGCACCTGTGGGCGTGGCCGGAGTACATCGCCATGTTCGGCCTCGGGGTGATTGCGGCCCGGCGCGGGTGGCTGCGACCCGTCCCCAAGGAGGTCTCCCGGCCGGCCGGGATCATCACTCTGGTGGTTGTCGCGCTGCTTCCGGCGATAGTCCTGACCACCGAGCCGCTCGGCCTCACCGAGGATGCCTACTTCGGAGGGCTGAGCCTGACAGCGCTCGTGGGAGGGCTGCTCGAGGGCGTGATCGCGGTGTCGGCGCCGATCTGGGTGCTCTCTTTCGCCCAGCGCCACCTGAACGGCTCGGGACCGCTGCGGCGAGCTATGGCCCGGAGCTCCTACGCCGCGTTCATGTTGCAGGGGCCCGTGCTCATCGGCCTCGAACTGGCCTTCCGGCCGGCCGACCTGCCCGGGGATGTCAAGGCGCTCTTCGTCGCGGTACTGGGCATCGCCGGCTCGTTCGCCCTCGCCTGGCCCGTCGTCACGCGAACGCCGCTGCGCCGGATCCTGTGACGCCCGGCGACCCACAGTTGGCCCTTCGGCCCGTCCGCCGGCGCCGCCGGTCCATGGCCGGCGAGCAGGCGTTCGCCGAGTGCTCACCAGCCGAAGCCCGATAGCGGCCGCCTACCCTTCATGGAAGGTGCAAGCCGCGAAGTGGCCGGCTTCGACCTCGACCAGCGGCGGCCCGAAACGGGCGCAGGGCAGGTCAGGGCGGGCGGCGGGGCAACGGCTGTAGTAGGGGCACCCTCCAGTGGAAGCGCCGGGCTGGTCCAGCTGCACCCGGACCGCCTCCCACTTCTTCTCCAACTGGGGCACGCACACCGTCAGCATGCGGGTGTACGGATGCAGCGGCTTGCCGAACACTTCCTGGGTTGGCCCCATCTCCACCACCTGCCCCCGGTAGAGGATCACGCTCCGGTCGCTGATGTAGTAGCCGAGGGAGAGGTCGTGGGTGATGAAGAGGATCGCCAGGCCGCGCGCCTTGAGGTCGGCGAGCAGGTTGAGCACCCCGATGCGGGTCGAGGCATCGAGCATGCTGATGACCTCGTCGGCAACCAGGAACTCGATGTCGAGGAGCAGCGCCCGGGCGATGAGGAGGCGCTGCAGCTGTCCGCCGCTCAGTTGGTGCGGGTACTTGTCCAAGACCTCGTCCGGGTTGAGGCCCACGTCCTCCAGTCCGCCCCGCACCTTGGCCCGCCACTCGTCGTCACCGAGGCGGGGGAAGAACTGGCTCTTGAGGATCCGGAACACCCGATCGGCCTTGAAAACCGGGTTGTAGGAGCTGAACGGATCCTGGAAGACGCCCTGCACCCTGCGGTAGTACTGCGTCAGGTCGCCTTTGGCGAGGGCGCAGACGTCCACCCCATCCAGGGTGATCGAGCCCGAAGTGGCCGCGGCCAGGCGGAGGATCATCCTGCCGATGGTGGTCTTGCCACTCCCGCTCTCTCCGATGAGTGACACGACCTCCCCGCGGGCGACGCCGAACGTGACGTCGCTCACCGCCCGCAGTTCCCGGCGCCCGAAGGCTCCCACCCGGTAGACCTTGGAGACTGCGTCAAGTTGCAGCATCGTCCCTCGCCTTCCAGCACGCGGCCGAGTGGCGCTCGCCCACCTCGACGAAGGGGGGCTCCTGCAGGCAGATCTCCGCGGCCAGGGGCAACGGTCGCGGAAGCGGCACCCCACCGGCGGATCGAGGAGCAGTGGCGGGCTCCCCGGGATCCCCTCGAGCCGCCGCTCAGCGTGTCTCACCCCGACCTCGGGCAGCGATGAGATGAGCAGGCGGGTGTAGGGATGGCGAGGTGCCCCGACGATCTCATCGGTGGGCCCCTTCTCGGCCAGTTTGCCCGCGTACATGATCGTGATGCTGTCGGCGATCTGGTAGAGGATCGAGACGTCGTGGGTGATCACGATCATGCTCTTGACGAAGCCCCGGTTCCGGAACTCGACCAGCATCTCGGCCACCGCCCGCTGCGTCGACACATCCAGGGCCGAGGTGATCTCGTCGGCAATGAGCAACGAGGGGTCGAGGAGGGTGGACAGCACCATCACCATCCTCTGCTTCATCCCCCCGGAGAGCTCGAAGGGGTACATACGCAGCACCTCGCGGGGCAGCTCCACCAGGTCGAGGCGCTTCTTCAGTTCGGGGAGGATCGACTTGGGGCTCACTCCCCGGGCCGCCAGTAGCTCCGCCGTCATCTTCCCCACCTTGCGGGTGGGGTTCATGGCACTCATGGCGTACTGAGGGACCACCGACACCTTCTTGAATCGGAAGGCGTCCATCCGGGCCATGTCCCAGACCGGCAGTTCCTCGCCATCGAGCACCACCCGGCCTTCGAGGTACTTCATCGGAGGGACAAGGCGGACGAGGCTGTTGCCCAACGTCGTCTTGCCGCAGCCCGACTCCCCGGCCAGCCCCATGATCTCCCCGTCCTCGATGGTCAGGCTGGCGCCGTCGAGCGCCTTCACGGAACCCCGCAGGGTTTGGTAGTGGACCCGGAGGTTGTCGATCAGCAGGCTCACAGCTGGCTCACATCTCCCTGAGCTTCGGGTTGAACACCTCATCCAGGCCGACGTTCATCAGGTACAGGGACCCCACGATCAGGGTGATCGCCGCTCCCGGCGGCACGAACCACCACCACAGGCCGAGGTGAAGGGCGCTCCAGAGGACTGCCCCGTTCATCATCAGCCCCAACGAGATGGCGTTGGTGCGGGCCCAGACCGATGAAGTCCAGGGTGGCCGCGATGAGGATGGCCCCGCCGAACATGAGGATGAAGGTCATGAACAAGTAGGAGGCCATGTTCGGGGCGATCTCGGAGAAGATGATTTGCCTTCCCTTCACCCCGCTCAGACGCGCCAGATCGACGAAGTCGCGCGCCTTGAGAGAGAAGGTCTGCGCCCGGATCGCACGGGCCGCCCAGGGCCAGGAGGTGAAACCGACGAACAGGGCTTCCACCATCACCCCGCGGACCTTCAGGTAGGCCGCGATGATCAGCAGCAGGGCCAGCGTCGGGATCACCAGCACGATGTTGGTGAGCATGTTGAGGGCCTCATCGACCACACCGCCCCGGTAGCCGGCCGTGAAGCCGACGATCATCCCGATGGCCGTGGCGATCCCGCCGCCGACCAGGCCCACGAGGAAGGTCGCCCCCAGGCCCTCCACGAACTGGGTGAAGACGTCCTGCCCGAAGGTAGTGGTCCCGAACCAGTGCTGCGAAGACGGCGCCTGCCCCACCGGGCCCACGTAGTCGAAAGGCTCCCAGTCGGTCAGCAGCGGGCCGACGAGGGCGAGGACGAGGAAGAACAGCACGACGCCCAATCCCACCAGCAGCTTGCTGTTCCTGAGGGTGAAGTAGAGGAACTCGTTCCTCCTCTTCGGTGCCGCCTGCGGATGGCCCGGCACGCGGAGCCTCGACTCCGGCGGCTACCCGGACCTTCGCTCATGCCGACACCCCCTGCATGCCGGCCCGGGTCCTGGGGTCGACCACGACGTACACGAGGTCGATGGCCAAGTTGGCCAGGAGGACCCCAATGATGATGAACAGGAAGGAGCCCTGGAGCAGGAAGTAGTCCTCATTCTGGATGGCCTGCAGGATGAGGTTGCCCAGTCCCGGGTAGGAGAACACGATCTCGGTGACCAGGGCACCGGCAACGATGACCCCCAACTGGATAGCCAGGCCGGTGATCTGAGGGAGCACCGCGTTGCGGAAGGCGTACTTCCTGATCAGCCGGCGCGGCGCCCCGAGCGACTCGAGGTAGTGGGAGTAATCGGCCTCCAGTTCGTAGATGATCATGTTCCTCATCCCGATGGCCCATCCCCCGAACATGACCAGGAACAGAGAAGCGAAGGGGAGGAACCAGTGGGCTAAGAGGCTGCCGATGAAGTGCCACGACCACGACGGGGCCATAGAGAAGGAGTAGGCGCCGGCGATCGGGAAGATGTGGAAGACGATGCCCAGGAACCAGGCGAGCAGCAGCCCCAGCCACATGTAGGGAGTGGCGGTGAGGACATAGCCCAGCGGCAGCAGGGTGTTATCGAGCCACTTGCGGCGGGCGGCGAAGGCGCCGAACTTGTTACCCGCAACCCAGGAGAGGAGGATCGCCGGTAGCAGGAGACCCAGGGTGTAGGGGATGGCCCGGGCGATGACACTGACCACCGGCTGGGGGAAGAGCCACAGGCTAGTGCCGAGGTCACCGTGGAAGAGAGCGTTCCAGAAGTTGAGGTACTGGTGCCATATCGGGAGGTCGAGGCCGAAAGCCCGCGTGTAGTACCCGTACATCGCCTCCGCCGCCTCCGGGGTGCAGCGATGCCCGGGACAACATGGTCTGCACCGGGTTGCCGGGCATGAAGCGCGGGATCATCCAGTCGATGGTCACGGCGACCACGAACGTCAGAAGGTAGATGAGCAGCTTCCTGGCGAGGTAGCGTCTCACCGCACTTGCCCCTCCCGCGGATGGTAGACGAAGTGAGGAGAGCCGCCCCTCCCCGACCACCCGAGGGAGGGGCGGCTCCCAGAGAGACTCAGCCTTCGGTAGGCGTCAGCTCCAGCTCGGTGAGCATCAAGATGGCGCCCATGTTCCAGTACCCACGCCAGGTGGCCGGCAGGTAGTGGGACGCATCATCAGCCGACGACGGCCAGTTCGTCCAGACCGCGTTGCTGACTTGCGACCACAGGCCGTTGTACCAGAGTGGGATGAGAGGCATATCAGTCAGCTGGATCCGCTGGATCTGCGACGTGATCGCCTGCATCCCGGCGATGTCATCGACCGGGGTCTTGTCGAGCTGGACCACCAGGTCGAAGACCTCTTGGTTCTCGTAGCGGCCGTAGTTGCCGTTGGTCATCGTCTCCAGGATCGGCTCCTGGAACATCCAGTCGTAGTACGTCCAGGCGGTGTCGCTCATCTGCGCGTCGTTGCTGATGAGCATGTCGTAGTTGCCGCTGTTTCGAGCGTCGGCGTAGCCGGAGTAGTCCGGGAACTCAGTCTGCAGGTCGATGCCCACAGCCTGGGCGCTCTCGGAGATGACCCTGATCGACTCCATCCAGTCCGTCCAGCCAAACGGGACGATGACCTTCAGGGAGATCTCCGACCCGTCGGGCGCTTCCACGAACCCGTCACCGTCTGTGTCGGCGTAGCCGGCGCCAGCCAGGATGGTCCGTGCCTGATCCGGGTCGTACGTGAAGCCCAGTTCGTCAACAACGGCCTGGTCGACGAACTGGTCCCAGATGGGCAGCAGGCCGGTCGGGTTGGCCGCCATGACGATGTTGCCGTAGACGACCTGGACGATCTCGTCCACGTTGATGGCGAAGGCCATCGCCCGACGGAACTCCGGATCGTCCATCGGCGCCTTGGTGTTGTTCATCAACAGCCACGCGGTGTTCGCCGACAGCATGTACGGCGGATCGGCGTAGTAGGTCTGGAGGCCGTAACCGCCCTCGACGAGCGTCGCCACGCCGGGCAGGAAGTTGTTGCTCAGGTCGAGTCCTCCCTGGAGGACCAGGCCGAGGGCAACGTTGTTGCTGCCGTTGACGATGTCGACGATCCGGGTCGGGCCGACCTCGAGGCCCAGCAGGCTCGTTGCCCACCAGTTCGGGTTCTTGACCCACACCATCCGGTCCTGGCTATAGGTCTCGTACAGGTACGGGCCCGTGCCGACCGGGTTCTCATTGATCCCGGAGACGACGTCCTCTTCGGTCCTGTCGGCCCAGAGGTGCTCGGGGAGCATGACTCGGGAGTACAGGAAGTTGCCCCACTCCTGATACAGGGGGTCGCTGAAGGTGAACGTGACGGTGTAGTCGTCGGTCTTCACCGCGCTCTCCAGCCAGTCCCACATCGGCGCGTACTGCACCGTGGGGAACCGCTGGCCGAGTTCGAAGGTGAACACGACGTCGTCGGCGTTGAACGCCTCGCCGTCGCTCCAGTTGACGCCCTCGCGGAGGTGCAGGACGTAGGTGCTGCCGTCGGTCCACTCTCCGCTCTCGGCGAGCCAGGGGATGTACTCGCCGGCCAGCGGGTCGTACATGAACAGCGACTCGTAGCAGAAGCCGATCGTTCCCATCGCATAGCCCCACGTCACCATGGGGTTCCAGTTGGACGGCGGGCCCCACTGCGTCCCGCTCGTGTACAGGGTCTCGGTGCGCACGTACTCGCCCGAAGGTGCCTGCGTCGTGGTGGTCGTCTCCACGGCGGAGGTAGTCGTCTGCCCCTCCGTCGTGGTGCTCCCCGCCTCCGTCGTAGTGCTCTGCGCCTCCGTCGTAGTGGTGGCTTCCTCCTGATCCTCGCACGCCGCGAGCATGCTCAGGACCAGCAGTACACCGAGAAGGATCACTGCTCTCTTCTTCATTCCCATCCCTTCCCTTCGCTCTCTCTCAGGTCGGCGAGCCGTTTGCGATCCCTTCAGCTCGCCGAACCACCTCCCACCGTCGATTGCCTGATCACCAACTCGGTAGGCAGGAGGACACGACGCGGCCCTCCGGCCGGGTCCGTCAGGAGTTGGAGCAGGGTGTGTGCCGCTTCTCGGCCCTGGTCCTCGACGCCCTGGCGAACCGTCGTGAGCGGTGGGTCGAGCCGGGCGGCGAATTCCAGGTCGTCGAACCCGGCTACGGCGATGTCGTCGGGGACCCTTCGCCCGGCGTGGCGGATGGCTTCCATCGCGCCGGCCGCGGTTCGGTCGTTGGCGCAGAAGAGCGCATCCACCCCTTTCCCAATCAGCGACGACGCCGCCGCGTACCCCGACGCCTCCGTGTAGTCACCCTCTTCCGCCAGTCCCTGGGTCGGCAGCCCGGCCCTGCGCATCGCCCGGAGCCAGCCGGCATGTCGGTCCTCCCCCGCCACGGTCCAGCGTGGACCGCTGATGTGGCCGATCCGCGCACGGCCGAGGCCGATGAGGTGACTGGTCATGGCATCGGCGGCGCTCACGTGGTCCACGTCCACGTAGCTGGCCGTCCGATCGGCCCGGCGGTGACCGATGAGGACCGCGGGGAAGTTCGAGGCGAGCAGGCCGTCGACCAGCGAATCGCTGAGGTTGTTGGCCGTGACGACGACCCCGTCCAGATGTGACCGGAGGATCCGGCTCAGGGTCTCTTCCTTCGTCCGGTTGCCCAGCCACAGCATCATCCCCACGGCCTGATCGGCGAGGGCATCGCCGATGCCTCTGAACAGCAGGGAGAAGTAAGGGTCGTGGAAGAGCACGCCGGGCGCCTCGTGCATGACGACTCCCACCACACCGGAGCGGCCCGATGCGAGGTTGCGCGCCGCGACGTTGGGGCGATACCCCGTGCTCTCCAGCACGGCGAGGACCCGCGCCCGGGTCTCGGCCTTCACCGAACCGCCATTGAGCACCCGCGACACGGTCGAGCGCGACACCTGCGCCAGCTCGGCCAACTCCTCCAGCGTCCTCGCCATCAGCGAGCCCCTCCCGCTCCTTTGGGAGCGCTCCCAAAGGATAGGCCCTCAGTCAGGGGGCTGTCAACCAACGAGACACGTTGACAAACAAGGGTCAGTCTGGGTCTAGAGTGGGAGCGCTCTCTGTGTGCTGTACTGCGTCGGTGCATTCATGAACCAGAACCTGACCTTTCCTGAAGGGTTCCTCTGGGGAGCCTCCACGTCGGCCTACCAGATCGAGGGGGCCGTTCGCGCCGATGGGAGAGGCGAGAGCATCTGGGACCGCTTCACTCACACCCCCGGGCACGTAGTCAACGGGGACACCGGCGACGTGGCCTGCGACCACTACCACCGCTGGGAAGAGGACGTGGCCCTCGTGGCGGAGTTGGGACTCAGCGCCTACCGCCTGACCGTGGCCTGGCCCCGGGTCGTGCCTGAGGGCAGCGGCCCGGTCAATGAGGCAGGCCTGGGCTTCTACGACCGGCTGGTGGATGCTCTGCTCGCCAAGGGGATCGAGCCCATGGTGGTTCTCTACCACTGGGATCTGCCACAGATGCTCGAGGAGCGCGGGGGCTGGCCGGCCCGGGCTACCGCCGCTGGCCTTCGCCGACTACGCCGCCGTGGTCGCCGCCCGCCTCGGCGACCGCGTCCGACTCATCGCCACCTGCAACGAGCCCTGGTGCTCCGCCACCCTGGGCTACCTGACGGGAGAGCATGCCCCCGGGCGGAGATCGCGGGAGGGGGCCCTGGCCGCCGGCCACCACCTGCTCCTCGCCCACGGGCTGGCGACTCAGGCGATCCGGGCCGCCGCGCCCAGTGCCCGAGTCGGCATCATCCTCGACTTCGCTCCTCAACACCCCGCCTCCGACGACCCCCGCGATGTCGCCCTCGCCGCTGTCGCCGACGCCCAGCGGAACCGCTGGTACCTCGACCCGCTCACCGGCCGCGGGTACCCGGAAGAGGGCGTTGCGGCCCACCATTGGGCCATGGAGGAGGTCCTGCCGGGCGACCTCGAGACGATCTCCCAACCGCTCGATTTCCTCGGGGTGAACTACTACAGCCGCCATGTGGTCAGGAGCCCGGAGTTGCCCCGGCGAGCCCCAGGCCTTCGCCGGCCATCCTCCCATGTGACCGACATGGGCTGGGAGATCTACCCACCCGGCCTCACCGAGACCCTGGTGCGCCTCGACGCCGAGTACCGCGTCGGGCCGATCTACGTCACCGAGAACGGAGCCGCCTTCCGGGACGCCTCACCCGCACCTCCCTTCAACGACCTGAAGCGCATCGCCTATCTCCGGGACCATCTCGCGGCGGTCCACACGGCCATCGAGCAAGGAGCGCCCGTCCGGGGCTACTTCGTCTGGTCGCTCCTCGACAACTTCGAATGGGCCCTGGGCTACTCGCAGCGCTTCGGCCTGGTGCACGTGAACCACGACACGCAGGAGCGGACCGTGCGCGCCAGCGGCCGCTGGTACGCCGCGGCGGCGGCCGCCGGCCGCGTCGCCCTCGATTGACTCATCTCGTCGGCGCAGTCGCGGCCCGGCACAGCAGAGTCTGCCCGTCCTCCGCCGCCCGAGCCATCGCTACATCTCCACCCGAACAGCGACCACCGCCCCGGGCGGGGCGTAGGGCACCACGGGACCCTCGATGGGGCGGCCGTCCACGATCACCCGGGGCGGCTGGTGGCGCGCCCGGTTCTCGATCGTGATCCGGTAGAGGGCCCCCCGGCAGCGGCGCACGACTTCCAGGCCGGGCAGCTGTGCCGGCAGGCACGGCGATACCCGGAGGCCCTCCCACTCGGGCCGCACTCCCAGGATGTGCTGGGAGATCGCCACCCAGTTCCAGGCCGCCGCCCCGGTCAGCCAGGAGTTCTTCGCCTCGCCCTCGCGGGGGGCGTCCCGGCCGGCAATCATCTGGGCGTACACATACGGCTCCAGGCGGTGCACCTCGGGAATCTCCTCACGGAAGGCGGGGGCGATGCGGCGCCAGTAGTCGAAGGCTCGCTCTCCCCGCCCCAGACGGCACTCGGCGATCATCACCCACGGGTTGGCGTGGCAGAAGACTGAGCCGTTCTCCTTGTACCCGGGCGGGTAACTGGTGATCTCCCCCAACTCGATGTGGTAGCGGGTGTAGGCCGGCTGATGCAGGAGGATCCCGTGGGCCGTGCCCAGCCGGGCGCCCACCGCGTCGAGAGCCCGCTCGGCCGGACCGTCGGGTACCCCGATGCCCGCCATGACGCACATCCCCTGGGGCTCTATGAAGATCTGCCCTTCAGCACACTCCCGCGAACCCACCTTCTCCCCGAAGTAGTCGTAGGCCCGCAAGAACCACTCCCCGTCCCAGCCGTGGGCCAGCACCGTCGCCGTCATGCGAGCGGCGTGCCCGGCGGCGGCCTCCGCCTCCTCCGGGAAGCCCGCCGCCCGGGCCATCGCCGCGTAGTCGGGGGCACAGTGGACGAACAGCCCGGCGATGAACACCGACTCGGCAGTCCGGCCGGCGCGATTCGCCGTGGTCTGGAACGGTTCGTTCGGCTCGGTGGAGAAGCAGTTGAGGTTGAGGCAGTCGTTCCAGTCGGCGCGACCGATGAGGGGCAGCCCGTGCGGGCCCAGGTTGTCGAGCGAGTAGTGGAACGAGCGGCGGAGGTGCTCGAAGAGGGTGCCGGTGTCTGCAGGGTCGTTGTCGAAAGGAACCGGGGCCCCGAGGACGGAGACGTCGCCGGTCTCCCGGACGTAGGCGCCTGCCGCCTCGATGAGCCACAGCGGGTCGTCGTTGAACCCCGATCCCACCTCGTGGTTCCCTCGCTTGGTGAGCGGCTGGTACTGGTGGTAGGTGCTGCCGTCGGGGAACTGGGTGGCGGCGATGTCGAGCAGCCGCTCCCGGGCCCGCTCCGGCATCAGGTGGACGAACCCGAGAAGGTCCTGACACGAGTCCCGGAAGCCCATCCCCCGGCCGATCCCCGATTCGAAGTATGAGGCGCTGCGGGAGAGGTTGAAGGTGACCACGCACTGGTACTGGTTCCAGATGTTCACCATCCGGTCCACCCGGGGGTCGTCGGAGCGCACCGAGTAGTGGGAGAGCAGGTCTTCCCAGTAGCCGCGCAGGTCGGCGAGTGCGGCATCGACCTGCCCGGGAGTGGCGAAACGGGCGAGCAGCGCCCGGGCCGGAGCCTTCTCGACCACGCCCGGCCGCTCCCACTTCTGATCCGGGGGGTTCTCGCAGTATCCGAGGACGAAGACCAGGGAGGTCTCCTCCCCAGGCTCGAGCGACAGATCTGATCTGATGTGAGGCGATCGGTGCCCAGCCGCTGGCAAGGGAATTGCGCGCCCGGCCCTCGACCACCACTTGCGGCTGGTCCCAGCCCCGGCAAGGGCCGAAGAAGGCTTCCCGGTCGGTGTCGAAACCGGCGAGCGGCACGTTCACCCCGTAAACGGCGTAGTGATTGCGCCGCTCCCGGTACTCGGTGACGTGGTACACCGCGCTGCCCTCAACCTCGACTTCACCCAGGGAGAGGTTGCGCTGGTAGTTGGTCTGATCGTCGAGGGCATTCCACAGGCTGAACTCCGCGAAGGAGAACAGGTGCAGCGAGCGGGGTCGATCGCTCTCGTTGCGCAGGCGAAGGCGGTGCACCTCGGCGTCGGCTCCCCGGCGGCACCAGGTAGAGCACCTCGGCGACGAGGCCGTTGCGCTCCCCGGTGATGGCGGTGTAGCCGAGGCCGTGGCGGCACTCGAAGCGGTCGAGTGGTGCGCCCACCGGCGCCCAGGTGGGAGACCACACATCACCGCCGTCGTTGAGGTAGTAGTACCGCCCTCCCGCATCGGTCGGGACGTTGTTGTACCGGTAGCGAGTGAGGCGCCGCATGCGGGGGTCGCGGTAGAACGAGTACCCACCGGCCGTATGAGAGATGAGCCCGAAGAAGTCCTCTGACCCCAGGTAGTTGATCCAAGGGGAAGGAGTGAACGGAGTCGTGATGACGTACTCCCGGGCGGCATCGTCGAAGAAACCGAAACGCATCGTCGCCTCCTGTGCGGCCCGGGCCAGATCCGGGGAGGTGCCGTGCTCCGGCCTGCCCGCGGCCGTCAATCCAGGGTAGTGGCCGCGGCCGCCGGGCTTCCTCCGATCACTGGAGATGCCCGACTCATCGGAGAGGCGCCTGCCCTTCCCGAGGCACCCCCGAAGGATCGAGCGGCGTCGCCCGCCAGTCCCTCGAGGATCACAGGACATCCGTGTCCCTGCCGCTCGGCGACTATGGTCTTGGCAGGTGCCCGGGGAGCGCGGCGGCTCGCTCTTTGCCCAGGCGGCGACTGGCCGCACCCCCGACCCTGACGAGGACATGACCAGACCTCGGGGAGACAAGACCCGATGAGCCCGACGACTTCACCCCTCCCTCCGTCTGCCGTGCCGGCCTCCATCCCCTGGGAAGAGCGACCGTCGCTGGCCTCCGGGGTGCTGTGGCGCTCGACCCGCAACCCCATCATCACCCGCGACCACGTTCGAGGCAGCAACAGCATCTTCAACCCGGCAGTGGTGCCGTTCGGCACCGGGTTCGCCGGCGTCTTCCGGGTGGATGACACCACCCGGCTCATGAACATCCATGCCGGCCGCAGCGCGGACGGGATCCACTGGGATATTGCCCCGTCTCCAATCAGGTTTGCCCCGGCCGATCGGCGCGTCGGTGAGATCCAGGAGCGCTTCGAGCATGCCTATGACCCCCGGGTGACCTTGCTCGAGGATCGCTACTACGTGACCTGGTGCAGCGGGTACCACGGCCCCACTATCGGGGTGGGCTACACCACCGACTTCGAGACCTTCCACCGGCTCGACAATGCGTTCCTGCCCTTCAACCGCAATGGCGTCCTCTTCCCCAGGCGGATCGGCGGGCACTACGCCATGCTGTCGCGGCCCAGCGACAACGGCCACACCCCCTTCGGCGACATCTTCTACTCGGAGAGCCCCGATCTGGTCCACTGGGGACGGCACCGTCACGTGATGGCCCCGCTCCCCTGGACTTGGCAGGCAACCAAGGTCGGCGCCGGGCCCACCCCTATCGAGACCGATCGAGGGCTGGCTGCTCATCTACCACGGGGTGCTGACCTCGTGCAACGGCTTCGTCTATGCGATGGGAGCCGCCTTGCTCAGCCTCGATGAGCCCTGGAAAGTCATCGTCCGGGGAGCGCGCTACCTGCTCTCCCCCCAGGCCGACTACGAGCAGATCGGCGATGTGCCCAACGTGGTCTTCCCGGGGGCAGCACTGGTCGACGCGGGTGCGGACCGCATCACCATCTACTACGGATGTGCCGACACCGCGGTGGGCATGGCCCACGGCCACCTGTCGGAGATCCTCTCCTTCATCGGGGCCAGTCCCGCCTGACGCATCCGCCCGCGGGCTCATGACCACAGATCAGGCGCGGCCCGCCCGCGGGAGGACCCAAGGCAGCCCCGACGATGACGTGATCACGAGGCCTGCGATCGCAAGACCAGGATCGACGGGTCGGGCGGCAGCCGGACCGCCGGCTCGGTCGGGGCTCGAGCATCAGGGCTGGATAGGGAACCCAGCCACGAAGGCCTCTACCTTCGTCTGCCAGCCGTCCTCCAACGGGCCCTTGAGCCCGGTAACCAGAACCACGCCCTCAGCGATCTTGACGAGACCTTTGCCCTGCAGGATCTCGTTGATGATTGGCCTGACGCGCTGCCAGGTGGCCATCTCCTCTTCGGTGGGCATCCGCCCGGTCTTGCGGTCCGGTTGGGGTGCCGCCTCAGTGGTCAGGATGGCGTAATGGGTGCCTGCGGGCAGCTCCACCTTCTTCAGGAAGCGACGCATGCCGCCGATGGGCTTGCCCATCCGCCCGGGCGAACTGAACAGGTACAGGTCGGCCGGCGGCAGTTCCTCGGGCCTCACCTCCCGAGCGTGATGGACGTTGACTGTGACGCCCCTGGCGGCCATCAGCCGTTTGAACTCCTCCGCGACCAAGGCCCCATTCCCATGCACAGAGTGATGGAAGTACTCGATCTTCACCCAAGACCTCCTGCTGACGCGGCATCGAACAGTAGGCGCTCCTCGTCCGGTCCAACTCACCGCCCCCGGACCGCACCCCGGGAGGACGGTAGGGTGATTGCAGTGAACCGACCCGCTGCCATCCCCGATTCACATCGGGACCTGCTGGAAGGCCCGATCGACGTGGCACTGGTCACGGTCATGCCCGACGGGCAGCCCCAGGCCACAGTCGTCTGGTGCGACCTCGAAGGCCCGTACGTCATGGTCAACACCATGAAGGGGTTTCGCAAGGAGCAGAACATGCGGGCCCGTCCGCGGTGGCATTGCTGGCGATCGATCCCACCGACGCCCTGCGCTGGATCGAGGTGCGGGGAACCGTCGAACTCATCGAAGAAGGGGCCCAGGCTCACCTCGACCGGCTGGCCGCCCTCTACACCGGTGCCGAGCACTACTTCGGTGGCGTGGTGCCGGCCGAGTACGCGCACTCCGAGGTGCCCGTGATCGCCCGCATCACCCCGGTCGTGGTGCGAGCGGAGAGGTTCCGATGAAGCCAACAGTCACCGTGCCCGAGTCGCACCGCGACCTGCTGGTGCGGCCCCTCTGCGGGGTGCTCGCCACCATGCTCCCGAATGGGTTTCCACAGGCGCAGCCGGTGTGGTGCGGCTTCGACGGAACCAACGTGCTCGTCTCGACGACTCGGGAGAGGGTCGAGGGCCGGGACCTGGCGGCCCCGCCGCTGGCCACCATCCTGGTGGTCGACCCGGACGACACCTCCCGCTGGATCGAGATACGGGGCGACGTCGAGATCACCCAGGAGGGCGACGTCGAACTGGCCGACCAGCAACGGCTCCACAAGGCACGACGGTACTACGGCGGGCTTCCCAGTGACGGTCCGAGACGCTGGTGGTCTGCAGGATCCGCCCCACCAGGGTCAACCTGGACGCCATCCACCGGTAGGACGCGCCGCCGCCCGACAGGAAGGCCCGTCTTGACGCCGGCCCTCCCTACTCGGAACGGCCTACTCGTCCTGCGACAGGATCAGGGCCGTGTAGGGGCCGAGGCCGACGTCGCCGTGGAAGGGCAGGCCATCCCGCTCCCCGGGCCGGGCGTCGGTGTCGTAGGCGTGCTGGCTGCCGAACGACTGGTCGTAGCCCGTCCAGTCGCTGTCGAAGCGCACCCGCCACCGCCCTTCCCTGGGAAAGCCGATCGTGTAGCCCGAGTAGGCCCGCTCGGCGAAGTTGGCCACCACCACGACGTCGTCGCCGGGACCTCCACCATCCCACCGGTGGAAGGCGACCACCTTCTGCTCGTCGTCGGCGTGATACACCCGCACTCCCCGGCCCAGCAGCCCGGCGGTGGTGCCCCGGCCGTTGCGGCGCAGGGTGATGAGGTCCCGGTACAGAGCGACGATGCCGGCGAAACGCTCCCGCCGCGACCAGTCCACCGGGTCCCGGTCCTCGAACCAGCGGTCCTCGAGCAGCTCCTGGCCCTGGAAGAGCATGGGAATCCCGGGCGCGGTGAACACCAGGGCTGCCCCCAGGGTGGACCGCTTCTTCGAATGCCACGAGTCGGCCTCACCAGGCCAGATCTGCTCAGGGAGGCGCATCCGGCCGTTGGCCACCTCGTCGTGCGACTCGGTGTAGATGACCCGACGGAGAGCGTCGCCGGCATAGTCCCCGGCCACGACCCGCGCCACCTCAGCCATGCTCCGCTCGGCGTCGTCGGGCACCGCCAGGGCTCGCCGCAGGCTGTGCACGAACTCCCCGTCCCACTGGGCGTCGAACCCTGCCCCACCCTCGGCGGTGGGCCGGATCAGGTCCGGGTTGCCCTTCAAGTCCTCGGCGATGCTCGGCTTCCAGGGCTGGCGGGCATTGATCTCGTTGTTGACCCACTGCATCAGGTTCCATCCGTCGGGAAGAGCGGTATCGGGGCCGCCGTCACCCCCTTCCACGTCGCGGATGTGGCCGGTGGAGTCCCATCGGAGCCCGTCGGCCCGATAGTCCTCGAGCCACATCAGGGCGTTGTCCCTGATGAACTGCCGCACCTCCGGTCGCCCGTAGTCGGGGCGCTCGCCCCACGGCGTGCGGGAACGCCAGTCCTGGTAGAAGTAGATGCCGCCCTTGCCCGGCTCGCCCCACCCGTCGAAACGCCACAGGGCGTTGTCGCCCGGGCCCCAGTGGTTGTAGACCACGTCGAGGATCACCGCGATGCCTTGCGCGTGAGCCACGTCGATGAAGCTCATGAGGCCCTCGGGCCCCCCGTAGGCCTCCTCCACGGCGAAGGGATTGGCCGGGTTGTACCCCCACGAGTAGTCGGTGGCGAACTCGGCGGCCGGCATCACCTCCACGGCGTTGACCCCGAGAGAGGCCAGGTAGGGCAGTTTCTGGGCGGCGGTGCGGAAGCGGCCCGGCTCGTCCTCGGACGGGGCGTTGAAGGTGCCGACATGCAGCTCGTAGATCACCAGCTCGTGCCACCCGGGAATCTGGAACGGGGCGCGGTGGCGCCCGGAGAGGTCGACGATGATCGCGTCCCCCGCTGAGTTGGTGACCAGGCGGGCATAAGGGTCGATACGGGACAGATCCTCGCCCCCGGCGCCGATCAGGTAGCGGTAGCGGTCGCCCGGGCCGGCACCGGGCACGTCGGCAGACCAGTAGCCGTTGCCTTCATGAGCCAGGGGATGGGCCGACGGCGACCAGTCGTTGAAGGTGCCTATCACCGCAACTCGCTCGGCGTGGGGAGCCCACACCCGGAAGGTCGTGCCCCCGTCGTGGGGAACCGATCCCATAGACGGTCGGGGAGACGGCACGACGTCGGGCACGGGCAGATCCTCCTTCTGCGAGAGAACGAGTGTGGCACGATCGCGAGGCGCCCTCCCCCTCCGCCGCGCTGGGCGGCGTTGGCAACAGGGAGGCGGTTGTGCACATGAGCCCGATGGACGGCGCCGGGTCAGCCCTCCCGGGGTCCAGTGCCGACGACCATCGACCGCGGCAGCAGAGTCGTTCGGGTAGAAGCGCTTGCGCGCCCACAGAGCCACGTAGACCAGGCCGACCAGGACCGGGACTTCGATGAGGGGGCCGACCACTCCGGCGAGGGCCTGGCCCGAGGTGACCCCGTACACCCCGATGGCCACTGCGATGGCCAGTTCGAAGTTGTTGCTCGCCGCGGTGAACGAAAGGGTCGCGTTGCGGGGATAGCCGACGCGCAGGCGCAGGCCCAGGATGAACGACACCCCCCACATCAAGGCGAAGTAGGCGAGCAGGGGCAGGGCGATTCGCAGGACGTCCACCGGCTTGGAAGTGATCGTCTCCCCCTGCAGCGCGAATAGCAGCACCACCGTGAAGAGCAGACCCCAGAGGGCCACCGGGGCGATGCGGGGCAGGAACTTCCCCTCGTACCACTCCACACCCTTCGTCCGCTCTCCCCAGAGGCGGGTCAGGTAGCCGGCCACGAGGGGCACCCCCAGGAAGATGAGCACGATCTTGGCGATCTCCCACAGCGACACGTCCAGGACATTGGTATCCAGGCCCAGCCAACTCGGCAGCACCTGCAGGTAGAAGTAACCCAACAGCGAGTAGGCCACGATCTGGAACAACGAGTTGAGCGCCACCAGCACCACCGCCGCTTCCCGGTCCCCGCCCGCCAGGTCGTTCCAGATCAGCACCATGGCGATGCAGCGGGCCAGGCCCACGATGATCAGCCCCGTCCGGTACTCGGGCAGGTCGGGGAGCAGCAACCAGGCCAGGGCGAACATCAAGCGCCGGGCCGATCACCCAGTTGAGCAACAGGGACATGCCCATCAGCTTGCGGTCCTTGGCCACCTCCCCGACCTTGGCGTATCGCACCTTGGCCAGCACCGGGTACATCATGACCAACAGGCCCAGGGCGATGGGGAGCGACACCGAGCCGACCTTGATGGTGTCCAGGGCGTCGTTGAGCCCGGGGAAGAGGCGCCCCAGGCCCAGGCCCAGGCCCATGGCCAGCAGGATCCACGCCGGCAGGAAGCGGTCGAGCAGGGAGAGGCGAGCCAGCACCGCCTGCTCCTGGGGGGTGGCGGGCTCGGTCATCTGCCCAGACCCTCGATGATGCGGCGCACCTCGTCGCGGTTGGGCACCCGGCCGGAGAGGAACACCGTGTCGTCGATGACCAGGGCCGGCGTCCGCATCACGCCGTAGGAAGCGATCGCCGCGTAGTCGGTGACCTCCTCGACCGTGGCGTCGATGCCCAGCGTCTGTACCGCGTCTCTCACCAGCGACTCGAGGGTCCGGCAGTTGGAGCAGCCCGGCCCGAGGACCTTGATGTGCACGTCCATTCCTTTCCTAGAAGATGGCGTTGAACAGGTACCCAACGGCGACGATGCCCACCCCCACAACACCGATGAAGGTGCCGAGCAGGCGGGGGCGGAGCACCCGGCGCAGCAGGATCATCTCCGGCAGCGACAGGGCCACCACCGCCATTGTGAAGGCCAGCACCGTCCCCAGAGCCAGCCCTTTGGCGTACAGGGCTTCGATGAGCGGGATGACGCCCGCCGCGTTGGAGTACAGCGGTATTCCCAGGAGCACGGCGATCGGGACGGCGAAGGGGTTGGAGGGCCCGGCGTGGCGCACGAAGAAGTCCTCGGGAACCCAGCCGTGGATGACCGCCCCCACCGCGATGGCGGCGACCAGGAAGGGCCACACCCGCCTCAAGATCGTACGCACCTCGTCGCGGCCGACGGAGAAGCGCTCCCCCCAAGTCGGCCGGGCGCCTTCAGCCACCGAAACGGCCTTTACCTCGTAGACGAACGGCTCCACCCAGCGCTCCAGGCCCAGACGGCCGATCACCAGGCCCGCCACGACGGCGATGACCAGGCCGAAGCCCATGTAGGCCACCGCCACCCGCCAGCCGAAAGCCCCCCACAACAGCACCACCGCCACCTCATTGACCATCGGGCTAGCGATGAGAAACGACATGGTGATCCCCAGCGGCACCCCGGCCGCGACAAACCCAATGAACAAGGGAACGGCGCTGCACGAACAAAACGGGGTGGCCACCCCCAGCCCCGCGGCCGCCAGGTTGCCCAGCCCCTGGCGCCGCCCGCCGAGCAGGGCACGGGTCCGCTCCGGAGACACGAAGCTGCGCAGCACTGCGGCGGCAAACACCACCGCAGTCAGCAGCAGCAGGATCTTCCCGGTATCGAACAGGAAGAAATGCACCGCCGACCCCAGGCGCCCCTCCAGGCCAAAGACGTCGAAGACCAGCCGGTCCCACACCCACTCGTTCGCGACGAACAGACCGGCCCAGGCCACCGCCGCCGCCGCGATCCAGCCCCAGGGCCGCAGGACGCACCTCGGCCAGCCGTGCGTTCGGTGACGCTCATCAGCCCGCGTCGCCGGGCAAGGCTTTGCGCAACAACGCGAAGGCTGCAGGCACCAGGCGATAGTCCACCCACCGGCCCCGCCGCTTCGCCGCGATCAGGCCGGCGCGACGCAACACCGCCAGGTGATAGGAGAGCAGGTTGGGGGCGATGCCGGAGTCAGGCAGCAACTCGCAGACACAGCACTCGTCACAGTCAGCCAGTTGGGTCAGGATCCGAAGGCGTATTGGATCGGAAAGCGCGCCGAACAGGTCCGCCATCGCTTCGAGTGACCTTGACTCAAGATCCGTTGATATGGGCACGACCGGAGTATGCCACGGCGCCGGGATGCCCACAAGCCTCCGGCCGCCTGGGCCCCGGGCACTGACCGGCCGCTGTTGGCCCGCGGTGCCTTGGCCTGATGCCCACTCCCCCACCATCGACCATGCCGGGCGCCCTCGCCGCCCCTCTCGGGGCGCGCATTCGGCCGAGCCGGTCACATGATCTTGTACTTCGGCCCGTCACCGCCCTCGGGCACGTGCCACTGGATCACCTGGTGCGGGCACTTCGTCCGGCAAGTCTGACAGTGAACGCAGTTCGAGGGATTCAACACGAGTTCGTCATCCTCGAACCGGTACACGTCGGCCGGACAGAAGTAGGCGCAAGGGTGCACGCCGTAGTCCCGGAGGCAGCCGGCGCAACCGGCCGGGTCGGAGATCCTGATGTGAGACGGCTCTTCTTCACGGTGAATGGTCCCGGAGAGCGCCACGTCGCTCAGCCGGTCGTAGCCACCCCGGTAGTCCCGCTTGAGATGGACGCGCTTCATCCCTTTGTGGTCGGGTTCCGTCTCGATTCTTCTCCGGATGAGCCCCTGGATCAGGGAGAGGGGGGCCCCCAGGTACACGGTGCCCCCCTTGGTGAACATCTGCCGGTAGTTCTTCCCCCGCTTCAAGTCGGCGATGACGGGACTCGCCTCCAGCAGATCCCCGTACAGCTTCAGGGTCCGGGCGCTGAAGTCGTTCCGTTCGATGGCCGCCAGGATGGCCTCCGCCGCCAGCATGCCCGACCGCATGGCGTTGTGCCAGCCCTTCAGCTTGCGCACATCGGTGAAGCCGGCGTCGTCTCCCACGATGAGCGCGCCGTCGGTGTAGGGGTGCGGCAGGGCCCAGTACCCGCCCTCCGGCAGGGTCTTGGCGCCGTAGGCGATGACCTCGCCCCCTTCGAGGATGCTGCGGACGTACGTGTGTGACTTGAAGACCTGGAGCTCTTGCTGCGGGTTGAGGTCGGCGTACTTCCAGTCCAGCGCCAGCACCAGAGCCACCGCGACCGTGTTCTTGTCCAGGCTGTAGATCGTGCCGCCGCCGAACACGTCGGCCAGGGGGAAGCCGAAGGTGTGGACCACATGGTTGGCGCCAAAGGGGTTGTCCGGCGGGAGCTTGATGACTTCCTTCACGCCGAGCGAATGGATCTGATGGATGCTCCCGCTGTCCAATCCCTTCCTCTTGACCACGTCCTCGGCCAACTGGCCCAGGGAACCTTCTGCGAAGACGGTGACCTTGGCTTCGATGGCCTCTCCGGGCACGAAGTTGACCTGCTGGTTCCCCTCTCTGTCCAGGCCCTTGTCGCCCAGCCTCACCCCTCTGACGCCGGATTCGCCGTAGAGCACCTCGACGGCGGCGAAGCCGGTGTAGACCCTGACCCCGAGAGCCTCCGCCTCGCCGACGAGCCAGCGAACCATCTCGCTGCCGGAGAGCACCAGGTTGCCGTGGTGCCGCAGGTACGGCGGAACGATCCACTCAGGCAACTTGATCGCTCTGGATTTCGTCAGGAAGAGCGTGTCGTCCTTCTGGACCTCACTGCCGAGGGCCCGAGTGACGAAGGGGTCCTTCCTCTCCCTCCAGTCGGGAATCAACTCGGTCAGCGCCTCGGGCTCGAAGACCAGCCCGGACAGGACGTGCTGGCCGGCCTTGCCGGCCTTGTCGATGACGGCCACGCTCTCGGTTCTGCCCCTGGCGTTGAGCAACTGCTTCAGCTTGATGGCGCCGGACAGGCCGGCCGGTCCGCCGCCGACGAACAGGACGTCTACCTGGTTGGTCTTGGTCATCGCTGCACCGCCCCGAGCTTGAGAGCCTCAGTGAGCTGCGGAATGCTCTCTTCCAGACTCCCCACAACCCCTAAGTCGGCGACATTGAAGATGGGTGCCTTGGCATCCCTGTTGATGGCCACGATGATGTCCGAGCTCTGCATGCCGGTGAGGTGCTGCACCGCCCCCGACACGCCGACGGCGACGTACACCCGGGGCTTGACGGTCTGACCGGTCTGCCCCACCTGATGCCCGCGATCGATCAGGCCGCGCTCCACTGCGGCTCTCGAGGCTCCGACCATGCTCTCGACCTCGAGGAACCTGCCCAGCTCCGCGGCGAGCGGCCGTATGTAGGTGTCGTAGTTCTCCTTGGTGCGCACCCCGGCGCCGCCGGTGACGATCGCCCCCGCTTCGGATAGCGGCACGGTGGCTTGTATCGGCTCGAAGCTCACCAGGCTCAGTCCGGCGCGCTCTTCCGCCAGTTGCGGAGTGTGCTTGATCACCTCTCCCAGCCTCGAATCGTCTCGCGGCAGTGCCTTCATCACCCCCGGGCGTGCCGTCGACATCTGTATCTCGGCGTTCTGCGTGATGATGGAGGCCATGATGTTCCCACCGAGCGCCGGCCGGGTCTGGCGAAGGATCCCGGTGTATTCCTTCCCGGCACGTTTCAGGTCCATCAGGTCCAGACCGGTGCAGTCGGCAGTGAGGCCCGAATGCGTCCGGTAGGCAACGCGCGGGGCGAGTTCCCGCCCCAGCGGAGTTGCGGCGAACAGCACGATCTGCGGCCGGTACTCGCCGATCAGCTCGCTCACCACCTCGGTGTAGGGCATCGGCGAGAAGCGGCCGAGCATCTCGTGTTCCGCCAAGTAGACCCTGTCGGCACCGTGAGCGATGAGATCTCCGGCTATCGCTTCGACGCCGGCGCCCAGCAACACGGCTGCGACCTTCTCGTTGAGGCTTCTCGCCAACGAGGAAGCCCGGCCGAGCAACTCGAATGCGGCGGCGTGCAGCTCACCCGCATCCTGTTCGGCGTACACCCAGACCTCTCCCCGGAAGGTCGGGGCCTTGCCTTCCGGCAGCCTGTACTGCTCCCCCACGTCCTCCTTGGTCGCCTTCGACGCGAGCTTGGCGTCGTAGAGCTGCCTGATCATCTCGGCGAGCCGGCGCATGTCGGTGACGTACACGCAGTCCTTGGTGCTGACTTCCTTGGGAGAGAAGATCCGGTGCACCGTGGTACGGGAGCCGGTCAGCCCGATCCTCGCCGGATCGGCAGCGACGTCGGCGGCGCCCCAGGAGACGATCTCCTGGTCGTACGCCCAGGCCGTCCTGCCGAAGGAGGCGAAAGGCGGCTCGGTCCAGTTCGTCACGGTGATCAACGCCGGGTAGCTGTTGGGGGACACCACTTCCTTGCCGTTGCGAGTGATCCGAGCCACCTGCAACGCTTCGTCGGCATACCGGAACGAAGTGGCATAGGCGATGTGAGGAATGCCGAGCTCCTCGGCGACCTGCGGCGGCACCTGGGCGGTGTCGCCGTCGACGGATTGCATGCCGGTGATGATCAGGTACTCGCGGTCGCCGCCGAAGATCTCCTCCTCGATCTTGCGGATCGCCTGGCTCAGCGGATAGGCCGTGGCCGGGGTGTCGGCCCCACCCAGCTTCCGGTCGGTGAGCAGCACGGCGCGGTCGGCACAGATCGACAGGGCGTACCTGAGCACCTCGGTGGCGAAGGGCGGTCCCATCGTCAGAGCGACGACCTCGCCGGCCTGATGGTTCCGCAGTGCTGCGGTGAAGGCCAACGCCTGCTTGTCCAATTCGTTGCAGACGTTGTCGAGCATGCCCCTTCGCAGAGTGCCCTTCTCCCAGTCCCACGCGTCGGGTGGGATGTTCCTGATGTCGGGCACCTGTTTGACCAGGACGATGTAGTTCACCGTTCCCCTTTCGAACCCATGCTTGCAGGACCGACGGAAGACTTCGAGTGACTCGTCAGCAGCAGCCCTCGGGTGTAGCCAGACGCCCGAGGTCAAGTCGGCACCCGGCGTCGCCGGTGACCCTGGCCCGGTGATCCCCTCGACCCGCCCCCGCATCGTCAGAAACGGTTGGTTCTGCCCCGCCAACTGCAGGAGCCTGCTCCTGGAACCTGTCATCGCCGACGGGTGCCCTCAGGCGTGACTCACACAACGGGTCGCCCAGGGACGGGCTTCGAGGCGCTCAAGTCCGATCTCGACACCGCACTCGTCGCATCGGCCGTAGGTCCCGTCGGCCAGCTTCTCCTGGGCGCGCTTCACCTCGGTGAGCATCGTCTGCAGCTTCTCCTCGGCCGACACGGCGGTGATGCGTTCGACGGCGTGGCTGGTGCCCTCGCCCACGCGCTTGCCGAAGCCGATCGATCCCGGCTCCGGGGGTTGGTGCAGCCCTTCCAGTTGCTCTTCCAGCAGCGCTCGCTTGGCGGCCAGTACCGCGGCGGGATCGTGCGTCATCGCTACATCCTCGTACGCAACCCGGGGGTTCGACGGGAATCAGTCCCGAGCTACCTCACCAGGGCGGGCCACCGGCCCATCCCCACCCGACCAGCCCACTACCACCTGACCCAGCCCGGGCAGGATCGAACGCGCCCCCAGACGCCCTCGCCAGCATGACGGGCGCCCCACTCCCCCTTCAACGGCCCATCAGGCGGCCAACACCTGCGGTCCCACGCGCCAAACCGGCCCGAAGCACCCCACCAGGGCAGCCCGGACCGGGCTTCGTGAAGAAGAGGCCTCCACTTCCGTGAAGGCCTCAGTGGGCGCTAGAGGATTTGAACCTCTGACCTCTTCCGCGTCAAGGAAGCGCTCTCCCCCTGAGCTAAGCGCCCGTCTGTCGGCCGGGCCCCGGCAGGGCCGAGGCCCTTCGAGGCGGCGCCCGGAATTGAACCGGGGTAAAGGGTTTTGCAGACCCTTGCCTGAACCACTCGGCCACGCCGCCGCAGTCCAAGAGGGGCGGGCGACGCGCTCCGCCCCCGGAGCGGACGACCGGTCTCGAACCGGCGACCTTAACCTTGGCAAGGTTACGCTCTACCAACTGAGCTACGTCCGCAGGCCCCTTCAGCATACCATCGGCCGCCGGGCGCACTCCCCTAGAGCCCGGTGGAGCCGAAGCCCCCCTCTCCCCGCTCCGACGGCGGCAATTCGTCCACCTCGAGCAGGTCCCCGCACGGCCACCGGCACCACCAGCAGCTGGGCGATGCGGTCGCCCCGGGCCAGCGACACCGGCTCGGCGCCGTGGTTGACCAGGATCACCCGGATCTCCCCCCGGTAGCCGGCGTCCACCACCCCCGGGGCGTTGACGATGCCCAGGCCGTGGCGCTGCGCCAGGCCGCTGCGCGGGGTCACCAGGCCGGCGTAGCCCTCGGGGATGGCCACCGCCACCCCGGTGCCCACCGTGGCCCGCTCCCCCGGCCCCAGCGTCACCGCCGCGGCGGCGTACAGGTCCACCCCGGCGTCGCCGGGCCGGGCCCGCGCCGGCAGGGGCAGGCCCGGGTCGAGGCGCCGGACCAGCACCCGCGGCTCGCCGCCGCCGCCCCGGCCCAGAGGCTCACTCCGGCTCCTCCAGGGCGGCCAGCTCCTTCTGGAAGTCGCGGGTGCCGGCGAACTCCTTGTAGACCGAGGCGAAGCGCAGGTAGGCCACCTCGTCGATGCGGCGCAGGCCCTCGAGCACCCACTGGCCGATCTGGCTCGGAGGTGATCTCGGGGCCGTTCTCCTGGGCCAGCATCTCGACGTCGCGCACCAGGCTCTCCACCGCCCCCGGCGGCACCGGCCGGTCGGCGATGGCGTAGCACACCCCGCGCAGCACCTTGGCCGCCGAGAAGGGCTGCACCGTCCCGTTGCGCTTGCGCACCACCAGGGCCGCCTCGCGCCGCTCGTAGGTGGTGAAGCGGTTGCCGCACTCCGGCGCACTCCCGGCGCCGCCGGATGGCGCCGCCGCCGTCGGCGGGACGGCTGTCCACCACCCGGGTGTCCGGGGCGTCGCAGAACGGGCAGTGCATCGGCAGCAGGAGGTTACCCGCCGCCGGCGCCGACCCGCCCGGGGCGCCCGGCTCCGCCGCTCAGGCACCGACGGGGATCTGCAGCACCTGGCCCGGGGACGATGACGGCGCTCCTCGAGGCCGTTGGCCCGGCGGATGTCGTACACCGTGTGGCGCACATCGCCCCCGGCCGGGGTGTAGACGGCGGCGATGTCCCAGAGGGTGTCCCCGGTGACGACCAGGTGCTCCACCCAACCCGCCCGGTCGTCACCGGGGACGCCGTCGCTCGGCGGACGACGGCGTTGGCGAGCAGGAGGACCACCCCAAGGGCGACCGTGGTGAGGAGAACCGCCGCCCGGATCGGGCTCTTGACGGAGATCGTCATGGGATGGGCCTCCTGGCTCGCTTCTCGCCGGGCCGGCACCCGGAGGGGCCGGCCCACACCCGCAGAACCTACGATGCGGGTGTGACACGAACGTGCGTTCGCCATCGCCCGCATCGTATCGAACATCTGTTCGCTCGTCAAGGCGAACATATGTTTGCCTTCGAGGCCGACGGCCGGGTAACGTGGCGATCCGGAGGCACACCGGGGAGGCACCCAATGGCCCGCCAGCGAGATCAGCGCCCGCCAGCGCGAGATCCTCGAGCTGATCCTGCGCACCGTGCAGGAGCGGGGCTACCCGCCCTCGGTGCGCGAGATCGGCGAGGCCGTCGGCCTCAACTCCCCCTCCACCGTCCACAGCCACCTGTCGGCCCTGGTCAAGGGCGGCTACCTGCGCCGCGACCCCTCCAAGCCCCGGGCCATCGAGGTCACCGCCCCCGGGCGGGCCCAGCCCGACCTGCGCCGCGCCCCGGTGCGCGACGTCCCCCTGCTCGGCCGCATCGCCGCCGGCTCCCCCATCCTGGCCGAGGAGGACATCGAGGACATCCTCCCCCTGCCCACCCAGATCGTCGGCAACGACCCGGTGTTCATGCTGCGGGTGCGCGGCGACTCCATGATCGGGGCCGGCATCTTCGACGGCGACCTGGTGGTGGTGCGCCGCCAGGCCGACGCCGACGACGGCGACATCGTGGCCGCCCTCATCGACGGCGAGGAGGCCACCGTCAAGCGCCTGCGCCGCTCGCGCCGGCCGGGTCACCCTGCTGCCGGAGAACCCCGACTACGAGCCGATGGTGTTCACCGACGGGGTCCAGGTGCTGGGCCGGGTGGTGGCGGTGCTGCGCCGCCTGCGCTGAGCGGACGCGCTCACAGCGCTGCCGCGGAAGACCACCCGGGCCGGGCCCTCGATCCACACCCGGTCGCCCTTCGACCTCCACCTCCAGCGGCCCCCCGGGCAGCATCACCGTGACCCTGGGGCCCGGTCAGCCCCCGCCGGTGGGCCAGGGCGGCGGCCGCCGCCGCCCCGCTGCCGCAGGCCAGGGTCTCCCCCACCCCCCGCTCCCACACCCGCAGGTCGAGCCGCTGCGGCCGACACCACGGTGGCGAAGCCGACGTTGGTGCGCTGCGGGAAGTGCGGGTCGCCCTCGACGATGGCGCCCACCGCCGCCACCGGCACGGCGTAGCAGTCGTCGACGAAGGCCACGGCGTGCGGGTTGCCCATCGACACCGACTCCAGGTGGTAGCCGGCCAGGTCGAGCGGGCGGGATGGCCGCCTCGGCGAACTCCCCCACCAGGGCGCGCACCGACCCCTCGCCGCACGCGCACCGGCCGCTCCCCCACCGCCGTCTCCACCACCACCTCCGGGCCCGGCCACCAGGCCCTCGTCCACCGCGTAGCGGCCCACGCAGCGCAGGCCGTTGCCGCACATCTCGGCCGGCGACCCGTCGGCGTTCCAGTACTCCATGCGCACCCGGCCGGCGCCCAGGGGGGTCACCACCAGCAGGCCGTCGGCGCCGATGCCCCGGCGCCGGTCGCACCAGGCGGCGACGTCGGCCGCCGCGGGGGCGAGCGGGCCGCGCAGCGACGACGAAGTCGTTGCCCAGGCCCTCCATCTTCACGAAGTCCATCCCGCCTCCTCGAAGGCGGCCCGGGCGGCCGCCGCCCGCCGCGCCGGGTCATCATGCCACTCCTGCCACCGGATGCGGGGATCGCGCCGGAAGAAGGTGCGCTGCCGGCCGGCCAGGGCCCAGGTGGCCGACACCGCCCGGGCCCGGCCCTCCTCCAGGCGAGGCCTCGCCCCGCACCACCGGCAGCAGCTCCTTGTAGCCGACCGCCTGGGCGGCGGTGCGGCCCGAGGCGGGGCGCCAGGCGCCGCACCTCCTCGAGCAGGCCGGCGGCCAGCATGGCGTCGAGGCGGGCCTCCACCCGCGCCCGCAGGCGCTCCCCGGGGTCGAAGCCCACCGCCACCACGGGCAGCAGCGGCCGGTAGGCCCGCACCGCGGCCGCCGGCTCTCCCTGCCGCACCGGGCCGATGGGAGTCAGGCCGGTGAGGCGGTAGCACCTCCAGCGCCCGGGCGACCCGGCGGGGGTTGGCCAGGTCCACGCGCTCGCCCGCCCCGGGGTCGGCGGCCAGCAGGGCGGCCACCGCCTCCGCCGGGGCCAGGGCCTCCACCTCCCGGCGCACCGCCGGGTCGTGCGGCGGGAACTCCAGGGGATCGACCAGGGCCCGGAAGTGCAGGCCGGAGCCGCCGACGATCAGGGCCGGCACCCCGCGCCGCGCGAGGTCGGCCAGCACCCGCCCGGCCCGCCCGCTGGAACTCGGCCACCGAGAAGGCGCTCGCCGGGTCGGCCAGGTCGATCAGGTGATGGCGGCACCCGGGCCTGCTGCTCCGGCGTGGGCTTGGCCGTGCCGATGTCCATGCCCCGGTACACCTGCATGGAGTCGACCGACACGATCTCCGCCCCCGCCGCCTCGGCCAGCGCCAGCGCCACCTCGCTCTTGCCCGAGGCGGTGGGCCCCAGCAGGGCGGCGACGGGCCTCAGGGGCCAGCCTCCCCATCAGGTGGCTGGGGGCGGCCCGCTCGATCCGACCACGTCGAGGAAGGTGCCCCGGCGGGAAGTCGCCGGGGAGGTGCACCACCTTGTTGGTGCGGGTGCGGGTGGTGGCCACCTGCCGGGTCCTTGCGGCTCGGCCCCTCGGTCAGCACCTCGACCTCCCGGCCCACCAGCTCCTGGTTCGGCGCCAGGGACATGCGCTGCTGCAGGTCGGCCAGGCGGGCGAAGCGCTCGGCCGCCACCGCCGGGTCCACCTGCCCGTCCATGGCCGCCGCCGGGGTGCCGGGGCGGGGCGAGTACACGAACATGAAGGCGCCGTCGAAGCGCGGCCTCCTCCATGACCTCCAGCGTGGCCCGGAAGTCGGCCTCGGTCTCCCCGGGGAAGCCGACGATGACGTCGGTGGTGACGGCCAGGCCGGGCACGGCGGCCCGCATCATCGCCAGGCGGTCGAGGAAGCGCTGCGGGGTGTAGCCCCGCTGCATGGCCCGCAGGAGCCGGGCGCTGCCCGATCTGCAGCGGCAGGTGCAGGTGCTCGCAGACCGCCGGGGTCTCGGCCATGGCCCGGGCCACGTCCTCCCGCATGTCCTTGGGGTGGGGGCTGGTGAAGCGCACCCGGCGGATGCCGGGCACCTCGCCCACCCGGCGCAGCAGGTCGGCGAACACCGGGCGGTGCCGGCCGTCCACCCCCAGGTCGCGCCCGTAGGAGTTGACGTTCTGGCCGAGCAGGGTCACCTCGACCACCCCGTCGGCGGCCAGGCGCCGCACCTCCTCGATGATCTCCCCGGGGCGGCGGCTCACCTCCGGGCCGCGCACGATGGGGACGATGCAGAAGGTGCAGGCGTTGTTGCAGCCCACGGTGATGGTCACCCAGGCGGAGTGGGCCAGCTCGCGCCGGGCGGGCAGGTCGGAGAGGGAAGCCGTCCGCCGTCGGCGGGGCTCTCCTGGATCTCGGTGACCGGCCCCCACTCCTCGGCCTGGTCGAGCAGGTCGAGCACCCGGTGCAGGTTGTGGGTGCCGAACACCACGTCCACCCAGGGGGCCCGCTCCCGCACCAGGTCGCGGTCCTTCTGCGCCAGGCAGCCGCCCACCACGATGCGCAGGCCCGGGCCGCCGCTTCTTGGCCGCCTTCAGGTGGCCGAGGGTGCCGTAGAGGCGGTCGTCGGCGTTCTCCCGGATGCAGCAGGTGTTGAGGAACACCACGTCGGCCTCGTCGAGGCTCGCCGCCGCCGACCATGCCGTCGGCCGCGAACAGGCCGGCCACCCGCTCGCTGTCGTGCTCGTTCATCTGGCACCCGAAGGTGCGCACCAGGTAGCGGCGGCCCAGCCCGGGCGGGCACCCGGCCCGCGCGCCCGGACGGGCGGGGCCACGCGGAGGCTCATCGGGCGTAGTCGATGGCGCGCAGCTCGCGGATGACGGTCACCTGGATCTGGCCGGGGTACTGCAGGTCCTCCTCCAGGCGGCGCGAGATGCGCCGCGCCAGGTCGCCGGCGCCCAGGTCGTCGATCTCCCCGGGGTCGACCACCACCCGGACCTCGCGCCCGGCCTGCATGGCGAAGACCCGCTCCACGCCCTTGAAGGCCCCGGCGATCTCCTCGATGCGCTCCAGGCGGTGCACGTAGGACTCCACCGCCTCCCGCCGCGCCCCGGGCCGGGCGGCCGACACCCCGTCGGCGGCCTGCACGATGACCGCGGTCAGGGTGCGCGGCTCGACCTCGTTGTGATGCGCCTCGATGGCGTGCACCACCGCCGGGTCCTCGCCGAAGCGGCGGGCGATCTCGGCGCCGACCATGGCGTGCGACCCGGCCAGCTCGTGGCTGACCGCCTTGCCGATGTCGTGCAGGAAGGCGGCCCGCCGGGCCTGGGCCGGGTCGACCCCGACCTCGGCGGCCAGCATGCCGGCCACCTTGGCCGTCTCCACCAGGTGGTTGAGCACGTTCTGCCCGTAGGAGAGCCGGTACTTGAGGCGCCCGAGCAGGTTGACCAGTTCGGGGTGCATGCGGGTGATGCCCACCTCGAGCATCGCCCACTCCCCGGCGTCGCGCACGCTCTGCTCCACCTCGGCCAGCGCCTTCTCGTAGGCGTCCTCGATGGAGGCCGGGTGGATGCGCCCGTCGGCGATGAGCCGCTCCAGCGCCAGGCGGGCCACCTCGCGCCGCACCGGGTCGAAGGCCGACAGGGCCACCGCCTCGGGGGTGTCGTCGACGATGATGTTGACCCCGGTGACCGCCTCGAAGGCCCGGATGTTGCGGCCGTCACGGCCGATGATGCGGCCCTTCATGTCGTCGGAGGGCAGGGGCACCACCGACACCGTGGTCTCGGTGACCACCTCGGAGGCCAGGCGCTGGATGGAGGAGGTCAGGATGCGCCGGGCCCGCCGGTCGGCCTCCTCGCGGGCCTTCACCTCGAGGTCGCGCAGCAGCACCATGGCGTCGCGCCGGCCCTCGTCCTCGACCCGGCGCAGCAGCTGCTCCTTGGCCGCCTTGGCGTCGAAGCCGGCCACCTGCTCCAGTTCGAGGCGGGCCTGCTCGCGCAGCCGCTCGGCCTCGAGGCGGGCGTCGCCGGCTTCCCGCTCGCGCTGCAGCAGCAGGGTCTCCCGCTGCGCCAGGTTGGCCGCCCGCTGCTCGAGGGTGGCCTCCCGCTGCTCGAGGCGCTGCTCGTGGACCCCGATCTCCAGGCGGCGATGCTCGAGGGCGGCCTCCTCGCGCTCCCGGTAGGCCTGGGCCTTGGCCCGGCCCTCCTCGTCGGCCCGGCTCAGCGTGTCGTGGGCGCGCCGGCGGGCCTCGGCCACCAGCTCCTCGGCGGTGATCGCCGCCCGCCCCTGCCGCCGCCGCTGGAGGGCCCGGCCGGCCAGCAGGCCCGACCACCAGGGCCACTACGGCGGCCCCCGCTACCACCGCTGCGGTCATCATGTTCCCTCCTCAGGGGCCCGGAAGAACACAAGCGTCGAACCCGCAGGTTCGACGCACACACAACCACGCTGGCCGCGCTCGACTCGCCTAGTCGAAAGCCTCCTCGGGTCTCCGGGCCCGGTCATGCTCGATCACAGTTCGGTTCCGTACTGGGCTCGGCCCAGTCGTGTGCGCGTTGTTGACGCCATGGTACCCCCTCGCCGACCCCAACGCGGAGGAAGCCCGCGCCGCCGGCCCGGCGCGCTCAGTCGGCCCGGCGTCTCGTCGACCTCGCCCTCGACCGGCGCCGGCCGCCGACCGAGACACCCGCCGCTTGGGAGCCCCTTCGGTGGCCGCCAGGCCCACCGCCGCCAGCACCCGGGCCTGCAGCTGCACCGCCACCTCGGGGTTCTCCCGCAGGAAGCGCTTGGCGTTCTCCCGGCCCTGGCCCAGCTGGTCGCCGTCGTAGGTGTACCAGGCGCCGCTCTTGCGGACCACGTCGTAGTCGACGGCCACGTCGAGCAGGCTGCCCTCGCGGGAGATGCCGCCGCCGAACATGACGTCGAACTCGGCCTGGCGGAAGGGCGGGGCCACCTTGTTCTTGACCACCTTGACCCGCACCCGGTTGCCGATGACCTCGTTGCCTTCCTTGATGGACTCGATGCGGCGGATGTCGAGGCGGACGCTGGCGTAGAACTTGAGGGCCCGGCCGCCCGGCGTGGTCTCGGGGTTGCCGAACATGACGCCGATCTTCTCGCGCATCTGGTTGATGAAGATGGCGGTGGTGTTGGAGCGGCTGATGGTGCCGGCCAGCTTGCGCAGCGCCTGGGACATGAGCCGGGCCTGCAGGCCCACGTGGGCGTCGCCCATCTCGCCTTCGATCTCGGCCCGCGGCACCAGGGCGGCCACCGAGTCGATGACCACCACGTCGAGCGACCCGGAGCGGATGAGCATGTCGGTGATCTCGAGCGCCTGCTCGCCGGTGTCGGGCTGGGAGATGAGCAGCTCGTCGATGTCCACGCCCAGGGCCCGGGCGTACACCGGGTCGAGGGCGTGCTCGGCGTCGATGAAGGCCGCGATGCCCCCGTTGCGCTGCGCCTCGGCGATGATGTGCAGGGCCAGGGTGGTCTTGCCGCTGCTCTCCGGGCCCGAAGATCTCCACGACGCGGCCCCGGGGCACGCCGCCGATGCCCAGGGCCAGGTCGAGCGCCAGGGCCCCGGTGGAGATGGCGGCGACCGGCTGGATCTGGTCGGACCCGAGCTTCATGATGGCGCCCTTGCCGAACTGCCGCTCGATCTGGGTGATGGCCATGTCGAGGGACTTGTCCCGTTCCACTGGCGCTCCTTTGCGATGGTTATGGCCCGACGGTACGGGCGGGGTGTGACACAACCGGGAGAACTACAACGCTGTGATCTTAGCCCTCTGCCGGCCTCCAGACTAGTCGAACACCTGTTCGCCCGCCACTACCCGGGGCCAGCCAGGCGGCCAGCGCGGCCGCCACCTCGGCCGGCCGCTCCCCCACCACCGCGTGCCCCGCCCCGGGCACCACCGCCACCGTCGGCCCGGGCGATGCGCGCCGCCCAGTCGCCGGGCCAGGGCGGCGTAGCGCGCGGTCGTCGCCCCCGGCCACCAGCAGCACCGGCATCGCGCAGTTCCCCGAGGCGGTCCCCCAGGTAGGGCTGTGCCCCCTGGCCCAGGCAGGCGCAGCGCCGCCGCCAGGCCGGCGGCCCGGTTCCCCAGGCCGGGCGGCCCGGTCCGCGGCCCGCCACTCCGCCGATCGGCGCCGCCAGCCCGGCGAACAGCGGCCGGGCCAGCCACTCGTCGACGAAGGCGGCCACCCCCACCTCCTCGATGCGCTCGGCCAGCGCCCGGTCCTCGGCCCGCCGCCGCCGGCGCTCGCTCCGCGGTCGGCCAGGCCCGGGCGCGGCCGACACCACCACCAGGCGGTCCACCAGGCTGCGGGTGGTCCAGCGCCGCCGCCAGCGCCAGGCGGCCCGCCCATGGAGTAGCCCACCAGGCAGCGGGGCGGCGCCGCCCCGGCCAGCAGGCCGGCGATCCCCGCCACCGCCTCCTCCCAGGGGCAGGCAGGCCGGCCGCCGTGGCCCGGGCAGGTCGGGGGTCGAGCCACTCCCCGCCGGCCAGGGCCGCCACCTCGGCCCACATCGAGCCGCGCTGGGTGAACCCGTGCAGGGCCAGGTAGGTCATGTCAGCAGGGGGAAGGCCTCGACCTCCTCGTACCGCGGCCCGCCCGGCCCCAGGTGGCTGCGGTAGAGCACCACCCGGTCCACCGCCATGGCCAGGCCCACCGGGGGCACGGCCTCGAGGACCGCGGTCACGTCCTGGTCGGGGCGGAGGCGGCTCAGGGTCAGGTGGCTGCGGAAGGGCCGGTCCTCGGGGGCGAACCCGGCCGCCTCCACCGCCTCCTCGACCACCGCCGCCAGGCGCTCCGCCTCCTCCTCCCCCCGCTCCACCCCCAGCCACAGCACGTTGGCCCGCCGCGGCCGGGGGAAGGCCCCCAGGCTCGCCCCAGCGCACGGTGAAGGCCGGCCCCCGGTCGGCGGCGTCCACCTCCCGGACGACCCGGTCGGCGCCCACCTCGTCCACCTCGCCCAGGAAGCGCAGGGTCAGGTGCCACAATCTCCGGGCCGCACCGGCCGCCCCGGCAGCGGATGGGCCAGGTGGCCCTTGCAGGTGATGGACGATGGCGTGGCGGGCCTCCTCGGTGAGGGGGATCGGCCAGGAAGAGGCGCATCACCACCCCTCCCCCGTCAGGGCCCGGCGCACCGCCTGCAGGGCGGCGGTGGAGGTGAGGGTGCGGGCCCGCTCCCGGTCGGCGGGCATGTGGAGGGTGCGGGCCCACGACCCCTCCGGGGTGCGCACCGCCACCACCATGGTGCCCACCGGCGCCCCGCCCGGGCTCGGGCCCGGCCGACCCGGTCACCGCCACCACCACGTCGGCCCCCAGCCGGGCGGCGCCGCCCTCGGCCATGGCCAGGGCGACCTCCTCGCTGACCACGCCCTCCTCCTCCATCACCTCGGGCGGCACCCCGAGCAGGGCGGTCTTGAGGGCCGGGGTGTAGGCCACCACCGAGCCCACGAAGACCTCCGACGCGCCCGGCACCGAGGTCAGCCGCTCCGCCACCATGCCCGCCGGTGGCCGACTCGGCGGTGCCCAGCGTCCAGCCCCGCTCCCGGCAGAGGCGCAGCACGATGCGCTCGATGGTCTCCTCGCCCACGGCGAACACCCAGCGGCCCAGGCGGCGGCGCACCTCGGCCTCCAGCGGGTCGAGCAGGGCGGCCGCCTCCTCGGCCGGTGGCCGCCCGGGCGGTGAGCCGCACCTTGATCTCCCCGGCGCTGGCCAGGAAGGCCACGGTGGGGTTGGTGGACGACTCGTAGAGGTCGGCCGAGGCGCTCGGCGATGCCCGACTCCGACTCCCCCCAGCAGCGGATGAGCCGGCTGGCCAGCACCCCGCCGCCGCCCGCCTCGGCCACCAGGAAGGGGATGACCTGCTCCTCGAGCATGGGCAGCATCTCCTGGGGCACCCCGGGCAGGGCGAAGACCCAGGCGCCGCCCACCTTCAGGCGCAGGCCGGGGGCCGTGCCCCGGGCGTTGGGCAGGAGCACCGCCCCCTGCGGGTACTCGGCCTGGCGCAGGTTGCGAGGCCGGCATCTCCCGGCCCCGCCGCCGGGCCCACAGCTCGCGCAGGTGGGCGGCGAACTCCTCGCTGTAGGCCATCTCCACCCCGGCGGCGGCGCAGATCGCCTCCCGGGTGAGGTCGTCCTGGGTGGGGCCCAGGCCGCCGGTGACGATGACCGCGTCGGCCCGGCCCACCGCCTGCGGTGATGGCCGCGGCGACCCGCCCCAGGTTGTCGCCCACCACCACCTGGTGGTAGTGGTCGAGGCCGGCCTCGGCCAGGCGGCGCCCGATCTCGGCGGCGTTGCCGTTGACGATCTGGCCCAGGAGCAACTCGGTCCCGACGGCCAACACCTCGACCTTCATGCCAGCACCTCCGCCACCGTGTCGCTCCCGTACGACCCCGGTCACCCGGGCCCGCAGCCAGTCGCCCGGCCCGGCCCCGGTCGAGCAGGATCATCCCGTCGATCTCCGGCGCCTCCCGGTGCGAGCGGCCCACCGGGGTGCCGTCCTCCACCAGGTCCACCAGCACCTCGGCCACCCGGCCCACCTGGGCGGCGTTGCGCTCGGCGGTGATCGCTCCTGGACGGCCTCCAGCCGGCGCACCCGCTCCGCCGCCTCCGCCGCCGGCACCTGCCCGGGCAGGCCGGCCGCCGGGGTGCCCTCCTCCGGGGAGAAGGGGAAGAAGCCGGCCCAGTCGAGGCGGGCCGCCTCCAGGAACGCCGCCAGGCCGGCCACGTCGTCGTCGGTCTCGCCCGGGGAAGCCGACGATGAAGCTGGAGCGCAGGGCGGCCTCGGGGGCGGCGGGCGGATCCGCTCGACCAGGGCCAGGTGGCTCTCCGCCGTCGCCGGGGCGGCGCATCGCCCGCAGCAGGCGGCCCGAGGAGTGCTGCAGGCTCAGGTCGAAGTAGGGGGCCACCACCGGGTTGGCCGCCATCTCCGCGATCAGCGCCGTCGCTCACCTCCCGGGGGTGCAGGTAGAGCAGGCGCAGGCGGCGCAGGCCCTCGACGTCTCCGAGAGAAGGCGCAGCAGGTCGGCCAGGCCCCCCGGGGTGCCCAGGTCCTGCCCGTAGCCGGTGAGGTCCTGGGCGACCAGCACCAGCTCGCCCACCCCGGCGGCGGCCAGGGCGGCGGCCTCGGCCCGCACCTCGGCGGGGCGGCGGGAGCGCTGCGCGGCCCCGGAACTGGGGGATGGCGCAGAAGGTGCAGGGCTTGTCGCAGCCCTCGGCCACCTTCAGGTAGGCATAGGGGGTGGCCGGGGTGGGCCGGCGCACCTCGTCGAGGATGTCCCGCGGCTCCGCCGCGGGGCCCGGTCGGCTCCCACCCGGTGAGGGCGGCGAGGCGGTCCGACCAGGTCGCCGTAGCGCTCGATGGGGACCACCGCGTCGGCCTCGGGGAGGGCGGCGGCCAGTTCCCCCTGGTAGCGCTGCGCCAGGCAGCCCAGCACCACCAGGCGGGCCCCCGGCGCCCGGCCGCCGGCCGCCTCGAGGATGGCATCGATCGACTCGCGCCGGGCCGCCTCGACGAAGGCGCAGGTGTTGACCATGACCACCTCGGCCTCTTCGGCGGCGGCGGCCGCGGCGAAGCCGGCGGCGGCGAGGCGGCCGAGCAGCTTCTCGGAGTCGACCTGGTTCTTGGCGCAGCCGAGCGTGGCCAGCCAGAGGCGGGGGGCGGAGGGCACGGCGGCGAGTTTAGGAAGGGGCCGTCGGCAGCCGGGGCGCCTGGCGCCGACGGCGCCGCGGTCGCGCGCCATCATCGCCCCATGGACCTCAGCCGCGACCTGCGCCTCGCCCTCGAGATGGCCGACGCCGCCGACGCCGTCACCGTCCCCCGCTTCCGCTCCGCCGACCTGGTGGTGGAGACCAAGCCCGACGCGACCCCGGTGTCGGCGGCCGACCGGGCCGTCGAGCAGGCGCTGCGACGCCTGCTCGCCCGCGACCGTCCCGGCGACGGGGTGCTCGGCGAGGAGTTCGGCGGCGGCCCCGCCGGGGAGCGCCGCTGGATCCTCGACCCCATCGACGGCACCGCCAACTACGTGCGGGGCATCCCGGTGTGGGCCACCCTCATCGCCCTGGAGCAGGCCGGCGAGGTCGTCGTCGGGGTGGTCTCGGCCCCGCTGCTGGGCCGGCGCTGGTGGGCGGCCCGGGGGGCGGGCGCCTGGGGCAACGGCGAGCCGCTCCGGGTCTCCGCCGTGGCCCGCCTGGCCGACGCCCAGCTGTCCTACAGCGCCCAGGTCACCTTCGAGGAGTGCGGCTACGGGCCCCAGGGCCAGGCGCTGAGCCGCCGCTGCCGGCGCACCCGCGGCTTCGGCGACTTCTGGTTGTACATGCTGGTGGCCGAGGGCGCGGTGGACCTGGCGGTGGACCCCATCGCCTCGCTGTGGGACCTGGCCGCCCCCCAGGTGATCGTCGAGGAGGCGGGAGGCCGGTTCACCGACTTCGCCGGCGCCGCCCGCGCCGACGGGGGCAACGCGGTGGCGCGCAACGGCCTGGTCCACGACGAGGCCTGGCCGTGCTGACCGACCCCCACCCGCGCGGTGCCGCCGCGCCGCGGGCCGGTGGTCCCTTAGCCCTACGACCTGACCGACTCGGCCCCGAGCACCTGGTCCAGCTCCTCGGGGGAGACGAGCACCGCCCGGGCCTTCGAGCCCTCGGACGGCCCGACGATGCCCATGTGCTCCAGGATGTCCATCACCCGGCCGGCCCGGGCGAAGCCGATGCGCAGCTTGCGCTGCAGCATGGAGGTCGAGCCCAGCTGGGAGCGCACCACCATCTCGATGGCCTGGCGCATCACCGCCGGGTCCTCGCCCTCGAACTCGCCGTCGCGTCCTCGCCGCCGCCTTCGGCGGGCGGCTCGAGCACCTGCCTCCTCGTAGCGGGCGGCCGCCTGCTGGCGCACCCAGTCGACCACCGCGTGGATCTCGGCCTCGCTGATCCAGGCGCCCTGGATCCGCTCCGGCTTCGGCTCGCGGGCGGTGACCATGATCATGTCGCCCAGGCCGACCAGCTTCTCGGCGCCGACGATGTCGAGGATCACCCGGCTGTCGGTCTGCGAGGCCACCGAGAAGGCCAGCCGCGAGGGGATGTTGGCCTTGATGACCCCGGTGATCACGTCCACCGACGGCCGCTGGGTGGCGATCACCAGGTGGATGCCCACCGCCCGGGCCATCTGGGCGATGCGCACCACCGCCTCCTCCACCGCCCGGCCGGCCACCATCATCAGGTCGTTCAGCTCGTCGATGACCACCACGATGAAGGGGAAGCGCTCGAAGCAGCTCCGGGTCGAGGACGCCGGCGTCGTACTTCTCGTGGTAGCCGTCGACGTCGCGCACCTCGGCGTCGGCGAGCAGGTCGTAGCGGCGTCCATCTCCCGCACCACCCACTGCAGGGCGTCGGCCGCCTTCTTGGGGTTGGTGATCACCCGGGTGAGCAGGTGGGGGACGTCGTTGTACTGGCCCAGCTCCACCCGCTTGGGGTCGACCAGGATCAGGCGCACCTGGTCGGGGGTGGTGCGCACCAGGATGCGAGGCGACCAGGGCGTTGATGCAGGAGGACTTGCCCGCCCCGGTGGCGCCGGCGATGAGCACGTGGGGCAGTTCCGACAGGTTGCAGCATCACCGGCTGGCCCGAGATGTTCATGCCCAGGCCCACCGCAGAGCGGGTGGGTGGCCTCCTCGGCCTCGGGGCTGCGCAGGATGTCGCCCAGGGTCACCAGGCGGCGGTGCCGGTTGGGGACCTCCACCCCGATGGCGCTGCGGCCGGGGATGGGGGCGAGGATGCGGACGTCGGGGGTGGCCAGGGCGTAGGCGATGTCGTGGGACAGGCTGGTCACCCGGGCCACCTTGACCCCCGGCGGCCAGTTCGATCTCGTAGCGGGTGACGGTGGGGCCGGGCACGATGCGGGTGAGGCGGGCATCCACCCCGTGCTCGGAGCAGGGCGTCCTCCAGGTCGCGGGCGGTCTCCTCCAGGGTGCGCTTGTCCTGGGCCAGCCTTGGCGCCCCGGGCCGAGCATGTCGAGCGGGGGCTTCTGGTAGCCCGCGGCCGGCCGGCCGCGCGGCCGGGCCGGCGAGGCCGCGGCGCCTCCGCCTTGCGGTTGGGCGGAGGCGGCCGGCCGGGGCGGGGCGTGGGCCGGCCGCGGCCGGCACCGCCCGCATCGGCCGTGCCCCTGGGTGCCGGCTCGGCGACCGGCACGACCAGGCGAGGTGACCCGGCGCTGGCGCCGGCGGCGCTCCGGAGGGCGCCGACCATCCGGTGCCATGCCGGCGGCCACCACCGGCCCATCTCGCGCAGCGTGGTCCGGGTGAGGAGCAGCACACCGAGGGCGATGAGGGCGACCAGGACGACCGCGCCCCCCAGAAGCCGATCACCCGCCGCAGCGGGAAGGCGATCAGCGAGCCGACCGCCCCGCCCCGCTGCTTCACCAGGTCCAGGGAGCCGGCCAGCGACACCGCCCCGGTCATCAGGTGGAAGAGGGCCAGGGAGGCGACGAAGGTGACGCCGAAGCCGGTGGCCAGGCGGCCCGGCTCGCGGTGCGGCGGGGAGAGGATGAGGGTGACGCCCAGGATCACCAGCACCACGGGCACCACCAGCGTCCACACGCCGAAGAGCAGGCGCAGGCCGGAGTCGACCACGCGACCCGAAGGGGCCGGCCAGGCCGAAGGCGGCCAGGCCCAGGAGGATGCCGCCGACGAGCAGGAACACGCCCCAGACGTCCTCGGCGTGACGGCCGAAGCCGTTCCGGAAGCGTCTCCCGCAAGGCCGCCAGCGCGGAGGCCTTCTGCGCGGGCTTCTTCCGTCCTCGCCGAAGTAGCCGCCCTGCCCCGCCCTTTGCCCCGGCGGGCGGGCTGCCGCTTCGCCATGTGGGGGGAACACTACACAACGGGGCCCGCGGGCAAACAACCACCGGGGTATCGAGTGCCGGGTCCCGTGCCTCGCCCCCTCCGCGCCGGGACTGCGCCCGGCGCGCTCCCCTCTCCCGCGTCAGCGGGAGAGGGCGGGGGGTGAGGGCTTCCTTGGCCTCCCGCGCCAGCGGGAGAGGGCGGGGGGTGAGGGCTTCCTCCGTCGCCGCGGAGAAGGCGATCACACCTCGAGCACGATGGGGATCACCACCGCCTTGCGGGACTTCTCCGCCCGGGTCACCCGGTTGACGGCGGCGCGGACGTGCTGGCGCATCGTCTCCAGATCGGGGGGCCGCCCTTCCAGCAAGCGGAGTTCGGTGGACACCGCCTCCGCCGCACGGGCCAGCACCGGCGCCGGTTCGCCGACGAAGCCGTGGCTCTGGACGTCGGGCCCCTGCACCACCTGCCCGGTGGCCGCGTCCACCCCCACCACCACCACGATGACCCCATCCTCGCCCAGACGGCGGCGGTCGCGGATGACGCCCCCCACCCCTTCCACCTCGAGGCCGTCCACGAATACCAGACGCCCCGGCACCGCCCGGCGCTCCACCCGGGTCTCCGTCCCGTCGAGCACCACCCGGTCGCCGTCCTCGCAGACCAGCACCTCGGGCACCCCCATCTGACGGGCGAGGGCGGCGTGAGCGCTCAGGTGGCGGTACTCGCCGTGAATGGGGACGAAGGCCTGCGGGCGCACGACGTTGAGGAAGGTCCGCAGCTCGTCCTGGGCGCCGTGCCCGGAGACGTGGATGGGGGCGTTGTCGCCGTGGAAGACCCGGGCGCCCAGGCGCAGGAGGCCGTTGATCACCCGCGACATGCGCATCTCGTTGCCGGGGATCGCCCGGGCGGAGATCAGCACCGTGTCGCCCTCCTCGATCTTCACCCAGCGGTGGTCGCCGGCGGCCATCAGCGAGAGGGCGGCGAAGGGCTCCCCCTGCGAACCGGTGCAGACCACGGCGGTCTTCTCCGGGGGCTGGGTCAGCGACCTCCTCGATGGGGATCACCGCGTCGGGGGGCAGCTTGATCAGCCCCCAGCGCCTCGCCGATGGCGACGTTGCGCTGCATCGAGCGGCCCAGGAAGGCCACGTAGCGGCCGGCGTCGGCGGCGGCCTCCACGATCTGCTGCACCCGGTGCAGGTGGCTGGAGAAGCAGGCGGCGATCAGCCGCCCGCGGCTCTCCACCACCAGCTCGTAGAGCGACCGCGCCAGGCTCGACTCGCTGGGGATGAAGCCCGGCTCCTCGGCGTTGGTGCTGTCGGCGAGCAGCAGGCGCACCCCCTGCCGCCCCAGAGCGGCGAACTCGGGAAGGTCGGTGGGCACGGCGTCGATGGGGGTGGGGTCGAGCTTGAAGTCGCCGCTGTGCACCACCAGCCCTTCCGGGGTGTCGAAGGCGATCCCCGCGCCCTGCGGAATGCTGTGGGAGACGGGGACCAGCAGGAAGCGGAAGGGCCCGTGCTGCACCCACTGCCCGGTGGCGACCGGCCGCAGGTCGGCGGTCAGGCCCGCTTCCTCGATGCGGCTGCGGGCCAGCTCGACGGTCAGAGGAGTGCCGTAGACGGGGACCGCGATCTCGGCCAGCAGGTAGCCCAGGGCGCCCACGTGGTCCTCGTGCCCGTGGGTGAGCACCACGCATTCCAGGTCCGCCCGCCGCTCGAGCACCGAGGTGAAGTCGGGCAGCACCAGGTCCACGCCGAGCATGCCCTCCTCGGGGAACATCAGCCCGCAGTCGACCAGGGCCAGGCGGCCCTCCACCTCCAGGGCGGTGCAGTTGCGCCCGACCTCGCCGAGCCCACCGAGGAAGGAGAGGGCGACGCTCATGCCTGCTGGGCCACCACCAGGGCCTCCTTGACCGCCTCGACCGTGGCGGCCGAGGCCCGCACCAGCGGGAGCCGGGGATCGCCAACCGGCGCCCACAACTCGTCCATGGCCGCTTTCACCGGCGTCGGGTTGGGCTCCAGGAACAGGGCCCGGCAGAGCGGGCCCAGGGCCCGGTGGAGGCGCTGCGCCTCGGCCAGGTCGCCGGAGAGCGACCGCCGCCACCATCCGCTGCACCTGCCGGCCGGCCAGGTGCGCGGCCACCGAAACCACCCCCACCCCGCCCACCGCCATGATCGGCAGGGTGTTGACGTCGTCGCCCGAGTAGACGGCGAGACCGTCGCCGACGGCGGCGACGGTCTCGGTGGTGAAGGCGAGGTCCCCTACCGCGTCCTTGACGGCCACGATGCGCGGGTGGGCGGCCAGGCGGGCCAGCGTGTCCACCTCGATGCGCCGGCCGGTGCGGGCGGGGATGTTGTAGAGCATCACCGGCAGGGCGGAGACCTCGGCGATGGCCTGGAAGTGGGCCAGCAGCCCCGCCTGGGAAGGCCGGTTGTAGTAGGGCGTCACCGCCAGCACCCCGTGGCAGCCCACCGCCTCGGCCCGCCGGGTCATCTCGACCGAGTGGGCGGTGTCGTTGGTGCCGGTGCCGGCCACGACCCGGGCCCGTCCCCCCACCGCCTCGACCACGGTGCCGAACAGCGCGACCTTCTCCTCGTCGGAGAGAGTGGGCGACTCGCCGGTGGTCCCGGCCACCACGATGCCGTCGCTGCCGGTCTCCACCAGATGGTGGGCCAGGTCCCACACCCGGCCGTGATCCACCGCCCCGTCCGGCCCGAACGGGGTGATCATGGCGGTCAGCAGGTGGCCGAAGGGAGCGGCCATGGTTCCTCCCGAGATCGTCATCGCAGGACGGTAGCATCGGCCCCCGTCGTGTCCCCGGCGGGAATGATCCGCCGCCGGGCCCGTGTTCTCACATCCGTATGGTCGTCAAGGACATCGATCAGCAGGCCTTCGGGCAGGACGTGCTGCAGCGCAGCCACGAGGTCCCCGTGGTGGTGGACTTCTGGGCGGCCTGGTGCAACCCCTGCCGGGTGCTCGGCCCGATTCTCGAGAAGGTGGCCGCCGACCACGAGGGGGCCTTCGAACTGGTCAGGGTGGACGTGGACCACAACCAGGCCCTCGCCGCCCAGTTCGGGGTGCAGGGCATCCCCACCGTGCTCGCCTTCCGCGACGGACGGCCGGCAGCCCAGTTCACGGGGGCCCTCCCCGAGGCGGCCGTGCGCCAGTGGGTGCAGCAGATCCTCCCCACCGAGATCGACCGCCTGGTGGACCAGGCCCGCGACGCCGTGCTCGAGGGCGACGAACCCGTCGCCGAATCGCTGTTCCGTCGGGTCCTCGAGGATGTCCCCGACCACGGCGAAGCCGGCACCGGGCTGGCCTCCCTGCTCATCGCCCGGGGAGACGCCCAGGAGGCGCTCATCCTGCTCGGCCGGCTCCCCCGCTCCGCCGAGGTGGAGCGCCTCGAGTCGGCGGCCCGCATCGCCGACGCCCAGGGCAGCGACCTCCTCGCCCTGGAGGCCCGGGTCGGCCGCCGACCCCGCCGACACCCTGGCGCGCCTCGAGCTGGGCAGGGCCCTGGCCGCCCGCAAGGAGTACGAGCCGGCCCTCGACCACCTCCTGGCGGTGGTGCGGGCCGGGGGGCTCCACCGGGAGGCCGCCCGCACGGCCATGGTGGACGTGTTCGGCCTGCTCGGCAACGGGCACCCGCTGACCACCCTCTACCGGCGGGCCCTGGCCAGCGCCCTCCACTGAGCGGTCGGCAGCAGGCCCAGCAGACGCCTCCAGCCCCACCGTCACCGGGTCGGGCAGGCTCGCCACCCGGCGGATCGCCAGTAGCACCCCGGGCAGGAAGGAGGCCCGGTCGGTGGTGTCGTGGCGGATGGTCAGCGTCTCCCCCGGCGATCCCGAGGATCACCTCCTGGTGGCCGACCAGGCCGGGGAGGCGCACCGAGTGCACCCGCACCCCCTCCACCGCGCGCACCCCGCGCCCCGGCGACGATCTCCCGCGACTCGACCGCCCGGGACTGCCGGCCCCCGGCCGCGGCCATGCCGGCGGCGGTGGCCAGGGCCGTGCCCGAGGGGGCGTCCGCCTTGCGGTCGTGATGCAGTCTCCACGATCTCGGCGGCGGCGAAGTGGGGAGCGGCGGTGGCGGCGAAGCGCATCATCAGCACCGCGCCGATGGAGAAGTTGGGGACGACCAGGCAGTTGGGCGGCCCGCTCCCCCACTTTCGGCGCAGCACGGCCAGGCGGGCGTCGTCGAAGCCCGAGGTGCCCACCACCGCGTGGAGGCCCAGGCGGCGCCAGCGCGCCAGGTTGCCCAGGACCACCGACGGGTTGGTGAACTCGACGACCACCTCGGCGGCGCCGACCGCCTCGGGGTCGGCGGACACCGTGACCCCCGCCACTTGCTCCCCCGCCCCGTGCGGGTCGTAGCCGGCCACCAGCTCCAGGTCGGCGGCGGCGGCGACCGCCTCCCCCACCAGCCGGCCCATGCGCCCGGCCGCCCCGGAGACCGCTACCCGGGTCATTGCACGAACTGCTCCAGATCGGCCCCGGAGAACGGGCCCACCGCCCCCAGCACCTGCGGGGAGGAGAAGACTTCCTCGGCGACTCCGTGGACATCGGCCCGGGTGACGGCGTCGATGGCGGCCACCGTCTCGTCGAGCGAGAGGTGGGGCACCCCGGTCAGCTCGTGGCGGCCGAGGCGCACCATCCGGCTGTTGGTCTCCTCCATGGAGAGGGCCAGCGATCCCTTCATGTTGCCCTGGGCCCGCTCCAGCTCGTCGCCGGTGATGCCCTCCGCTGCCAGCTTCGTCAGGGTCTCCCTCACCATCCCGAGCACCTCAGCGGTCTGGCGCGGGGTAGTGCCGACGTACACCCCGTAGGCGCCCGAGTCGGCGTAGGGCATGCGGAAGGAGTAGACGGCATAGGCCAGGCCCCGCTCCTCGCGGATCTCGCGGAACAGCCGCGACGACATGCCGGCGCCCAGCACGTGGTTGAGCAGGCCGAAGGCGAAACGGCGGTCGTCGCCGCGAGTGAGGGCCTCACCCCCGAAGACCAGGTGAGCCTGCTCGGTGTCGCGGGTCTTCACCTCGACCCGGGGGACGATGGCCGGGCCCCGGTACTCGTGGCCCACCGGCGGCCCCTGCCACGGGCCGAAGTGTTCCTCCGCCAGCTCCAGCACCCGCTCGTGCTCGACGTGGCCGGCGGCGGCCAACACCGTGGCCGCCGGCTGGTAGCGGCGGCCCCAGTAGGAGAGGATCGCCTCGCGCGGCATGCCCCCGATCGACTCGCGGGTGCCCAGCACCGGCAGGGCCAGGCAGTGCTCCCCCCATAGCGCCCGGGCGAACTGGTCGTGGGCGACGTCGCCGGGGTCGTCCTCGTTCATGTTGATCTCCTCGAGGACGACGTTGGCCTCCGACGCTATGTCCTCCAGGCGAAAGGCGGGCCGCAGCAGCATCTCGGCCAGCAGCTCCATGCCCATGGGAAGGTCGTCGTCGCGCAGCTGCGCCCAGAAGCAGGTGTACTCCTTGGAGGTGAAGGCGTTCGACCGGGCGCCCACCGAGTCGAAGGCCCGGGCGATGTCCTGCGCGGTGAAGCGCTCCGAGCCCTTGAAGAGCAGGTGCTCGAGGAAGTGGGAGCAGCCCGCCTCGGCAGGCGCCTCGTCCCGGCTGCCGGTGTCCACCCAGCAGCCCACCGCCACCGAGCGCACCGAGGGCATGGTCTCGGTGATCACCCGCAGGCCGTTGGGGAGAGTGGTGAGGCGGTGCTCCATGGCCAGTTGATGTTAGGGGCGAGCGCTCGGCGACCCCGGATCCCGGGCCATCCAGTCGTGGACCGCCTCGGCCACCAGCGCGGGCGCGTCGTGCGGGAGCCAGTGGCCCAGGCCCGGCAGGATCCGCTCGTCGTACTCGGCGGCCACGAAGTCCCCGGAGCCCCGGGCGGCCCCCGGGACGAAGGCGACGTCCTCCTCCCCCTGCAAGTAGCGGACCGGGAAACGCACCGGCGGCAGCCGCAGCGGGTGGTCCGGGTTGAACAGGTCGGGGCGGTAGTTGGCCCGGTACCAGCCCCCCATAGCGTGGAAGCGGCCCGGCTCCGACCATTGCGCCCGGTAGCCCTCGATGAGCTCCGCCGGCACGGCCGATCCGGCAAAGGCCCACTCGGCGAGGCGGCGGAAGCGATCGGCGGCCAGGAGGGCTTCGCCGGAGTCCCCGGCGTGGAGGAGCCAGACGTAGAAGGCCCGCCGCAGCTGGACGGGGTCGGCGATGCCCGCCCTCTGGAGATGCTGCGGGTGGGGGGCGGACAGCACCACCGCCCTGCTGAAGCGCTCCGGGGCGAAGGCGCCGGCGCTCCAGGCGAGAGCGCCGCCCACGTCGTGGCCGACGATCCCCGCCCGCTCGATGCCGAAGTGGTCGAGCAGGCCGAGCAGGTCGCCGAGCAGAGCCGGCATGGAGTAGTCGGCGGTCGCCTCCGGCATGGCCGAGCGGCCGAAGCCCCGCTGGTCGGGCATGAGCAAGTGGTACCGATCGGCCAAGAGCGGGGCCACCGACCGCCAGCACCGATGATCCTCGGGCCACCCGTGCAGCAGTACCAGCGGCGGCGCGCCCTGGCGGCCCACCGTGCTCACGTGCAGCTCCACCCCGGCCGGAGAGACGCGGGTCTCCATGTGCGGACGCTAACAAGCCGGGCCGCCGGCCGCCCGCCGTGGCCCGCCGGCGATCGCGGCGTGAGAGAATGAGGGGCTATGCCGCGGGAGTCCATGCTCACCGAGATCCTGCCGCCGGAGGAGCGGGCCATCGAGGCCGTCGTCGCCCGCTACCAACGGGTGGCCCCGGCGGTCACCCGCTTCGCCCGGTCGCTGTCGGGCAACGACAGCCTGCGGATCCGCCTCGGGTCCCAGGCTGCCGCCTCCCCGGCGGAGATCGTGGTCGATCCGGGCGTCTTCCAGGCGGCCTACGCCCGCCAGGCCCCGGTCACCCCGGCCGAGGTCGCCCTCGCCTCCGCGCTGCACGAAGTGGTCCACCTCACGGCCACCAACTTCGAGGAGCGGCGGCCCCTGCCGCCGGAGTGGTTCCCCGATCTGGACGAGCCGCTGCCCGAGGACCCGGTGCCCCTGCTCGATGCCCTCGACCGGGCGGGAGGGCCCGCCGCCGAGGCCATGTTCCTGGCCGTGGAGGACGCCCGCCAGGAGGCACAGAACCTGGCCGTCTACCCGGGCGCCCGCTCGGTGCTGGCCGACCTGTACACCGCCGCCGTGCCCGCCGCCCTGGGCAGGGCCCGGCCCATGGGCCAGTTCGCCCTCGCCTGCTTCCTGGCGGTGAGCGGCCACCAGGACGCCGACGACGTGGCCCACCGCACCGATCCTCGGGTCGCCGCCGCCCTGGCCGACGCCGCCGACGTGCTCGTGCCAGGCTGCCGCGGCTCCCGGGCCCTGGGAGACGGCGACCGCCGCCCTGCGCCTGCTGGCGGTGGCCCGCTACCACGGCCTGCTCAGGCAGGCCTCGCCCACCGAGACCGCCCAGGGGCGCCGGGCTCGGGACGCCGCCGAAGGGGAGGAGATCACCTCCGGGGTGGATGCGGTGCGCATCGTCACGCCGGTGCTGCGCGACGCCGCCTCGTACGAGAGCACCCGGCGGGCGGCCCTGGCGGTCGAGGCGCAGGCCGGCCGGCCCGGGGAGACCCGCACCGCCGGCGACCCGGCCACCGACCAGATCCTCCGGGTCAGCGAAGCACCCGAGGTGTACCTGCCCACCGGCCAGGGGGGCCGGCTGATCGTGGGGCCTCTTCCCGACCGCTTCCGGCTCTTCGCCCCCCAGGGGCACGAGGCCCTCGGCACCGCCGCCCTTCGCTGGGCGGTGGCGCAGCGCCACGTGTCCGGGGAGCTCTACCCGCTCTTCGCCGCCAACCAGCGGCGCGGCCTGCGCTCCGGATTCGACGCCGGCGACCTCTCCCCCTACGCCGCCCTGCTCCTGGGAGCCGGCCTCTACGAGCGCATGTTCGAGCGGCGCGACCTGCCCACGCGGCGGGCCTACGCGGTGAGCCTGCTGGTGGACGGCTCCGCCAGCATGCTCCAGCCCCGCCTGCTGCCCGGCAACCACAAGACCGCCTGGCCCATGGCGGCGGCCACCCTGGGCGCCTGGACCCTGGCCCAGCTCTGCGACGAGCTGCAGATCGAGTTCGAGGTGGCGTTGTTCAACCGCGCCTTCGCCGCCCGGCCCGACGACACCGAGGCCTCCTTCACCGAGCGCCTGTATGCCACCCAGGGGGCCCTGCGGCGCCGGCACGGCAGCAACGCCGACCGCCTCACCCGGACGGTCAACCACTACCTGGTCAAGGCCTTCGACCAACGCTGGCAGGCGGCCGAGGGCCACCTGGCCGGGCTCTTCTGGACCGCGGCCCATCCCGCCGCCGCGGCCGCCGAGGCGCGTCGCGCCCCCCTGGAGGCGCCCCCGGTGTCGATGTTCGAGAAGGCCGCCAACGTGGACGAGTTCAACGTGACCCATGCCGCCGAGCGCCTCGCCCGGCGCAACGCCCAGGTGCGCCTGCTCGTCACCCTGGCCGACGGGATGACCCGGGGGTCGGTGGAGGCCCTCGCGGCGGCGGTGGACGCCGCTGAGTCGTCCGGCACCCTGGTGCTCGGCATCGGCATCGGGGACAACACGGTGGCGGCCGCCTACTCCCGCCACCAGGTGGTCGAGCGCCCCGACATCCTGGCCAAGGCCATGGTGGAGGGTGTCCGCAGCGCTCTGCGGCGGAGCATCGCCCTGCACGGGGGGACGACGTGGTGGGTCCAGCAGAGCCGTCTCTACGATGATCCGACAGTGAGGAGAGCCAGTGCCTGACAAGGTGACATTCGTCGACCCCACCGGGGAGGGGCCCCCGGTGGAGATCGAGACAGCGGTGATCCCACGGGGGCTCCCCGATTACGAGCAGCGCGCCGGCAAGATCCCCCGGCCGGATCCGAACTACGTGGACCTGGGGATGCTCTACAAGCTGGCCCTGCTGGAGAGGGCACGCCGCGATCATGTGGCCGAGACTCCCCTGCACGTCGCCCTGCGCGGCCACATGGGCACCGGCAAGGACCACGACCTGGAGCAGTTCGCCGCCCAACTCCGCCTGCCCTACTACCGCATCCCCCTCACCGGGGAAGTGCGCGACATCACCTTGATCGGCTCCGTCAAGCTGTACGGCGACGGCCGGGGCGGCACCGAGAGCCGCTGGGAAGACGGCGACATCACCCGGGCGCTGCGCGGGCCGGCCCTCATCAGCATGTCCGAACTCAATGCCGCCGGGGCCGAGACCCTGTTCGCCCTGCACGGCCTCCTCGACCGCTACCAGGCCCTCGACCTGCCCACCGGTGAAACGGTGCACCTGCGCCCCGACATCCGGCTCTGCGGCACACTCAACCCCACCGACCTGCGCGACTACGCCGGGACCCAGACCCTCAACAAGGCCTTCGCCGACCGCTGGGTCATCTGGGAGAAGCCCTTCCCCACCGGCGACCAGATCGAGAAGATGCTCACCCGCCGCTACCCCAACCTGAAGGACCCTTTCGTCACCACCATCGCCCGCCTCGCCTTCGAGGTCAACCAGTCCTTCACCGCCGCCGACGCCCGCACCAGGGTGAGCACCCCCATGAGCCTGCGCACGGTGCTCGACCGCATCCCCGCCGGCCTGTGGATGTACGCGTCGGCCGCCGACCCGCTGCGCCGGGCCTGGGAGGAGTTCGTCCTCCAGCACATCGACCCCTACGACGTGGACCACTACGAGACGGTGTGGAGCGCGGTGGCCCGCCGCGGCCCGGCCGGGCCGCCCTTCACCTAGCCGCCGGCCGGGCGCCCCTCGCCGGCCCGCCGGGCCAGGGCCGCTCCCCCCACCGAGGCGAGCAGGACGCCGCCGGTGACCAGGATGACCCCCAGGACCTCGCCGGCCCCCAGGGGCTCGTCGAGGAAGACCCAGGCGAGGGCGGCGATCTGGGCCGGCATGCTCGTGTTGATCACCGCCGACTCCAGCGCCGAGAGCCGGCGCAGGCTCAGGTTCCACCAGGTGAAGGCCAGGGCGGTGTTCACCACCGCCAGCCAGGCCACGATGAGCCAGCCCCGGGCCGAGACCGAGGGCATCCCCTCCACCGCCAACCCGGTGGCCAGCAGGAGGGCCGCCCCCACCGCCATGCTGACCGCGGTGACCACCAGCGGCTCCGCCTCCCCACCCCGGTTGACGGCCCGCCCGAGCAGCGAGGACCCCGTGTTCGCGGCGAGCCCCACCGCCGCCGCCGCCATGCCGATCGCCGTCGCCCCCAGGTCCCCCGAGAAGAAGGCCCAGGCCCCGACCGCCACCAGGCCCGCCCCGGCCAGCTGGTAGGCCCGGGGGGCTTCGCCGAGGGACAGCGACGACAGGCCGGCCACCAGCAGCGGCGTCAGCGCCAGGACCAGGCTCGTGGTGGCCGCCGGCTGGTGATCGAGGGCCACGAACATGGCCCCCTGAGTGAGGGCGTAGAGCACCACCCCGAGGACGACGAGGCGCAGCAGGAGGCGGCCGCGCAACCCCCGCAGCCCGCGGCGATGGCGGGGGACGGCCGCCGCCCAGGCGAGGAGCAGGATGGCGGCCAGGGCATAGCGGATGGCGGCGAAGGAGACCGGCCGCAGGCCCTCGTCGTCGAGGCCCCAGCGGATCAGCACCCAGGACGAGCTCCACAGGAAGGTCACCGCCAGGGCCAGGGCGACGGCCCCAGGGTGGGAGCGGGGCCGGGGATCGGCCATCGCACCTCCGGATCGGCACGCGTCAAACCGTGCCGGCCTATCCCCTCGAGGCTTTTCCCCTGTGAGGTGCTGGCTCGCCGCGGCGGGCCGTCTGTGGCGCTCGGACCAGGCCCCGGAGACCGGGCGGAACCCTAGCCACCCTTCGACCGACGAGGCCAGGCTAGCGGCCCCGGGCCGTCTGCCGGCACAGGGTCAGGCCGAGATCAATCCCCCCGCCATCTCCACCGCCTCCACCAGCGTGGCGGCCACCGGCACCCCCATCGCCGCCAGCGCCGCCCGCGGTTGGGACCCGCCGTCGTATAGCACGCATCCCACCCCCGCCGCCCGGGCGGCATCGGCATCGTCGGTGACGTCGCCGATCACCACCACCGCCTCCCGCCGGACCAGCTCGGGGAAGAGCCGGGTGAGCTGATCGACGTGCCCGGCCAGGTGCTTCTCCTTCGATTCCCCCGGGCCGCCGCGGTGGCCGTCCACGGCCAGCATGTGATCCTCGAGCCCGAAGAAGCGCACTGCCGGGACCAGTTGGTCGTGCCACCACATCGAGAGCACCGATTGGGTCCCTCCCCCTCGGCCACCAGCTCGATCGCCCGGCGGGCATCCACCGTCAGCCGCGCTTGGTCGAGGAGGGCGTGGTAGGCGGCGTGGAAGTCGTCGTCGATCGAGGCCATCTCCTCGGGGCGCACCGGCCGCCCCAGTAGGTTCTCGTAGAACCGGTGCAGGGGCCGCTGGTACACCGCCCGGTAGGTCTCCACGTCGATGGGCGGGGCCCCGATCGCTCGCAGCGACACGTTCACCGAAGCCACGACGATCTCCAGATCGTCGAAGAGGGTCCCGTTCCAGTCCCAGACGACGTGCCACATGTTCAGCGGACTCTAGGACTACCGTCGAGCACGAAAGACGCCGACCCCGATGCCGCCCTACGAACTGGGAGACCCCGAGCTCGACGGCCAGATCCGCCGCCTGGTAGGCGCGGCCGCCCCACGGGGCGGGGGCGTGCAGCCGGATGCCGACCTGGTCGAGGAGCTGATCGTCACCGCCCTGAAGCTGCTGCGCGACCAGGCCGACCGGGCCGACCTGCGGCTCATCAACACCGCCGTCAAGGAGCTCCGCTACGCCTTCCGGGTGTTCTCCCGCTACCGCGACTTCCGCAAGGTGGCCGTGTTCGGCTCGGCCCGCACTCCCCCCGGGCACCCCAACTACGCGCTGGCCGAGAAGCTGGCCGCCCACCTGGCCTGGGAGCGAGGCTGGATGGTGATGACCGGGGCCGGGCCGGGGATCATGGAGGCGGCCAACCGGGGGGCCGGCGAGCGCTCGTTCGGGGTCAACATCCGCCTCCCCTTCGAGGACGAGGCCAACCCCTACGTGCCTCCCGACAAGGTGGTGAACTTCCGCTACTTCTTCTCCCGCAAGGTGGTGTTCGTCAAGGAGGCCCACGCCTTCGTGCTCTTCCCGGGCGGCTTCGGCACCCTCGACGAGACCCTGGAGACCCTCACCTTGATGCAGACGGGCAAGAGCGACCTGCACCCCGTCGTGCTGATGGAGGCGGCCGGGACCGGGTACTGGCAGGAGTGGCTCGACTTCGCCACCCACACCCTGGTGCCGCAGGGGATGGTCGACGAGGACGACCTGGACCTGGCGCGCTTCACCACCAGCGCGGACGAGGCGGCCGAGGAGATCACCCGCTTCTACGCCAACTACCACTCCCAGCGCTACGTGGACGGGCGCCTGGTCCTCCGCCTGCTCCACGCCCCCACCGGGGAGCAGGTGGCGGAGCTGAACGACCTCTTCCCCGACCTCCTCGTCACCGGCCGGATCGAGCCGATCGAGGCCACCCCGGCCGAGCTGGAGGACGGCGACTACCCGCACCTGCCCCGCCTGCGCCTCCATTTCAACCGGCGCAGCCTGGGCCGCCTGCGGGCCATGATCGACCACCTGAACGCCCTGGCCCCCTGATCGGCGGCCGGCCACGGCGAGTAGCCTGTGGCCGATGCGGGAGATCCTCGCCGACCTGGTCGCCGAACAGCAGGCCCTGGACCAGCTGCTGCAGCGCGCCCCGGACCGCGACTGGAAGCGGCAGACCCCGGCCGCAGGGCTGGACCGTGCAGGACACCATCAGCCACCTGGCCGCCTCCGAGGAGCGAGCCGTGCGCGCCATCGCCGGCGACCGCAAGCTGGCCGCCGAGATCAAGGCCGCCGGCGGCGTGGACGCCTACAACCAACTCGGGGTGGAGGTCGGGCCGAGGCAAGCGGCCCCAGGAAGTCATCGAGTGGTGGCGCCACAGCCGGGCGGCGGTGGTCGAAGCCCTCTCCCGCACCCCCCGCCAGGCCCGCGTGTCCTGGTACGCCGGGTCGATGGGGGCCCGCACCTTCGCCACCACCCGCCTCATGGAGACCTGGGCGCACGGGCTGGACGTCGTGACCGCCCTGCAGCGGGAGGTGGCCGACACCGCCCGGCTGCGCCACATCGCCTGGCTGGGCTGGAAGACCCTGCCCTACGCCTTCTCGCGGGCCGGGGAGAAGTACAAGGAGCCCATCCGGGTGGAGCTGGTCGGTCCGGGTTACGCCCGGTGGGTCTTCGGGCCGGAGGACTCCGACCAGGTGATCCGGGGCCAGGCCGGCGACTGGTGCCGGCTGGTGGTGCGCCGCCTCCCCAAGGGCCGGGAGAAGGAACTGGTCGCCACCGGCGAGGTGGCCGCCACCGCCCTGCGCGTCGCCCGGGCGTACGTGTGATCGGCCCCCTCGTCGGCATGGTCCACCTGGGGTCGCTCCCCGGCGCGCCCCGCTTCGCCGGTGACCTCGATGCGGTGCTCGCCGCCGCCGTCGCCGACGCCCGGGCCCTCGAGGCGGCCGGCTTCGACGCGCTGCTGGTGGAGAACTTCGGCGACGCCCCCTTCTTCCCCGACGACGTCCCCAAGGCCACGGTGGCCGCCCTGACCCGGGCGGTGGCCGAGGTGCGGCAGGGCGGTGGCCCTGCCGGTGGGGGTGAACGTCCTGCGCAACGACGCCCGCGCCGCCCTCGCCGTCGCCGCCGCGACCGGGGCCGCCTTCATCCGGGTCAACGTGCTGGCCTGGTCGATGCACACCGACCAGGGGCCGATCACCGGCCGGGCCGCCGAGGTGCTCCGGCTGCGCGCCTCGCTCGGCGCACCCGTGGCAGATCCTCGCCGACGTGTTCGTCAAGCATGCCTTCCCGCGCGCCGGGCCTCACCCTCGAGCAGGCAGCCATCGACACCTGCGAGCGGGCCGGGGCGGACGGGCTCATCGTCACCGGGATCGGCCACCGGGCGGCCCGCCTCGCTCGACGACCTGCGCCGGGTGAAGGCGGCGGTCCCCGGCGCTCCCGCTGTACGCCGGCTCCGGGGTGACCGCCGAGTCGGTGGCCGCGGTGCTACGGGTGGCCGACGGGGTCATCGCCGGCACCGCTCTGAAGCGGGACGGAGTGACCGCCGCCCCCGTCGACCCCGGCCGGGCCCGGGCCTTCGCCGCCGCCGCCCGCGGCTGACCCCGCCTCCGTCGCCCGGCCGAGCCGGAAGCCCTGCTTGACCAGCAGGTTGAGCATGGCCGGGGCGGCCTCGTGGAACTGGACCGGGTGGAACGCCTCACCCAGCCCCGACAGGAACCCGACCATCGCCTCGACGATGTGGGCGTGGGAGATGGTGTGCAGGTCGCAGTGCGCGCTGCGGCCGAAGGCCACCAGCCGGGTGCGGATCTGCCCGCCCCCGCGTGCCGGGCTCATCCGCAGGTAGTGGGCGATGAGATCGCCGACCACCGCCTCCAGCGGCTCGGCGTAGAGCCACTCCACCCGCCTGCAGCAGCGAGTGCAGCACCTCGCGCCGGCGCAGCCCGGGGTTGAACTGAGCCTCGCCCTGCTTCACCTCCCCGATGAACACGTCCACCATGCCGGGCTGGAGTTGCAGGACGGGGTCCTCGATGAGCAGGAGGCGGGCGTCGGGGCCCTCGGCTTCGGCGGCGTAGACGTCGCCGGGCAGGCGCAGCCCCATGACGTCCACGTCGGTGATCGACTCGAAGCCGCCGTCGGGCGCCCGGCCCTGGACGCCGAACTCGCGTCAGGGTCAGGTAGCCGCAGAGGCGCAGGTAGGCCTCCACCAGGCTGACGCCGATGTCCATAGGCGGCAGTCTGGCAGAACCGCGGCGGGCTGGGGCCAGGCGGCCGGCGTGCCCCGGGGACTCGTCGGTCGGCTGCCGGTAGCCTGGCGGCGATGCCGGTGCTCGACCTGTTCACCCGGCCGGTGGCGGAGTGGTTCGCGCGCCTCCTTCCCCGGCCCGACGGCCGCCCAGGAACAGGGGTGGCCGGCCATCGCCGCCGGCCGACACACGCTGATCCACGCCCCCACCGGCTCCGGCAAGACCCTGGCCGCCTTCCTGTGGGGCCTCGACCGCCTCTTCGCCGACGCTCCGCCCCGACCGAGCGCAAGCGCTGCCGCCTGCTCTACGTCTCGCCCCTCAAGGCCCTCGCCTACGACATCGAGCGCAACCTGCGCCTGCCGCTCGCCGGCATCGCCGCCACCGCGGCCCGCCTCGGGGTGCCGGTCCCCTCCCTGGCGACCGCCATGCGCACCGGCGACACCCCGCCCGACGAGCGGCGGGCCATGTTGCGCCACCCGCCGGACATCCTCATCACCACCCCGGAGAGCCTGTACCTGCTCCTCACCTCTTCGGCCCGCGAGATGCTGGCGCCGGTCCGCTGGGTCATCGTGGACGAGATCCACGCCGTCGCCGGCACCAAACGGGGCTCCCACCTCGCGCTCACCCTGGAGCGGCTCGAGGAGGCCACCACGGTCTCTCCCCAGCGCATCGGGCTCTCCGCCACCCAGCGCCCGCTGGAGGCCATCGGCCGCTTCCTGGCCGGGGGGACGGTGGAGAAGGGCGAGTGGCGCCCGCGCCCGGTGACCATCGTCGACACCGCCCGCGACCGGCGCCTGGAGGTCGAGGTGGTGGTCCCCGTCGAGGACATGACCCACCCCGAGCAGGCCGTGCCGCGCCGCCGTGCCTGCCGACGGCGCGCCCCCGAAGCGCTCCATCTGGCCGGCGATGTACCCGCAGCTGCTCGCCCTGGTCATGGCGCACCGCTCCACGATCATCTTCGTCAACAGCCGGACCCTGGCGGAGCGCCTCGCCACCCACTTGAACGACCTGGCCGGCGAGGAGATCGCCAAGGCCCACCACGGCTCGGTGTCCCGGGAGCAGCGCCTGGCCATCGAGGAGGGCCTCAGGACGGGGACGCTGCGCTGCGTGGTGGCCACCTCCACACTGGAGCTGGGCATCGACATGGGCGCCGTGGACCTGGTCGTCCTGGTCGAGTCGCCCGCCACGGTCGCCCAGGGCCTGCAGCGGGTGGGCCGGGCCGGGCACCAGGTGGGAGTGCCCAGCCGGGCCAAGGTGTTCCCCAAGCACCGCGGCGACCTGCTCGAGGCGGCGGTCGTGGTTCGGCGCATGGAGCAGGGGCTCATCGAGGAGACCCACATCCCGGCCAACCCCCTCGACGTGCTCGCCCAGCAGCTGGTGGCCATGGTGGCCCTGGGCCCCCAGCAGGTGGACCGGGTCTACGACCTGGTGCGCCGGGCGGCGCCCTACGCCGGCCTGGGGCGGGCCTCCTTCGAGGCCGTCCTCGACATGCTCTCCGGCCGCTACCCCTCCGACGAGTTCGCCGAGCTCCGCCCCCGCCTCAACTGGGACCGGGCCGAGGGCATCCTCACCCCCCGGGGGAACGCCCGCTCGCTGGCGGTCACCAACCCGGGGACGATCCCCGACCGCGGCCTGTACACGGTGGTGTTGCCCGAGGGCGGCCGGGTGGGCGAGCTCGACGAGGAGATGGTCTACGAGAGCCGGGTGGGCGACACTTTCGTCCTCGGCTCCTCCGCCTGGCAGATCGCCGAGATCACCGCCGACCGGGTGGCGGTGGTCCCCGCCCCGGGCGCCACCGCCCCCCGCCTCCCCTTCTGGAAGGGCGACACCCTGGGCCGGCCGTTGGAGATGGGGAGGGCCCTGGGGGCCTTCGTCAGGGAGATCGGCGCCCTCCCGCCCGAGAAGGCCAGGCAGGTGCTCACCGCCGAGTACCACCTCGATCCGTGGGCGGCGGCCAACCTCGTCCAGTACCTCGCCGAGGAGCAGGCCTCCACCGGCACACTGCCCACCGACCGCAGCATCGTCATCGAGAAGTACCGCGACGAGATGGGCGACTGGCGCCTGGTGCTGCTCTCCCCCTTCGGGGCCCGCCTGCACGCCCCCTGGGCCCTGGCCGCTTCTCGGCGGCTGCGCGAGCGCCACGGCCTCGAGCGCCGAGGCGGTCTGGTCGGACGACGGCATCATCCTGCGCTTCCCCGACGCCGACGACACCGCCCGACCCGATGGAGCTGCTCCTCGAGCCCGACGAGGTGGAGGGCCTGGTGGTGGACGAGGCCGGGCGCAGCGCCATCTTCGCCGCCCGCTTCCGCGAGGCGGCGGCCCGCGCCCTCCTGCTCCCCCGCCGCCGCCCGGGGCAGCGCACCCCGCTGTGGATGCAGCGCCGACGGGCCACCGGCCTGCTGGCGGCCGCCGGGCGCCACCCCGCCTTCCCCATCGTCCTCGAGGCCTATCGGGAGGTGCTGCAGGAGCACTTCGACCTGCCCGCCCTGCAGGAGGTGCTCGGCGACATCGCCGCCCGCCGGGTGCGGGTGGCCGTCGTCCACACCACCGGGCCCAGCCCCTTCGCCTCGTCCCTCTCCCTCGACTTCATCGCCTCCTATCTCTACGAGTACGACGCCCCGCCGGCCGAGCGGCGGACGGCCGCCCTCACCATCGACCAGACGCTGCTGCGGGAACTGCTGGGCGAGCCGGAGCTGCGCGAGTTGCTCGACCCGGAGGCGATGGCAGCGGTGGAGGCCGAGTTGCAGCACCTCGCCCCCGGCTACCAGGTGTCGGGGGCCGACGGGGTGGCCGACCTGCTCGCCCGCCTCGGCCCGCTGACCGCCGCAGAGGTGGCGGCCCGCTGCTCCGACGACGACCCGGCAGCGACCCTCGCGGCCCTCGCCGGCCAGGGCCGAGCCATCATGCTCACCATCGGCGGGATCCCCCGCTGGGCGGCGGCCGAGGATGCCGCCCGCCTCCGCGACGCCCTCGGGGTGCCGCCGCCCGCCCACCTTCCGGCGGCCTTCCTCGAGGCGGTCCCCGACCCCCTCGGGGATGTGGTCGGACGCCATGCCCGCACCCACGGCCCGTTCACCGTCGCCGGGGCGGCCGCCGCCCTGAGCCTGCCGCCGGCGGTGGTCGCCACCACCCTGGCCCGCCTCGAGGAGCAGGGCCGGGTGACCCGGGGCGCCTTCCTGCCCCACGGCGAGGGACAGGAGTGGGTGGATGCCGAGGTGCTGCGCCGCCTGCGGCGCCGGTCCCTGGCCCGCCTGCGCCACCAGGTCGAGGCGGTCGATGCCGCTGCCTACGCCTGCTTCGCCGTCGGCTGGCACGGGATCGGCGGCAGCGAGACCTCCGCCGCGGCGCTCGCCGAGGCGATCGGGCGGCTGCAGGGAGCCGCCATCCCCGCCTCCATCCTCGAGCAGGAGGTCCTCCCCGCCCGGCTCGACTACCGCCCCGACCTGCTCGACGCCCTCACCGCCTCCGGGCAGGTGGTGTGGCTGGGGCGGGGGCCGCTCGGCCCCGGAGACGGCCGGGTGGCCCTGTACCGGCGCGCGGAGGTGGCCGCCCTGGCCTGGCCGCCCGCCTCGGCCGCCCCGGAGGGTGAGGCCTACGAGGCCATCCGGGCTCACCTCGCCCGACGCGGCGCGTCCTTCTTCGCCGACCTGTACCGGGCGGTGGGCGGGGGCGACCCGGACGTCACCCTCGCCGCCCTTTGGGACCTGGTCTGGGCGGGTGAGGTCGCCAACGACACCGTTGCGCCCCTCCGCGCGTTCCTCACCGGCCGCCGCGCCCAACAACGCCCCGGCCGCGGCCACCTGCCCACCGACGCCCCACCGGCCGGCAGCGGCCGCTGGTACCTGGCGTCCGACCTGCTCGACAGCCCGCCGGCGCCTACCGCGGCGGCCGCCGCCCGCGCCGGCCAACTGCTCGAACGCCACGGCATCGTGGTGCGCGACACCGTCCTCGCCGAGGAGGTGCCCGGCGGCTTCGCCGGGCTCTACCCGGTGCTGGCCGCCATGGAGGAGGCAGGCCGGGTGCGGCGCGGCTACTTCGTGGAGGGCCTGGGCGGCTCGCAGTTCGCCCTGCCCGGGGCCCTCGACCGCCTCCGGGCCGGAAAGGCCGCCGGGGTCGTCGCCCTCGCCGCCGCCGACCCGGCCAACCCCTACGGCGCCGCCCTGCCCTGGCCCGACGCACCCCGCCGGCCAGCCCTCGCGCTCCGCCGGGGCCCACGTGATCCTCCTCGCCGGCCGCCTGGGGGCCTTCGTCGAACGGGGCGGCCGCCGCGTGCTCACCTTCTGCCGACGACGAGGACGACCGGGCGGCGGTGGCCGACGCCCTCGCCGGGCTCAGCCGCCGCCTCCGCCGGCGGGTGCTGTCCACGGTGGACGGCGCGCCTGCCGAGTCGTCGGTGCTGGCGGCGGCCCTGACCGCGGCCGGTTTCGTCCCTTCGTACAAAGGGATGGCGCTGCGCCGACCCTGAGCCGGTCCCCCGAACCGGCAGAGCTCAGTCGAGCACCGACCAGAAGGCAATGCCCGGGAGCCGCCACCACCGGCGGGGGTCGGCTTCCAGCGCGGCGACTCCGGCGAGGGCCCGGTCCGAGTGGCGGTGGGTGACGAACCACGGGGGCTTGGGATACAGGAGGAAGGGGGCCTTGACCACCGTCTTCTGCGGCCGGTCCACCAGGCGGGCGTTGTGCACGAAGCCCAGGCCGCTGCCGATGTCGGCCGGGGTGTGCCCCGGGAAGGCCCCCCACGGTATGGACCCGAAGACGAACCCGGCCGCCGACCAGATGTTCACCGCCACCACCCCGTAGCGCAGCCCGGCCAGGGCGGCGTCGTAGGCAGGCCCCATGTCCCGCGCCGTGGGGCGATCGACGATGACGGTCGCATCCAGGGTGCCGGAGAGCCGCTCGTTGCAGAAGGACACTGCCCGATCCAGGTACTCGACCGCGGTGTCGCCCGGCAGCAGGGTGGTGGCCGCCAGCGGGCACCACGGCTCCTCCCGGAACACGAGGTGGTCGACCTCGGGGTCGACGTCGATCAGCAGGGCGGGGGGAAGCACTCCGCCCTCGCGCCGCCCGAACGTCTCCACGCGGTCGTGGGACGCCAGGTAACGGTCGTAGGTGGCTTCGGCTCCCGGGTAGTAGGCCCGCCGCGGCGGCAGTGAGCGGAGCACTTGCCGCAGGTGCTCGAGGAAGGCTTCCCGCTGTGGCCAGCGCTCGGGAAGGACCACCACCCGGGCGGAGTTGCAGTTGAAGCCCGACGTTCTGAGTGATCTGGGTGGCAACGTCCTCGGCTCGCAGCCGCAGCGCCCGTTCCGACCACCGCCCGGGGATCACGATGACCGGACTCACATTGCCCAGCTCACAGGTGACGGGTTTGTCGAGGATCGGCGTGCCGGCCGCCTTGCGGGCCGCCGCCCCGGGCCCCCAGACGATGGCGTCGTAGCTGCCGGCCGAACCGGTGATGTGCACCCCGCTCACCGCCGGGTGGCGCACCAGGTAGTCGCCGTTCTCGGCACGGCCCCCGTACGCCGTCCGCACGAAGCCGGCGGCGATGAGGTCGGCGAAGGCCCGCTCGAAGTGCGGGCCCATGTACTCGGCCACCCGGCTGAACTTGATCAGGACCGTCGTGCCCTCCACGAACAGCTTGTGGACCACGTCGAGGAAGCTGATGGCGACCACGTTCCCCGCCCCCAGCACCAGCGACACCCCGGCGGGGGGCGTCGTCCCCTTGGTGTAGAAGGCCCCCATGCTCGCCTCGAGGTCCGCCCGGGCCACCCGGGGGTCCACCCACAGGTCGGCCGTGACCCCGGCGAAGAGCAGACGGTCGTAGACGTTCACCGGGACTACGCGCAACGTCACTTGCCCGTCGGGCCGCACCCGCACGGCCGACCCGGGCAGGGGGACCCGCCCGCTTCGGCGGATCCCTTCGAGCGTGTCGAGCATGATCCGCATAGTCCGCAGCATCGACACGACGGTGGCCACCCACTCCTCCCCCGCCTGCGGGCCGACGAAGCCCTTGACGGCGCAGGTGTCGGCCACCAGGCCCGGAGCGGCGGCCCAGGTGCCGGCGAGGAGGGAACGCAGGTAGGTGATGCGGTCGTCGAGCGACAGGGCGGCCCAGGCCGGGGCCCGTTCGGTCAGGGTGGCGAGGGCCCGATCGATGTCGGCGCGCGAGGTCGCGACGCGAGGCGGCGGCGTTGACACGGTTGGGGTGGGCATGGCGGCGATGCTACGCCCCAGATCCCGGCCGGTGCGGCTCGCCCGGGGCTCTCTGCCTGCGCAGCCGCCCCGGCGCGGCCACAATTGCGCCGTGGCAACGCCGAAGCTGACGGTGCGGGGCGGCCACCCCGGCCTGCTCGACCTCCCCTGGGACCTTCCCATGGCGGACTGGCACGATCCCCGCCGCCTGGACCTGCCCAAGGGGATCTCCCGCCACCAGGTCCACTTCTTCGGCTTCGAGGACGGCATCTACGCGGTGAAGGAGCTGCCCCTGTCCCTGGCCCGCCACGAGTACTCCGTGCTCCGCCGGCTGGAGGACCTGGGGGCACCGTCGGTGCGGCCCGTCGGACTGGCCGAGCGACCCTGGCTCGACCCCTACGAGGAGGCCTCGGCGGTCCTGGTCACCGCCTACGTCGAGTACGCCTTCTCCTACCGGGAGCTGCTCTCCGGCTGGGGCTTCGGGGAGCGGCGCAACCAGATGCTGGACGCTTTCGCCGGCCTCCTGGTGGAGATCCACCTGCTCGGCTGCCACTGGGGCGACTGCTCGCTCTCCAACGTCCTCTACCGCTACGACGCCGGGGCGATCGAGATGATCATGGTGGACGCCGAGACGGCCCGCCTCTACCCCTCCCTGTCCGACGGGCAGCGGGAGGACGACGTCCAGTTGATGGTGGAGAACGTGGCCGGCGGCATGGCCGACCTCGCCGCGGAGGCAGGCATCGACCTCGACCTGGCCGACCTGTTGCTCGGCGAGGACATCGCCGCCCGGTACCGGGCCCTCTGGCGGGAGGTGATCCCGGAGGGCGTCATCGGCGCCGACGAGCAATACCGGATCACCGAGCGGATCAACCGCCTCAACGACTTGGGCTTCGAGGTGGACGACCTGGCGCTGATCCCCGAGGCCGGCGGCAACCGGCTGCGCATGCGGCTGACGGTCGTCGGGAGGAACTTCCACTCGCATCGCCTGCGCGAGCTCACCGGGCTCGAGGCGACCGAGAACCAGGCCCGCCAGATCCTCTCCGACCTGCGCTACTTCGAGGCAGCACAGGGACTCACCTCACCCGACCGCAAGCACCTCGCCCCCATCCGCTGGCGGGTCGAGGTGTTCGAGCCGATGATCTCCCGCCTGCGGTCACTGGAGGATCGCGCCGCCCTCGACCCGGTCCAGGCCTACACCGACTTCCTCCACCACCGCTATCTGCTGTCGGCCGAGGCCGGCCGCGACGTCCCGAACGAAGAGGCCTTCATCCGCTGGGTCGAGGCCGGCCAGCCCGGCTACCCGCTGGGCTGACGCTCACCCCGCCACGATCGCCAGGGCCGCCCTCAGGTCGGCGGCGATCATCTCCCGCTTGGAGCGTTCGATCAGGTAGCTCCGGCCGGTCTGCAGGTAGGAGGGGAAGACCCGCTTCCCCTCGAACCAGTACTCGCCACCCCGCACCCGCCACGTGGGCCCCGCGGGAATCGCGCGCTTCCCCGTGCGGCGGCGGGCGATGGCGTTGAAGGCGCCGATGGCCACGTCGCCCATCAGCATGATCACCCGCGCCGCCGGGAACAGGTCCAGCTCCTTCTCCAGCAAGTGGGAGCAGGCCTCCACGGTCGGCCGCCCCACCCCGTATCCCGCCTTGGCGCATTTGATCGCCGTCGTCAGGTAGACCCCGTGAGCCTCCAGTTCCCGGCGCGAGTCCGCCGGCAGCCCGGCGGCGCGGAAGGCGTCGAGCGTGGTCTCCAGATGGAAGGGGAGGCCGCGGGCGAACAGGCCGTCGGCGGCATCGGGAGCGGGGGCCTCGGCCACCACGACCATCCGCACCCGGCCGGGCTCGATGTTCCCCCCGCCGATCTCGTGCCGTCCGTGGTCCACGTCCCCACAGGGGAAATCGGCACAGGAGACCCGAGCGCTCAGCCGCATGCCCTGCCTTTCGCCGTCCACCGAGCATACGCCGGGAACGGCCGCCCGGGCGGGCCCACCCTCTTCCGGCTACGCCCCGGCCCGGTGCCGCTTCACCCCGCCGTAGTGCATCCGGGTGTCCTCCATGCGGGCCACCGGCGCATCCTCCCCGCCACCCTGGAAGCCGCAGTCCACCACCTCGCCCAGGAACAGGGTGTGGGTGCCGCAGTCCACCGCCTGCCGGAGACGGCAGTCGAGGTAGGCGATCGCCTCCTCGAAGATCGGGGCCCCGGTCAGCCCGGTGCGCACCGGCCGGCCGTTGAGGGTGTTGCCCTCGCGCCGGACCGGCTTGGAGAAGGCGACGAAGGGCCGGGTGTCCGCCCGGGACCAGAGGTTGACGGTGAAGGCCCTGCCTTCGCTGATGAGCCGATGAGTGACGGCCTGGCGGTCGACGGAGACCGCGACCAGCACCGGTTCCATGGACACCTGGGTGACCCAGCTCGCGGTCATGCCGTTCCATTCGTCGCCGGAAGAGGCGCCGATCAGGCAGAGGACGTTGGGTATCTTCCAGAGGACCCGGTTGACGGTCTCGTCGGGTACGGCCGGCGGCATTTGGCTCCTCCTCTCGCCGCCGGAGCGTACCCGTGCGGCGCCGGATAGTCTGAGGGGATGCGGATGCTCATCGCCACCGCCGGGGTGCTCAGCCCCGACCCCGTGTCCCAATTCGCCGAGAGGCTGGTCGGCCCTGATGGCTGGGTGCGGGTGATCACCGTCATCGAGGTGCCCCGCTCCTTCCTGGACGAGATCCGGGGCGAGGGATGGCACCCTCTGAGCGATGCCGGCCGCGCCTGGAGCAGCGAAGAGGACGCCCTCATCGCCCGCTACGTCGAGGAACGCGGCCACCGCCTCACCGACCCGCTGTTGGCCGCCCTGCGGGCACGGGGCATCGAGGCGACGGTCACCTACCTGGAGGGGGAGCAACCGGCCGAGACGATCATCGCCGCCGCCGAAGAGATGAAGGCCGACGTCGTCGTGCTCGGCGCCACCAAGCACCTCTTCTCCGAGTGGGAGAGCGTCTCCGCCCGGGTGCTGCGCGACACGCGCCGGCCCGTCCTGGTCATCCCCGCCACGCCCAGGCCCGTGGACGAGATGGCCGAGTGATAGTGGAGGCGCGTCGCACCCCCGACGAGCGCTTCGCCTCGCTGCCCGGTTTCCCCTGGGCACCCCGGTACCTGGAGTGGAACGGGCTGCGCCTCCACTACCTGGACGAAGGGGCGGGCCCGCCGGTGGTGCTGTTCCACGGCGAGCCGACCTGGTGCTTTCTGTACCGCAAGGTGGCCGTCCCGCTGCTCGCCGCCGGCTACCGGGTGATCGCCCCCGACTACCCCGGGTTCGGCCGCTCCGACAAGCCGGTGGACCCCGCCTTCTACACCTACGACAACCACACTTCCGCCATGGCGGCGGTGGTCGAGCACCTCGGGCTGGAAGGGGCGACGGCGGTGGTGCAGGACTGGGGCGGGCCCATCGGCCTCCGCCTCGCGGTCGCCCTCCCGCGCCGCTTCCGCCGCCTCTGCGTGCTCAACACGTCGCTCTTCACCGGCCCGCCCTCTGAGGGCTTCCTGCGCTGGCGGGCGTTCATGGCCCGTCTCGAGGACCCCCGGGTGGGCGAGATCATCCGCCGCTCCCTGGTCGGCGCCCCGTCGGAACAGGTGATCGCCGCCTACGACGCCCCCTTCCCCGACGCTGCCTCCAAGATGGGAGTGCGTCGCTTCCCCGAGATCGTGCCCACCGGCCCTGCCGACCCCGGAGCCTCCGAGATGCACCGGGTGGAGACGGCGCTCGCCTCGTGGCAGGGCCCCGCCCTGGTCCTCTTCTCCACCGCCGACCCGATCTTCTCCGTCGAGGTGGGGCGCCGGTGGGCCGACGCCATCCCCGGCGCCGGGCCGCTGGAGACGATCGACGAAGCCGGCCATTTCCTGCAGGAGGACCGGGGCGAGGACGTGGGCACCGCCATCGCCGCCTTCCTGCGGCGCACCGACTGACCGATGCCGCGAGCGCCGACCCGTACCGATGCGCACCGCCGCGGTGGCCGGGGCGGCCGTCCCGCTGGCCTTCCTGGTCGGCCGCGACGGCTCCCCGCTCTGGCAGGCCATCCGAGTGCTCGTGGTCGTCTCGCTGGCCGCCGCGGCGATCGCGGTGATCCTCCGACTCGGCCGCTGGTGGCGAGCCGGGGCGCTGTTGTTGTTCGGGATCGTCGGCACGGCGGTGGGGGTCGGCATCGCCCCCGCCTGGCTCGCCAAGTCGGGCTTCGGGGCGGTGGCGGCGGCCGGACTGGTGGCCCTCGTGGCCGGCCTGGCCTCCCTCGCCTTCGGCCTGGCCGACCTGGGCAGGTCGATGGGCGGATGGCGCGTCTGGGCGACCCGGGCGGTGGCGCTGCTGGGCTGCGCCGTGCTCTTCCTGGCCCTGGGCATCGCGGTGGCTGCTACCAACATCCCGCCCACCGGCCTGGGCCCGGAGACACCCGCCGACCGCGGCCTGGCGTTCGAAGAGGCGGCGTTCACCACCGACGACGGGGCCACCCTGTCCGGCTGGTACGTGCCGTCGGTCAACGGGGCGGCGGTCCTGCTGCTGCACGGCGCGGGATCCACGCGATCGTCTGCCCTGGATCAGGCCGTCGTCCTCGCCCGGGGTGGCTACGGGGTGCTGCTCCTCGACGCCCGCGGGCACGGGGAGAGTGGCGGGCGGGCCATGGACTTCGGGTGGTTCGGGGATGCCGACATCGATGCGGCGGTGGACTGGCTGGGACAGCGTCCCGACGTGGACCGGGCCCGGATCGCCGCCCTCGGGCTGTCGATGGGCGGCGAGGAAGCCATCGGCGCCGCTGCCGGCGACGAGCGACTGCAGGGCGTCATCGCCGAGGGGGCCACCGGGCGGACCGCCGACGACAAGACGTGGTTGTCGGAGGTATACGGCTTCAACGGCTGGATCCAGGAGCGGGTGGACGACCTGACCTACTGGTTCACCGACCTGCTCACCTCCGCCGGGCCGCCGATCAGCCTGCGGGAGGCGGCGGCGCAGATGGCGCCCCGGCCGCTGCTCATGATCACCGCCGGGGAACTGGCCGATGAGGCGCTGGCGGCCGAGCACATACGCTCTGCCGCCCCGGGCAACGTCGAGGTCTGGGAGGTCGCGGGCGCAGGCCACACCGGCGGGTTGGCCGCCTCGCCCGAGGAGTGGGAAGCGAGGGTGCTGGCCTTCCTCGACCGCGTGCTGGTCACCACGTCGGGGGGCTGACCCGCCGGACCCCCGGGGTCAGACGCCCATCCAGGCGGCCAGCACCGCGTACGCGCCGGTGGTGAACCGGGCCGGGTCGGCCATCATCGCCCGCACCTCGTCGAGCGGGTACCAGCGGGGGTCGGCGGTCTCGCCCTCTCGGGCGCGGGGTTCCCCCTCGGCGACGCACGTGAAGGCCACCAGCAGCGCCGGGTAGGCACCGGCGGTCCCCACCGCCACCGCCGCCGGCTCCACCGCGTGCACCGGGCGGCCGGGCTCCGGTTCCAGGCGCCGGCCCTCCCCCGCCATCGAGCGCACGGTGAGGCCGGTCTCCTCGGCCACTTCCCGGCATAGAGCCTCCCAGGGGGTCTCCCCAGCCCGCCAGCGACCGGTGGGGATCTCCAACCGGCCGCGGACCACCTCGGCCTTGTCCCGCCGCTGGAGGAGCAGCTCGCCGGTCCGCTCGCGTAGCACCAGGGCGGCGATGTTGGGCACGACCAGGGCCTCGCCGCCCATGCCGGCCACCGGAGCCTGGATCCAGCGCCCGTCCCACCACACCGGGAAGGTGGGATCACCCATCGAGCACACTCCTTGCTTGCCGGGAGCGGGAGCAACGGACGGTAGCCGTACGGCGTGCCGCCGCGTAGAGTCGGGGCATGACCGAGTTCACGGTCCACCTCGCCAACCGGCCGGGCATGCTGGCGATGCTGGCAGAGCAGATCGCCTCGGCCGGCGTCAACATAGAGGCCCTGGCCGCCTACGGCGTCGGCGAGGAGGGCCGGGTGCACCTGATGGCCGGGGACGCGGCCGCGGTCCGCTCGGTGCTGCGACGAGCCGGCCTGTCCTTCAACGAGCGCGAGGTGCTGGTCACCACGCTGTCGCGCCGTCCGGGGGCGCTGGCCGCCATGGCGCGGAGCCTGGCGGACGCGGGGGTGAACATCGAAGCCCTGTACCTGCTGCGCTGCTCGGCGGAGGGCCTGGAGTTCGCCGTCGCCGTGGACGATCCGCAGACCGCTCGCCGGCACCTGGCCCCCTGATCGGAGGCGCCCGCCGCCCTAGGGGCGACGGGCCGCGGCCGCTGCGGTCAGGTGCTCCAGGCGGTCGTCGAGCGGCTCCAGTGCCACCCCGGGCCCGTGCCGCCGGCTCAGCCCCCGTCGCAGCAACTCGTCGGCGAACCCCGGGTTCTTGGGCAGCAGCGAACCGTGCAGGTAGGTGCCGAAGCAGTTGGCGGTGACCGCCCCCTCCTCACGGCGGGTCTCGTTGTTGCCGTAGCCCTTCTTCACCCGCCCCAGCGCGGCTTGGCCGGAGTCGAGCAGGGTGCGCCCGGAGTGGTTCTCGAACCCGACCAGATCGCCCCACCGGGTGGCCGCGACCACGTTGCCGATCATGCGCTTGCGGCCGCCGATGGTCTCCATGGCAAACACCCCGATGCCCGGGATCTCGCTCCCGTCCTGGGTGAGGAAGCGGCGCCCGAACAGCTGGTAGGTGCCGCAGATGGTGAGGAAGACCGTGCCGGCGGCCACCGCCTCGTGGATGGCCGCCGAGCGCCGCTGGAGGTCCTCGGCCACCTGCAGCTGAGAGCGATCCTGGCCCCCGCCGCCGAAGACCAGGTCGGCGCCCGTGAAGTCGTAGGGGGCCCCCACCGGCACGGGATCCACCCGCGCCCCCAGCCCGCGCCACTCGAGGCGGCGGCGCAGCGCGATCACGTTGCCGGTGTCGCCGTAGATGTTCATCTCGTACGGGTACAGGTGGGCAATCACCAGGTCGCTCACGCCCAGGCCTCCCGCTTGCTGGTGCCGGGCATGAGCAGGTCGAGGAACCGCAGCATCGCGGTGTAGGTGGGCACCAGGTAGCCGGTTCCCCCCGGGGGGACCTCACCGAGGAAGCGCTCCAGGGCGGCGGCGAAGTCGGTCTCGCTCCAGGCGTCGAGACCGGCGTACTTGAGGCGCAGCGCCATGTCGTAGGCGCGCAGGCCGGCGGTGCCGAAGCGGTGGCCCGTGCCGGCCAGGTCCTCCACCCGGGCGTCCCAGAGCCAGGACACGTCCCGGCCGTCGGCATCGAGGTCGTTGATGGCGATGAGCACCGGGGCCCCCGCCGGGAGCGCGCCGAGCAGGCGGATCGCCTGGTTGAAACCGGCCGGGTTCTTGACCAGCTGCAGCTTCACCCGGCGTCCCCGGTACTCGACCACCTGCCCCCGGCCGAAGGCGGGGCGGGTCTCCTCGAGGGCGCCGATTGCCCGCGCCAGCGGCACGCCCATCTCGCCGGCGGCGAGGGTCGCCGCCGCCGCGTTGTAGCCGTTGTAGGGGCCGGAGATCTGGAGGTGGGCTGCCGCCCGCTCCCCCGAGGCGGCGGCCAGCTCGATCACCTGGCCGTCGCCCTCGGGCTCCGCCCCCTCCAGGCACAGGTCCAGGGGCGGCCGCGGCGCCTCCTCCCCCGGCCCATACAGCCCGGAATCGTGGGGCATGGCCCGCCGGATCGCCTCCGCGCCACCGAAGAACCGGGCGGCCGGGGCCGATGCGGCCATCTCTGCGACCAGGGGATCGTCGGCATTGAGCACCGCCACCCCGGCGTGGCGCACCGCCTCGGCGACATGCGCGGCGGTGGTCGCCAGCTCTCCGTAGCGATCCAGTTGGTCGCGGGCCAGGTTGGTCACCACGATCACCTTCGGTCGCAGCCGCGGGGCCAGGGTGCGCACCGCGGCCTCGTCGGCCTCGAACACGGCCACGTCGGCATCGACCCGGCCCTTCCAGGAGGCCACCTCGATGAGGCGGCTGGCAATGCCCCGGGCCAGGTTCGAGCCGGTGCCGTTGGTCACCACCTGCCAGCCCTCGCCTTCGAGCATGCCCACCAGCATCTTGGTGGTGGTGGTCTTGCCGTTGGTTCCGGTGACCACGACTACCCCCCGTCGCACCGGGGCGACCAGTCGCTCGATGGTGCGGGGGTCCACCTTCTCGGCGATCAGCCCGGGCAGAGCGGAGCCGCCCCTCCCCAGCAGGCGGCTGAGCCGCCCGGCGGCCCTCCCGAGGGCGGTGGCCAGGACGAGGCGCAGCACGCGGCGACTCTACCGCCGTCACCTCTCTGCGAGAGACCCCGAACGCGACGGGAGGGCCTCGGCGGAGGCCCTCCCGCGTCGGCGTGCTCAAGGGAGAGGTCAGGCGCCCAATTCGTCGGAGTCGAAGCGGCCAGCGCCGTCCCGGCAGGGGCCGCCCCCGGGGCCGCCGCCCATTAGGGGACGCTCGAGCTCCCCGTTCACCAGGGCAGTGATGTGCTCGGTGGCCGCGGCCAGCAGCTCCGCCTTCTCTTCCTCGGTGATGCGGCCATTGGCCACCGCCTCGTCGAGGCGGTCCTCGGCCACCCCGACCAGGTGGTCGATGAGGTCTGCGGGGTCAACGTCGTTGGCTTCGGCGATCTCGGCCAGGGTGGACCCATCGGCCAGGGCCTCGACGAGCTCCCGGCCGGTGATGCCCAGGAAGTCGGCCGCCTCGTCCAGGGCCATCAGGCCGCGAACGGCGCGGTGCCCCAGGCGGGGCAGGTGCTCGGCCAGGGTGTCGGCCACCGCCTCCGCCTGGTCGTCGGTGATCGTGCCGGAGGAGACCAGCGGCGCCAGCCACTCGATGAGCCTGGAGCGCAGCGGGGTGTCGTCGGCGGAAGCCGTTTCGTCGGCTGCCTCCGTCTGGGCCACCGCCGTCTCGTCGGCAACGGTGGAGAACACCGAGGAGCCGTCGCCGGCCTGCGCGATGGCGATCCCCGTGGTGGCCACGACGGCCACCGCCACCAGCATGGCGCCGATCTTGAGGGTCTGCTTCAATCCAGCCTCCTAGGTTCGCGGTGGCCCCAGCATCGACCGCCCGTGTTCGAGATCGGTAAGCACCTCTTCAAGGTTCGGTGGGGGCGGCGCGGAACTGGGTCTCGTAGAGCCGGGCGTAGAGGCCCTCTCGGGCCAGCAAGGACGGGTGGGTCCCCTCCTCGACGATGCGCCCGGCATCGAGCACCAGGATGCGGTCGGCGGCGAGCACGGTCGAGAGGCGGTGGGCGATCACGAAGGAGGTGCGCCCGGCCATCACCCGCTCCAGTGCCTCCTGGATGAGTGCCTCCGAACGGGCGTCGAGGTGGGCGGTGGCCTCATCGAGGATCAGGATGCGCGGGTCCTTGAGCACCACCCGCGCGATGGCCACCCGCTGCTTCTCGCCCCCGGACAGCCGGTAACCGCGCTCCCCCACCACCGTCTCGTAGGCGCGGGGCAGGGCTGCGATGAAGTCGTGGACGTTGGCCACCCGGCAGGCCTCCTCCACCTCGGCGTTGGTGGCGTCGGGGCGGCCGTAGCGCAGGTTGGCGGCGATGGTGTCGTGGAAGAGGTAGGTCTCCTGAGTCACCACCCCGATGCCGCGGGCGAGGCTGTCCAGGGTGACCGAGCGCACATCGCGCCCGTCGATCAGCACCCGGCCCTCGGTGGCGTCGTAGAGGCGGGGGATGAGCCAGGTGACCGTGGTCTTGCCGGCCCCGCTCGGCCCCACCAGCGCGACCAGCTCGCCCGGGGCCACGTCGAAGCACACGTCGGTGAGGGCCTGCGCGGCGGGGGCGGCGCCGACCGCCACCTCCGCTTCGCCCACGGCCGTCGGCGTGTGCCAGGAGAAGCGGCGCACGTTGGCCAGGCCCTCGCCCGCCGCCTTTCGGTAGTCGAAGCCGACCTGCTCGAAGGTGACCCGGCCCGCCATGGGATCCAGCGAGACCGCGCCGGGGGCGTCGGTGATGTCGCGGGGCAAGTCGAGCACCTCGAACACCCGCTCGAAGGAGACCAACGAGGTCGCCAGATCCACCCGGGCGTTGGTCAGCGCGGTGAGCGGCCCGTACAGGCTCGCCAGGTAGGCGGAGAGGGCGACCACGGTGCCCACCGTCAGCGAGCCGTTGATGACCAGCACCGCCCCCAGCCAGAAGACCAGTGCGGTCCCCAGGGCGCTCACCACGCTCAGCGCCATGAAGAACCACCGGCCTACCAGGGCCCGGCGCACCCCGAGGTCGCGCACCCGGGCCGCCTCGCCCGAGTACCGGCGGTCCTCGTCGGCGGTGCGGCCGAAGAGCTTCACCAGCAGGGCCCCGCTCAGGTTGAGGGTCTCGTTGAGTATGGAGTTCATGCGGGCGTTGGACTCCATCTGCCCCCGCGTCACCCGGCGGAGCACCCGCCCCACCCGGCGCGAAGGGAGGATGAGCAGGGGGAGGATGGCCAGCGCGGCCAGCGTGAGCCGCCACTCCATCTGGAGCATCACCACCAGGGTGGCCCCCGCACTGAACACGTTGGAGACCACCGAGATGGCCGTTCCCGTGATCGCCTGCTGCGCCCCGACCACGTCGTTGTTGAGCCGGGACATCAGCTCGCCCGGCCGGGCGCCGGTGAAGAAGGCCAGCGACATGCGCTGCAGGTGCCCGAACAGCGAGGTGCGGAGGTCGAAGATGATGCCTTCCCCCGCCCGGGCCGACGCCCAGCGCTGGGCCACCCCGATCACCCCGTTGACCAAGGGCACGGCCACCATTCCCAGCCCCAGCAGGGTGACCCGCCCGAGGTTCCCGTCGGGGATGGCCCGGTCGATGAGGTCGCGCATCAGCAGCGGCGGGGCCAGGCCGATCACCGAGGACACCACGATGGTCACCAGCACCAGCCCCAGCAGCCCGCGGTAGGGGCGGGCATAGCCGACCACCCGGCGCAGCAGGCGCCGGTCGAGGTTGGGGCGATCCTGCTCCTCGTCGTACTGCAGGTACGACCGCCAGCCGCCGCCCGGGCCGCCGCCGGGCCCACCGCCGTGCAAGGTCTATGCCCTCCGGATCGCCACCAGGGTAACCCCCGGCCCGGCCATTTCCCCCGGGCGCGGCCCGGCGATCACAGGGAGAGCACCGCCAGCGAGATCATGGAGTCGGCCATGGCGAAGCACGACTCCTCGCTGATCCCGGTCCGGCAGAACAGCTGGTAGACGTAGTCGCCGAACGACCAGGCCAGCTCCCGGCCGTCGGCTGCCTGGAAGGTGGATATGTCGCTCGGGCCCTCGCCGGGGAGGGCCGAGCGCAGCCCCACCCTCAGTACCACGAGCTGGCCCTCGGTGCGCGGCACGGTGTAGGGGGAGGCGGTCCACAACCCGAACGCGGCCGCGGTCGCCACGTCGAGCGTCCCGGTCTGCACGTCGAAGACCAGCTGGCTGGAGACGTGGGTGACCTTCTCGGGGACCAGACGGGGGAACTCCACGCCGGGGAGGGCGGCGGCGATCTCCTGGCGCCCGGCCTGGATGTAGGGATCGATCCCGTCGCCGCGCTCCCACACCTGCTGCACCGCGGCCTCCGCCGAAAGGTTGGGACCAGCCGTGTACTGGTCGTTCACCCATGTCACCGACCGGGAGAGCCCGACCAGCGCCATGCCCCCGCCCGGCTGGGGAAGGGTGGTGGTGCCGAAGGTGGTGGTGGTGTCGCCGTGGACGAAGTCCCGGGACAGGTCGCCCACCCCCTCCAGGACGTCGCCGCAACCTGCCGCGCTCAGCGCGACCAGGGCAGCCAGGAGGAGGGGCCAGCGTCGTGGGTTCATATGGGGGCCAGAGCCTCACCGGGATTATGGTCGCCGGGAGCAGGAAGCAGGGCCACCGGCCGGAGCGCCGCGCAGCAAGACCCGCCCGGGCGTATGCTGGCTCTATCACACGTCGAGATCGCCGAGCCGCCCGGGGGAGACCCGAACTCGCACCGGCGGCTCCTGGACAGGAGGGTTCCATGCGGCGTGCTCTGCTTCTGATGGTGGTAGCGCTGCTGTCGTGGCCGGCGCCCCGGCCGGTGCCTCGGCTGCAGACGGGCCATCCCCACGCGTCGCCCCGGTGGTCAACGCCGGGGCCGATGCCGCGGTCAACGAGGGCTCCCTGTGGACACAGGGGGGGTCCTTCACCGACGACGACCCTGACACCTGGACGGCCACCGTCGATTGGAACTACCCGTCCTCTACGGAGGGGTTGGCCCTGGTCGGCAAGACGTTCACCCTATCGCACACCTGGGCCGACGAGGGCGACGGCAGCTTCGACGTCAGAGTGTGCGTCAATGACGGCACCACAGAGGTTTGCGACACGGTGCTGGTCACGGTGTCCAACGTCGCGCCCGTCGTCGACGCGGGAGCGGACATAGTGCTGGGCCCGACGGGGGTGCTCTCCCGGGCCGGGTCCTTCACCGACCCGGGCACCGACACCTGGGGCGCCACGGTCAACTGGGGAGAAGGCGGCGGGGCAGGGCCTCTCACCCTGGTCGCGAAGACGTTCACCCTCTCTCACACGTACGCCGCGTACGGCACCTACACCGTCACCGTCACGGTCAACGACGCACCCGACACCGGCATCGGGATCGACACGTTCCAGGCCACATTCGGGCCCCAGTGCTACGGCATGAGCCCGACGATCCTGGGCACCGCCGGCGCCGACGCCCTGATCGGCACCGCCGGGGACGACGTGATCGCCGGCCTCGGAGGCAACGACACCATCGACGGCCTCGAGGGCAACGACCGCATCTGCGGCGGGGACGGCGACGACATCCTGACCGGAGGCTTGGGGAACGACCAGATCGACGGCGGCCTGGGCGCCGACTGGGCCTACTACGTGGGCGCACCTTCCGCGGTCGTGGTCAGCCTGGCCGCCGGGACCGCCACCGGGGGCCACGGCTCCGACACCCTCACCGGCCTCGAGAACGTCACGGGATCCGCTTACGGCGACACCTTGACCGGCAATGCCGCCGTCAACTTCCTGTTGGGCGAGGCGGGCGACGACACCCTGAGCGGCGGCGCCGGCAATGACCAGATCATCGGCGGGACCGGCAGCGACTGGATCAGCTACCTGAACGCGCCGGCCGCGGTGACGGTCAACCTGGCCACCTTTGCCACCAGCGGCGGCGACGGAGTGGACAGCATCGGCGAGTTGGAGAACGTGCGGGGATCCGCCTTCGGCGACACCCTGACGGGCGACGGCGCCGTGAACGTCCTGATGGGCGAGGGCGGCGACGACATCCTCACCGGGGCATTGGGCAACGACCTCATCGACGGCGGCACGGGCAGCGACTGGGCAGCCTACGACGCCGCTCCGTCCCCGGTGGCAGTCGACCTCAACGCAGGCATGTCCACCGGCGGTGACGGGAACGACGTCTACCTGAGCATCGAGAACGCTCGCGGCTCGGCGTTCAACGACACCCTCACCGGCAGCGCCAGCGACAACCGGCTGACGGGAAACGCCGGCGACGACATCCTCACCGGCGGTGCCGGCTTCGACACCCTGGACGGAGGCCTCGGCAACGACTGGGCCATCTACGAAACGGCCCCGTCGGCAGTGGTGGTCAACCTGACCACCCGGAGCGCCGGAGGCGGGCACGGCACGGACGTGGTCAACGGGATCGAGAACGTCAAGGGATCGGCCTACGGAGACATCATCGTGGGCGATACCGCGGCCAACAACCTCATGGGATTCAACGGTGACGACCACATCACGGGAGGGGCGGGCAACGACACCCTCGACGGCGGGAGCGGGAACGACTGGGCCATGTACGAGGCCGCCCCGGCGGCAGTCGTGGTCAACCTGGCCACTTCCACCGCCACCGGGGGCCATGGCACCGACACGGTGTGGTCCTTCGAGAACGCCGCGGGATCTGCCTACGGGGACACGATCACCGGCACCACAGGCGCCAACACCCTCCTCGGCAACGGCGGCAACGACCTCATCAGCGGCGGAAGCGGTGACGACGTCATCAAGGGCGGCGCCGGGAACGACGCCCTCGACGGTGGGGCGGGCGTCGACTGGGCCTCCTATACCGGGGCACCGGCTGCCGTCGTGGTCGACCTGTCGGCCGGCACCGCCGGCGGGGGCCACGGGTCCGACACCCTCGTCGGGTTCGAGAACGTGCGCGGATCGGCCCGCGCCGACACGCTGATCGGTGATGGCCTGGTGAACACCCTCCAGGGCATGCGAGGCACCGACCGGATCACCGGAGGCGGCGGCAACGACTACCTGGATGGGGGACGGGGCCGCGACTGGGCCCTCTATACGGCAGCGCCCTACGCGGTGGTGGTGAACCTTTCCCTGTCCACCGCTACCGGCGGCCACGGCTCGGACACGCTCGTGTCCATCGAGAACGCCGAAGGATCGGGCTTCGCCGACACGCTCATCGGCAGCACCGCGGTGAACCGCCTCAAGGGCGGGAGCGGGGACGACCGCATCACCGGCGGCTGGGCACGGGACATCATCGACGGCGGGCCGGGCACCGACTGGGCCGTGTACGAAGGAGGCGTGGGGCCGGTGGTGGTCAACCTGACCCTGGGCACAGCCAGCGGCGCCCACGGCGCAGACCGGATCACCGGCGTGGAAAACGTCACCGGGTCGCCGTACAACGACACTCTCATCGGTGACGCGGCCAACAACACGCTCTACGGCCAAGGCGGGAACGACCACATCACCGGCGCCGGCGGGAACGACTTGATCGACGGCGGCCCGGGCACCGACTGGGCTGTGTACCAGGGAGCACCCGGGGCGGTGGTCGTCGACCTGGCGGCCGGCACCGCCGCCGGCGGCCACGGCGCCGACACCCTCATCGGGATCGAGAACGCCATCGGGTCCGCCCACGCCGACACCCTTGCCGGCGACGCGCTGGCCAACGTGCTCTTCGGCAGGCAAGGCGACGACGACCTCCTCGGCCGGGGAGGCAACGACCGGCTCGGCGGCGGGCTCGGCGCCGATCACGCGGACGGAGGAAGCGGCGCGGACACCTGCTCCGCGGAGGTGACGGTCGCCTGCGAGTGAGCAGGCGGAACGACGGCGGGGCCGGCCGGTGGCCGCGCGCGGGCGCGGCCCCGGTACCCTGCCGCCGTGGCCGGGCGCGTGATCCATCTCCTCCGGCAGGGCTTCCCCGAGCGCCCTGACTTCGACGGGGCGGTTTCGCGTGCTCTGCTCGAGGCCGCGGCGGCCGGGGAGGTCCCTGAATCCTTCCGCCTCTTCGTGCCCGGGCGGGTCCTCGCCTTCGGCGTCCGCGACACCGCCCGGCCGGCTTACCCGGCAGCGGTGGCCGCCGCCCGGCAGGAGGGATTCTCCCCGGTGGAGCGCCTGGCCGGCGGCCGGGCGGCCGTGTTCCACGAGCACACCCTGGCGTTCGCCTGGGCCATCCCCGACCCGGAGCCGCGCCGGTCCATCCGGGCGCGCTTCGAGGAACTGGCCGGTGTCGTCGTCGAGGCCCTCGCCGGCCTCGGGGTGGACGCCCGGATCGGCGAGGTCCCCGGCGAGTACTGCCCCGGCGAGCACAGCGTCAACGCCGGCGGGCGGCGCAAGCTGATGGGCGTGGGACAGCGCCTGGTGGCCGGGGCGGCGCACGTCGGGGGAGTCGTGGTCGTGGACCGCGCCGACCTGGTCAACCGCGTGCTCCTGCCCGTCTACCGCTGGCTCGACTACCAATGGGATCCCGCCGCCACCGGCAGCGTCGCCGCCGAGGTCCCGGCCACGGTGGACACCGTCGCCGAGGCCCTGGTGGCTGCCCTGGCCGCCCGCCACGACGTGGTGGCCGGCTCCCTGCCCCCCGCCGTCCTCGACCGCGCCGCCGCCATCGCCGCCGCCCGGCCCGCCCCGGGATAGCCTGGGGCCATGCGAGTCCTGGTGATCAACGGCCCCAACCTCAACCTCCTCGGCGTGCGCCGTCCCGAGGTCTACGGCACCACCACCCTCGCCGAGTTGGAGGAGCGCTGCCGGGCCTGGGGAGCGGGCCTGGGCCTCGAGGTGGACACCTTCCAGTCGAACCACGAGGGGGAGATCATCGACCGCCTCCACGACGCCCTCGGCTCGGCCGACGGGGTGGTGCTCAACCCCGGGGCGCTCACCCACTACTCGTACGCGCTGCACGACGCCATCGAGGCCGTCGCCCTGCCGGTGGTGGAGGTGCACCTCTCCGACATCTCCCAGCGGGAGGAATGGCGGGCCCGCTCGGTGGTGTCGCCGGCCTGTGCCGCCAGCATTCGCGGCCACGGTGTCGAGGGCTACCGCGAGGCCCTCGAACTGCTGGCCGCCCGCGGGAAGGCGCCGCCCGAGGGCGAGAGCAGGTAGGGGCATGGACTTCCCCCGCCTGCCCGACGACCTGCGCCCCGCCGACGGCCGTTTCGGCTCCGGGCCCTCCAAGGTGCGCCCCGAGGCCCTGGCGGCTCTCGCCGCCACCGGCTCCACCTACCTGGGCACGAGCCATCGGGCGGCAGGGGTACGCGCCGTGGTGGGACGGGTGCGCCGCGGCCTGGCCGAGCTCTTCTCGCTGCCCGAGGGCTACCAGGTGGTGCTGGGCAACGGCGGGGCGTCGGCCTTCTGGGATGCGGCCGCCTTCTGCCTCATCGAGCGGCGCAGCGCCCACGCCGTCTTCGGCGAGTTCTCCGGTCGCTTCGCCGCCGTCGCCGCCGGCGCCCCGCACCTGGCGGACCCGGTGGTGGTGAGCTCGCCGCCGGGCACCCACCCCGACCTCTACCCCGACCCCTCGGTGGACCTCTACGCCCTGACCCAGAACGAGACCTCTACCGGGGTGATGGCTCCGATCGCCCGCCCGGCCACCGAAGGTCTGGTGGCGGTGGACGCCACCTCGGCCGCCGGGGCCCTGCCGGTGGACCCCGCCTGTTTCGACGCCTACTACTTCTCACCGCAGAAGGTCTTCGGGTCCGAAGGAGGCCTGTGGGCCGCCCTCCTCTCGCCCGCCGCCCTGGGGCGGGCGCGGTCGCTGGCCACACGCTGGGTGCCGCCCTTCCTCGACTTGCGGCTCGCCGCCGAAGCCGCCGCCGCCGACCAGACCTACAACACCCCCGCCCTGGCCACCCTCTTCCTCTTCGCCGACCAGGTGGAGTGGATCCTCGGCCAAGGCGGCCTCGAGTGGGCCGGCCGCCGCCAGGAGCAGGCCGCCGGCGTCGTCTACGGGTGGGCGGAGCGCAGCGACTACGCCACCCCCTTCGTCACCGACCCCGCCAAGCGCAGCCGCACGGTGGCGACCATCGACCTCGACTCCGGCCTGGAGGCTGCTGTGCTCAACCGGGCCCTGGCCGCCAACGGCATCGTGGACACCGCCGCCTACCGCAGGCTGGGGCGGAACCAGATCCGCATCGGCATGTTCCCCAACGTCACGACGGGTGACCTGGAGCGGCTCACCGCCTCGATCGACTGGCTGGCCGCCCGCCTCCCGAGGAGGTCCCCATGACCCTGGCCTACGCCCTCGCCGGCGTCACCGCCCTGCTGCTGGTGGTCCTGCTCGTCGGGGAGCGCGGCGCCGCCCCCTGGCGGGGATGGGTGAAGGGGGCCGCCTCGGCCGCCTTCATCGGGACGGCCCTCGCCGCCGGGGCCGCCGACTCGGCGTACGGGGGCTGGGTACTGGCCGCCCTCTGCCTGGGATGGGTGGGAGACGTGTCGCTGGTGTCGGGGCGCCGCGCCTGGTTCCTCATCGGCCTGGCGGCCTTCCTCCTCTCCCACCTCGCCTACATCGGGGCGTTCGCCGCCGTCCGGCCGAACACGGTGGTGGCGCTCATCGTGGCGGCCGGGCTGCTGGTGCCCGCCGCCCTCGTGGCCCGGTGGCTGTGGCCCCACCTGGGTGCCGACATGCGCGGACCGGTGCTCGCCTACATCGCGGTGATCACCGCCATGGTGGCCGCCGCGGCCGGGGCCGTCGCCGGCGAGGGCCCGGCCACCCCCGCCATGGCCGTCCTCACCCAGGGCGAACCGCTGCCGGGGTGGGTCTGGGACGCGGCCGTCATGAGTGCGGCTGCGGCCTTCTACCTGTCCGACCTGTCGGTGGCCCGGGACCGCTTCGTCGCCCCCGGGTTCGTCAACCGCATCTGGGGGCTGCCCCTCTACTACGGCGCCCAGGTGTTCTTCGCTCTGTCGGTGGGCTGGCTTTGAGCGAGCTGATCCTGCTCCGGCACGGCAAGTCCGACTGGGGTGCCGGCACCGACGACGCCGGGCGGCCGCTCAACCGGCGCGGGCAGGAATCGGCGCGGGCGATGGGCCGGATGATCACCCTGATCGGCCGGGTGCCGGACCTCGTGCTCTCCTCGCCGGCCCGGCGCGCCCGCTCCACCGCGGACCTGGCCGCCGAGTCCGGGAGCTGGCCCTCGCCGATCGTCGAGGACGAGCGCCTCTGCCCGGGCTCGACCCGGGAGGTGATCGAGGCGGTGAGCGAGCGGGCGGGAGACACGCACCGCGTCCTGGTGGTGGGCCACGAGCCCGCCCTGTCGCAGACTGCCGCCCTGCTCCTCGGCGGGGCCTCGCTGCGCATGGTCACCGGCGCCGCCGCCTGCATGGAGGTCGACGGGTGGGAGATGCTGGGGCCGGGCGCCGGCAGCCTGCTCTGGATGGTCACCCCGCGGCTGTTCACCCACGGGCGGTTCCCCCTGCCATGAGGGTCGGACCGTGAGACTGCGCTCCCCCGACGCGGCTCCCCGTTCGCTGCGCTCCTCCCTGGCCTACCTGGTGGCCTCCCGCCTGGTGCTCAACACCGCTCATCGCTTCGCCTACCCGTTCCTGCCCGCCATCAGCCGCGGCCTGGGCGTCTCTCTCGAACAGGGGGGCCTGCTGCTGTCGGCCCGCTCCCTGGCCGGCCTGGCCACCCCGTTGGTGGTCGCCACCGTCGGGCGGGGTGAGCGCCGCCGGCGGACCCTCGCTCTGGGGCTGGCCCTCTTCGCCCTCGGGGCGGCGGTTACCGCCGCTGCCGGGGTGTACGCCGGAGCGGTGGTCGGCTTCGCCTTGTTCGGCCTGGCCAAGCCGCTCTTCGACGTCTCCGGCCAGGCCTTCATCGCCGATCGCACCCCCTACCGGAGGAGGGGCCGCTACATCGCCATCTTCGAGACCACCTGGGCGCTGGCACTGCTGGTGGGAGCGCCCGCGGCGGGGTGGCTGATCGCCCGCCTCGGCTGGCGGGCGCCCTTCTGGGTGGTGGCCGCCCTGACCCTGATCGCCCTGGCCATCCTCCCCTGGGCGATCGACCGGGATGCCGCCCGGGACAAGGAAGCCCCGCTGGCCCGTCTTCGCTTCGACCGCTCGACCGTTCTGCTCCTCGTCGTCATCTTCCTGCTGATGTTCGCCGCCGAGGTTTCGTTCGTTGTCTTCGGCGCCTGGCTCGAGGATCGTTTCGGGCTCTCCCTGGTGGCCCTCGGCGGCGCCGCCACCGCGGTGGCCGTGGCGGAGCTGGCCGGCGAAGGGGCGTCCTTCGCCTTCACCGACCGCCTCGGCCCTCGCCGGAGCGTCTCCATCGGCCTCATCATCTGCATAGCCGCCTTCGCCCTCCTCGGCCCGGCGTCGGGGAGCCTTGCCAGCGGAATGGCCGCCCTGGTGCTGGCCTTCTTCGGCTTCGAGTTCGCCATCGTCTCGGCACTTCCCCTGGCCACCGAGGTGGCTCCCGACGCACGCACCCGGTTCCTGGCCCTGGTGGTGGTGGCGCTCTCCGGTTCACGGGCGGTCGCCGCCGCCATCGCCCCACCGCTCTTCGCCTGGGGTGGGTTCGCCGCCAACTCCACCGCCTCGGCAATCGCCGGCGCCCTCGCCCTGGCGATGCTGTTCGGCGTCACGGAGCGCCGTTCGGCCGGCCTGCCGCCCGGCGCCGCCCCCATCTAACGGCGGGCCTCGTCATAGAGTCGGCCTCCCACCGACAGGAGGCCCGACATGCCCGAGGTCAACGAGCACTCGCCCGGCAGCTTCGCCTGGGCGGACGGCGGCACCACCGACATCGAGAACGCCAAGACCTTCTACCACGCGATCTTCGGGTGGGAGTACGAGACCGCCGACGAGAGCGGATACACGATGTGCTTGCTGGAGGGCAAGCCGGTGGCCGGTCTCTACACCCTCATGGGAGACCTGGTCGAGATGGGGGCCACGCCCTACTGGCTGCCCTACGTGGCGGTGGCCGACGCCGACGCCACGATGGCCCGGGCGGTGGCCCTGGGGGCCAAGCCCATGGGCGAGGTCTTCGACGTCCCCGGCCAGGGCAAGGGCGGGGCCTTCACCGACCCGACCGGGGCCCTGTGCGGCTTCTGGCAGCCAAGCGGCCACAAGGGCTTCGGTCTGCAGGGCGAGCAGGGCACCGTCGGCTGGAACGAGCTGCACACCAACGACCCGGCCGGAGCGGCCGTCTTCTACTCGTCCCTTTTCGGGTGGCAGCCGGAGGAGATGGAGATGGAGGACGGGCTCTACACCATCTTCAAGCACGGCGGCGACAACGAGGCGGGGATGATGGCCATGACCCCGGCCGAGAGCGAGGCGCAGCCCAGCTGGGCGGTCTACTTCTTCGCCGACGACGTCGATGCAATTGCGGCCGCGGCCCAGGCCGCCGGGGGGACGGTGATCATCCCGCCCATGCCGGTCGGCTCGTGGGGCCGGATGGCCGGGCTGCGCAGCGCCGACGGCGCCTACTTCTCCATCATCCATGCCGAGCCGATGAGCTGAGCCCGGACCGCCTGCGCCGGCGCGGACCGCACAGCGGGCCGTGCCGGCGCACCCTTAGCATGGTTCGGACGGAGGTGATACGGCTCCTCCAGACCGGCCTCGGGCGTACGATGACGCCAGAGGGGGCTTGATGAGACGGTGCGCGGCGCTGGTCGGCTTGGTGCTCCTGGGGGCAGCTGCCTGCGGCGGCTCGGGGGACGCGGGTCTGGCAGAGGTGGCCTGCTCGGTGGGTGGGGAGCCGAGGTTCCCCACCTCCTATCTGGACGGCCCCACCCTCACCCGGGAGGAGTTCTGTCGCCACCCCACTCGGCCAGGAGTTGGAGGCCCTGTACGTGGGCGGGCCCTGGCCGCGGAGAACGGGACTGGCTGTCGGCGGAGGGTTTCACCCTGCTGTCACCGTCCGCGGTCCTCGCCTACCGGGAGGGCCTGCCCTTCTTCTGGTTCAGCGCTGAGTCGGGGGGATCCTGCCCGCCGGTGGTGGTGTCGGGGGACCTGATCGCCCGCGCGATGGCAGCCGGTACAGCCCGTCGACCGGGAAGCCACCGTGCTGCCCATCGAGGTGGAGGGCGGCGGCTGTGTCACCGGCACGGACACCGAGATCACCACCGAGGTGGTCTCCGTGGAGGTGGTCGAAGCCGACGACCGGGTAGAGATCGTGGCCTGGACGCGGCGCGCTGGGTCGTTCAGCGGATGTGACGAGGTGGGTGTCCTCATGGACGCTGAGGCCCGGCTGGACGCCCCGCTGGGTGACCGGGTCCTGCTCGACGCCGGGGTCATCCCGGCCGCGGCCATCCGGCTAGAGCTGCGGGGCTACCTCGGGGTGCTGGACTGCCCCCTCTACTGGCAACACGGCACTGCGGACTTCTTCGAGGACGCGCAGGGCTCCGCCACGGCGGAGGAGGCTCTGGCGCTACTGACCCTGGGGCTGCCGCCCGGCACTCCCCAGGTGGAGTCGGAAGCCACGGACGAGGTGGTCTACCTCTTCACCGACGCGGAGGGGCATCGGCTGGGACGCGTGAAGGTCGTCCTCTGGCAGACGGGCGGCTGGCTTGTGGCGGAGACCGAGGAATGCGGCTGATGAGCGACCTCCGCCGGCGCGGCGTCTCCACTCTCCTCGTTGGCTGCGCCTTCGCGTTCTCCGCCTGTAGCCATGGCATCTCGGTGGTGGCCGACCCTTCCGACCTCATCCGGAGCGCCAGGTTCATCGACTCGGAGGACCTGCCCGTTCGCCGTCGCCTGGCAGGAGATGGACCAAATCGAATCCGAAGGTGCCATGATCCTCCCCGGCTCGGAACCGCGTCGGCTGCTCATCGGCGCCTTTGGCGGCTGCTGTAGGCCTACGGTCACCGTCGCGGCCCCCGAGGTCACCGGGCAGCTCCAGATCAATGTGGCCGTCTCCCGGGGCACGGGGCAGACCTGCTGTGACGCTCTCGTGTTGTGGCCCCTCGAGGTGATCCTGACCAGGGATGTTGACCCCGCCAGCGTCGTCCTGGTAGTCATGAGTCAGCCGTCCTAGAGGCTCACCCCTTCACCACCCCGATGGGACGCAGCCGCGCCACCGGGGCCGCCAGGCCGGCCAGGTCGCAGACGTTGACGACCTCGTCGACATCCTTGTAGGCGTAGGGCGCCTCCTCGGCGAGCAGCGACACGGACCCGGGCCGCACCGCGATGCCTTCGGACTCCAGGTCGCGCATGACCTCCCGGCCGCCCCGGGTCTTCTTGGCAGCACTGCGGCTCATGAGCCGCCCGGCGCCGTGGGCGGCAGTGGCGAAGGCCGGGTTGCCCGCCACGCCGCGCAGCACCCACGAGGCGGTGCCCATGCTCCCCGGGATCAGCACCGGCTGCCCGTAGGGGCGCAAGTCGGCAGGCAAGGCGGGATGACCGGGGCCGAAGGCCCGGGTCGCGCCCTTGCGGTGCACGCAGAGGCGCCGGGAGTGGCTGCCCACCAGGTGCTCCTCGACCTTGGCCAGGTTGTGGGCGACGTCGAACACCAGGTGCATCCCCAACTCCCCGATCCCGGTCCCCAGGGCGGCCGCGAAGGCCTCCCGAGCGGTGTGGGCGAGCAGGTGGCGGTTGGCCCAGGCGAAGTTGGCGGCGGTGGCCATGGCCCGCAGGTAGTCCTCCCCTTCCTTCGAGGCCACCGGCACGCAGGCAAGCTGGCGGTCGGGGACGCTGATGTCGTGGCGCTTCATCGCCCGGCCCATCTCGGCCAGCTGGTCGGTGCACACCTGGTGCCCCAGGCCCCGGCTGCCGCAGTGGATCATCACCGTGACCATTCCCTCCACCAGGCCGAAGGCGGCGGCCGCCTCGGGGTCGTCCACCCGGTCCACCACCTGGATCTCCAGGAAGTGGTTGCCGGCCCCGAGCGAGCCCGAGCTGCCCCCCGCCCCGTTCCAGCGCCCGGGCGGAGATGGCCCCCGGATCGGCCCCGGCCGAGGTGCCCCGCTCTTCGCAGCGCTCCAGGTCGGCCGGCACCCCGAACCCGGCCTCGAGCACCGCCGCCGCCCCCCGGACGAGCACGTCGTCGAGCAGCCGCTTGCCGGCCACCGCCCCCTTGCCCAGGCCGCGGGGGATGCGGGCGTCCAGTTCGGCCATCAGGGCAGGGCCCTGCCGCCGGAAGTCGGCCTCGGTCAGGGCCGAGGACAGCAGGCGCACCCCACAGCAGATGTCGAACCCGACCCCGCCCGGGGACACCACCCCGCCCCGTTCCACGTCGGTGGCCGCCACCCCGCCGATGGGGAACCCGTAGCCCCAGTGGATGTCGGGCATGGCGAAGGAGGCCTCGACGATCCCGGGCAGGTGGGCGACGTTGGCCACCTGCTGCAGGGCGCGGTCGGCCTCGGCCTTGGCGAACAGGCTCGGCGAGGCGAAGACCCGACCCGGGCACCCGCATGCCGCCTTCGGCGCGCAGCTCCCAGGTCACCTCGCCGGTGCGGGTGAACTCCATGCCGACACTGTACGAAGGGCCGGGCGAAGTTGGGGGGCTCCGCCGTCAGGGCGCAGCCCGCTCCAGGAACCCGCCCACCAGCCGGGCCAGGTCGTCGGGAGCCTCCACCGTCATGGAGTGGCCGGCCCCCGGGATCACGATCACCTCGACCCCGTTGGCCGCCAGGTGCTCCTGATCTGGGTCGGGCAGCGAGCGCTCGCCGAACACGTATGCCTTGGGCCCGGAGAAGCGGTAGAGGCGCTCTCTGGCTGTGGGGTGAATGGGAGCGAGCAGGCCGACGGCGCTGCGGTGGACGGCGCGGGGGTCGGCGAGGTTGAAGGCGCCCAGGTAGGCGTCCAGTCCCGGGTCGGCGGGACCGGCGGCCCCGGCGAACCGCAGGCGCCAGGGCTTCGTGGCCCCCGGCCACGTACTCCCCCTCGGCCATCGCGGCGATCTCCATGCTCACCCCGCCCACCCCGGGGTCGAGGTTCCCCTCGGCGACCACCAGGGCCGAGACCAGATCGGGCCGGAGGTCGGCGAGGACGATGCCGACGGTGCCCCCCATGCTGTGCCCGATCACCCAGCAGCGGTCGGCGCCGGCCGCGTCGAGCACCGCCGCCGCCGACCGGGCGTGGCCCTCCAGGCTGTAGGAGAACCCGGCCGGGCGATCGCTGTAGCCGAAGCCGAGCAGGTCGATCAGCAGGCGGCGGTGCCCGGAGAGCGGCGGTCGGGCGGCCATCCCCACCAAATCGAGGGAGGAGGCGGCCCCCAGCCCGTGGAGGAAGACCACCGGCGGGCCCGCCCCCGGCAGGTCGTGGAAGCGGAGGGTGGCGTCCCACTCGGGTAGGTGAAGGCACTTCACGGGCCGACCTCCTGACGCTCAGACATCGAAGATGACCCGGGCCTGCCAGCCACCGGGCACCTGATCGACCGCCAAGTCGTGATAGGTGACCGCCTTGACCGGCGGCCCGCGCAGTTCCAGCCCGGCGGAGGGGCCTCCCCACCCCGTCCCCCGGAGCCTTCCCCCGGCCGGCCCCTCGACGGCGAAGCGCGCGAGCGCCAGGCCCCGGATCTCGGCCTCGGCGAGCAGCACCGAGAGCCAGGCCACCAGCAGCTCCTCCAGCGTCTCGGCCTCGACCTCCACGCGGCACTCCTCGGCGCCGGTGACCCCGGAGAGGTCGAACACCAGGTCGAACATGCCGAAGGCGGCGTTCTCGAAGGCCTCGGCCAGGCTCGCCCCGTGCGCCAGAATCCCCGTGTCCGCGGTGTGGGCGAGCACTTCGTAACGCTGCATCGGGCGGCTCAGGGCTCTTCCCACCACCAGGAGAGACCGAGCAGGCCGGGCCCGGTGTGCACCACCATCACCGGACCGAACGCGGCCACCAGCCCGGTCGCCGGCTCCACCTCACGGCGCACTTCCTCCAGCAAGCGCTCGGCGCCCTCGGGGGCCAGGGCGTGCAGGGCGATCAGGTGCAGCCGGGCCCCCTCCACCCGCGAGCGGCGCCAGTAGGAGAGCAGCCGGCGGATGGCCCGCTCCTGGCTGAAGCACGGGGCCAGACTGCGGATGTTGCCGTCTCGCAGTTCGAAGATGGGATGCACCCGCAAACCGGCGGCCATCTTGCCCACCGTGCTGTTGAGCCTCCCCCCGCGCACGAGGTACTCGAAGGTCTCCAGCGCCCCGAAGAGGCGCGCCTTGCCCAGGACCCGGCGGGCCGCCGCCTCCACTTCGTCCAGGCTCGCCCCGCCGGCCGCCACCCGGGCGGCGTGCAGGACGGCCAGGGCCTGAGCGCCGGCGGCGGTGCCGCTGTTGAGCACCCGGACGCGGCCGTTGGCGAAGAAGGACGCGCCCACTCCGGCCGCCTTGAAGCTGCTGCTGAGGTTGGCCGCGACGGTGATCACCACCGCCCCCTGGTCCGCTCCCGCCAGCGCCTCGGCGAAGTCGCCGGGGGACGGCCCGGCCGTGGTCACTCCCTCGTCGAAACGGGCGAGGAGCTCGGTCAGCGACAGTGTGCCGTCGGGGTAGGACACGCCGCCCAGGACGACCTTGGCCGGTACCACGGCGATGCCGTGGGCGGCAGCCACCGCGTCGTCGATCGCGGCGGTGGAATCGGTGATGACCCTGACCGGCGTACGCACCCCCGCCTTTTCGAGACGACACTACTTCACACGGGCGGCGCGCCCGGCCGCCTCCAGCCTTCGTCGTTGTCGAAGAGCAGGCGGCTCGCGTAGACACGCCCCCGCTGCTCGGTCGGCGGGCCGTTGCCCAGCACCCGCTTCAGCCACATCGGCACCAGCACCGCCCCCCCGAGCACGGCCCCCATGCCGCCGTCGGTCACCGCCAGCACGCCCGGCAGGGCGGCCTGGGAGATGAACGACCCGAGACCCGTCTGTCGACATAGCCGGCCGATCGCCAAGCCGAGGGCGAGCACCAGCGTGCCCGGCCAGGCCAGCACCGCCATGGCCCCGCCGGCTGTCGAGATGCCGCGGCCTCCGGCTCCGCCCAGCGAGACGGACCAGTTGTGCCCGGCCACCGCCGCCCCGGCACCCACGGCGGCCAGCATGGGGCGCTCGCTCGCCATCGGGATCACCGCGGCCGCGCCCTTGCCGATGTCGAGCAGCCCGGCCAGCGCCATCGGCCAGAAGCCGGACTCGGACCCCACCCCCGTGCCCGACACCGTGCCGCTGCCCACCCGTCGCAGGTCGGTCCCGGAGACGATCCGGGCGGTCAAGTAGGAGAAGGGGATCGAACCGATGAGATAGGCGCCGATCAGGTACCCCGCGGCGATCAGAGCCTCCATCGCACGACCACCCTAGCGGCCGCTCTTCTCCCCGCGAGCGCTCACGCCGCCCGGCCTCAACCCTCGCAGGAGCCGACGGTCTCGGCGACGCACGTGTCCTGGTTGGGCCCGCCGTAGCCGGTGTCGGCGCCGGCGCCGCCCAACAGGGTGTCGTCGCCCGCGCCCCCGAAGAGGAGGTCCACCCCGCGCCCTCCGCCGAGACGGTCGGCACCTACTTCGCCGTAGAGGATGTCCGGATCGCCCGAGCCCTGCAGCACGTCGTCGCCGGGGCCCCCGAACAGGCGGTCCGCTCCCCCTCCACCGGTCAGGCGATCGGCGCCGGCCCCGCCGCAGATCAGATCGGCTCCGCCACCTCCCGCCACGGTGTCGTCGCCCCCCAGGGCGACGATCACATCGTCCCCGGCCGTCCCGGTGATCACGTCACGCCCTGCCGTGCCCACCACCGAAGCCGCCACCCCGCCGCAGGCCGGGCTGGGCGGCGCCACGCCGGACACCTCGGTGATCCAGGGCAGCAAGGCCGAGGTGCGGGAATAGGCGCCCGGCTTGCCGGGCTGGGCGCAGAGGTCGTCGCCCCAGGAGACCACGCCGACAAGGGTGAAGCTGCCGCCCAGGGCGGAGAACAGGGGGCCGCCGCTGTCCCCGTAGCAGGAGTCGACCCCTCCGTCCTCGAGGCCGGCACAGATCATCACGTCAGCCATGAACCAGTCCGGGTAGGCGGCCAGGCACTCCGCGTCGGAGAGCAGGGGCAGTTCCGCCTCCTGTAGCAGGGCGCTCCCCGACCCGGACCCCAGCTCGCCCCAGCCGACGACGGTGACCGCCGCGCCGGCGACCTCGAGCGCGCTGCCGGCCGGCAAGTTCACGGACGCGTAGCCGGTCGGCCGGGCAAGGCGGAGGAGGGCGATGTCGTTGGCCAGGCTGTCGATGTCGAAGTCGGGGTGGGAGGTGATCGAGGCCACCCGGATGCGCTCTCCCTCGTGGGTGCGCAGGTCGTGGCGGCCGATTATCACGTCTATCTCGTCCTCGCGGTATACGCAGTGGGCGGCGGTGAGCACCCACTCCGACGATATGAGCGCTCCCCCGCAGAACTGGCCCTGTGCGGCCGACTCCCCGCGCCGCACCAGCGCCACGACGAAGGGGTAGGCCCCGGGCGGGTCCACTTCCTCCCCGCCCACGATCCGGGGGACAGGCTCCGCTGCCGACCCGCTCGCGATGGGTACGGCCAGCAGGGCCACCAGCGCCAGCCCGACCGCCACGGCCGGCCTCCACTTGTCCCGTCCTGCGCGTGCCACGCTGCCGCCTCCGGCCGCCGGGCCGGGCGCCCAGGACGGCAACCGAAGGGTAACCGCTGCCGGGTCTTGCCCACGCCCCCTACGGCCGGGAGCGCGTCGGGAGGCGGACCACGAGCCGGGCCCCGCCCTCTTCGCCTGCCTCCGCCACCACCGTGCCCCCATGCGCCTGCACGATCTCCCGCACCACCGCCAGGCCGAGCCCGGTGCCCCCGGCGTCCCGATCGCGGGACTCCTCGAGACGGGCGAACCGCTCGAACACCTGCTCGCGTTCGGCCTCGGGGATGCCGGAACCGTCATCCTCGACCACCGCCAGCACCTCGTCCCCCTCGAGGGTGACCCGCAGCACGATGCGGCTGGCGGCGTGACGCCGGGCGTTGTCGAGCAGGTTGCGGACCGCCCGGCGCAGCGACTGGGCGTCACCCCGCACCACGACCGGGGCCACTGCCGAGGTGTCCACAGCCAGGCCCTCCACCCGTTCCGCCTCAGCGGCGATCATCTCCCCGAGATCCACCTCCTCGGTGTGGGCCAGCGCCGCCCCCTCGTCGGCCCGGGCGAGGGCGAGGAGGTCGTCCACCAGGCGCTCCATGCGCTCCCCCTCCTCGAGCACACCTGCGGCCACAGCCGGCCATTCGGCCCGCTCGGGATGGGCCAGGGCCACCTCCAGCTGGGTGCGCAGCGAGGCCAGGGGGCTGCGCAGCTCGTGCGACGCATCGGAGACGAAACGGCGCTGCCGTTGCGACGAGCGCTGCAGGCGGTCGAGCATCCTGTTCATCGTGGCCGCCAGCCGGCCCACCTCGTCCCCGGTCCCGGGGTCGGGCACCCGCTGGTCGAGCTCGCCGGCGCCTATCTGGGCTACCCGTGATCGAATCGCCTCCACCGGCCGCAGCGCCCGGCCCACCACCAGCCAGGTGGACAGGGCGATGAGCGCCACCAGCACGGGCACCACAATCGAGATGACCCGGCCGAAGGTCTCCACGTCGGCCTTCACCGCGTCCAGCGAAGGCAGAATCACCGACCTGCCCACCAGCCCGGTGAGCACCGATAGCCCGCCCCCCTCCCCCAGTCCGGTCAGGGTGAGATCGGGGTAGTCGGGCACGCCGTTGCTCCTCATGCAGGCGGCGTAGGTGAACAACACGTCCTGCAGGCGGACCTCCACGGCCTGGCGGTCGAGCACGTCCACGTCGTCGAAGGCGGTGGAGATGACCCGGTCGCACACCCCGACGGCCGCCGCCACCCGCTCGTCCACCAGCACCTCACCGGCCAGGCACTCGTCGAAGGCATTGCGGAAGTCGTCGGAGGAGGCGATCTCCTCGTACTCGTCGAAGGTCACCAGCGGGTTGCCCACCGAGGCGATGGCCTCCTGCTCACAGCTCTCGGTGGAGGAGAAGAGGGGATTCGTGCGCTGGGTGCAGTTCTCATAGGCGAGCACGGAGGCGTCGCCGATCCCCTCGAGGTAGTAGAAGTCGGCGAACGCACGCTCGCCGGTGCCGTAGGCGTCGGCCAGCAGAGGGGCGCAGGTGCGGTCGATCATCTGCGAGGTGACCGCAAAGGGGTCCACGGCCACCCCCAGGGACAGCAGGGCCAGCTCGGTCACGACTCCCCGGTCCAGCTCCCGCCGGGTGTCAACGAGGTTGCGGGTCAGGGTGTCACGCACGTCGCTGATGAGAGCGCGCCTGGTGATCAGCAGCAGGCCCACCCCGGCGGCCACCAGGGCCGCGCCTACCAGCAGGGTGGTGACCACGGTGATGCGGGAGCGCACGGAGCGGAACAGGGGCATCAGTCGGCTGCCAGCACGTACCCCGCGCCGCGGATGGTGCGCAGCGTGTCCCGGTCGAACGGCCGGTCGATCTTGCGGCGCAGGTAGCCCAGGTAGACCTCGACCACGTTGGGGTCGACATCGGAGTCGGGCCCCCACACCCGCTCGAGCAGCTCCGCTTTGCCGACCACCTCGCCTGCCCGGCTCATGAGCACCTCGAGCAGGTCCACTTCCCGGGGGGTGAGGTGGATGGGCACCCCGCCCCGGTCGCAAGTGCGGGCGGCCGGGTCGAGGCGCAAGTCGCCCACCTGGCAGGGAGCCGGGCGGGGGCCGCTCCCCCGGCGGACCAGGGCTCGCAGCCGGGCGACCAGCACCACGTAGGAGAAGGGCTTGGAGAGGAAGTCGTCGGCCCCGGTGTCGAGGGCCTCCGCCTCGTCGAACTCCCCGGACTTGGCGGTGAGCATGAGTATCGGCGTCCAGTTGCCCGCCGCCCGTATCTCCGCGCACACCCGGTAGCCGTTCAGACCGGGCAGCAGGATGTCCAGCACGATGGCCTCGTAACGCTCGCCGAGGGCCAGGGCGAGCCCCTCCTTGCCGTCGAAGGCCAGATCGACCTCGAACCCCTCGGCCTCGAGGCCCCTCTTCAGGGCCTCGGCGAGACGGACCTCATCTTCCACCACCAGCAAGCGCACGGGGTGATTATGCCGGGGAACGGGGAGATGGGGTGGCCCGGGGTCACTGCGGCCGGGTCGCGACGACCGAGTACATGACCGGGACCAGGTCGCGCTGGCTCTCGGGCAGGCGCCACATGCCGTCCTCACCCTCGGTCATTTGGGGCAGCCCCTGCCAGGACATCTCCCGGTACTCCCGCAGCCGAGCCAGCACGAGGCCGGCGTCGAGGAGAGCGGTGATGACCTCGGCGATGCCGTGGTCCCACTCGTAGGTGCGGGCGTGGCGCACCGTGCCCGGCCCGGCATAGGTGGAGGGGTCGTCGTCGGCCACCGGTTCGATCGTCTGGAAGTACGGGTAGCGGATCGTCAGCGCCCGGTCGTCGCGCCAGTCGAGGGAGAAGAGCACGGGATGGGCCTCCCTGATGTAGAAGAGCCCTCCCGGAGCGAGGAACCCGGCTACCACTTCTCCCCACCGGGCGATGTCGGGGAGCCAGTTGAGGGCGCCCACCCCGGTGTACACCACGTCGAACGTCTCGGGCAGCACCCTGGGGGCGTCGTACAGCTCGGCCACCACGAAGCGCCCCGGGGTGCCGCTCTCTGCACTGAGGCGGCGGGCGGCGGCGATGGCGGCTTGCGAGAAGTCCACCCCCGTCACCTCCGCCCCGAGGCGGGCCCACGACAGGGTGTCCTTGCCCATGTGGCACTGCAGGTGCAGCAGCCGCTTGCCCCGCACGTCCCCAACTTGGGAAGCGTCGACCACCACCTCGGTGCTCAGCCGCCCGGGGTCGGCAATGAAGCCGGCGGTGTCGTAGACGGGCGAGTCCCAGTGGATGGGAACCCGGTCGTCCCAGTTGTCCCGGTTGGCGCGGCGGTGCTCGTCCAGGGGCATGCCCGGGGACGGTAGGGGACGGCGGGGGCCGAGGCAACACTCCCCCCCGGCTAGGTTCGACCAGACACGCGGCACAGGAGGCACGTCGTGACCGGAACCCTCACCACCCTGCTCTTGGCCCAGGCCGCCCCCGACGCCGGGCTGGCCGGGGCCTGCGGAGATGCCCCGGGCATCGTCTGCAAGCTGCTCTTCGACCTCACCGGCAACGACACCCTGGCCCGGGTGGTCGAGTGGGTGGTGGCCAAGCCCCTGAAGGTGCTGCTGGTCATCGTCATCGCCTTCTTCCTCGTGCGCCTGCTGCGGCGGCTCATCCGCCGTTTGGTTGACCGGCTGGTAGCCCAGCGGGCAGCTCAGGCCCGGGCAGTGGAGGAGGACCGCAGCGGCGAGACCAGCGCCCGGGGAGAGCGGGCAGCTGCCAAGGCCCGGCGCCTGGCCGAGCAGCGGGAGCGAGGCAAGCAGCGGGCGCAGGCGCTGGGAACCTTGCTGCGCAGCCTGGTTTCGGTGGTCGTCTGGGGGGCGACCGCCCTGATCGTCCTCGGCGAATTCGGGGTGAACCTGGGACCGCTTCTCGCCGGGGCCGGGATCGCCGGCATCGCCCTGGGCTTTGGCGCCCAGACCCTGGTACGCGACTTCCTGAGCGGGATGTTCATGCTGGCCGAGGACCAGTACGGGATCGGCGATGTCATCGACGTCGGAGACGCCTCCGGGGTGGTCGAGGAGGTCCGCCTCCGCACCACCCGTCTGCGGGACCTGAACGGCAACGTCTGGTTCTTCCCCAACGGGGAGATCCGCCGGGTCGCCAACAAGTCGCAGCACTGGTCACGAGCGGTGCTCGACATCGCGGTGGCCTACGAAGCCGACCTGGACCTCGCCACCCGGGTGATCAAGGAGGCGGTGGACTCCGTATGGCGGGAGGCGGCCGCGGGGGCGACGGTCCTGGAGGAGCCGCAGATCCTGGGAGTCGAGGACCTGGGCGACTCGGCGGTGACCATCCGCCTCGTGCTCAAAGTCGAACCGGGCGAACAGTGGGCCGTTGCCCGCCTGGCGCGCCGCCGCATCAAGGACGCCCTCGACGCGGCCGGGATCCCCTTCCCGCAACGGGCGGTGTGGATCCACTTCGCCGAGCCGGAGGCGCCCGCCGCGTCCGCCGCTGGCTGAGGATCCCCCGATCAGAGCGGAGCCGGCCCCCGAGGGGGCCGGCTCCGTGGCTCCGGAGGAAGCACTCCGGAAGGCTCAGCCGTTCCCGGCAGCCCCAGAAGGGGCCGGCCGTTGCAGGGTGACACAGTCGCACCCGGTGCTCCGTTCCGGCGGCCCCTCGCGGGAGTAGTGGCGTCTCCTCATACTGATCCGAGCCCGCCACGCAGCCACCTTTCGCCGCTCGGCCAGGGCCTCGGCCAGCCTCAGGTCGCAGAGTCCGTAGCTCATCATCTCGTCCTTTCACTCTCAGAACTAGCGCCCTCGGCCCCGACCGGACCGGACAGGTACGCCCGGAGCATTCGCCCGGCCTCAGGGATGGCCTGGGTCCGCAGGCTGTATTCCTTCTCCGCTCCCACCGTGATCAGCACCAGCCCGGCGGTGCGCAGCGCCCGCATGTGGTGGATGACGGTGGACTTGGCCAAGCCCAGGCGCTCCGCCACCTGGCTCAACGAAGCCGGGCTCGCCGCCAGCATGTTCAGGATCCGCAGGCGGCTCTCGTCGGCCAGCGCCTTGTAGAAGCCGAGCATCCACGGTGAGGGGGCATCGGGGTCGGCGCTCAACACCTCCTCGGCCACCGGGTACACAAAGAGACGCAGGTTCCCGTGCTCCAGGTTGCAGACCCAGGGCCGCACCACCGCCGAAGGGACCAGGACCACCCCGCTCACCTCGGGCTGCATGGTGAAGGTGACGCCGTTGGTCGCCGTCTCGACCAGGCGGGCCGGCGGCATCGTCGCGGCCAGGGCTTGCTTCTCGGCGGCGTCGCGGGACAGGGCCGCAGCGGTCTCCTCGCCCCCGTGGAACACCTCCTCGTCGAAGCGGCGCAGCAACTGCACGACCTTCTCGAGGACCTTCTCCGGGGAGATCGAGAGCAATTCGCGCAAGCCCGGTTGCACACTCGTCGTCGCAGAGAGCGGCGAGCGACGCAAGGGCCTCGGCGTCGCCCGCCGCGGCCCGATCGATCATCTCGGCCGGGGCATCCTTCTTGTGCACCTGCATGGCCACCAGCTCCCGGCGCACCACCGCCGGATCGACCGCGCCCAGGTAGTCCAGGAAACCGCCCACCTGCCGCGGCTCCGGGCTTTCGTAGGCCAGCCCGATGAAGCCCAACCACAGGTCGCCTTGCCCTATCTCCTCCATCTCGGCCAGCAGGCCGGGTGAAGCCGCCCCCCGGGCCCGCTCGAGCAGCGCCGGCCCCGCTTCGTACTCCTTGATCTCGTCCTCACCCATGGTGACCACGAAGGCGCTGGCCAGCAGCTCGAAGGCAGGCCCGGAGACCACGTCCACGCTGAGGCGCCGCTTCCTGCCGGTCAGGTCTCGCACCCGGGGCCCGCTGATGGACATGTTCGATCATCCCTTCGCTGTTCGATGTTGATCGAATCGTATCACACGCATGAGGGACGGTCAACCAGCATCTACGCGATCGAGGGCGCGGTTGAGGCCCTTTCGGCCAAACGCACAGGCGGCCGCAACAAGGGCGAAGCCGCCGGGGGAAGACCCGGGGCCGTACCATGGCGGCGCCGTGCCCGACGAAACCCCACTCCCCCGCCGCCTCTTCGGCAACCGGACGCTGAACCTGCGCCGCATCCGGGCCATCGGCTACGACATGGACTACACCCTGGTCCACTACCGGGTGGACGAATGGGAGCGCCGGGCCTACGAGCACACCCTCCCTTACCTGGCCCGGCGTGGCTGGCCGACCGACGGCCTGCAGTTCGATCCGGCACGGGTGATCCGCGGGCTGGTCATCGACCTGGACCTGGGAAACCTGGTCAAGGCCACCCGCTTCGGCTACGTGATCCGGGCCGCCCACGGCACCCGCTTCCTCGAGTACGAAGAGCTGCGGACCGCCTACTCGGGCACCGTGGTGGACATCGGCGACCCCCGCTTCGTGTTCCTCAACACCCTCTTCACCCTGTCGGAGGCCACCATCTTCTCCCAGATGGTGGACCTGCTCGACGCCGGCCGACTCGGGGTCATGTCCTACGCCGACCTCTACCGGGTGGTGCGGGCGTCGGTGGACGAGGCCCATCTCCCCGGCACCCTCAAGGAAGAGATCCTCGCCGACCCGAAGCGCTTCCTGGTCCCCGACCCCGAGGCCCCCACCGCCCTGCTCGACCAGCGCTACGCCGGCAAGCGGCTGATGCTGATCACCAACTCGGACTGGGACTACACCCGGCGATTGATGGAGATCGCCTTCGATCCCTACCTCCCGCGGAAGATGACCTGGCGCGACCTCTTCGACCTCATCATCGTGGGCGCCGACAAGCCCGGTTTCTTCTCCGAGCAGCGTCCCCTGTACCGGGTGATCGACGAGCAGCAAGGCCTGCTCCTCCCCCAGCGCGGCGAGCTCGAACCGGGCGGGGTCTACTTCCGGGGAGACGCCGCCCAGGTCGAGCAGCACCTGGGCCTGTCCGGGGATGAGATCCTCTACGTCGGGGACCACCTCTACGCCGACGTGCACGTCAGCAAGGCGGCGCTGCGCTGGCGGACTGCGCTGATCCTGCGCGAGCTGGAGCCGGAGATCGAGGCGCTCGAGGCCTTCCGTCCCACCGAAGACGCTCTGCGGGCGCTGATGACGGAGAAGGAAGACCTGGAGCGCACCCTGGCCCGCACCCGCCTGGCGCGCCAGCGCGCCCGCCACCGCTACGCCAGGGCCGGGCCGGAGGCGGCAGAGTCGGAGGCCGAGATCACCCGTCTCCAGGAGGCGCTGGTCGCCCTCGATGACCGCATCGGCCCCCTGGCCCGGGCCGCCGGGGAGATCCGCAACCCGTCGTGGGGGCCGCTGATGCGCGCCGGCTACGACAAGAGCCTCTTCGCCCGCCAGGTGGAGCGCTACGCCGACGTGTACACCTCGCGGGTCTCCAACTTCCTCTACGAGACGCCCTACGCCTTCCTGCGGGCCGCCCGCAGCACACTGCCCCACGACCCCAGCTGAGGCTGGGGGCTGATTCCCGCTGTGACGGTGCCGCCGTCCTCCCAGGTCATGCCCTGTCTGGGCGCGTTCTTGCAGCAATCACTCGTCCCTGCGGTGCTTCCAGCCGATAGAGAAAGGGACATTCTGACCCCCGAGTCGAGGACACGGAATAGTGGAGAAGACGGCCCTGGTCGCGAGGGTTGCGAGCATGGTTCAGTAGGCGGCACCCGTTCCCTGGGCTGCTCTTCGGGGTGGAACGAGCCCCCGCCGGCGAGGGCGGCGCGTTCTCGTTCCAGCCCTCTGATCTAGTGCTCTTCTGGCACCGGCTGAGAACCTACTTCTTGGTCTTCCTCCTTGCCGGGGTCCTTCCACTCACCGCGAGCTGGGAGTTGGTGCTCCACCGCCCCCTTGGCGACCGCCGGCTCGTCGCCTTCCTGTTGATCGCCGCGCTTGCCGCAGGCCTGTTGGTGGACGCCCGCCGGCGAATACGACGGCGCGACGCCAGGACTCTGCTGCCGATCTTCCTGGATGCCACCGCGACCGCGGTTGCCCTTCTCGTGCTGCAGCTCGAAGTTCATGCCCTGGTCGTGCCCTTCCTGTATACGGCACTGACCGCGGCGATCCTTCTCCCCGTACGTCGGGCACTGTGGATGTGGTTCTACGACAGCCTGCTCGCCGCCCTGGTGGTGACCTTCCCGTCGTTTGGCTGGTCGCTGGGCACACCACCGGTGGGAGCGCAACTGCATGTCGGCGTGTGGATCGCCACGATCACGTTCACCGTCATGTCCCTTGCCGAGACGCTGGTGCTCACCGGAGCGGTGCGCCGGTTCGCTTTCGCTCGCCAATCCGACGTCGAGTCCCGGGCGCGGCGCAGGGACGAGTTCCTGGCCGGGGTCAGCCACACCCTGCGCGCCCCTCTGACCGGCGTGGTCGGATTCGGCCAGCTCATCGAGAGGGATTGGGGCGATCAGCTTCCCGCCGAAGTCGGGGAGATGCTGGCAGAACTCAACCAGCAGGCCGACGCGATGAGCGCGATGGTGGACAACCTGGTGGTCAGCGCGGAGGACGCCGCTGGTGGGCTGACCCTCACCACGGCGCCGACCGACCTGCATCAGGCTGCCTCCGATGTCATGACAAGCTTGGCCTGGTTGCACCGGCACAAGGTGGTCCGCCTCCAGGGCAGCCCCCGGGTCATGGCATGGGCCGACCCCGCTCGGACTCGCCAAGTGATCCGCAACCTTCTGTCCAACGCCATCCAGCACGGCGGCGACCTGATCGTGCTCGAAGCCACACCCGGGCTACAGCCGACCCTTTCAGTGACCGACAACGGGCCCGGGCCGGTCACCTGCGGCGGCAGCCTGGTCCTGGAGCCCTTCCAGAAGTGCAGCCCGACAGCCGCGGCACCGTCACTGGGTTTTGGGCTCCCCATCTCGACGCGGCTGGCCCAGCTGATGGGCGGCAGCCTCACCCACCGTCACACCCCAGGCGTGAGCACCTTCACCCTCACCCTGCCACCGATCCCCGCCCTGCCCGAGGCGGCCGATCCGGAAGCGAGCGACGAGACCCGGCCGCTCCCTCTGCCCCCTCCACCGGGAGCCTCCGACCCTGCAGCGGCCCTCGTCCTCGATGGACGACGGACCTAGTCCCGCTTCAGGAGACCCGCGCGGCCTCCGCCAGCAGGCGGTCCACCCGGTAGCCGGAACGGTCCTCGGCCCGGGCCAGGGCGGCGGCCAGTTCGGCGGCCCGGGCGGGAACGGCCTTGCTGCGCGTGCCCAGCAGCCCGGCCACCACCATCGCCCGACCCAGGGCTCGGAAGCCGTCACGATCGAACCAGGTGATCCCCTCGTAGTCGTGCAGCCGGAGCAGAGCGGCCACCTCCGCATCGGCCAACAGACCCGCCAGCAGGCGGCGCAGGCCGGCGGCGGAGCCGCGGCTCTTGCCCCACTCCCGGATGGCTGCGGTGTGGCGCTCGGCGATGGGGATGGCCCGGGCCCACCCCTCGGTGCCTTCTAGCGCCACCTCCTCCAGGCGCAGCGGGCAGCGGCCCACCGGGAACAACCGCGAGGCGCACCACACCACCAGCCATCCACGATCGGACTCCGGCGGGCGATCGTCGAGGGCGCCGGCAGTCTGGGCCATGGTGCCCAGGTCGATGGGGAACTGGGCGAAGGCCCGGCGGCGGTCCACGGAATGCCCCAGGGCCGCCGCCTCGTCGAGGAAGCGGCCGAGCGCCCCCTCGACCTCCGCCTCCGGGCCCGCCCCCGCCTCGGCGAGCATCGGACGGGCGGCCGCGACCAGCTCGTAGAGGGCGGTGCGCAGTGGCTCGGTGCGCAGGCTCTCCAGGGCGGCGGCAACGCTGGGCACCCCTGCACCCGCCAGATGACGGGCCAGAGTGGCATACGCGCCGGTGGTGTCGGCGACCTCGGCGAAGTCGAGGAAGACGTGGTACTCGTAACCGCCGAGGCGGACGTGCAGGCCCTGCTCGCAGAGTTCGCGGCTGCGACGTAGGTGCTCGAGACCGCTCACGTGGTCCCGGAACACGACGAAGTCGTCGTGACCGGCGCGCAGGCCCAGGCCCTCCCCCAGGTGCCGGGTGCGCTGGCCGCCTGCCCGCTTGTCCAGGTAGGGGACGGAGCGGTGGATCCACCCGGACGACTCCTGGTAGCGGTTGTTGTACACCACCAGCGACGCCCGCCCCTCCACGCGATTGCTGTACGCGTAGACGTCGTCCTGCACCTCCCCTCCAGACGACACGTCGTAGAGGAGGAAGTCGGCGGCCTCGGCGAACTGGCGGCGCCGGTGGAGCAGGGGGAAGATCTCCCGCCGGTGGCGGGCCACCAGCGCCTCGGCGGGCTGCTCCTCCCATCGGGCCCGGCGGTACTCCATGCCGTAGCGCTCGTGGAACCCCTCCACTTGCCCGTGGCCGAACATGGGGAGCCCGGGCATGGTGCACATCAGGGTGCACACCCCGAAGTACTTGTCCCCGCTGCCGAACTGGGCGATCGCCGTCTCCTCGTCCGGGTTGCTCATGAAGTTGACGTAGCGCTTGAGGATCTCGGGGTCGAACTCGAGCACGTTGCGCATCAGCCGCCGGTAGTCGGCGTTGCGCTCGGCCGAAGTCATGTGCATGAAGGCGCTGTTGTAGACCCGGTGCATTCCCAGGGTGCGCACGAAGTAGCCCTCGAGCGTCCAGAAGGCCTCGGCCAGGAGCAGGGAGTCGGGGACCTCGGCCGCCACCCGGTCCACCACTTCCCGCCAGAACTCGTCGGGCATGTGCCGGGCGAACTCCTCGTCGGTCATGCCCGCCGCCGCTCGGGAGGGGATGGCGCCCCCGGTGCCCGGGGCCGGGAACCAGAGCCGCTGCACGTGCTGGCGGGCCAGGGTCATCGCCGCGTCGAAGCGGATGATGGGAAAGAGGTGGGCGACGTGGAGGATGGTGCGGATGACCGCCTCCCGCACTTCGGGAAGCAGGTAGTTCAACTGGGCTGTGTCGTTCCACGGCATCGAGGTGCCGTCGTTGCCGTGGTAGATGAAGCGGTCCTCACCCGTGTAGCGGTCGTGGCGGCGGAAGACCACCGCGGCGTCGGTGCCGTCCCAGTAGTGGTCCTCGATCTGGATGGCCACCCGCGGGTCGGCCGACAGGTCGGGGCCGGTGTACGTGTAGCCCGGGTAGGGAGGATGGGGCAGGGAGAGGAACCAGTCGGGGTGCTCGATCACCCACCGCCCGTCGATGCCCACGTGGTTGGGGACCATGTCGCTGGCCAGGCGCAGGCCCCGCGCTCCTGCCCGGCGGCGCAACTCCTCGAAAGCCTCCTGCCCGCCCAGGTCGGCGGCGATCTGGTAGTCGTAGAGGGCGTAGGCCGAGGCCACCGCGTCGGGGTTCCCCCGCATGTGCTTGATACGCCGCGACGCCTCGCTCCGCTCCCACACCCCGATCAGCCAAAGCCCGCTGAAGCCGGCCGCGGCCAGGGTGTCGAGCTCCTCGTCGGGCACCTGGTCGAGCCGGCGAATCTCGCGGCCGTAGCGGCGGGCGAGCTGCTCCAGCCAGACGTAGGTGCTCTTGGCGATCAGCACCACCCGGGGCATCCAGGTGCGATCCTCGCTGAAGCGCTCGTATTCGCCGGGACCGGCCAGGCTGACCGGCGTCCGGGACAGGCGGCGGCCCCTTGCCCGCTCCGCGGAAGGCGCGCTCTTCGGCCAGCAGGTCCTGGGTGCGCAGGATGCGATGCAGCAGCCCGGCGAAGCGCTCCCCCAGCAGGCCCGCCCAGTTGGCCTTGATGTACTCCAACTGGCCGGTCAGCGAGGTGGGGCTGGAGCGCATGGGGGCCCGCAGGGTGTCGAACAGCGACGCGCCCCCGACCCGGGCACCCCCGCCCCGGCGAAGAAGCCCTCCAGTTCGGCGACGGCCCGCTCGTAGGCGGTCGCCGCTTCGAGCGGGGCGTCGTCGTGCAGCTCCCGGAAGCGGGTGAAGGCGGGGTTCTCGTTGGCCAGCCGGAGCATGATCAGCTCCTCGAGTGCCAGGTCGGTGTTGGGAACCCCGGCCGTGGACTGCCCCAGATGCTCCACCCCGGTGCGCTCGCCCCGATAGACCGGGGTGGGGGGATAGCCCTCGGCGAAACCCGCCAGCAGGTGATCCGCCGCCTCCCCGAGCCGCTCTCGCAGGTGGACGCCGGCGTCGGCCATCCCCCGCCCCTCCCCGGCCGCTGCCTGCCCGGCGAGCACGCAGCGCAGGATCTCCTGGATGAGAGCGGCGGCCGCCAGGTCGGAGGCGCCCACCGCTCGCTCGGGGAACCGCGGCGCCTCCCGGACTCGGTTCACCGCCGCCGCGACCTCCTGGGCGGCCATCGCGCTCTCCACCACCAACGGGCCGGTGTCGGAGAAGAAGGCGTCGCTCAGGTCGTACTTGGCGCGGGCGGGGGCGGCGACCTGGAAAGCGCGAGGCGGGCCGTCCGAGGCAACGGCCGCGGCTCCGATCGCGAACACGGCGGGCTCCTCATCGGCCATGGCGAAGCCAGCCTAGGCGGCCCCCCTCAGCCCAGGCCGGTCAACCGCCCCACCTGATACACCAGGGTCGCCACGACCCAGGCCACCACTGCCTGCCCGAGCGCGCTCACCCACATCCAACGCAGCCCCAGCGTGCGCCGGATGGTGACCAGGGTGGCCGCGCAGGGCGTGTAGAGCAGGACGAAGACCATGAAGGCAAGGCCGGCCAGCGCACCGTGGCCCCCGCTGCTCGCCTCGAAGAGCCCGCGCACCGAACCGAGCAGAGCGGTCCACTCGGCCCCGTCCTCTCCGTCGCCGATGTGGATCCCGATCACCCCGGGCACGGCCTCCAGCGCCCGCCAGGTCGCCGAGAGGAAGCCCCGGCCTATGTCCTTCAGGTCGTCGACGAAGCCCGCCGCCGCCTCCTCCTCGCCGCCGGCGGCCACTCCGGTCACCTGCGCCAACGTGCTGACGACGACCTCCTTGGCCACCAGGCCCCCGGCCAGGGCCCCGGCCTGCTCCCAGGTGCCGGCGCCGAGCGGGGCCAGCAGGGGAGCCGCCACCCGCGCCGACCCGGCGAAGGCCGAGTCGGCCACATCGGCCTCGGCGAAGCCGGCGCCGCCCCGCACCGGGATTGCCAGCAGCAACCAGACCACCACGCTGGCCATCAGGATCACGGTGCCGGCGCTACGAATGAACGAAGCCGTCTGCCCCAGCACCAGCCTCCCCATCCGGCGCAGCCGAGGACGACGCAGCGGCGGCGGGGTCAGCCTCAGCCGGGCGCGGGTCGGGGACGCAAGCAGGGTCCGCGAGAGCACCGCGCCCACGACCACCGCCACCAGGATGCCCGTCACGTAGAGGACGAAGACGACGGTCCCCTGGTGAGCGGCGAAGAAGACCGAGGCCATGAGCACGAACACCGGGAGCCGGGCGCCGCACGACATGAAGGGCACCAGCAGGCCGGCGAGGATCCGGTCGCGCCGGGAGGAGAGCGAACGGGTCGCGAGGACGGCGGGGACGGTGCAGCCGAAGCCCATCACCATGGGCAGGAAGGCCGCCCCGGGCAGCCCCACGACCCGCATGACCCCTTCGGTGAACATGCCCGAGCGCAGCAGGTAGCCCGAGTCCTCGAACAAGGCCAGCGCCGGAGTAGAGGAAGACCAGCACCGGCACGAAGGACAGCACCCCGCCCACCCCGGCCAGGATCCCGTCGACCACCAGGCTCTCCACCCAGCCTCCCCCGAGCCCGACGGTGTCCAGGAGGCCGGCGAACCAGTTGGCTATCGGGCCGCTCACCACCTCACCACCCACTCCACGTAGGGGGAGGCCACGTCGGTGACCAGGCGGAAGGTGACCCACACCACCGCCAGGAAGAGCGGCAGCCCGAGGAAGCGATGCGTGAGCAGGCGGGCGACCCCGGGCTCCCTGCGCTCGCCCGGTACCGTCGCCGACGCCTCGATGCCCGCAGTCACCTTCGCCGGCTGCCCCGGCCCGCCGCCCCACCCGGGGCCAGCCGGCCCAGGAACGACTCGAGGCGGTCGGCCACTCGAGGAGCCGTCAGGTGCTCGAGGTCGCAGGCCAGCGCGTCGGCCTCCTCCTCCCCAAAGCCCAGATGACCCACCAGGAAGGCCGCTCCACAGCCGCCGCCCACGCAGCACCCGCCGGGCGGCTGCCCGGCCCGCCGCGGTCAGCGCCACCCCCTGGTAGGGGTGGTAGTCCATCAGGCCGCGGCTCGGCCAGGCGCCACATCATCTGGTTGGCCGAGACCGGGGAGATCGACAGCGTCCCGAGCCAGGGCCGCCAGCGGCGAGCCGCTCCTCCGCCTCCTCGCTCCTCGGCCAGGGCCACCGTGATGAGGTACATCTCCTCGCTGGGGCTGGTGGCCGGGGAGGCCGGTGCGTCCCGCAGGCCGGTGCCGCTGTCTTTAGGCATGCCTAAACACTCTACCGCACTCCGCGGCGAGGCCCCGTCCGGCTGCCGCCGTTTGGGCGGCAGGCAGTGGCGGGGCATCATGGCCCTCAGCCGGTAGGTCGAACGGAGGAGCGATGGTCGATCTCACCGACGTCGGCCTCACCGACGCGGCCACGGTGTACCACAACCTCTCCACCCCGGCCCTCTTCGAGGAGATCATTCGCCGGCGAGAAGGCCGGGCCTCCCAGGGCGGGGCCCTGGTGGTGCGCACGGGCGAGTACACCGGCCGCTCCCCCGGGGACAAGTTCATCGTCGAGGAGCCCTCGTCTCGGGAGCACATCTGGTGGGGCGACGGCAACCGGCCTTCGACCAGGCGAACTTCGCCCGCCTCAAGGCACGCCTGCTGGACCACCTCCGGGGCAAGGACATCTTCGTCCAGGACGTCTACGCGGCGGCCGACCCCCGCTACCGCCTGCCGGTGCGGGTCATCAGCGAGCGGGCGTGGCACAGCCTGTTCGCCCGCGCCCTGTTCCGGCACGACTGGGCCCCGGGTGAAGCCGAAGCCTTCCGGCCCGGCTTCACCGTCATCGCCGCCCCCGGCTTCCACGCCGTCCCCGAGATCGACGGGACGCGTAGCGAGGCCGTCATCGCCATCCACTTCGGGGAGCGCCTGGTGATCATCGGCGCCACCTCCTACGCCGGCGAGATCAAGAAGGCGATGTTCACCGTCATGAACTACCTGCTGCCGAGGCAGGGGGTGCTGAGCATGCACTGCTCGGCGAACCGGGGAGCGCAGGGCGACACCGCCATCTTCTTCGGGCTCTCCGGCACCGGGAAGACCACGCTCTCCTCCGAGCCCGAGCGGGCCCTGATCGGCGACGACGAGCACGCCTGGAGCGACACGGGGATCTTCAACATCGAGGGCGGCTGCTACGCCAAGGTGATCCGCCTCAGCCCCGCGGCCGAGCCCGAGATCTTCCAGACCACTCGCAGCTTCGGCACCGTCCTGGAGAACGTGATCATGGACGAGGCCACCCGGAGCCTCGACCTCGACGACGCCTCGATCACCGAGAACACCCGGGCCGCCTACCCCATCCGCCAGTTGACCAACGTGGTGCCGGAGGGAGTCGGGGGCCACCCGCGGGCCGTCGGTCATGCTCACCGCCGACGCCTTCGGGGTGCTTCCCCCCATCGCCCGCCTCTCCCCGGCCCAGGCGATGTACCACTTCATGTCCGGCTACACCGCCAAGGTGGCCGGCACCGAACGGGGGATCATCGAGCCGCAGGCCACCTTCTCGACGTGCTTCGGCGCCCCCTTCCTGCCCCTGCACCCCGCGGTCTACGCCGGCCTCCTCGGCGAGCGGTTGCGCCGGCACGGGGCGAGCACCTGGCTGGTCAACACCGGATGGACCGGCGGGCCCTACGGGGTGGGCAGCCGCATCAGCATCGCCTACTCACGGGCGGTGATCAGGGCCGCCCTCTCCGGGGCGCTCGACGGGGTCGAGTACGACACCGACCCGGTCTTCGGCTTCCAGGTCCCCCGCTCCTGCCCGGGAGTCCCGGCCGAGGTGCTCGACCCGCGCCGCACCTGGGCCGGACCGGCGCCGCCTGCGACGCTGCCGCGGAGCGCCTGGCCGGCCGCTTCGCCGCCAACTTCGAGCCAGTACGCCGACCAGGCGCCGGCCGAGGTGGCCGCCGCCGGTCCCCGCCCCGGCTGAGGGCGCCCCGGTTGGCGGCCGACGCCCCGGCTACGGTTCCCTCAGCGGGTGAGCACCCGGTGCAGGCGCCAGGTGGCCAGCACCATGAAGACGGCGGCGAAGGCAGCCAGCACCCCCAGCTGGGGCAGGATGTCGAGAAAGCCGCCGTCGCGGCGCACCAGTTCGCCGAAGGCGTCGATGGCCCAGGCGTGCGGGGTGAAGAGGGCGATGGTCTTCATGGTGTCGGGGAACACCTCGATGGGCACCATGGCCCCGCCGATCGCCGCCAGCCCCAGGCCGAGGAGCACCCCGATCCCGCCGGCCTGCTGCTCGTTGCGGAAGAGCGCCCCCGAGAGCATGGCGGCGCCCGAGCCGACCAGGGCGAAGACCACCAGGATGGCGATGGCCCCGAGCGGGTCCCCCCAGTTCACCCCGAAGAGCAGCAGGGTGCCCACCATGATGTAGACGCCCTGGACCAGGGCCACCCCGAAGCGGCCGGCCACCTCACCCCCGACGATCACCCCGGTGGAGGTGGGGGTGGACAGCATGCGCCGGGCCACCCCGAGCTTCCGGGTGAGGATGAGGTCGGCGGCCGCCGTCAGCGAGGTCAGGAACATGAACAGCACCAGTTCCTGGGATGCCCCCAGGTCGAAGGTGCCCAGGTTGCTCGAAGTCCTCGAAGACGGACTCACCGGCCTGGGTGTAGGTGACGCGTGATGGCGGCCTCCCGCTCGGCCACGATCTGCGCCACGGCCAGGGCCTGCGGCGAAGGAGGCGGCCCCCTGCTCGGCGGCGAAGCGGGCCGCCCGGATCGGAGCCGCCTGGCGGGCGACGACGTCGCGCACCGTCTCCCGGGCGAGCATGCCGTTCTGGTCGTTCGGCCGGGTGACGAAGCCCACCTCGACCGACCTCACCGCCCATCAGGCGCGGCGTCGTAGCCCTCCGGGACCAGCACCCCGGCCGTCACCCGCGCCCGCTGCACCGCCTCGGTCAGCGCGGCTTCGCGAGTCGTAGGTGACCACGTCGACGTCCTCGAGGTCGTCGAGGGCCTCCACCAGATCGGCGGCGAGCGGGCCCCCGTCGCCGGCCACGTGCACCCCGACCCTGGCATCGAAGCCCCCGCCGTACATCATCCCCAGCAGCAGGATGATCAGGATGGGGAAGACGAAGACGAAGAAGATGTTGGAGCGCTGGCGCAGGAAGCGCTTGGTGTTCGCCCAGCCGATCGCCAGCATCTTCCTCATGGCGCCAGCACCTTGCCGATGCGGAACTGGGCCAGGCCCCCGGTGACCAGGCCGAAGAGGGCGACGTAGAGGGCGGCGGGGAAGACCGCTGCCCAGCGCCGCCGCCGGCGGCCAGGTCGCCCAGGCCCCGCAGGAACCAGGCGTGGGGGGTGATCAGGCTCAGCGTCTCCAGCAGGCCGCCCGCCTGGGCGATGGGGAAGAAGCACCCGCCGAGCATGGCGAGCACGAAGGCGATGATCGCCTGCAGGTTCCCCGCCTGCTCCGGCGTGCGGGCCAGGGCGGCCACCACGAACATGACCCCCATGGCGGCGATCACCCCGGCCAGCACCAGGATGGCCACCCCCAGCGAGTTGCCCCACTCGGCGCCGAGCAGCAGGGTCGAGCCCACCACCAGCACCGCCATGCTCACCACGCCGAGGATGAAGGAGGTCAGCGCCTTGCCCGCGACGATGGAGCGGCGCGAGATGGGGGCGGCCAGGAGGCGGCCCATGGTGCCGTTCTGCCGCTCCTCGAGCAGGCCGAGCACCCCGAACTGGACGGTGAGGAAGATGAAGAGGATCGCCATGCCGGCGGCGTAGAAGGTCTTGGCCGACAGCTCCTTGGAGGCGGCCGTCATCTCGCGCCAGGCCGAGCGGGCTGGGGACGGCCATGGCCGCCTGCGACCAGGGCCTCCGCCTCCCCCGGCTCCGGCGCCCGGCCGAGCAGGGCGAAGTAGGTGCCGAGGGCGGTCCCCACCGCGTTGATCTCGCCGACGAACTGCCCGGCCACCGCCCGGCCCACCTGCCCGGCGATGGGGCTGTCCACGTTGGCCACCACCTCGATGGCCGAGGTCGCCGCTCTCCGCCGCCGCGGCGCTGAGAAGCCGGCCGGGATCACGAAGGCGGCGTCGACCTCGCCGTCGCTCGGCCAGGGCGCGCGCCTCCGCGGCCGGAGCCGACCTCCTGCGATGCTGAACACCCCCTGCGTCGTCGAGGGGCACCAGCACCTGCTCGACGAAGGCCCGGGCGGTCGGCCCCCCGTCCTCGTCGGCCACGGCGTAGGAGAAGTCCATCGTGCCGGAGGCGAGGCCGCCGAAGAGCAGGCTGAAGATGGCCGCCAGGCCGAGCGGGGCGACGATCCCCCACAGGTAGAAGCTGCGGTCGCGCAGCCGCTGGCGGATGTCCTTCAGGGCGATGAGCAGGGCGGCCATGGCTAGTCCCGCAGCGCCTTGCCGGTCAGGTGGAGGAACACGGCCTCGAGGTTGGGCTCGTCCACCTCGACCGAATGGACCGAGACGCCGGCGCCGGCCGCCGCCGCCAGGATGGGCGGCCAGGGCCCGGTCGGCCCCGTCGACGAGCAGGTCGAGGCGCTCCTCGCCGGCGGTGGCCTCCTCCACCCCGGGCACGGCCCGCAGCGCGGCCAGGGCCGCCGGCGAGGTGGCCCGAGGCGGCGAGGCGCACCTTGTCCCGCTCCCCCACCAGGCGCACCAGCTCGGCCCGGGTGCCCTCGGCCTTGATCTCGCCCTCGTCGATGATGCCCACCCGGTCGCAGAGGCGCTCCGCCTCCTCCATGTAGTGGGTGGTGTAGAGCACCGCCATCCCCTCGGCGCTCAGCTGCTCGACGCTCTCCAGGATGGCGTTGCGGCTCTGCGGGTCGACCCCCACCGTGGGCTCGTCGAGCATGAGCAGGCGGGGCTTGTGCAGCAGGCCGATGCCGATGTTCAGGCGGCGCTTCATGCCCCCGGAGAACTCGACCGGAGCGGTCCTTGGCCCGCTCCTTGAGGCCGATGGTCTCGAGCACCTCGTCGACCCGGGCGGCCAGGTCCTGGCCCGTCAGCCCGTAGAGGCTGCCGAAGAACACCAGGTTCTCCCGGGCGGTCAGGTCGGGGTAGATGGCGATGTCCTGGGGCACGTAGCCGATGGCCGCCTTGGCGTCGGTGGAGGTGGTGCGGATCTCCCGCCCGTCGACCAGCACCTCGCCGGCGTCGCGCTCCAGCAGGCCGATGACCATGGAGATGGTGGTGGTCTTGCCCGGCGCCGTTGGGGCCGAGCAGGCCGTAGGTCTCCCCTTCGGCGATGTGGAAGGAGACGTCCTTGACGGCGACCAGGTCCTTGAAGGCCTTGCGCAGGCCCCGCGCCTCCAGCACCAGGCGGCGTTCCAACGCGATCCTCTTCTTCGCCGGCCGCGGAAACTAGCCGCCGGCAGCCGGCCGGCGCCGACGGTGGCCCCGCCGGCTCCTAAGCTCCCGGCCCGATCGAGCAGGAGGCAGGCACGCATGGCCGAGGCAGGGCACGACTGGTCGCTGCGGGTGCGCGACCTGGTCAAGGTCTTCAAGGAGGTCCGGGCCAACGACGGCATCAGCCTCACCGTGGAGCCCGGCGAGGTGTACGGGCTGCTCGGCCCCAACGGCGCCGGCAAGAGCACCCTGGTGAAGCAGGTCATCGGCCTGCTCGCCCCCGACTCCGGGGCACCATCACCCTGGGCCCCCACGACCTGGTGGCCGACCCCGACGCCGCCCGCCAGCTGTGCTCCTACCTGCCCCAGGCGCAGATGCCCATCGCCTCGTTCCGCGCCCGGGAGGCCATCGACATCACCGGGATGATCCGGGGCGGCGACCGGGAGGCCGTGGCCCGCCGCCGCGACGAGCTGATCGAGGCCCTCGACATCGGCGAGTGGCGCGACACCATGGGGGCCAAGCTCTCCGGCGGGGTGCGCCGCCTGGTGGGCTTCGCCATGGTCACCGCCTGCCCGGGGCGGGTGGTGGTGCTCGACGAGCCCACCAACGACGTGGACCCGCTGCGCCGCCGCCTGCTGTGGCAGGAGGTGCGCCGCCTGGGCGACGCCGGGGTGGCCGTGCTGCTGGTCACCCACAACGTCATGGAGGCGGAGAGGGCGGTGGACCGCCTCGCCGTCATCGACCGGGGCCGCCTGCTGGCCGAGGGCACCCCCTCGTCGCTGAAGGCCGAGGACCGCGGCCGCCTCCGCCTGCAGGTGATGCTCACCCCCCGGGTCGAGACCCCCGACCTGCCCCCCTTCGTCCAGGCACCACACCCGGGTGGGCCACAACCTGATGACGGTGGTGGCCGAGGCCGAGGCCGCCCACGCCATCGGCTGGGCCCAGGAACTGATCGGCCTGGGCCTCGCCGAGGAGTACGCCCTGGGCGCCACCACCCTGGAGGACGTCTACATCCGCCTCACCGGCGACGTCGAGGCGGCCGGCCGGGAGGCGGCGGCGTGACCGCGCTCGCCCCGCCGGCGGAGGCCCTGCGCTCCGGGCCCGGGCTACTGGTGGCACTCCTACCGGATGATGCTCCGCTGGGAGATGACCTCGCCTGCGCATGGTCCTGGTCGATCACGGTCATCGTGCAGATCCTCTCCGGGGCCGGCTTCGTGCTCGCCCTCGGCCTCTTCTTCGGGCAGGTGCCGCCGCGGGCCGCCCTGTTCGTCTCCACCGGGGTGCTGGTGGTCACCCTCATCACCATCGGCCTGGTGCTGGGGCCGCAGTTGGTGGCCCATGCAGAAGGCGGAGAAGACCTACGACTTCCTGTGGTCCCTGCCCGTGCCCCGCACCACCGCCGCCCTGGCCTGGGTGACCACCAACCTCATCCTGGGCCTCCCCGGCATGGCCGTGGCCCTGGGGGTGGCCCTGCTGCGCTACGACCTCGACCTGCACGTCTCGCTGGGCGATCGTCCCCGCGGTGCTGCTCACCCTGTTCACCGGCACCATGGTCGGCTACGCCCTGGCCCACGCCCTGGGCAACCCCATGCTGATCGCCGCCATCACCCAGATGCTCATCTTCGTGATCATCGGCTTCTCCCCCATCAACTTCCCCGCCGAGCAGCTGCCCGGCTGGCTCGCCGCCCTCCACCGCTGGCTCCCCCTGGCCCCCATGGCCGACACGGTGCGGGCCGGCCTCACCCAGGGGGTCGTGGAGGACGTCACCCGCTCCTACCTGGTGCTCGGCGCCTGGGCGGTGGCCTCGGTGGGGGTCACCGCCGCCGTCCTGGGCAGGAGGGGCTGAGGTGACCGCCCTGCTCCGCCCCCGGCCCTGCGCCGCGGCGCCGCCTACTGGCTGGCCGGCTACCGGGGCATGCTGCGCTTCGACCTGGCCTCGTCCCGGGAGTGGCTGGTCGCCCTTCGTCGCTGGTGCAGGTCCTGATGGGGGCCGGCATGGCCATCATCTACGGCTTCTACCTGGGCGACATGCCGCCGGCGGCCGCCACCTTCGTGGCCACCGGGGCCCCCACCCTGGCGATCATCCCCCTCGGCATGGCCCTGGCCCCCAGCCTGATCGCCGGCCGCAAGATCGAGGGCACCTACGACTTCATGTGGTCGCTGCCGGTGCCCCGCCTCACCGCCGCCCTCTCCTCGTTCACCATCTTCACCCTGCTGGCCGCTCCCCGGCTTCGCCGCCGCCCTCGCCATCGCCGCCTGGCGCTACGACCTCGACCTGCACGTCACCGCCTGGGTGGTGCCGGCGGTGCTGCTCTCCTCGCTGATGGCGGCCTCGGTCGGCTTCGCCGTCGGCCACGCCGTCGCCGAACCCGGCCCTCATCAACGTGGTCACCAACCTGGTCATCTTCGTGGTGCTGATGTTCTCCCCCATCGCCTTCCCCATCGAGAACTTCCCCGGGTGGCTGGCGGCGGCGCACCGCGTGCTCCCCTTCTGGCACATGGCCAACGTGGTGCGGGCGCTCCTGACCCAGGGCCTGGTCGACGCGGTGTGGGCGCTCCTACCTGGTGCTCGGGGCCTGGACGCTGGGGACCTGGCTGCTCGCCGCCTGGGCGGTCCGGCGCAGGCGCTGATCTCGCGCCCCTGCCCCGACGGCCGGTCGAGCCCTGCGACCCGATCACCACGACCGGGACGCGTACGACCCCTGACTCAGTCCGAGAGCGGGGCCGGCGGCGACTTGGCCGACCCGGCAGCCTCGTTGCCGTCACCGGCGACGATGCTCAGCCGGACCACCGCCCCCACCCCGGGCCGTGCGGGTGCCGCCGTCGTAGTCGATCTCCACCGAGAAGCCGCCGAGCGCGGCCGGGATGCCCGCCGGCGCGCAGCGCCGCCACCCCGCCGGTCGCTCCCTCCGCCGCCGCCCGGATCAGCTCGCGGATCTCCCCGGTCTCGCCCACGGTGGCTCCCCTCCTCCTGGTCTGCCGTGAGCCTGGCCGCGGGCTTGTCTCGGGGGTATGCCAGCCCCCCAACAGGCCGGCCGACGGCTTGCGCTCATCGCCCTCGCGGGCTCAGCCGTAGGCAGGGCTCGTTGCCCGGGCGCCACTTGATGGAGCAGCCCAGGCTGGGGTATTGCTCGGCGGGCACCGGCTCTGCCGGCGAGTACGGCATCGATGGCGCGGCGCAGGTCGTGCCCGGTGACGGGCACGGCGCTGCCGGGGCGGCTCGCGTCGAATTGGCCGCGGTAGACCAGGCGGTGCTCCGCATCGAACAGGAAGAAGTCGGGGGTGCAGGCGGCGGTGTACGCCCGGGCCACGTCCTGGGTTCGTCGTAGAGGTAGGGGAAGGTGAACCCGTGCACGCGCGCCGCCTCCGGCGAGCTGCTCGGGAGCATCGTCGGGGTAGGCCTCCGGATCGTTGGCGCTCACGGCCACGATGCCCAGCGTCGCGCCCCTCGTAGTCGCGGCCCAGCTGCACCAGGCCGGGGCGGACGTGCTGGACGTAGGGGCAGTGGTTGCAGATGAACATCACCAACAGGGCCCGACGGGCGAAGTCCCCGTCCGAGACAACCCGCCCGGTCAGTGGCTCTGCCAGAGAGAACGGCGGGGCGGGCGTCCCCAGCGGCAGCATGGTGGAAGAGGTGGCCATCAGGATCCTCTGCGGTAGGGCAGACCCATCCTATGGGAACCTCGGTGCCTGCCCAAGCTCGGCGCGCGGCCGATACTGCTACGCCAAGAACGCGGGGACGACCCCTTCAGGCTCCGCAGCGAGGGCCGGGCGACGACGGAGGCGAGACAGGGCACCCACCACCAGCAGGCCGGCCGGGAGCAGCAGCACCTGGCCGCTGGAGGTCATAGCCCGCACCAGCGCCCCGGCCACCACGAAAGGCGAGGTGAAGGCCGACACGAGGACGGGCGGCAGCACCGGCTCCAACTTGTGGCCGAGCGCCGACACCAGCCCCGGCTCCTCGGAACCCTCAGCCACGCTCGCCGGCAAGTCGAGCGGCTCAGCCGCCGCCGCACTCAGGGCATGGAACCCGTTGGCCATCCGAGCGCTGCCCGGGGCCGACATCCCTGAAGACCCCATCCCGGTGGTGGCCTCGCCGGCACCGGCCGCCGGCCCGGTGACCGGGGGCTCCGCTCTGCGACCGCGGGAGACTCCTGGGCAGGCTCCTCCTGTCCTGTCCCCGAGCCTTCCGTGCCCGGCGTGGCCAGCGGGCTGCCCGACTGCTCCGGGTTCCCCGGCTGGCCGGGCTGCTCCGGCTGCTCCGGGTCGCCGGCCTGCTCGGGGTCCCCGGCGCTCCGGGTTGCTCGCCTGCTCGGGGTGCTCCGGCTGCTCCGGGTTGTTGGCCTGCTCGGGGTGCTCCGGCTGCTCCGGGTTGTTGGCCTGCTCGGGATGCTCCGGCTGCTCCGGGTTGTCGGCCTGCTCGGGATGCTCCGGCTGCTCCGGGTTGTCGGCCTGCCGGGATGCTCCGGCTGGTCCGGGTTGTTGGCCTGCTCGGGATGCTCGGGGTGATCGGGTTTGTCGGACTGCTCGGCAGGCTTGTCACGGTCCAACGTGGCGGCGGGTACGTCCAGGGCCTGCGCCCACCCGGTCGGACCCAGGACACCCAGCACCCCGAACAGCACCAGCGCCCCGATCCCGGCCAGCCATCCAATTCGCTTCATGCGAGAGTCATCGGCAGCAGCATGGCCGGCATCAAGGTTCATTCGCGGAGTGCCGATGTGACTAGTCCGTGGGGAACAGCACTCACCGTTCTCGGTTTCACTTCGGCGGTGTCGCCGGCGGATCTCTGGTCGCGGTCGTCGGGCTCCTGGCCTCGCTCGCCGTCGTGTACACCAACGCCGACGGAGTGGGCCAGGTCGCCGAGGCCGCCGCCGCTCAGCAGCAGGCCGAGGCGGCTCTCGGGGCCCTTGCCGCGGTGCGCGCCACGCTGGGCCAGGTCCTCCTTGCCGACCCGGCGGACACCGCAACCGTGGCGGCCGTGGTGGCCGACTCCAGAGACCTGCTCCTCCAACTCCAGGCCCGGCTGGAGCTGCTGGGCCCCACACTCGCGGTTCCGGCCGCCGCGATCCAGGAGACCGCCGCAACGTTCCTCGAGCGGGCCGAAGCCGGGGATCCCCTCGGTGCCGCCGACCTCGCCGTGCAAGAGGTCGGACCGGCCTTGGACGACCTGATGGCGCAAGTCGCCGCTCAGCGCGACGAAGCCGCCGCGGCCATCGCCGTAGCCCGTGCGGAGATCGGGCGTCTGGCCACGGCGTCCCGCTTCCTGGTGGCTCTCGGCATCCCGGGAGCCACGATTGTGGGGTGGCTGCTGCTGGCGCGGCGCCGTCGGCGACGCATCGCCCTCACCGAAGCACTCGAGCAAGAGCGGGAGTTGAGCCGCGCCAAGGATCGGCTGCTCGGCAACATCTCCCACGAGTTGCGCACACCGCTGACCGGCATCTACGCCGCGGCCCGTACCATCGAGTCCACCGGGTTCGACGACGTGGCCCTCGCCGGCGAGCTCACCGGGATCATCGTGGATCAGTCGGCTGATCTCAACCGCATGATCGACGATCTCCTGGTCTCCGCTCGCTCGGACATCGGCCGCCTTCGCTTCAACCTCGTCGGCGTGGCCGTGCACGAGGAGGCGCGGACCGTGATGGCCGAGTTCGGGCGCTGTGGCAAGTCCCTTGCCCTCGACTGCACCCCGGCCGTCGTGCTCGCCGACCCGCTCCGCCTGCGTCAGGTGCTGCGCAACCTCATCTCCAACGCTGTGCGCCACGGCGGCTCCAACATCACGGTGCTCGGGCGCCCCGACGGCGATGGGTTCTCGGTGGTGGTGAGCGATGACGGCCCCGGGGTCCCCGCCCAGACCGAGGCCCGTCTGTTCACTCGCTTCGTCCACTCCGCCGACCAGGCGCTCATCACCGGCAGCGTCGGACTGGGCTTGGCCATCACCCGCCTCCTCATCGAGGGCATGGGAGGCACCGTGGTCTACGAGCGCAGGGACGGACGCACCTGGTTCACCGCGCGCTTCCGCGCGGCTCCCCCCGCAGAGAGCGCCCTCGCCCCTCAGCCGATCAGGGCTTCCACCCCGGCCGGCCAGGGCTCCCGCGAGCCGAGGCGCTCCTCGCAGGGCACGTCGAGCGCGCCGGCCAGCAGGCGCCCCACCAGGACCGAGAGGGCCAGGCCCTCGTCGCGGGCCCGCTGGCGCAGGGCCTCGGCCACCTCGGCCGGGACCAGCGCCACCAGGCGCTCCCGGGGCTCGCACCAGTCCGGCGGGCCGGGGCATCCCCCAGTCGAGCACCGCTGCGGCTGTGGTGGGCGGCTGTCATCGGCCCCTAGCAAAGCAGATTGCGCGCGCCGAGTGAAGGATTTCGCGCTCTCCGCGCGCGGCGCCGACGCGCGCCGGCAGTCCCGGCGCGGCAGCACCGCCGGCCGCCGAGCCGGTACCCTCTCGGGAGAGCGCTCTGAGGAGGAGGGCATGGAGCTCCGCAAAGGCATGCGGGTCAGGGAGCTGACCAAGAAGGTGGGCCAGGTGCCCCGCACCGGGACCGTCCTCGGCGTCCACGGCTCCACCGTGGAGGTGCGCTGGGACGACGGCCACGTCAGCTCGCTGAGCCACGGCTTCCTGTTCCCCATCGCCGGCGGAGAAGTAGGCCGCGGCTCAGCCGGGCCGACGGGCGCCGCCTCCGGGATCCCGGCCGTCGTCGGGGTGCGCTGCGGCGGTGGCGGCGCACCAGCGTCTCCCACTGCTGGTCGACGTAGCCCCTTGATCCGCTCCAGGCGGGCGGGGTCCTCGAACAGGGGCGGAACCGGCCCTGCATGCGGAAGTAGTCCTCCGGCGGCCACCTCCTCCGACGGGCCACAGGCTCATCGGTGTAGGCCAGGCCGTCCTCGATCTCGTAGAGGGGGAAGACCCGGCTCTGCACCGCCAGGCGCATCACCTCGATGGCCCGGTCGGAGGGCATCTTCCAGCCCGGCGGGCACACCGAGAGGATGTGCAGGAACCGGGTCCCCTTGATCGCCTTGGCCTTGCGGAACTTGCGCACCAGGTCCTCGGGGTAGGCCGGGGTGCAGGTGGCGGCGTAGGGGATGCGGTGCGCCGCCATGATCTCCATGATGTTCTTCTTGGGCCGCGACTCCGGGCGCTCGTCGGGCGTGGTGGTGGTCCAGGTCCCCGGCGGGGTCGCCGAGGACCGCTGGATCCCGGTGTTCATGTACGCCTCGTTGTCGTAGCAGGCGTAGATGATGTCCTCGTTGCGCTCCGCCGCCCCCGACAGCGCCTGGATGCCGATGTCGAAGGTGCCGCCGTCCCCCGCCCAGGCGATCACCGTGGTGTCCTTGCCCTGGACGTCCTTGGCCGCCTTGATGCCCGAGGCGGCCACCGCCGCCGTCTCGAAGGCGGTGTGGAAGACGGGCACCTGCAGGGCGTGCACCGGGAAGGCCCCGTCGATGATCGACCAGCAGCAGGCCGGGATCACCGCCACCGTGTCCGGGCCCAGGGCCTTGAGGGCGAGGCGCATGGCCAGCGCCCCCCCGCAGCCCTGGCAGCCCAGGTTCCCGGGGTGGATCTCCTCGCCGATGGGGATGTCCCACTTCATCGGCGCCGCCTCCGCCTCGCAGCGGCTCCAGGGGACGGATCACGGCCTCGGGGCGGGCCGGCCCGATGGGCAGGCCCTTGACCCCCACGTACAGGCAGCGCTCCGGCTGCTCCCGGGCCATGCAGGTCCTCCGACCACCTCGATGCACCGTCTCCACCCGGATGTCCCGGCCCCCGATGCCCAGGACGTACCCGTACACGTCGGTGGGCGGCGCCCCGAGGGACAGGGCGGAGCGGATCTCCTGGGCGAAGATGCCGGAGTGGCCCGGGCTCATGTTGCGGTCGAGCACCGCCACCTTGGCCCGGCCCCCCAGGTAGCGGCGCACCTCCTCGAAGGGGAAGGGGCGGAAGACCACCAGGCGCAGCAGGCCCACCTTGATCCCCCGCTCCCGCAGCAGGCGCACGGCGTAGCGGACGTTGGAGGTCATCGCCCCCGCCGAGACCAGCACGTAGTCGGCGTCGTCGAGCAGGTAGGGCTCCACCGGGCCGTAGGGGAAGCCGAGCACCTCGCCGAACTCCTCCCCGGCCTCGGCCAGCAGCCGCCCGGCCCGCTCCATGTGCTCGTACATCTTGTAGCGGATCTCGTAGTAGTGGTCCCGATTCACCAGGCCGCCGTAGGCCCGGGGCTCGGCCGGGTCGAGGTCGTAGAGCGGCCGGAACGGGGGCAGGTAGGCGTCGACCCGCTCCTGGTCGTGCACGATGAGCGGCTCCGAGGTGTGCGACAGGATGAAGGCGTCCATGGCCACCATGCCCGGCAGGTACACCTGCTCCGCCACCCGGTAGAGCCAGATGACGAAGTCCTGGGCCTCCTGCACGTTCTCGGCGAACAGCATCATCCAGCCGACGTCGCGCTGGGAGAGGAAGTCGGTCTGCTCGCTCCAGATCGACCAGCCGCGGGGCCATGGCCCGGGTGACGTTGCTCAGCACGATGGGCAGGCGGGCCCCCACCGCCCAGTGCAGCATCTCGTGCATCAGCGCCAGGCCCTGGCCCGAGGTGGCGGTGTAGGTGCGGGCCCCGGCCGCCGCCGCCCCGACGCAGGCGGCCATCGCCGAGTGCTCCGACTCGACGGTGAGGAACTTGGCCGGCAGGCGCCCGGTGGCCACCATCTCGGACAGCTCCTCGACGATGGTGGTCTGCGGGGTGATGGGGTAGGCCGAGATCACCTGCACCCGGGAGAGCCGGGCCCCGTGGGCGGCGGCGTGGTTCCCGGTGAGCAGCAGGCGCTCACTCATCGCCCTTCTCCCTCACGAACAGCCAGCACGTGCCCGGAGCACTCCACGCTGCAGATGCCGCAGCCCTTGCAGTAGTCGTAGTCGAACACCGGGCCGTCGTCCCAGCCGATGGCGGCGTCGGGGCAGAAGACGAAGCAGGTGCCGCAGTGGTTGCAGTAGCCGCAGGAGTAGCAGCGCTCGATCTCGGCCAGGGCGTCGGCGGCCGGATGGTGGCGGTCTCCTCGCCCAGCACGCCCCCGGCCCGGGCGCCCTGCCGGGACCTCGGGCGACTCGGCCCGCGCCTGCCGGGCGAAGTAGGCGCGGTTCACCTCGTCCGGGCCGACCACCTCGGGCGGCCTCGCTCAGCACCCAGCCGGGCAGGGCGTAGCCCCCGCCGAGGCGGGCGTTCACCGCGTCGGCCACCTCCCGGCCGCGGGCGATGGCCGCCACCACCGTCGCCGGGCCCGGTGGCCAGGTCGCCGGCGACGAAGACCGCCGGGTCGGCGGTGGCGCCGCCGGGGCCCACCGCCAGCCAGCCGCCCGGCTTCTCGCGCACGGCGTCGGGGAAGGGGGCCAGGTCGGCCCGCTCCCCGATGGCCTTGAACACGGCATCGAACACCAGGTCCAACGTCTCGCCGGTGGGCTCGGGGCGGGCCCGGCCCGAGGCGTCGGGCTCCCCCAGGCGCATGCGCTCCACGGTGAGGCGCAGCGCCCCGCCCTCCTTGACCGCGGCCCGGGGCAGGGCTGAGGAACTCGAAGCGCACCCCGTCGGCCGGCCGCCGCCGCCGCCTCCTCGGCGATGGCCGGCATCTCGGCGGCGGTGCGGCGGTAGAGGACGGTCACCTCGGCCGCCCAGGCGGCGCAGCACCCGGGCCACGTCCATGGCGGTGTTGCCCCCGCCGATCACGGCGCAGCGCCGGCCCGGCAGGGCGAGGCGGCCCCGGGCCACCTGCTCCAGGTACTCCAGGCCCGGCTCGAGCAGGCTCTCCCCCGGCATCCCCATCGCCTGGCCCTCCCAGGCCCCGGTGGCCACCACCACCGCGTCGTGCGCCGCCTTGAGGCCCTCCAGGCTCACCTCCTCGCCCAGGGCCGACCCCGGTGCGGAACTCGACCCCGAGCGCCTCGAGGCGGGCCACCTCGGCGTCGACCACCGCCTCGGGCAGGCGGTACTCGGGGATGCCGTAGCGCAGCAGGCCGCCCGGGCCGCTCCCGCTTCTCGTACACCACCACCTCGTGGCCGGAGCGCCGCAGGTAGTAGGCGGCCGACAGGCCGGCCGGGCCCGGAGCCCACCACCGCCACCCTCCGCCCGGTCTCCCGCTCCGGGCCCGCGCAGGGCCAGGCCGGCGGCGGCGTCGCCCAGGTAGCGCTCCAGCGCCCGGATCGAGAGCGGGCCCGTCGTACGGGCTCGCGGTTGCAGGCGGTCTCGCAGAAGTGGGGGCAGACCCGCCCGGTGACCGCCGGGAAGGGGTTGCGCAGGGTGAAGGCCTCGTAGGCCTCCCGCAGGCGGCCCTCGGCTCAGCAGGTGCAGGTAGCGGGGCACGGGCACCGCCGCCGGGCAGGCGTCCGAGCAGGGGGCCCGCCGCTCCGGTGAGCACCGGCCGCATGTTGCGCCACTCCCCGGTGCGCAGCACCTCCCGGCTGGCCACGCAGCGACACCGGGATCTCCGGGTAGTCGTCTACGTGGGTGAGGTCGCTCATCGCCTCATTATCCCAGATGCGCCTGCGTCGAAGGCCTCGGCTGGCCGCCGCCCGGTTCTCCTCGGCCTTCACCGGCACCTCGAGGTCGATGGCCTCCAGCAGGGCCTCCAGCTCCACCACCCCGGTGGCCCGCACGAAGGCCCCGAGGATGGCCGTGTTCACCACCGGCTGCGACCGGCTCCCCAGGCCGTGGCGCACCGCGATGCCGGCGGCGTCCACCGTGGCCACCCGGTAGCTCCTCGGGCACCCCCAGGGCGCCGGGGCCTGCCGGGGTGTTGACCACCACCCAGCCCCCCGGCTTCGAGCCCGGACAGCACCGGGGCCGAGGCGAGCAGGCGTGGCGTCGAGCACCAGCAGGTGGTCGGGCTCGCGGATGTCCTGGCGCACGAAGAAGTCGTCCCCCGGCTCGGCGATGCGGGCGAAGGCCACCACCGGGGCCCCGCGCCGCTCCACGCCGTAGTCGGGGTAGGACTGCACGTAGCGGCCGCGCAGGAAGGCGGCCTCGGCCAGCACCTTGGAGGCCACCACGGCGCCCTGGCCGCCCCGCCCGTGGATGCGGAGTTCGATCATCTGGTCCGCGGCCATGGAAGCGGAGGCGGGCGGGCCCCGGGCAGGGCCGAACGGCCCCATCCCGCCGACTCAGCCCAGGTGGGCGGCATCCCGCCAGGCATCGCGCCAGCGCACCCTGCCGCCTCGCATCAGGGCCCCGGCGTAGAGCCGGGCGCCCAGGCGGATCATCCCGTAGGCGGCGGCCAGCGTCAGCACCACCGACAAGCACGACCTCCCACACCGCGCGCGTCGCCGAAGGCGATGCGCAGCGGCATGGTCAGCGGCGCGGTGGGCGGGAGCAGCGAGAGCACCTGGATGAACAGGCCGTCGCCGCCCCGGCGCGCTGAGCCCGGCGAAGTACCCGACCATCAGGAGCAGAGTGACCGGGAAGGTGGCGTTGCGCCGAGTTCTCGTGCGGGGCGACCATGAGCCCCGGCCGCCCCGTAGACCGTGGCGTAGAAGGCGAAGCCGAGCAGGAACCAGCCCGACCACCGCCACCAGGGCCCCGGCGGTGGCCCGGGGCAGGGCGAAGGCGTCGAGGGCCACCCCGGCGGCAGCCACCGCAGCCGCACGAGCAGGAGCACCTCGGACCAGGCCGATGAGCCCGATGGCCGCCGCCTTGCCGATCAGCAGGTGGCGGGGGGCGACGGTGCCCAGGACCACCTCGACCACCCGGCTCCGCTTCTCCTCGGCCACCCCCTCGGCGATCACCTGCCCGGTGATCACCAGCGCCAGGAAGAGGATGACCACCGCCAGGACGGCCATGCACCCGGTCGGCCTCCTCGCCGCTGCAGCGGCGGCGCCGCTCCCTTCCGTCGCCAGGGCGGCGACGACGATCCCGCCGACGGCCAGGGTCGAGGGTGATCAGCGTGACGACCAGCGGCCGCCTTGCGCCGGGCCGCCAGGTCCCGGCCCATCACCAGCCAGACGGTGCGCCAGCGCGTTCATCGCCCCACCGCCTCCATGAAGACCTCCGAGAGGTCGGGAGGGGTCAGCGAGAACTCCTCGACCTCGCCGGCCGCCCGGGCCCGGGCCACCAGGTCCGGCAGGTCGAACGGCCGGTCCAGGCGCAGCCGCACCCGATCCCCCCGGTGGCTCACCAGCGCGGCCCCGGGCACCGCCTCGGCCCAGGCGGCGCCGGCCCCGCTCACCACCGCTTCCAGGTAACGGCGCGGCGAGGCGGCCCGCAGATCCTCGACCCGCCCGGAGAGGACCACCCGGCCCCGGTCGACGATCACCACGTCCTCGCACAGGTGCTCGACCACGTCGAGCTGGTGGCTGGAGAAGAGCACCGCCGCCCCGGCCCGGGCCCGCTCGGCCAGCACCTCGGCCAGGCGCGCCGCCGCCACCGGGTCGAGGCCGGAGAAGGGCTCGTCGAGCACGATCAGGTCGGGCTCGTGCACCAGCGCCACCGCCAGCTGCACCCGCTGCTGGTTGCCGTGCGACAGGTCCTGCACCCGGTCGCGCAGCCGCTCCTCCAGCCCCAGAGCCTGCCAGCAGCCGCCGGGCGGCGGCGACAGCGCGCCGGCCCGGGCCATGCCGTGCAGCCGGCCGAAGTAGGCCACCTGCTCCAGGACCCGCATGCGCGGGTACAGGCCCCGCTCCTCCGGCATGTAGCCGAAGCGAAGGCGGCGCTGCCCGGTCGATGGGCGCGCCGCTCCAGGTGACCGAGCCCCGGTCGAGGGCCACCAGCCCGAACACCGAGCGCATGGCGGTGGTCTTGCCGGCGCCGTTGGGGCCGAGGAACCCCACCATCTCCCCGCGGCCTACCTCGAAGGTGCAGCCGTCGAGGGCCACCACGTCGCCGAAGCGCTTGCCCAGGCCGTCCAGCCGCAGCATGTTCAGCCGGCAGGATACGCAAGCGAGTCCAGCGCCGGCACCTGCCAGGCGGAGGCGCTGCCGGCGATCACCCGGTTGACCGTCAGCCAGATCGCCGGAGCCCTCCAGGTCCTCACCCAGCACCCAGGAGCGGATCATCGCCTGGACGTCGGGCCGCCCCCGGAGGCCGCCGTGGAACCCGGGCACCACGATCACCTCGATCTCGAAGTCGCCGTCGCCGGGCCCGGTCACCGCGTCGGCCAGGGGGAGCACCGCCACCTCCTCGATGCGGGGGTGATCCCCCAGGAGCGGCCGCCTGGAGGTCGGCCGCCTCCCGCCGCACCGATTCGACCAGGGCGCTGTCGGCGGAGATGGTGAAGGGAGCCATCTCGTCGATCAGTTCGGATATGACGCGCAGCTCGTAGCCGGCCACCATCCCCTGGCCCTCCTCGCCGGGGTCGGGATAGGTCACCCGGCCCGGCTCGATGATGGGGCTGAGCAGCATGAGGCGATCCACCGGCGCCTCCGGGTGCTCCGCGAGGTAGACCGAGGCGACCAGGGTGCCCTCGCTCTCGGCCACCACCGCCACCGGCCCGCCGCTCGCGCGGCGAGGTTCGTCCACCTGGGCTGCCATCAGCCGGGCCATCCGGGAGAGATCGGCGTCGGTGACCAGCCCGCTGTGGGGCAGCGGATCGCCCTCGGTCGGTGAGCCCCAAGTAGGAGAACTGCTCGACGTAGATCGCGTCCGATCCGCCCTGCAGCTTCGGCCCCTCGTCGCAGCAGCCGCTGGCGAAACCGCCCACCAGCAGCACCGCCCGCACGCCCTGCCGGACGTCACCGGCGACCCAGACACCCGGGTCCTCGGTGCCACGCGCCGCGAAGCCGATCTGCGAGCCGACGACCGCCACCAGCGAACACCGCCAGCGCCGCCATCACCGTCACCGGGGCGAGGCGGCGCGACCGGGCGGGCAGCCCGCCGCACTATCTCGCCCACGCAGGTGGTGCCAGGCCCAGGCGTTGAACAGGCCGGTGACGGCCACCGCCCCGAGGACCACCGGGAGCGACCGGCCGGCCACCGCCAGGGCGCTGAGGCTCAGGGCGAGGAACGACAGGCCCATCCAGGCGGCGGAGCGGACCGGGGGCAGCCGGCGCCACCATCCGCCGTCGATCCCCATGTGATGAAGAACCAGGATGGTGGCCAGGGCCGGGGGCAAGGCACCGAAGAAGAGCCAGGAGAGCGGGACGACCGCCGCCCCGAACAGGAGGGTGACCCAGGGAGAGAGGAAGACGGCGGCGACCAGGGTGCTCACCACGGCGTAGCCCAGCAGGCGACGGAACCCGGGAGGCCGGCCCGGCCAGGCGCTGCGCACCAGCAGCGCCGTCAGCAGCGAGCGAAAGGCGATCAGCAAGAGAAGGCACGCAACGAAGCCGGCCACCGAGTCGTGGAACACGAAGAGCCAGCGCAAGTCGTGGAAGACCCCGAACGGGCCCGGGGCGGTCACCTGGCCGGCGAGGCCGAACCCGGAGGGGATGTCCAACAGGGCGAGCGTGAGAACCTCGACGAGGGGCAGTCCCACCGCCAGGGTCAGCAGCAAACGGCGATCCCTGAGGCGGGTGCGGTACTCGTCTTGGGCCATCGCCTTCGCCCTCCGGCAGCCTTGCCGCGCGCACGCGAACCGTGGCGTCTTGCCCAATTCTGGCAGATCGAGGGCCTGCGTGTTGCTGGTCTCCCTCCGCACCGCGGCCGGCCAGGTGAGCCGGCCGCGGCGGCGCCCTCCGCCATCTTCAGGATGATCGGGCCGGGCCCGGGGCTACTCGTAGCCTTCGCAGCCGTCCTCGCCCGCACCCACGAACCAGACCAGGTCCTCTCCGCCCGCCTGGGCGATTCCCATCATCATGCCCGCAGCCTCGGCCATCCCGGAGGTGCCGTCGATGAACTCGGGCTGCCCGTAGACGGCGACGAACTCGGCGATCGTGCGCCCGATGGTCACCCCGCCCGCGGTGGACAGGTCCATGGCGCCGGCGTCGACCGCCTGCGGGTCGAGGGAGACGTAGGCGTACTCGGCCAGTGCCTGCGCCCCGGTGTCGTCCTCGCCGAAGTGCACGTAGAGCACCGCCGGGTGCTGGTCGCCCTCCTCGGCCGGCTGGATGACCCAGACCAGGTGTCGGTTGCTGCCCAAGCAGGTGCGTCCGCCCGCGTCCCCGGTAGCCCATCCGGAGTCGGTCGAAGGATCGCCGAGGATTCCCTGCAGGCGCTCGATCACCCGCTCGGCGTCGTCACCGAAGGAGAGTATGCCGAAGCCGTCGGCAGCCAGGTTCATTCGCCCGAAGTCGATGTTGACGAAGCGCGGCCGGGCCACCTGGATGTCCAGCAAGTAGGAGACGGCTTGTCCTCCGGTCATCCGCAGCTGGTACTCGCTGTCGGTCGGCAGCTTCCCCGACCATCCGCCTCCCAGGGAGATCTGCTGCACCCGGGTGCCTTCCACGGTCTCCAGCGTGGCCTGTATGTCCCCCTCCGTCACCACGATGGTGATGACCCTTCCCTGCACCCCTTCCAGGGCGAAGATCTCGTCGTCGCCGGGCCCGACGTTCCCGGCCACCGCCTCCACTCCCTGCCGGTCGGGGAAGGCCACCGACCGCTCCTCACGGCAGTCGCGCGCCAGTTGGGCGAAGGTCTCCTCGTCGGGGTCGCCGGAGGGGATGCGGCGCAACTCGGCCTGGAAGTAGGCGACGGCGTCGGCGGTGATGGGGCCGAAGTTGCCGTCCACGGTGATGGCCGGGCCGTCGGGAGTGAGCCGCTCGTGCCCGGTGCAGACCAGGTAGAACTGCAGTGCCTCGACGTAGGCCCCCGTGTCGCCTTCCTGCAGGAAGGGGGTGCCGTTGGCCTCCAGCTCGGTGCGCCCCATCGGTGGTCGTGGTGGTGGAGGCGAGGGTGGTCGAGGTCACCGTGGTGGTGGTGGCCGCCCCCCCACTGCAGGCGGCGGCGAGGAGGGAAAGGCCGCCGCCACAGGGCGGCGACCGGGACGGTTCTCCTCCCGCCATCGCTCATGGGCGCAAGGCTAGGCGATCGGAATCGCGCCTGCTGGCCGCCGCCCCGCGACCCCCGGCGAGGGCGCGGACGGCCCGTAGACTCGGCCTGCCGTGAGCAGCTGGGCGAGGCGGTTCATCTACTTCCCCGACGACCGGGTGCCCCCCCGGGAGCCGCCCGGCGTCGCGGGCGAGGGCGTGACCCTGCGCCACCGCCGACGGCCTCGAGCTGGCGGCCTGGTATCTGCCGGGGAGCGGGGACGTCGCCGCCGTGCTCTGCAACGGCAACGCCGGCAATCGGGCCGACCGCCTCCCTCTGTCCGCCGGGCTGCAGCGCCGGGGCTTGGGAGTGCTCTCCCTGGACTACCGGGGCTACGGCGGCAACCCCGGCGCTCCCGAGGAGGACGGCCTCATCGCCGACGCCGCCGCCGCCGCGGAGTATCTGGCTTCCCGGCCCGGGATCTCCCGCCTGGTCTACTTCGGCGAGTCGCTCGGGGCGGCGGTGCTGATCGGCCTCGCCGAGCGCCGGCCTCCGGCGGCCCTGGTGCTGCGCTCCCCCTTCACCTCGCTGCTCGACGTCGCCCGGGCCCACCTCCCCTTCATCCCCAAAGGGGTGATCGACGACCGCTGGGATTCCCTCGGGCGGATCGCCTCGATCGACGTGCCCCTGCTGGTCCTGGCCGGCACCGCCGACACCGTCGTCCCCTACGCACAGAGCGTCCGTTGTTCGAGGCGGCGCCGGGGCCGAAGCGGCTGGTCACCTTCGAGGGAGCCGACCACAACGACCCGGTGCTCACCTTCGGCGCACGCCTCCTCGACGAGACGGCCCGCTTCCTCGCCGACGTGCTCGGGATGGCACCGGCCCGGGCTGATCCCCGCTACCGGCCGAGCCGGACGGCGGCGTAGCGGCCCAGGGCGCGCAGCGCCCGGTCGGCCGCCCGGAACACCGGCACCCCTGCCCGCTCCAGGTACCGGGCCAGGGGGTCGTAGAGGCTCCCGCCGTCGATCACCAGCACCCAGGCCTTGGTCGTCGCCCGCCACAGGTCGGCCAGGCGCCGGGCGAGCGAGCCGGCGGCGGCCAGGTCCTCGGAGTGCCCCGGCCCGGGCTCGAGGGTGGCCAGCACCGGGGTGAGAGGGACGCAGCCCACCACCCCGACCTGGACCGCCGGATCGGCGAGCACCGCCGCTGCGGCGTCGCCGAAGCCGGCCGCATCCGCCATCGGCGTCAGGTCGAGGGGGTTCTGCACCCCGACCAGCCCTTGCAGGCGCAGCCCGGTGAGGACGGCCTCGACGCGGGCCACGGTGGCGGCGCCGAGCGAGGGGAAGGAGAAGGGCCCGGGGGTGTCGGCCAGGGCGACGCACTCGAACCCGGCGTTGGAGACCGCACCCAGGCCCGGGCCCGCGATCTCCCGTCCGCGGAGCAGCACCGCCAGGCGGAGCAGGTCCTCGAACTCCTCCAGCGACTCGGCCACCAGCACGCCGGCATCCGCGGCCAGCGCCCGCGCCACCCGATGATCGGGGGCCAGCGAGGCGGTGTGCGACGAGACGGCGGCGGCCCCGGCGGGAGTGCGCCCGCCCAGGTAGAGGATCACCGTCCCGCCGCGCTCTCGAATGCGGGCCGCAGCGTCCAGGAAGCGGCCGCCGTCGCCGGGCCGGAAGCCCTCCAGGTAGCAGGCGAACACCTCCACCGCCGGGTCGTCCTGCCAGAACGCGAGGTAGTCGCCGGCGGTCAGGTCGAGCTGGTTGCCCAGCGTCACCAGGTAGCGGGGCCGCAGCAGGGCGAGCCGGTCGAGGCGGGCGATGGCGAAGGCGCCGCTCTGGGAGATCACCGCCAGCGGCGCCGCCGGGGCATCGGCTGGCGGGCTCGCCTTGTAGCCGGGGATGAAGGTGGCGTCGTAGCGGCCCGGGACGGAGCGGATGCCCATGGAGTTGCCCCCGTTGACCACCGGCCCACTCCCGCGTCGGCGCCCCTCGGCCACCGCCGCCCGGGCGCGCTCGGCGAGCGCCTCGCTTCCCTCACGCTCCCCCAGGCCGCCGGGGATCAGGATCACCCCCTCGGCCGCGCCCCGCGCGACCACTTCCTCCAGCGCCGCCGGGGCGGCGGCGGCGGCGATGCTGAGCACCAGCAGGTCCACCCTGCCCGGCAGCGACGCCAGGTCGGGGACGCAGCGGCAGCCGGCGATCTCGTCCGCCCCCGGCTTCACCACCGTCACCGAGCCGGCCGGGAACCCGGCGGCCAGGGCGTTCTCGAGGATCACCCGTCCCGGGTTCATGCGCTCCGACACCCCGACGATCGCCATCGACCGGGGATGGAGCAGCCGGTCGATCTGTGTCGCCGGCCGGTCCGGGGCCCGCCGCGGGCAGGCTCCCCAGCCGGGCGAGGGCGTCGAGGGCCACCGGCCCGCCGGCGGTGAACACCACCGGGTTGGCCTCGAACTCCACCACCTCGGGGGGCAGCCCCGGCACCTCGGCCAGCGAGCCGGGCCACCAACGAGGCCAGTGCCCCGGCGCCGACGGCCGGGGCACTCCCCCGGGCACCGCCGGTGAGCAGCGCCACCGCCGGGGAACGGGAGAGGGCGCGGGCCCTCTCCGTCTCTCGCCCTTCCACCCGCCAGCACCGCCGGCGCCAGGGCCGGGGCGAGCATCTCGGCGTGGGTCCCGCCGACGCCGAGGACGAGCACCGGGCCGAACTCGGCGGTGCGGCGCACCCCGAGCAGCACCTCGCCGCCCGGGCCGGTGTCGTGGGCCACGAACTCCGCCACCAGCCAGCCGAGCACCTCCTCGTCGGCGAAGGCCGGGGACATGGCGGCGATCGCCGACTCCACCGCGGCAGTCTCCCGGGGCACCACCCGCACCCCGCCCCGGTCGGTCTTGTGGGCCACCTCCGCCGCCAGGACCTTCACCACCACCCGCTCACCGGCCAGGCCGTCGAGCGGCGGCACCGGCTCGCCGGGAAGCACCACCCGGTGCGCGGGCACCGCAATGCCGAGAGCGGCGGCCACCATGTAGGCCTCCGCCTCCAGTCAGGGCGCGGCGGCCGGCAGCGAGGGCGGCGGCCACCATCGGGGCCGGGGCGCTCACCGGGCGGCCCTCTCCCCCACTGCCGCCCGCCCCAGGGCGAAGGCCCGCAGGTTGGCCTCGACCACCCTCTCCCCCTTGGCGGCGAACCCGTCGCGCAGGCAGGCCTCTATCACCTCCGGCCGCAGGGGGAGGAAAGCGGAGGCTGCCCCCACCATGACCACGTTGGCCACCCGTCCCGACCCGGCCTCCCGGGCCAGGGCCGCCGGCCTCCACCACCACCGAGCCGGGCACCGAACGCACCGCGGCGAGCACCTCCTCGATGGGCGGGTAGTCGGGGACGTTGACGTAGGGGTCGGCGGCCGTCACCAGCCGCCCGCCCGGAGCCAGGTACTCCAGGTAGCGCAGAGCCTCGACCGGCTCCACCCCCAGAACCAGGTCGGCCGCCGCCCCGGGCGACGAGGTCGCCGTCGATGGGACCATCGGCGAGGCGCAGCGTGGCCTGCACCGCCCCACCCCGCTGCGACATGCCGTGCACTTCGCCCTGGCGCACCACCAGGCCCTCCCGTCGGGCCGCCTCGGCGAGCACCGCGGCCACCGAGAGCACCCCCTGTCCGCCCACCCCGGCGAGCAGCACGTCGCGCTTCATGGGCCCTTGGCCTCTCGCCGCCCCGCCTTGGCCATCTCCACGCACTCCCGGACGGCCACGATCACCGACACCCCCGGGTACTCCAACTCCGCCCGCAGCAGGGCCGCCAGCTCGTCGACTGCGCCGGGGGGCCACCTCGACCACGTGCAGGTGCTCGCGCTCCACCCCCACGCCTGCCAGCAGCGGTTCCAGGCGGGAGCCGGGCAGCACCGTGGGCTGCAGACCGGTCATCGCCACTGTGCCGTTGTCCAGGATCAGCAGGGTCATGGGCGTGGAGGCGGCGACGGCATCCATGAGCGGCGTCACCCCGGAGTGCAGGAAGGTGCTGTCGCCGATGACGGCGAGGACGGGGCGCAGCCCGGCATCGGCGGCACCCTTCGCCATCCCCACCGAAGCGCCCATGCACACGCAGGACTCGATGGCCGAGTGGGGCGGCAGGGCCCCCAGCGTGTAGCAGCCGATGTCCGAGGTGACCACCGATACGGGGAACCCGCCCAGGGCAGCGCGCACCGCCTCATACGAGTCGGCGTGCGGGCACCCCCGGCACAGCTGCGGGGGCCTGTCCGGCAAGGGCAGCGAGGCCGGCCCCATGTGCGCCCGGGCCGGCAGGCCGAGGGCGGCCCGTACCAGGTCGGGGGTGAGCTCCCCGTCGAGGGGCAGCGCCCCCGACTCCCGGCCGCTCACCTCCCAGGCGTGGGGCAGCACCCCTCGCACCTGCCGCTCCAGGAAGGGATAGCCCTCCTCGATCACCAGCAGGCGGCGGCCCCCGGCGGCCAGGCGGGCGATGAGCCCTTCCGGCGGCGGGTAGGCCCCAATGTGCAGATGGGGCGGCCGGAACCCCAGTTCGGCGGACTCGGCGGCGTAGTAGTGGCGGGCGATTCCCGAGGTGATGACGGCAAGAGGAGCGTCGGCGTCGCCCGCCGTCAGGGTGTTGTACGGCACCCCCTCGGCCCAGTCCCGCACCGCGGGGAGCCGGTCGAGCAGCCGCCGCCACAGGCGCCGGGCGTTGTGGGGCAGCAGCGTCCAGTCCTGCGGCGACTCCGTCTTGGCGAGCAGGTTCTGGGGCCGAGCCGGGCCGGGTGCCACCACCGCCCGGCTGTGGCAGAGGCGGGTCACGAGGCGGACCATCACCGGCAGCCCGAAGCGCTCGGAGAGATCGAACGCCTCCCGCGTCATGTCGTAGGCCTGCTGCTGGTCCGCCGGCTCCAAGCAGGGGATGCGGGCGAAGTCGGCGAGGATGCGGCTGTCCTGCTCGTTCTGAGACGAGTGCATGCCCGGGTCGTCGGCCACCGCCACCACCAGGCCGCCGCCCAGGCCCACCAGCGCCGAGTTGACGAAGGGGTCCATGGCCACGTTGAGGCCGACGTGCTTCATGGCCACCAGGGCGCGGCGGCCCATCATCGACACGCCGAGCGCCTGCTCGTAGGCCGTCTTCTCGTTGGCGCACCAGTGAGCAGTGATCCCCGCCTCCTCGGCCCGGGGGATCAGGTACTCGAGGATCTCGGTGGACGGGGTGCCCGGATAGGCGTAGGCGGCGCTGACCCCGGCGTGCAGCGCGCCCAGGGCGACCGCCTCGTCACCGAGGAGCATGATCCCTTGCCCGGCTTCCATGCAGGCCCCACCGTACCCCGGACGGCTCGTGGTTACCGGATGCCGAAGCCCCTGCAGGCAGGGCCGTCCGGCCTCCCGGGAAAGCCGCGCCTCCAGACACCCGCCCCCACCGGGACTGACTGCCCTGGCGCGCGGCCGCCGGCTCGGCTAGACCGGAGGCCACAAGGCTGAGACAGGAGGCAGTGTGCAGGACCGGACCTTCCTCGTCCTCGGCGGTGCGGGCATGGTCGGCTTCGAGGTCGCCCGCGAGGTGGCCAACCGCTTCCGGCCGGAGCGAGTCGTGCTCGCCTCGCTCCCCGAGGGCGAGGTCGAGCGAGCAGTGGAGCGCCTTCGCCTGCTCATTCCGCCCAGCGTGGAAGTGATCGGCGAGTGGGGCGACCTCTTCGTGCGCGCCGAGTTCGCCAAGCAGGAACGGCGCCGCCTGATGGAGGACGAGGCCTGCCGCCGGGCGATCTTCGACGACCTGCTCGGTCCCCTGGACGCCGCCTACGGCCGCTCCCAGCTCGCCCTGGTCTTCGCGCGCCACCGCCCCGACGTGGTGGTGGACGCGATCAACACCGCCACCGCCATCTCCTACCAGGACGTCTACAGCGCGGCCGCCTTCGGCCGAGCGCGACTCGCACACCCTCCTGACCGGAGGTGAGGTGGACCCCGCGGCGTTCGCCCGCGACGTGGAGACCCTCATCCTGTCCATCTCCCTGCCCCAGCTGGTGCGCCACGTGCTCATCCTCGACCGGGCGCTGCGCGAGGTGGGAACCCGCCTCTACCTGAAGGTAGGCACCACCGGCACCGGCGGCCTGGGCCTGAATATCCCCTACACCCACAGCGAGGACCGTCCCTCCGCCAAGCTGCTGACCAAGACGGCGGTGGGCTTCGCCCACACCGGCTTGCTCTACCTGATGGCCCGCTCCCCAGAGCGGCCGGCGGTCAAGGAGATCAAGCCCGGGGCCCTCATCGGCTACGCCGACGTCGGCCACCGCGCCATCCGGGAACGCGGCGGCCCGGTCTCGCTCTACTCCGCCCGGTCCGAGCCTCTGGGCAGCACCCTCCGCCTGCGAATGGACCCCGCCGGCTTCGAGCGATGCGGCGACCTCCGCCTGCCGGTGGTGGACACCGGCGAGAACGGCCTGTTCACCAAGGGCGAGTTCGAGGCGATCACCGCCCTGGGGCAGATGGAGTTCGTCACGCCGGAGGAGATCGCCTTCCTCTGCGCCCAGGAGATCACCGGGCGCAACACCGGCCGGGACGTCGTCGCCGCCCTCGACGGCGCCGTGCTCGGGCCCTCGTACCGGGCAGGGGTGCTGCGCGCCCGGGTGCTCGAGGAGCTGCGCGTTCTGGAAGCGGAGTCGGCCACCCACAGCGTGGCCCTCGGGCAGTTGGGCCCCCCGGAGCTCTCCAAGCTGCTGTGGGAGACGGAGCTGCTCGCCATGGCCTTCGGGACCCTCCCCGCGGTGCTGGCCGTGACCCCCGAGGAGGCCAGCACCGCTGCCGCGGGGGTGCTGGAGCGGGAGCCCGGCCTGCGCGACACCATCACCTCGCTGGGCCTGCCGGTGCTCGGCCCCGACGGCACGACGCTGTGGCGCGGCCCCTTCCTGCGCATCCCCGAGGTGGCCGGCGAGGCCGAGGTGCCCCTGGGCCCCGGCGACCGGGACCGCTGGGCGGACAAGGGCTGGGTGGACCTGCGCCCGGCCAACTACGCCCGCTGGCAGGAGCGCTTCCGGGCCATGCACTCTGCCCGGGCCGGCGCCGCCCAGCCCGGCTCGGCCGGGGCGGCCCCCGAGACCACCCTCTCCGAGCACATCGAGACGGGATCGGTGGTGGCGTGGGTGCTGGCCAACGAACTGGGCGGCTACCGCATCAAGTAGCCGGGGCACCTTCCGACTTGCCCCAGCCCCGGGAGTGGCGCAGGTGCTTGGCGGCGTCGAAGTCGGCGCGAGCGAGGGCTTCGTCCAGGTCCACCACGTCCAGGAACGGCCCGTAGCTGCGGAAGGAGCCCCCCACCGGGACGACGAGGCTCCCGTCGGGGAAGACCATCACGTAGAGCCGGTCGAGGATCTCGTGGCTGAGCCAGTTGATGCGGAACCGGTGCGGCGCTGGCGGCGATCTCCTCCTCCAGGGCGGCGAACTCGGCGGCGGAGACCAGCAGGCTCTCCCACGGCCACGCTTGCGTCCATCGAGCGCGGGAAGGCCTGAAAGACGTTGTAGAAGAGGCGGTTGGGCATCTCGGCGGCGCGCTCGTCGAGCAGCCGCACGATGTCGGGGACGTCGGCCAGGTTGTGGCGGGTCACCGGCGTGGCCACCTTCACGTCGATGCCGGGGTGGGCGGCCAGCAGGTCCAGGGCGGCGAGCACCGCCGTGAAGTGGCCCTCCTTCTTCGTGCGCTGCGAGACCTCTTCGCTGGCACCGTCGAGAGGGAGGGACACCAGATCGATCTCGGCGGCGTGCTCGGCGAGGAACTCGGCGGTCAGCAGGTCCCCGGTGGTGGAGAGGGCCACTTCCAGGCCGGCCCGGCGGGCACCGCGGGTGAGGGTCCCCAGGTCCTCCCGCTTCATGGGGTCGCCGCCGGTGAACACGATCCGCCGGGCGCCGGCGGCGGCGATGCGCTCCACGATGGCCAGGGCGGTGGCGGTGTCCACCGCCGGCACGTCGTGCGGCCCCCAGCAGTACGGGCACTCCTGGCTGCACTCGGAGGTGACGTGGAAGTCGATGGTGGCGAAGCGGGGCATGCCTCCCTCCGGCCCGGCCAGCTTACGCCGACGCCCGTGACAAACCCGGGGGTCTACAGGGGCAAGCCCAGGCCTCGGGCGATGATGAGGCGCTGGATCTCGCTGGTCCCCTCGCCGATCTCCAGCGCCTTGGCGTCGCGGTAGAAGCGGCTCACCGGCGTCTCATCCACGAACCCGTACCCGCCGAAGATCTGGGTGGCGTGGCGGCTGGCGTCCACCGCGATCTCGGAGGCGTGCAGCTTGGCGATGGCCGCCTCCTGGTGGAAGGGCCGGCCGGCGTCGCGGAGCCAGGCCGCCCGGTAGGTGAGCAGGCGGGCGGCGTCCACCGCCACCGCCATGTCGGCGCAGCGGAAGGCCGTGCCCTGGTTGGCGCCGATGGGCCGGCCGAAGGCTTGCCGTTCGCGTGCGTAGGCCACCGCCTGCTCGAGACACCCCTGGGCGATGCCCACCGACATCGCGGCGATGGCCACCCGGCCGTCGTCGAGGATGGAGAGGAACTGGCGGAACCCGCGCCCCCGCTCCCCCAGCAGGTTCTCCTCCGGCACCCGGCAGTCCTCGAAGTGCAGGCCGCGGGTGTCGCTGGCGCGCCAGCCCATCTTGCGATACGGGGGATCGGCAACGAAGCCGGGGGTCCCCGAGGGCACGATGATGGCCGAGATCTCCCCCGGGCCGGTGCGGGCGGTGACCGTGACCAGGGAGGTGATGGGGGTGCCGCTGTTGGTGATGAAGGACTTCTCGCCGTTGATCACCCACTCCCCGTCGGACAGCTCGGCCCTGGTGCGGGTAGCCCCCGCGTCCGAGCCGGCTTCGGGCTCGGTGAGCCCGAAGCCGGCCAGAGCCCGGCCGGCCACCAGGTCGGGGAGCCACCGCTGCTTCTGCTCAGCCGTGCCGAAGCGGAATATGGGGTTGGCCCCCAGGCCCACCGCCGCCTCGAGGGTGATGGCCATGGAGGCGTCGACCCGGGCGATCTCCTCGATGGCGATGCTCAGGGTGAGCAGGCCGGAGCCCGCCCCGCCGTACTCCACGGGGAAGGGCAGCCCGAAGAGGCCCAGGTCGCCCATCTTGCGCACCGTCTCGACCGGGAAGTGATGGTCCCGGTCCCAGTCGGCAGCGTGGGGGGCGATCTCCGCCTCGGCGAACTCCCGTACCACCTTGCGAAAGGCCTCGTGCTCCGGCGACGGTGCAAAGTCCACGTGTCCTCCTTGCCCTCCCAGGCTATCCGCCCGGCGGGCCGACCGGGAGCAGCACGGAGACCGTGATGGCTCCCCCGGCGGCCGCCGACTCGGCTCGAACCACCATCCCCGCCGGCCCCGCCAGGCCGGCCACCCCCCCGGCGGCCCGCAGGGAACGCATTCCCCCGCCGTGGCCCGCCAGGCCCTCGATCGCGCCCGCCAGCCAGCGGGAGAGCCGGGCACCGAAGGCCGGCAGTCCGCGCCGGCCCGTAGTCGGCGATCAGCACCCTGCCCCGCGCCCCGGCGACCCGCGCCATCTCGGCCAGGGCGACCGGGCGATCCTCCTCCGGGAGGGTATGCAGCAGCATCATCGCCGTCACCAGGTCGGCGCTGCCGGCGGCGAAGGGCAGCGCGGTGGCTTCTCCGGCCGCCAGCAAGGCCCCGGGGCCCAGCCGCCGCCGGGCCTCGGCGAGCATGCGCGGCCGAAGCGTCGAGACCGGCCACCCGGCACCCGGCGGCGGCGTAACGAGCGAGCACGGCTCCCGTCCCGCAGCCCACGTCGACCACCCTCATGCCCGGGCGAGGAGGGCAGAGAGCCAGGCCGGCACGGCGCACCCCGGCGAGGAGTCGACCGAGGATCGGCTCGTACAGACGGGCGCCGAGGCCGGCCATCGTTCAGCGGGCCAGCCGCCGGGCCGCCGCCCGCAGGCCGCCCCGGGCCGCCTCCACGTCCACCGTGCGGCACACCCGGCCTTTCACCACCTGCCGCCCGCCCACCCAGACGTCGGTGACGTCCCGGGCAGAGCCGGCCCACACCAGGTGAGTGAGCACGTCCCGCGGCCGCAGGATCGGGTCGTACACGATGTCCTCGAGCGACAGGCGGATCATGTCCGCCCGCCGGCCGGGCAGCAGGGCCCCGATGTCGTCGCGCCCAAGGGCGGCGGCCGCCTCTGACGTGGCCATGCGCAGCCCGTCCTCCAGGCCCAGGGCCGAGGCGTCGAGGTCACGCAGACGGGCATACAGGAGCGACAGCCTGCCCTCCTCCCACAGGTCGAGGTTGTCGTTGGAGGCCGGCCCGTCGGTGCCCAGCCCCACACAGATGCCCGCCCGGCGCATCGCCGCCACCGGGGCGATGCCCGAGGCGAGCTTGCCGTTGGAGCCCGGGCAGTGGGCGACGCCGACGCGGTGCTCGGCGAGCAGGGTGATGTCCTCATCGGCCAGCCAGACGCAGTGGGCGGCGGTGGTGCGAGCGAAGAACACGCCCAGGCCGGCGAGGTGGGCGGCCACCGTGCGGCCGGTGCGGGCGGTGACCGCGTCGCCCTCGGTGCGCGTCTCGGCGAGATGGATGTGCACCGGCATCCCGGTGGCGGAGGAGACCTCGGCCACCTCCCGGAGCGCGGCGTCGCCGAGGGTGTAGGCGGAGTGCGGCCCCAGCCCGACCTCGACGAGGTCCTCCCCGGCCAGTCGCTCGCGCAGGGCCACGGCGGAGCGCACCATGTCGGAGGGGGTCCCGAAGCGCTCCCACCCGGGAGCCTCGGCCACCGCCGGGAAGACCAGGATGCGCAGGCCTGCCTCGATCGCCGCCTCGGCCACCGCGCCGGCGTGGAAGTACATCTCGGCGCTGGTGGTGGTCCCCCCCAGGAGCATCTCCGCCGCTCCGACCAGCATCCCCAGCCGGGCATCTTCGGGGGTGAGGCCGGCCTCGCGCCGCCAGATCACCTCCCGCAGCCAGCGGTCCAGGGGGAGGCCCTCCCCGGCCCCCCGCAGTACGGTCATCGCCGAGTGAGCGTGGCAGTTGACCAGGCCGGGCATGACCAGGCCACCCACACGGTGCTCGGCATCGCCGCGCCCGAGGGGCGGGGCCTGCTCGGCCGGCCCGGCGGCCACCACCCGCCCGGCGGCGACATCCACGAACCCCGGGGTGTGCAGCGAGAAGCCGGGGTCCATGGGCAGGACGTAGTCGGCCAGGTAGCGCTCGATCATGGCCCGGCCGCCGCCGCGTCGGCACCCCGGCCCGGCCGGGCCAGGGCGAGCATCAGGGAGACCAGCACCACCGCGCAGCCGACCAGCACCACGGCCGGCGCCGCCTCCCCCAGCCACACCCAGGCGAGCAGGGTGGACCCCACCGGCTCCCCCAGCGTCGCCAGCCCCACCACCGTCGGCGTGGTGTAGCGCAGCGACCACGTCAGGAGCCCGTGCCCCACCAGTTGGGGAATGAGAGCGCTGAGGAAGATGTAGAGCAGGGCCCCTGGGCTCGCCGCCGTCAGGCCCACGCCGGCGATGGCCGCCACCGCCATCACCAGCGCCCCGCCCACCGCGCAGGCCAGGCCCATGAACGACCACACGTCGAGGGAGGGGCCCAGCCGCCGCACCAGCAGAAGGAACCCGGCCATGGCCGCGGTGCCGGCCAGCGCCAGGCCGTCCCCGGCGAGGGCGCGGCCCGACACGGAGAGGTCGGCTCCCCCGATGATGGCCACCCCCGCCGCCCCCAGGGCGAGCGACACCCAGAGGAGGCCCTGCGGCCGATCGCGTCCGGTGACCACCCCGACCACCGCCAGGATGAGGGGGGTGGCGGTCACCAGGCTGACCGAGGCCGCGACCGTCGTCAGGTCGAGCGAGCCGATCCACGCCCCGAAGTGGACCGCGTAGAGCAGGCCGGCCAGCACCGCCCACCCGGCGACCGGCTGCAGGCGGCCGCGCCGCCATCCCCGGACCACGGCCGGGAGGAGCATCGCCGCCGCCATCAGCAGCCGCAGGCCGGAGCGGGTCAGCGCATGGGTGGGCTCGGCCAGCTTCAGGAAGATGGCGGCGAACGAGATGGCGACCACGGCGACGATGAGCGCCGGGGCCACCAGCGGGCTGCGGCCGCCGGTCCGGGCAGAGGGCGGGGCGGACAGGGTATGCATCCGTGAACGGGGCGGCGCTGCACCGCCCGGCGCGGCGATGCTAACCAACGGCGGCGCCGCGGCCGGAGGTCCCCGCCCCGCGGAAGGGCCCCGGTGGCCGCCGTACAATCGGCGGCGGACCCCGCCGCGACGGAAAGGTTCCCCCCAATGGCCGAGTTCCACTTCCAGCCGGTCTTCGAGCTGGGGCCTGATGCCACCGAGTACCGGCGCCTCACCACCGAGGGCGTGTCGGTCGAGGCGCTGGGCGGCCGCCGGATCCTCGAGGTGGCGCCGGCCGCCCTGCGCCTGCTCGCCGCGGCGGCGGTGCGCGACGTCTCCCACTTGTTCCGCACCGGCCACCTGCAGCAGTGGCGGGCCATCCTCGACGACCCCGAGGCCTCGGACAACGACCGCTTCGTCGCTCTGGTGATGCTGCGCAACGCGGTCGTGTCGGCGGAGATGGTGCTTCCCTCCTGCCAGGACACCGGCACCGCGATCGTCATCGCCCACAAGGGCGAGGACGTCCACACCGGGGGCGGCGACGAGGAGGCGCTCTCCCACGGCATCTTCGACTCGTACACCGGCGGCTACCTGCGCTACTCGCAGGTGGCGCCCCTCACGATGTACGAGGAGCGCAACACCGGCACCAACCTCCCCGCCCAGATCGAGATTCAGGCCTCCCCGGGCGGCGAGTACGAGTTCCTGTTCGTCACCAAGGGAGGCGGGTCGGCCAACAAGACCGTCCTCTTCCAGGAGTCCAAGGCCTTGCTCAACGACGAGGCGCTGCTGCGCTTCATCGACGGCAAGCTGCGCTCGCTGGGCACCGCCGCCTGCCCCCCGTACCACCTGGCCATCGTGGTCGGCGGCACCTCCGCCGAGGCGACGCTCAAGACGGTGAAGCTCGCCTCCTGCCGGTACCTCGACAGCCTGCCTACCACCGGCAACGCCTACGGGCGGGCCTTCCGCGACCTGGAACTGGAGGAGCAGGTGCTCGAGCTGACCCGGCGCAACGGCATCGGGGCGCAGTTCGGGGGCAAGTACTTCTGCCTGGACGTGCGGGTGATCCGCCTTCCCCGGCACGGGGCCTCATGCCCGGTGGGGATCGGCGTGTCCTGTTCGGCCGACCGGCAGATAAGGGCGAAGATCACCGCCGACGGGGTCTTCCTCGAGCAGCTCGACATCGACCCGGCCCGTTTCCTGCCCGAGCCGGGGGCGGTGCGCCTCCCCGCCGAGGCGGTGCCCATCGACCTCACCCGGCCCATGGACGAGATCCGGGCCACCCTGTCGCGCTACCCGGTCAAGACCCGCCTCTCCCTGACCGGGCCGATGGTGGTGGCACGCGACATCGCCCACGCCCGCCTCAAGGAGCGCCTCGACCGCGGCGAGGGCCTGCCCCAGTACCTGAAGGACCACATCGTCTACTACGCGGGGCCGGCGAAGACGCCCGAGGGCTACCCCTCCGGCTCCTTCGGCCCCACCACCGCCGGGCGCATGGACTCCTACGTCGAGGCGTTCCAGTCCCAGGGCGGCAGCCTGGTGATGCTGGCCAAGGGGAACCGCTCGGCGGCGGTGACCGAGGCCTGCCGGAAGCACGGCGGCTTCTACCTCGGGTCGATCGGCGGCCCGGCCGCCATCCTGGCCAAGGAGAACATCCGCAAGGTCGAAGTCCTCGAGTACCCGGAGCTGGGCATGGAGGCGGTCTGGAGGATCGCAGTGGTGGACTTCCCCGCCTTCATCATCGTGGACGACAAGGGGAACGACTTCTACGCCTGAGCGGCGAGGGCCCTACTCCCACCACCACGAGAGGCCGGTGAGCACCGGCCCGGTGTGCACCACCATGATGGCCCCGAAGTTGGTGACCAGCTCGGTGGCCGGTTCGACTTCGGCCTTGACCCGCGCCAGCAGCTTCCGCCCCTCCTCCTCGGCGAGTACGTGCATCACTGCCACGTGCAGCCGGGCGCCTTCCCGCCGGGTACCCCGCCAGATCTTCATCATGCGGTCATCTGCCGCCCGCTTGCTGAAGGCGGGGCGCAGGGTGTGGAGGCCGCTCTGGTCCACCTCGACCATCGGGCGCATACCCAGCCGGGTGCCCACCCGCCCCACCGACGCCGGCAACCGGCCCCCGGCGATCAGGTAGTCGAGGGTGCCCACCTGCACCACCAGCCGCACTCCGGCCATGGCCCGGCGGGCGGCCTGCTCTACCTCGTCCATGGTGCCGCCGGCTCGTGCCGCCGCGGCCGCGTACAGCACGACCAGCGCCAGGCCGCCGGCGGCGGTGCCGGTGTCCACCAACCGCACCCTCGGCCCGGCGTCGGCCGCGGCCACCCGGGCGGAGTCGATCGCGCTGCTCAGGTGATGGGTGAGGGAGAGCATGAGCACCTCGCCCGGGGTCTCGCCGAGCGCCCGGACGAAGTCGCCGGGCCCCGGCCCGGCGGTGGTCACCCCCTCGCCGTAACGGGCGATGACCTCCTCCAGCGGCAGCTCGCCATCCCGGTAGACCTCGTCCCCGATGGTGATCCGCCCGGGCACGACGACGACGCCGTGAGCGGCGGCCGTGGCCGCGTCCAGCGCGGCCGAGCTGTCGGTGACGATGGTGACTATCGGCCTACCTCCCACTCGGCCGCCAGCCTAAGCCGCCCGGCCGGTCGCTCCCAAACACCGGGGCCCGCCCCGCCACTGGTTCCGGACGCGGTCGGAGGCCGGGGTGACCCGGGCTCCGACCGGCCCCTCCTCAGCGACGCGCCGGAACCCGTTCCCGCTCGCGTTCGGGGACGGGCACCGGTCCCGGTTCCCGCTCCGGTGCCGCCGGCTCGGTGTCGGGGAACCTGCAGCGGCTCCGGCTCGACGGTGATCACGCGCTTCTGCTTGCCGATGTCCATGCTCGCTCGAGCCTCCTCACCCATAGCATCGCGCAAGACTGCGACAGAAGCGGGGCCGCCACCGTGGGGAGTGGCGGTCTCTTCGGGGGCTTCGTCCGCCCGGGCCAGATCTGAGACGGGGACCGCCGTCCGGTGCTCCGGCCCACGAGGAGCCCCCCGACCGTCGGGGGGCTCCATGGGATCTCGGGGATGTGAAGCGCGGCGCTACGCGGCCGTCTCCTCCCGCTTGCGGGACATCAGGAAGGCACCGCCGAGGATCAGCAGGGCGCCCACCCCGATGGCGGCGTAGGGAATGATCGTCCCGAACAGGTCGATCGTGCCCTTGCTGTCTTCGGCCTCCTCCCGGGCGTCGGCGATCGACTGGTCGCTCTGCTCGTAGATGAGGTGGAACACGGACCCCACCGGCACCATCCCCATGGGCACGATGCTGGGGTCGACCTCGATCGCCAGGATGCGCGATTCGTCCTTTGTGTAGTCGATGATCATCCCGGTGGCCGGCTCCACCCAGTACTCGGTCGCGTACTCGTAGAGGTAGGTGAAGGGGATCGGGTCGGGCAGGAGGGGCAGCAGCTGGGCGAACTGGGCCATGAGATCCTCGGACAGCCCCAGCTGCGGCGCCAGCCCTTGCACCATCGCCTTGGGCATCGACTCGGGGAACATGGCCAGCAGCATCGGGTCGAGGAGCGGTTGGGGCCCCGACTCGGCGGTGAAGTGATAGGTGGTGATGCCCTCGTGCTCCTCCGCCCCCACGTACTCCACCGGTTCGAGCCGCTGAAGGTCGTCACTCCAGCCTTCGTAGTCCCGCTTCTCGGTGCCGATGGGGAAGCCGATCACCAACCCCTGCCGATTGTCGTCCACGTTCGGGTTGTCGGTGAAGTTGGGAATCTCCTCCGTGGTCTTCCGGTCGATGGTGTACCAGTAGGTCGTGTGCTGGCCGTCAGCGTCGGTTTGCAGGCCCGGGATGAGCTCACCGTCGGGCCCCCGCGCCTGGACCTGCTCACGCACCAGGGCCTGGTTCCCATCGACCTGCTCCGTCGTGACGTGGCGGTCCACCGAGACCGGCACATCGGACACGAAGAGGTTCGCTAGATCCCCGGTGGCCAGCGCCTGCGGGTTGAGCATGGTCACCAGGGTCCCCTCGTAGGTGCGCGTGCTGTCCACGTCGTCCGGCCACACCGCCATCGCGGGGAGGACGGCGAACTTGAGCACCAGGCCGCCGGCTACCAGCAGCAGGCCGAGGCAAAGGACCAGCAACCCGCCGATCTTCCCTTTCATCACTCCCATCCTTTCCAAGCCCACGCGTAAGGACACCACGCTAGGCGGTGGAGAGGGCGCTTGCCATGAGCGACCCAAGCACGCGGGCTACCGAGCCGCCGGGCGCGGGCGCGAGGAAGGCCGATGCAGGAGAGGAATCGGTCCTGGGCCCAGCCGGGCTTCAGGTCCGCCCGACATCGAGTTCGCGCAGTTCCACCACCACCTCGCGCAGAGCACCCCGCCGGGCGAGCCTGAGGGTCGCCCGGCGGCCGATGCGGTCGGCGGTCATCAGTCCCTGGATCCGCCCCGCCTCGGCGACCGGCGACCCATCCAGATCGAGGATCACGTCCTCCGGACGGACATCGGCGTCGGCAGCCGGGCTGCCCGGCATCACCTCCACCACCTCAAAGCCGTGACTGCGCCCCGTGGCGGCCGCCACTCGCGGCGGCAAGGGCCGCGATCCGCCGGCGATGCCCAGATAGGCGCGGCGCACCCGCCCCTCGTTGATCAGAGCGGACACGATGGCCCGGGTGACGCTGTTGATGGGGACGGCAAGGCCCAGCCCCTGGCCCACCAGGGGACCGACCACGGCGGTGTTGATCCCGACGACCTCTGCGGCACCATCACATAGCGCCCCTCCCGAGTTGCCGGGATGGAGCGCGGCATCGGTCTGGATCACGTTCTCGACCAGCCCGGCGGCACGGCCCTGGCGGGTGGGAAAGGCCCGCCCGAGGGCACTGACCACCCCGGCGGTCACCGATCCAGCCATGCCGAGCGGGTTGCCGATTGCCACGACCAGCTGCCCCACCCGTAGCCCGTCGGCGTCGCCCAAGGGCGCCGGCCGAAGGTCCCTCCCGTCGAGGCGGACCACCGCCAGGTCGGACAGCGGATCGCTGCCGACCACCTGGAAGGCCAGGCTGCTGCCGTCGGCCAGGGTGGCGTCTCCCCGGCGATCATCACCGACGACGTGTGCCGAGGTGAGGGCGAACCCGTCCGGGGTCACCAGCACCGCCGAGCCCGACCCGACCGGGCGGTGGCCCCCCGCCACCCGGGCGGTCACCCGCAACGAGGCGACCGACGGGCCTATCCGCTCGGCCACACGGGTCACCACCGCCGAGTAGGGGTCGAGAGGGACAGCGCTCATGGCGGCGTTACGAAGACCACCGTGACTTTGCGTTCCTCGGTCCCCCGCAGCACCTGCAGCTCGATCGACCCCGTGCTCGAGTTCCTCGATGGCCTCGTGCAGGTCCTCGACGACGCTCAGCGGGCGCCCCCCGGCGGCGATCAGCAAGTCGCCGGGGCTCAGCCCGCCAGCCTCGGCCGGGCTGCCCTCCTCGACCATGCGGACGAGCAGGCCCTCGGCGTCGGGCAGGCCCACCGCCCGCCGCAGGCGCCGGGCTACCGGCACCGGGGCGAGGCCAACCCCGAGGCGCCGGCCCCCCGGCGACTCCCCCGCCATGAGCGCCCGCACCCGGGCCTGCATGCTCGCGGTGCCGGGGAGGGCCAGGTGGAAGCCCTCGCCCAGGCGATGGGTGTTGACCGCGATCAGCCGGCCCGAGAGGTCCAGTAGAGGCCCTCCCGAGGAGCCGGCCGGGAGGGGCGCCGTGTGCTCCAGCGCCCCCTCGATGCGATGGCCGCGTGGTCCGCGGAAGAGGCGGTCGGTGGCGGAGACGAAGCCCACGGTGGCCCGCAGCCCGCGCCCCGCGGGATTGGCCATGGCAATCACCGGTGTGCCCGTCACGGCGTCCTCCACCACCCCCCACTCCGGGATGGGAGCCCCCCCGGTGGGGACTTCGAGCACCACCAGGTCGCCGTCCACGTCCACCCCGAGCACCTGCCCGTCCTCGACCCGCCCGTCGGCGAAGGTGACCCGCACCCCCTCCGGCGCCGCGTTGTGGGCATTGCTGAGCACGCGGTCGGGCCCGATCACCACCCCGGACCCTCCCACCCGGTGCCGGGACAAGCCCACGACGGCCGGTCCGGCGGTCTCCACCGCTCGTCCTATGGCCTGCCCCAGGTCCTGGACCGTCACCTCGACCTCCTATACACTTGCAACCTGCAAGTGAGTGTAATGAGGCGCCGCCTTTCCGCAATCCGCAAACCGCCCGGCGAGCCCACCGCCCTGGCCTCGGCCCTGGCCCGGGTCGGGGACCGCTGGACCTTGCTCCTCGTCGATGCCCTGCTCGCCGGACCGGCCCGCTTCGGGCAGCTGGCCGAAGCGGTGGCGGGCATCGCCCCCAATACCCTCTCCCATCGGCTGCGCAAGCTCGAAGCCGACGGCCTGGTGATCTCCCTCCCCTACTCGCAGCACCCTCCCCGCTACGAGTACCGCCTCAGCGGGCCGGGCACCGAACTGGCCGGCGCCCTGCGCCTCCTCGCCGCCTGGGGCGCCCGCCGCACCGGGGGAGGCTACGCGCTCGAGCACCGCGAATGCGGCACCCCCCTCGAGGCCCGCTGGTTCTGCCCCACCTGCGACCGGCCGGTGGCCGACGCCGAGGGCCCCGACCTCACCTTCGCCTGAGCCAGCCCCGCCGGGCAGCGGATGCAGGTAGCCGCGCCGACCGGCTTACCGTCGGGGCCTCAGACAAAAGAGGAAGAATGAAGCGTTACGCACTGCTCCTGGCTGCCGTCCTGCTGGTCGCCGCCTGCAGCGACGCGGGCACGGAGACCACGACGACCTCAGCCCTCGACGACCACGGGGGCCAACCAGTACCAGGTGGTGATGGAATCCTTCGCCTTCACCCCGGCCGAGCTGACCGTGCCGGTCGGGGCGACGGTCACCTGGACCAACCTCCACGGCGCCAACCACAACGTGGTGGCCGACGACGGCACCTTCGAGTCGCCCCTGTTCGGGACGGGTGAGACCTACTCGTTCACCTTCACCGAAGCCGGCGAGTACCCGTACACCTGCACCATCCATCCCTCGATGGAGGGCACCATCATCGTCACCGCGTCCTAGGCGCCCTCCCGGGCACGGCCGCCGTCAGGCGCCGATGCCCTTGCCCACCGTGAACGCCCGGGCCAGAGCGGGACCGACCTCGAAGTAGGTCCCCTGGCCCGGCGCGTACAGCAAGGGCCGCACCTTCTCGATGTCGGGGAGCCCTTCTGGGCCGAGGACCGATTCGTCCGCCTTGAAGTCGAGCACCTCGCCGACGAACTGGGTATGCACCCCCAGGTCGCTGGCCTGCCGCAGGCGGCATTCCAGGGCAATGGGGAACTCGGCCACATAGGGGGCATCCACCGTGTCGGCCCGCACCGGGGTCAAGCCGGCGACGGCGAACTTGTCCTCGGTCGCCCCGGAGGCGAGACCGAAGTAGTCGACCTGGGCGACGTGCTCGGCGGAGGCGATGCTCAGGGTGAAGGCCTGCCGTTCGACGATGGCCCCGTAGGAGTAGCGCGACCGGCGGATGGACACCGCGACGCATGGTGGCCGGGAGCAGCAGACGCCGGCCCAGGCCGCGGTCATCACGTTGGGCTTGCCGGCCGCGTCGTAGCTGCCGACGACCACCACCGGGGTCGGATAGAGGAGGGCCCGTGGCCCCAAGGATCGCTTCATGCGGCTGCTCCCGTGTCGGCCGGAACGCTAGCCGCGCCTGGGCCGGCACCCCGGGCCGCCGCTACCAGGGGGCCAGCTCGTAGAAGTCCCTGGCCAGACTCAGATAGGCGACCAGCGCCTCCGCGGCCTCGTGCCCGTCGTCGAGCTCCTCCACCACCGTGCGATCGCGGGCGACGAGCCCGGCGACGGTTTCGTCGGGTGCGGCGAACAGGGCCTGCAGTCGTTCGATCCCCTCCACCCGCACCAGCAGTCCCCGGCCCACGACCGCGGCGGCGACCACCTTGACCCGCTGCCCGCGGTAGCCCCGCTCGTGCTCGACCACCTTGCCCGCCATCGCCACCAGCCCGTACACGTTGCGCCGCGGCCCCTCGGGGAGCCCGAAGGTGGCCAGCAGCTGTTCCGGCTCCTTGAAGGCGTACACCCCGCAGGGCGGGTGCCCGCACCTCCCGTCGGTGTGCGGCACCTCCCCATCGTCACGCTCGGTGCGGCCCGAGACGCAGTGGGCCACCTGGAACGGGCGCTCCCAGGCCCGGAAGGCCCCCTGCAGGCGGCCCCGCACCTCCCACATGCGGAAGCCCAGCACCGGCTGAGGTGACCAGAACTCGGGAGGAGGCACCCGGGGCCGGCGGTGCCGCTGCGGGCCGGGCGCCCTCGGCTTGGCGGCCGCGCCGCCTGGCGGGGGCGGGAGCCGGGGCCGGCAAAGCCGCCGGCGCCGCCACCGGCCCGGGGGCAGCACCGGCCACCGCCGGGGCGGGCAACGCCAGAAGCGGAGGGGTCGCCTGCGCCCGCCGAGCGGCGCGTTCGGCGAAGCCGGCCAGGGCGCGCTCGAACTCCTCCCGACGCCGCCGGGCGCGCTGGTCGTTGTCGGCCCGGATCAGGCTCTCGACGGCCATCCGGGTGAGCCGCAGGCGTACTCCCCGCCCGGCCGTGGCCGCCACGCCGGAAGCATCGCCCCCGGAATCCAGGGCGCCCAGGGCGCGCTGCAATTCGGCAAGCTGGTCCCACTCTGGTGCGATAGGTCCACCCACGTCGTTACCCCTGGGGAACGACAGCAGTGTAGGTAGTCGAACAGGTGTTTGGGGCTGGCTCGCCGGGCTGCTTTTCGCGACCCGGCTTCGCCGGGCGACGAGACTGGGATCCGCCCTCTACGGGAGCGGGCCCTCGAAGAGGGGATCCTCCTCGCGGAGCCTGACCGCGCCCGCCTTCTCCGGGTGGATGCCCCTCGTCCCGGCGCAGAAGGCCCGCACTCGATCCATGTCGCGCCGGAGGTCCCCCGTCGGGAAGATGGCCGACCCGAGGGCGATGCGACGGCTGGGTCGGTCCACGGTGGCGACCACTATGGGCACCCCGGCAGCCCGGGCCATCCGGTAGAAGCCCGACTTCCAGTGCGGGGTACAGGCTGCGGGTGCCTTCCGGAGTCAGGCCCAGGACCATCGAGTCGGCGGAAGCGAAAGCCGCCACCACCTGGCCGACGATGCCCTCGCGGTTGTCGCGATGCACCGGGATCCCTCCCAGCCGGCGCAGGAAGCCGGCGATCGGCCAACGGAAGATGGAACCCTTCCCCAGCCAGGAGGCCCGGATGCCATAGCCCCTGGCCGCGAGCATCCCCAGCAGCCAAGTCCCAGTTGCAGGTGTGGGGAGCCGAAGACGACGACGTACTTGGGGAGATCCGGCGCCCGGCCGACGAGCCGCCAGCCGCGCAGCCGCAGCAGCCAGATGGCAAGGCGTCGTCCCACGGTCGGGCTCCTTTGCGGCGCCCTCGGCGCGTCACTCCATTCTGCCCTGCCGCCCCGCTTCGTGCCGGGCCGCCGGGCGCTCAGCCCAGGGCGGCCTTGGCCGCCCGGATCACGTTGCGGGCGATCACCAGCTGCTGGATCTGGGTGGTCCCTTCGTAGAGGCGAGCCAGGCGGGCGTCCCGGTAGTGCCGCTCCGCCGGCGTAGTCGGCCACGTAGCCCGCCCCGCCGTGCACCTGCACGTTGCGGTCGGCGACGCGGCCCAGGGACTCGGAGGTGAACATCTTGCAGCAGGCGGCCAGGAGCGAGATGTCCTCGCCCCGGTCGTGGGCCCGGGAGGACTCCAGCACCATGGCCCGGGCGGCCACCAGGTCGGCCTTGGAGTCGGCGATCATCGCCTGGATCAGTTGGAACTCGGCGATGGGCCGGCCGAACTGCTGGCGCTGGACGGCGTAGGCGACCATGTCGTCGAGGATGCGCTCGGCGAAGCCGGTGAAGCTGGCCGAGATCGCCAGTCGCCCCCGGTCGAGCACCCTCATCGCCACCCGGAAGCCCTGGCCTTCCACCCCGCCGAGCAGGGCCTCGGCCGGCACCCGGCATTCGGTGAAGACGACGTCGGCGACCGGGGCCCCCTGCTGGCCCATCTTCTTCTCCTTGGGGCCGATGCCGATGCCCGGGATGCCCGCCTCGACCAGGAAGGCGCTCACCCCCGCCGCCCCCTTGACGGCGAGGTCGGTGCGGGCCATGACCGTGAACAGGCCGGCGTGCGGGGCGTTGGTGATGAACCGCTTGGTGCCGTCGAGAACGTAGCCGTCGCCGTCCCGGACCGCCCGGGTGGTCGAGACGCGGCCGCGTCGGACCCGGCCTCGGGCTCGGTGAGGGCGAAGGAGCCGATCAGCTCCCCGGAGGCGAGGCGGGGCAGGTAGCGCTGCTTCTGCTCCTCGGTGCCGGCCATGACGATGGCCTGCGACCCTATGCCGTTGTTGGTGCCGAACACGGAGCGGAAAGCGGGCGAGGCGTGTCCCAGCTCGAAGCCCACCAGCGCCTCCTCTTCCATGGTCAGCCCCAGCCCGCCGTACTCCTCGGGGACGGTCAGGCCGAAGAACCCGAGGCGGCGCATCTCGTCCACGATCTCCGGGGGGATGCGGTCTTCGTCGGCCACCTGGCCCTCGTTGGGGATCAGGCGCTCCTGGACGTACCGGCGGATCGTGGCGATCAGGTCGCCGAGGGTGTCGCTGTCGAGCGGCATCGAGCTCCTCCTCTCCCATTCGTCAGACGAGGCTGCGGCCGCCCCCGATGATGTAGACCTCGCCGGTGATGTAGGCCGCCTGGTCTGAAAGCAGGAAGGCGACCAGGTCGGCCACTTCCTCGGGGCGCCCGGGCCGGCCCACCGGTATGCGCTGCACCAGCCCGGCCAGCACCTCGGGCGGCATGGCGGCGGTCATGGCCGTCTCGATGAGGCCCGGGGCCACCGCGTTCACCCGGATGCGGGGGGCGAGGCGCAGGGCCAGGGCCCGGGTGAGCCCCACCAGGCCGCCTTTGGAGGTCGCGTAGTTGTACTGGCCGAAATTGCCCAGGTAGGACCGGGAGGAGATGCTGACGATGGCGCCGCCATCGGCCATGAGCGGGACCAGGGCCGAGGTGAGCCGGTAGGCGGCGCCCAGGTTCACCGACAGCACCGCCGCGAAGTCCTCGGCGGTCATCTTGCCGATCCGGGCATCCCGGGTGATGCCGGCGTTGTTGACCAGGCCCACCAGCGGCTCCCCGGCCGAGCGCACCGAGGCGGCCACCGCGGCGACGCCCTCCTCCGTGGTGAGGTCCGCTTCCACGGGGATCGCTCCCCTGCCGATCGCGGCAGCCGCCTCGGCCGTGGCGCTGGACCGGTCGGCGACCACCACCCCGCAGGTGCGAGCCAGCCGAGCGGCGATGGCGCGCCCGATGCCGGCGGCGCCCCCGGTGACCACCACGAGGCCCCTCACGGCAGTGCCTTTCCCAGGTGCTCCCCGCCCAGGCGCACCAGCTCTCCGGTGGGACCACCGGGGCCGGGGTCGAGCAGCCGGCCCACCCAGGTGGCCACCGCCTCGGTCGGGGTGGCTTCCTCGGTGGCGATCACGTTGACCGGGACGCCGGAACGGCGCATCTCGAAGGCGGCCGCTCGCGCCCCCGACAGCAGGCCGGTGGCGGCCATGGCCGCCCCCGCCCCCCGCTGCCCGAGCAGGTCCCGCTGATCGACCACGTACACCACCGGTGCCCCGGCGGCCAGGGCCCGCCGGGTGGACTCGAAAGCCTCCCGGAACTGGGCCAGCACGTCCTCCCACTCGTCCCCGATCTCCGGGTCGGCGACGAAGACCAGGGCCCCGGCGGGGCCGTCCAGCCCCTCCAGGGCGCCGGCCAGCGCCCCCAGGCGGGAGGGCACCCGCCGCTCGATCGTCCCGCTCACGCTGCTGCCTTCCTTCTTCGCACCGCCCTGTCGGCCGCCACTCTGGCACAACCGCCCGGCCCGGGCATTCGCCAGCCCGAGCAGCGCGTACCATCTGCCCGGTTGCCGCCAGGGAGGCCATGTGAGCACGATCGACGTCCCGGCCCTCGCCGCCCGTGTCGGCGGGGAGATCGGAGTGAGCGACTGGTTCCAGATCACCCAGGAACGGGTGGACGCCTTCGCCGACGCCACCCTCGACCACCAGTGGATCCACCAGGCCGGCCCACGAGCCGATGCCGGCCCGTTCGGCGGGCCCATCGCCCACGGCTACCTCACCCTCTCACTACTGCCGCACCTCATGGGAGGCCTTCCCCCCCTGGTGGAGAACCGGCGACTGGCGGTGAACTACGGGCTCGATCGGGTGCGCTTCATCTCCCCGGTGCGGGTGGGGTCGCGGGTCAGGGCCCGGGCCGTGCTCGCCGGCGTCGAGCCCATCGAGGGCGGGGTGCAGGTGAAGATCGCCGTCACCGTGGAGGTGGAGGACTCCCCCCGCCCGGCGGCGGCGGTGGAGACGCTCACCCGGCTCTACGGGTGAGCAGAGCCCGGCCGCAGCCTCGTTCCCGCCCGCGCGAACTGGGACCGCGCCGAGTCCCCGTGCCGGGCCTTGCCGTCCGGCCCTAGCCGACCATCTCCCGGGTGATGGGACGGTCGGCGATGGGCATCGACATCACCACCCCGGTGACCGTGTCTCCGTAGCGCCACAGCGGGCGGAGCACCCGCTCCAGGTCCTGCACCGTCTTCACCTGCACCCTCATCACATAGGTCTCCGCCCCGGTGACCCGATGCACCTCCCGGATCTCGGGGATGGAGCCGGCCACCCCCATGAACTCGGCGTCGGCCTCCATCCCGCCCGCCCCGCTCACCCGAACGAAGGCGAGCACCGGCAGCCCCAGCGCCCCGGGCTCGAGGACGGCCCGATAGCCGGTGATGATCCCCGCCGCCTCTAGACGGCGGACTCGGGCGGTGACGGCCGGGGCGCTCAGCCCGACCCGCCGGCCCAGCTCGCGGAAGCCCGCTCGGCCGTCGCGCTGCAACTCGTCGAGCAAGGCCCAATCGATGTCATCCAACTGCACCACGGCGCCCTCCTTTTTCCCGAACGCGCGGTCTGAGAGGCTGCGCGCCTTGTGAACCGGTTCACAATATACCTTCGCCAGGTCCAGACGCCCTCGCACCTTACAAGTTGCTGCGGAGGGTGCTCTTCTGGCTGTCACACGTCGCCCTTGGAGTCCATGCGACTCTCGAAGTGATGGTTGAATGGCGGCAGGCATACAGGTTGTCGCAGATGACCCCCACCGCCCCCCGCCCGACTCTGGCCACCCGGCCGCAGGTAGGCGACGGTTCCCCGGAAGCGTTCGACGAGGCCTTCAAGACCTTGCTGCGCACCTGGCACCACTATGAGGTGCTCAGGGCGCTCGGCGCCCCCCAGGACACCGTCTCCGCGGCCCACGGTGCCCTCGAGAGGGCACGGGGCGAAGTCGTCCGCCACCGCCTGATGCCCATGAGCTGACATCCTCCCTCCCGTCAGCCCACGCCGGATCAGAGCCCCGTCCCCGCGGGGCTCTGATCTTTCCCGGGCACTCGGGACGGGTCCTGGGGCGGTGCTCGCGACCGTCTCGTAGAGTGCGCCGGGGAGAGGAGCACAGACCATGGACCTGAAGGGACTCGAACTGACGTGGCTGGGCCATGCCGCCGTCCGGCTGGTGCTCGGCGACCGCACCACGATCTACATCGACCCCTGGCTGACGGGCAACCCTGCCTGCCCGGGCCGCGAGCAGCACCCGGAGCGGGCCGATGCGGTCTTTCTCACCCACGGGCACTCCGACCACTTCGGCGACACCCTCGACCTGGCGCTCCGGTTGCGCGCCGAGGTCTTCTGCATGAACGAGATCGCGGCCTACCTGAGCGAGCAAGGGGCGAGCCGCGTCGTGGGCCTGAACAAGGGAGGGACGGTCGGCGGGCCGGGCGCCGTGCGCGCCACCATGGTCCACGCCGTCCACTCCGGAGGGCTCGACGCCGCCGACGGCATCCGCTACGGCGGCGAGGCGGCCGGCTGGGTGCTCGCCTTCCCGGGCGGGCCAACCCTGTACCACGCCGGCGACACCATGATCTTCGGCGACATGGCGCTCATCGGGGAGATGTGGGCCCCCGACATCGCCTTCCTCCCCATCGGCGGCCACTACACGATGGATCCCCTCCAGGCCGCCCGGGCGGCCCGGATGCTGGGCGTGTCGACCGTGATACCCATCCACTTCGGCACCTTCCCGGTCCTCACCGGCACCCCCCAGCAGCTGGCCGAGGCATTGGGGAGCGGGGTAGAGGTGGCCGTCCTGCAACCGGGAGTGCCGATCGGCGGCTAGGTGGCCCAACGGCCGGCGGGCAGCGGGCCCGGCCGGAGAGTCGTCACAACGACCCGTCGAGCCGGTCGGCCACGGGCTCTCCGCAGGCCCGGCACCTCTGGGCGCCGCGGAACAGCGGCTCCCCGCAGGCGGGGCAGTGGTAGCGGGCGCACTCGGCGCGAGCCCACTCCACGCTCCCCTTCTCCTCGCCGTGCCGGGCCACGTGATCCCGCCAGAGGGGGATCGTGCGCATGATCACCCGGCGGCCGGTGGCCAGCGGGAAGCTGTCGATGAGGCCGCAGGGCCACTCATCGCAGGCCTGGCAGGAGGTGAGGCCCCGGCCCAGCACGCACTCCCGGATCGGGCACGACCGGCAATAGGCGTAGAGCATCTTCGGCGGATCGGCCTGCATGCACCCCAGGCACCGGGTCTGTTCGGGGGGCGTCCCGTACAGACGGCCCAGCACTGCCTTGAACTTGTCGTCGCCGTCCCGGGTGGCGATGTACACCCCGCACACCCCGCAGTACAGGCCACAGGGGGCCATGAGGCTGCGGTCGGCCATCTCGCCGTCGGTCCAGCCCCGCATGGTCGCACCCGCCTTTCCGCAGGGGCTCGGGCGGTCCTGTCTACCACACTCCCCCGGCGCCTCAGCGGGGCGGGGCGGCCCCTCCCAGCTTGGCAGCCACCGAGGCGGCTCCCCGCAGGGCAGCGCCGTCGGACCCCACCGCGCTGAACACCCGCCGTGAGCCCCGGGCCTCGGCGATCAGGCCGGCCAGCAGGCCCGCCCAACCGAGCGGTGGGTCGATCCACAGGTAGACGCTCAGGCTGCCGGGGATGGTGTTGATCTCATTGACCCACACCTCGCCGCCCCGTTCGAGGAAGTCGATGCGGGCCACCGAGCGAGCCGCGAACAAGGCGGCCACAGTCCCGGCCATCTGCCGGATGCGCCCGGCCAATTCGTCGGGGATCTGGGCGGGAAGCTCGCGAGGGGAAGACACCAGGCCCGCCCCCCCGGGGGCCAGGTACTTTTGAGCGTAGGAGTAGATGCCCCCGCTCCCCTTGCGCTCGGGGCGCTCTATGGCCGAGAGCTCCAGGGAGGGATAGGTGCGCACCGCCACGTTGAGGTCGCGACTCTCCTGCAGGAAGGGCTCGGCCACCGCGCCGTCGCGCAACAGCGGTGAACTCGCCGCCAGGGCCCGCGCAGTGGCGGCGTCGCCCACCACCTCGATGCCCAGCGAGGAGCCCCCGAAGCGAGGCTTCACCACGTAGGGCGGGGGGAAGGGGATGGCCTCCGTCTCCGCCGTCACCGCCACCCGGGGCAGGGTGGGCAGCCCCGCCGCGGCAGCCACCGCGGTGAAAGCGAGCTTGTCCATGCCCAGGTAGGCCCCGACCAGGCTGGGACCGGTGTAGGCCATTCCCGCCAGGTCGAAGGCCGCCTGGATGGTGCCGTCCTCTCCCGGGCCGCCGTGGCAGCAGTTGACCACCACGTCGATGGGGAACGCCTTGTGCTTGCGGAGGAAGCCCCCCTCAGGGCCGGCGGCGAAGACCAGCGGCGTGGCCCCTCGCGGCACCCCCTCGGCGAAGGCGATCGCCTCCAGGCGCGGATCGACGGAGAAGAACTCGCCGGTCTTCGACCAGTAGAGGGCGGTGACCTCCCTGACCGTCTGGGTCAGGGACCGGGTTGCCTGCAGGCCGGTCAGGATGCTGATGTCGTGCTCGGGGGAAGGCCCCCCGAAGAGCACGGCGGGGCGAAGATCGGTGGGGATGGTCATGGCCCTGCGATGTTACGGCAGGCGCGGCGGCTCGCCGGGGAAGGGCCCGGGAAGCCGAGGCAAGGCTCATGGGTAATGATCGGGGAGGTCGTTCTCGTACAGCACCCCGTCACCCTCTCCCAGGTTGGCGGCCACCCAGGCCACCGCCTCGGGACGCCGGGCGACCTCCCGCACCCGGGCGGTCCCGCCCCGGGCGCCCCGCAGCAGGGCGCGGCGGTTGGTGCGTCCCACGATCACGATGTCCGACAGGCGGGTGGCGGCGAAGGCGGCCAGGTCCCGGTTCTCGCCGGCCTGGCGCCGGCCCAGCTCCACCATGCCGGGGGTGACGAGCACGGTGCGCCCCGGCGCCTCCGCCGCCAGGCGCTCCACCGCCGCCCGCGCCCCCGGCCGGGTTGGAGTTGTAGGTGTCGTCGATGACCACCACCCCCGCGTCGGTCCGTCCCACCACCCCACGGTGCTGCGGCCGGGGCAGGCCGCCGAGGCGCTCGCCGATGCGCGCCGAGGGCACACCCAGGGCGTGGGCCACCCCCACCGCGCAGGCGACGTTCATGGGGAAGACCCCGCTCGCCGGCAGACGGCCCAACTCCTCCGACCCCAGGCGCACCACCAGGGATCCGCCGTCGGCCAGCGCGCTCACCTCGGCATCGCCGGACACCGCCGAGCAGCGCACCACCCGGGCCCCCGGCCGCCCCTCAACCGCCTGGCGCACGAGGGGGTCGTCCCAGTTGGCCACCACCACCCCCGCTCCCTCGAGGATCTCCGCCTTGGCCCGGGCGATGGCCTCGATCGAGCCAAAACGCTCCAGGTGCACCGGGCCCACCGCGGTGATCACGCTGATGCTGGGGGGGATCCAGCGGCACAGGTCGGCGATCTCGCCGGGGCCGAAGGTGCCCATCTCGGCGATGAGCACCTGTACCCCCGGGTCGAGGCCCTCGTTGATCGCCCGGGCCAGCCCCAGGCGGTTGTTGAACGAAGCCGGGGAGGCGACCACATGCAGCGTGCCCGCCACCAGGTGGCGGGCGTACTCCTTGGTGCTCGTCTTGCCGAAGGACCCGGTGATGGCCACCACCGTGGGGGCCGCCGCTCGCAGGCGCCGGGCCGCCCGTTCGACGAACCCGCGACTGAGTCGCCGCTCGAGGGGAGCGGTCGCCACCAGCCCGAGGTCGACCGCCTGGGGCACCGCAAGGGCCGCGGCCACCGCCCCGGCGGTGAAGGAGCCCAGGGCGAACCCGATCCCAGCGGCGACGGCGATCGGCACCGCGGAAGCCCCGGCCAGGCGGCGCAGCCGCGGCGTCCAGGCGAGTCGAGCGGTGCGCCCCCGCAGCCCGAGGCCGACCGGCCAGGCCGCCAGGCCGGCGGCGGCGAGCAGCGACGCGTACGGCCACCACAGGGTGGCCACCACCGCCCCCGTCGTCGCCACGCCCAGGCCCAGGTTGAGCCGCGAGCTCCACAGCCAGCGCCACTCGAAGCGGCCCACCGACCCGGGGATGTAGTGCTCACGCTGGCCGACCCGCAGCCACCGGAGGGCGGCGGCTGCCGCCGCCACGAGCAGCACCCAGGGGGCAGCCGCGCTCACGGCCGGGTCTCCCCCGCCGCGTCGAGCAGTTCCCGCACGGCCGACGCCAGCGCGGCGGGAGCCTGCGCCGGCACGTCGTGCCCCACCCCGGACAGCACCGACAGAGTGCCGGACGAGAGCAGGGCCAGGGCTCGCTGGGCTACCACCGGCGGTACCACCCGATCGTCCTCCCCCCACACCAGCCGCACCGGGCAGGCGACGGCGGCGAGCTGCTCCTCGTAGGACTCCCCCACCACCCGCACCAGCACCTCGCGCATCACCCCGGAGGCCGCCCGGTAGTCGGCCGAGCCGTGGCGGCGGCGAGCCCGCTCCAGCGTGACCTCCGGCACCAGGCGGAGGCGTCGGGCGGCCCGCACCGCCCGGTAGCGGAGGGAGACCCGGGCCCCGGCCCCGGGGAGCCGCACCAGCGGCACACCCGCCAGGACCAGCCCGGCCACCGCCTCCGGGCGGCGCACCGCCAGGTGGACCGCCACCCGCCCTCCGAACGAATGAGCCGGCGACCACCACCCGCCCGCCCAGCGCATCGAGGACCGGCTCCACCGCCGCCGCATACCCGGCCGCCCCCATCGCCTCGGCCGGGGGCGGAGCCGCCCCGAAGCCGGGCAGGTCGAGGGCCAGGCCCACCGTGTCGAGTCGAGCACCCCGGCCCAGTCACGGCGGGTCCGCCCCCAGCCGTGGAGGGCCAGCACCGGCGCGGGCGGGCCGAACCGCTCGCCGAAGAGGCCGGCGATCACCTCCAGGGGCATGAGACCTGCCACAGGGCAGCGGGGTGGGTGTTCATGGGGTCAGTGGGGCATGTTACGCCCGGGGGTCGGGAGCCCTCAGCTCACGAGGGAGGCAGTCACCAGCAGGCCGGCGCCGAGGGTCAGCACGCCGGGGCACAGCTTGAACCAGATGACCGGGGTGCGCGCCCCGGTCACCGCCGTCCAGGCAGCCAGCACCACCAGGAACCCGGCGCACACCCGGTAGGCCAGGCGAGCGGCAGCTTCGTCGGCGCCAATGGCGACCGCCGCCACCAGCGCGGCCACCAGCCACATGGCGAGGGCCTCGGCAACCCACTCCATGGTGAGCACCAGCCGGTTGTCCCGGGAGATGTCCCCGAACCCGCTGACCACTTGCCGGGTGGGGACCAGGTGGGCAACGCCCCACAGGAAGACCAGGCCTGCTGAACAGGCAGCGAGAACGTCCGACATGCGGCGATGATCGCCTTCCCGACCGGCGACGGCCAGGGTCAAAGGTCCGGCTCCGACCGTCGGGCAGTAGCGTGAGGGCCCCGACACCCGAGGGCCGCATGCGCAACAGGTGGTGCCGCCGGGCGGCGGCGGGCATCGTGCTCGCCCTGTGTCGTCCCGGCGACCGGTACGGCCGACGAGCCGCCGCGCTCGTTCACCATCGCCGCCTCGGGCGACATCCTCATCCACGGCGTCGGTGGCCCGGGCGGCCGCCGCCTACGCCGGGGGCGGCGGCTACGACTTCACCCCGATGCTGGCCCCCACCGAGCCCTGGATCGCCGAGGCCGACCTGGCCATCTGCCACCTGGAGGGCGCCCTCTCCGCCGACCGACACCGGGCTCTCCTACTACCCGCTCTTCGTCGCCCCGCCACCGTCGCCGACGCCATCGCCGCCGCCGGCTACGACACCTGCTCGCTGGCCGGCAACCACGCCCTCGACGGCGGGGAGCAGGGCCTGGAGGAGACCATCGAACTGCTCGAGGCCCGGGGCATCGCCCACGAGGGCACCGCCCGCACCGAGGAGGAGCGCCTCCCCGGCTTCTACCGGGTGAACGGGGTCACGGTGGCCCACCTCGACTACACCTACGGCCTCAACGGCCTCCCCCGGCCCGCCTGGTACTCGGTGAACATCATCGACCCGGAGGCGATCCTCGCCGATGCCCGCTGGGCCCGGGAGCAGGGGGCCGAGTTCGTGGTGCTCACCATCCACTGGGGAGTGGAGTACCAGCACGCCCCCACCGCCGAGCAGGAGGCCCTGGCCGAGCGACCTGCTCGCCTCGCCCGACATCGACCTGATCCTGGGGAGCCACGCCCACGTGGTGCAGCCCATCGGCCGGGTGAACGGCAAGGTGGTGGTCTACGGGATGGGCAACCACCTCTCCAACCAGAACTCCATCTGGGGCCCCAAGTACTACTCCACCGAGGACGGCCTGATGGTGCAGGTCACGGTGACCGAGCAGCCCGACGGCCGCTTCGCCGCCACCCGGTGGAGTACACCCCGACCTGGGTGGAGATGGACACCTACCGGGTGCTGCCGGTGGCCTGGGCGCGGGCCGCCGGGAGAGGGCGACGCCGCCCTGCTCGCCGCCTCCTGGGAGCGCACCATGGCTACGTCACCATGCTGGGCACCGAGGGGCTGGACGGCCACCCCGGCGGCCTGGCCGGCCCTCTGCTGTGCCGGGGCCGGGTGGCCGACCTGGTGGGGACTGCCGGCCCCGACGTGCTCATCGGCACCCCCGGCGACGACGTCGATCACCGGCCGCGGCGGCGACGACACCATCCATGGCTCTCGACGGCGACGACCTCGTCTGCGGCGGCGACGGCGACGACACCCTCTGGGGCGGCGCCGGCTCCGACGAACTCCACGGCGGGGACGGCGACGACACCCTCTACGGCGGCCTCGGGCACGACACCCTCTGGGGCGAGGACGGGGCCAGGACACCCTCTGGGGCGAGACCGACCCCGACACCCTCTACGGCGGCGACGGCGACGACACCCTCTGGGGACACGAGGGCGACGACCTGCTGGTCGCCGGCTCCGGCGCCGATCGCCTCTGGGGAGGACTCGGCGCCGACACGCTCGTCGCCTCCTCCCCCACCGACACTCTCAGCCCCGACCGGTACGACCGCTGCCGGATCGGTGCCCTGGTCGATTCCCTGCCCATAGACGCGAAGGGAGCGAGGGAACAGACCCTCGCTCCCCATCGATCGCGAGCGACCGGCCGCTAGGCCTTGCTGCTCTTCTTCGCCTTCTTGGCGTCGCGTTTCTGCTTCAGGCTCTTGGCTGCCACCTTCTTGTTATGGCCGCCGCCCTTGTCCTTGTTCGCCACCGCAGCCTCCTGTGCTTCGTCCTTCACCATGGTGGCACCGGCGACGGGTTAATGCGGGGATTCCCGCCCGCGCTGCCCAGCCTCCGCTGGGGCGGAGCCCGTGGCCTCCCCCTCTGGCCCTTCGGGCCGTGCCCCCGCGGTGCGGGGGAGTGCTGAGCCACGCCTCCCCCGCGGGGGAGGCATCACAGGATGAAGTCGGTGGAGAGGAACGACGAGCGGCGCCGGCGCACGATCCCCGACACCAGAGCCTTGTTGGCCTCGGTCCCCTTGGCCGCCACCAGGGTGCGGATGCTGAACACCCGCAGGGCGTCGCTGATCGACAGCGTCCCCTCGGCCGAGTCCTTGCGCCCGGTGAACGGGAAGGCGTCGGGGCCGCGCTGGCACTGGCTGTTCAGGTTCACCCGGCACACCTGGTTCACCAGCGGGTCGATGAGCCGGGCCATGGCCCCCGGGTCGCCGCCGAACAGGCTGATCTGCTGCCCGAAGTTGGAGGCGATCACGTAGTCGAGAGGGGTGGCGATGTCGTCGAAGGGCACCACCGGGATCACCGGGCCGAACTGCTCCTCGTCCCACACCCGCATGCCCCGGGCCACCGGGTAGAGGACCGCCGGGTGGAAGTACGACTCGTTCACCGCGCCGCCGGCCGGGTTGCGCGACGGCCGCTCCCTTGCCGACGGCGTCGTCGATCAGCTCCCGCAGGTAGGCGGGCTTGCCCTCCTCGGCGAGGGGGGTGACCCACACCCCGGGTTCCCAGGGCATGCCGATGGGGAGGGCGTCCACCGCCGCCGACAGCCGGGCCACGAACTCATCGGCCACCGAGGAGTGCACGAACAGGATCTTGAGCGCGGTGCAGCGCTGCCCGTTGAAGGAGAGCGCCCCCAGCAGGCACTCACTCACCGCGTTGTCCAGGTCGGCGTCGCCGAGGATGATCGCCGGGTTCTTGGCGTCGAGGCCGAGCACGCTGCGCAGGCGGTGCGGCCGCGGGATGCTGCTGCTTGAGGATGTCGGCCACCCGGCTGGTGCCGATGAAGGCGAGCACGTCGATGCCGCCCGACTCCATCAGCGGCCCGACCACGGTCGCCCCGTCGCCGTAGACCGTGTTGACCACTCCCGGCGGGAAGCAGTCGCGGAACGCCTCGAGCAGCGGCCCGTAGAGCAGCACCCCGAGCTTGGGCGGCTTGAACACGACGGTGTTGCCCATGATCAGGGCCGGGATCAGGGTGGTGAAGGTCTCGTTCGAGCGGGTAGTTGTACGGCCCCATGCACAGCACCACCCCGAGCGGCGCCGCGGCGGATCTGGGCGATCACCCCCTGCTCGATGACGAAGCGCGACGACACGCGGTCGAGGTCCTTGAGGGCGTCGATGGTGTCCCGGATGTACTCGACGGTGCGGTCGAACTCCTTCTGCGAGTCGGCCAGCGACTTGCCGATCTCCCACATGAGCAGATGCACGACCTCGGCCCGCCGCTCGATCATGGCCGCGGTGAACGCCTCGACGTGGCGGATGCGCTCCTCCACCGGCATGGTCGGCCAGGCCCCCCGGCCGTGGTCGTAGGCGGCGGAGGCGGCGGCGAGGGCGGCCAGGGACTCCTCAGCCGGTGAGCAGCGGGTAGGCGCCGAGCCGCCGCCGGCGCAAGCGTGGAGCCGCACGCGCACCCGCAGCGGCGAGAGCACCTCCCGCAGCGGTCCCTCCCAGGTCCGCAGTTCCCCGCCCAGCAGGTACCGGCGCTGTTCGACGGCGTCCCCGGGCCGGTACGCCGGCGGGATCTTGCCGGGGGTGGGGAAGACGGCGGCCACCCGGCCGGCGGCGGCCGCCTCCCCGCGATCGCCGGGCGCTACTGGGCCGGCGGGCCGCCATGGCCCTCCCCCGCCTTTCGCTCGTTTCGCCCCGGCCGGGCGGCGAGCAGACCGGCCACCCCGGCCACCGGCTTGATCGTCAGGCGCACCAGGTCGGCCAGGCCCTTGCCGACGACCCGCGGTGCCTGGCTCGATCCGGGGCCCGCCCACGAAGCCGCGCCGGGCGAAGTAGACCCAGAGCCCGACGGCCACCACCGCCATCACCCCCAGCGCCCACAGGTAGCCCAGCCGCCAAGCCAGCTCGGGCATGTGGGCGAAGTTCATGCCGTAGATGCCGGCCACCAGGGACAGCGGCAGCAGGATGGCGGTGAACACGGTGAGCACCTTCATGACCTCGTTGGTGCGCTCGGCCACCGTGCTCCGGTAGGTTTCCAGCACCGCCCCCAGCACCGCCTGGGCGGTGTCGAGCGACTCGGCGATACGGAAGTAGTGGTCGCGCACGCTCTGGCAGCGCAGACGGGCCCGCTCCCCTATCCCGGCCAGCTGCTCCGACCCGAGGCGCATGAAGGTGTCCCGCAGCGGGCCGACGATCTTGCGCAGCATCAGGGCGTCCCGCCGCAGCGCCTGCACCTCGCCGATCACGGTGTGGTCCCCGGCCACGGCCCGGGCCTCCACGTCGAGCACCCGCTCCTCCAGGCCCTCTATCAGCGGCTGGAAGCGGCGCGCCCCGGCCTCGGCGAGGCGGGCGAATGCCCCGTCGGGGCCGGACTCGCCCAGCCATCCCGGCTCCTGCACGTGATCCCGCACCCAACTGAACTCGGGGAGGTCCTCCCGGTGGAAGGTGACCAGGAGGCCGGATCCGATGAAGGCGTTGTACTCCGAGGTGTGCAGCCGGGCCGGGTCGGGGGTCGACGCCGTGAGCCACCACGAAGGCGTGGTCCCGGTAGTCGTCCACCTTGGGGAATTCGGTCAGGTCGGTGACGTCCTCCATGGCGATCGGGTCGAAGCCGAACACCCGGGCAATCGCCAGGGCCTCCTCGCCGCTGAAGTCGACCACGTCCAGCCAGAGCCAGCCGCCCGACGCGCGCACGGCCTCGAGCGAATCGGCCTCGGCGGGCTCTGCCCGGTCGGCCCCGACGGCGACGTGGAAGAGGTACTGCACGGTCGGATTATGGCCGCGCCCGGCCCGCCGTGAAGCCCGGCACCCCGGCCGCCCTCAGGCGAGCCAGCCGCGTAGGCGCTCTGCCACTGCCGGCGCGGTGAAGCCCCACTCGGCGGCCAGGCGCTGGGCGGGCGCCGAGGCGCCGAAGTGGTCGAGGCCCATGGCCAGCCCGCCCGCGCCCACGAACCGTTCCCAGCCGAAGGTGGACGCTGCCTCCAGGGAAGCGACCGGCAGGCCGTCTCCCAGCACCGAGCGGCGATAGCCCTCGTCCTGGGCGAAGAAGGCCTCCCAGCACGGCAGGCTCACCACACGCAGCCGGCGGCCCTCGGCGGCGAGGATCCCGGCGGCCTCCAGGGCCAGCGGGACCTCGGAGCCGGTGGCCACCAGCACCGCCTCGTCGCCGTCGCGCAGCACATAGCCGCCGCGGTGTACCCCGCCCTCCCGGCCGGTGCGGTCGAGGACCGGCACCCCCTGCCGGGTGAGAATGAGGGCGGTGGGGCCCTCGGTGCGGGCGAGCGCCAGCTCCCAGGCCTCCACGGTCTCCCCGGCGTCGGCCGGCCGCACCACCCAGAGGTTGGGCATGGCCCGCAGGGCGGCCAGGTGCTCGATGGGCTGATGGGTGGGCCCGTCCTCACCGAGGAACACCGAATCGTGGGTGAACACGAAGATGCTCGGCGCCTCCATGAGGGCCGCCAGGCGCAGCGCCGGGCGCAGGTAGTCGCTGAACACCAGGAAGGTGGCACCGTAGGACCGCAGCCCGCCGTGGATCGCCAGGCCGTTCACCGCCGCGGCCATGGCGTGCTCCCGCACCCCGAAGCGCAGGTTGCGTCCCCCGGGCGCGGCCTTCTGGAAGTCGGGCGCCCCGGTGATGAGGGTGTTGTTGGAGGGTGCCAGGTCGGCCGACCCGCCGATGAGCCCCGGCAACCCGGCGGCCAGCGCGTTGATCACCTTGCCCGAGGCCTGCCGGGTGGCCAGCGTGGCCCCCACCTCGAACCCAACCGACACCTTGGCGGGGGCGGGCTCCCAGTACTGCCGCCACCGGGCGGCCAACCCGGGGTCGCCGGCAAACAGCCGCTCCCGCCGCTGCTCCCAGGCCCGCCGGGCCTCCGTCCCCCGGGCCATCGACTCGCGGAACAGGGCGTACACCTCATCGGCCACCGCGAAGCGGGAGTCAGGCGGCCAGCCCATCGCCCGCTTGGCCCCGACTATCTCCTCCTCGCCGAGCGGCGACCCGTGCGAGTCGGCGCTGTCCTGCTTGGTGGGCGCGCCGTAGGCGATGTGGGTGCGGCACAGGATGAGCGAGGGCCGACCCTCCTCGCCGAGGGCGGCGGTCACGGCGCCGGCCACGGCCGGCCGGTCGTGCCCGTCCACCTCGAGGGTGTGCCAGCCGTACGCGGCGAAGCGGGCGGCCACGTCCTCGGTGAAGGCCAGGTCGGTGGAGCCCTCGATGGAGATGCCGTTGTCGTCGTACAGGCAGATGAGGCGGCCCAGGCCCAGGTGCCCGGCCAGCGATGCCGCCTCGGCGGAGACACCCTCCATGAGGTCACCGTCGCCGGTCAGGACGAAGGTGCGGTGGTCCACCAGCTCCGGGCCGAAGGCGTCCCGCAGGTGGGCTTCGGCGATGGCCATGCCCACCGCGGTGGCGAAGCCCTGGCCCAGGGGCCCGGTGGTCATCTCGATGCCGAGGGCGAGGTGGCGCTCGGGATGCCCGGCGGTGGGCGAGCCCCACTGCCGGAAGGCCTTCAGGTCCTCCATCGACAGCGGGAACCCGGCCAGGTGGAGCAGCGAGTAGAGCAGCATCGAGCCGTGACCATTGGACAGGACGAAGCGGTCGCGATCCGGCCACGTCGGGAGCGGTGGGGTCCACCTTCAGGAACCGCGTCCACAGCACCACTCCGATGTCGGCCATCCCCATGGGCATGCCGGGGTGGCCGGAGTTGGCCCGCTGCACGGCGTCCATCGCCAGCGCCCGGATGGTGTCCACGGCCCGCTGCTCGGTAGTCCTCGTCATGGTCCTCCAGTCGGGGCGCCGAAGGCTAACCCAGGGGCGCCGGTTGGTCAGCTCGACCCGGTGGAGGTCCCGGGACGAGTGGTTGAGGCGCTCGGCGCCGCCGGGGGTGACCACCACCACGTCCTCGATGCGTACGCCGAAGCGCCCCGGCACGTAGACCCCCGGCTCCACCGAGAAGGCCATGCCCTCTTCGAGTGGGACGGGGTTGCCCTCCACCACATAGGGGTGCTCGTGCTCCTCCAGGCCGATGCCGTGGCCGGTGCGGTGGACGAAGAGAGGCCCGTAGCCGGCCGCGACGATCACCCGGCGCGCCGCCCGGTCCACCTCCTCGGCCGGCACCCCGGGTGCGGCCGCCTCCACCGCGGCCTCCTGGGCGGCGCGGACCGCGCCGAAGACCTCGAGGAAGCGGGCCGGCGGCTCGCCCACGAAGAAGGTGCGGGTGGTGTCGGAGCAGTAGCCCGCCAGCCGTCCCCCGAAGTCCACCACGACCGCGTCGCCCTCGCCGATCACCCGGTCGCCGGCCTCGTGGTGGGGGGAGGCACCGTTGGGCCCCGAGGCAACGATGCTGAAGGTGCACACCTCGTGGCCCTCTTCCACCGTCATGGCGGCGATCTCGGCGGACAGGCGCCGCTCACTCCTGCCGCCGAAGGGATGGCGGTCGAGGCGATCGATCACCCTGTCCACCGCTGCCCCGGCCTGCCGGAGGAGGTCGATCTCCTCCGGTTCCTTGCGCATGCGCAACTCCCCCGTCAGGGCGGAGGCAGGGACGAAAGCAGTTCGCGAAAGCCGCTGCTGGAGGGCCAGCAGGAAGACCGACCAGGTGGAATCGCCCACCGCCGCCCGCCCCGGCGACCCGCACAACCCGGCCACCACCTGGACCGGATCCTCGGTCTCCTCCCAGGGGCGCAGGGCGAAGGCCTCGGGCCGCGGCGCCACCCGGGGGGCCTCCAGCGCCGGGATCACCAGGGTGGCCGGGCCGTCGGCCGGCTGCACCAGCATGGTGAGCCGTTCCAGCGGCATGGCCCGGTAGCCGGTGAAGTAGGGCAGGTCGGCCCCGGCGGACAGAAGCAGCACGTCGATGGCCCGCCCGGCCATCAGGGCACGGGCCCGTTCCAGCCGGGCTGCGTAGTCGAAGGCGGCCACGGCGCACGAGGGTAGCCGGGCCGTCCCCGCAGGCCCAGGCTCCCCGGCCGACCCGCCGGTCGCGTCGTTCACGAGGAAAGTCGGGCGGGGCGGTCCGGCCGCCCGTAGGTGAGAGTCACCCGAGTGGGCCGGCCCACCCCGAGCTGGGGCCTCGACGGGCCGGCGGTGGCCACGCCCGGGCCGGTGGGATCCCTACCCCACCGCCTCCCGGGCCAGGCGGGCACGGTAGGAGGAACGCACCAGCGGCCCCGCCTCAACCCGGCGCAGGCCCAGCGCCTCTCCCCGCGCGGCGTATTCGGCGAACTCCTCGAGGGGCACATAGCGGTGGATGGGGCGGTGCCGGGCAGTCGGCCGCAGGTACTGGCCGATGGTGACGATGTCCACCCCCACCGCCTGCAGGTCGGCCAGGGCACCGAGGACTTCCTCCCTGGTCTCCCCCATGCCGACGATGAGCCCGGACTTCACCATTCCCCCCGCGTTCATCCACTTGGCCCGGGCGAGCAGCGCCAGCGACCGGCCGTAGCTGGCGGCGGTGCGCACCTCGCGCTGCAGCCGCAGCACGGTCTCCGTGTTGTGGTTGAGCACCTCGGGCCTCTCCGCCATCACCGTCTCCAGAGCCGCCGGATCGCCCTTGAAGTCAGGGATCAGCACCTCCACGGCGCAGGAGGGCACCCGCCGGCGGATCTGGCGGACCGCCTCGGCGAATACCGCGGCGCCCCCGTCGGGGAGATCGTCGCGGTCCACCGAGGTCAACACCGCGTGGCTCAGCCCGAGGCGGGCCACGGCTTCGGCCACCCGGGCCGGCTCGCCCGGGTCCACCGGCTCGGGCCGTCCGGTCGCCACGTCGCAGAAGGAGCAAGCCCGGGTGCAGGTGTCGCCGAGCAGCAGGAAGGTGGCGGTGCCCGCCGCCCAGCACTCGTAGATGTTGGGGCACCCCGCCTCCTGGCACACCGTGTGCAGTCCGAGGCCGTCCACCAGGTTCCGCAGGCCGCGATACCCGGCGCCCAGGTCGGCCCGCACCCGCATCCAGTCGGGCCGCTCCGGCTCCCCGGGAAGGCGGCCCTCGACGACGGGCGGGGCCTCGCGGCCCGCGTTGGGGGAGAGAGCCCCCGCCGCCAACAGCCGGTCCACCTCGAACGACCCGGCGGCCCGGCCGCTGCCCCGGGTGAAGGCGCCCAGCTGAGTCTCCACCGAGGGGTAGCCGAGCACCTCGGCGAAGCGGGGGATGACCCGCTCCACCATCTCCTCGATGGACACCCGACGCCCGGCCAGGTCGCTCACCGAGGCCACCGGTCGGTCGGCGATGCCGCAGGGGACGATGTGGCGGAAGAAGCCGAGGTCGGCCGACACGTTCAAGGCAAAGCCGTGCATGGTGACCCGACGGGCGCTGCGCACCCCGATGGCGGCCACCTTCCCGGCGGCGGTCCAGACCCCGGTGTAGCCGGGCTCGGCCCAGGCCTCGATGTCCAGGTCGGCCAGGGCGAGGACCAGCGCCCTCTCCAGCCGGCGCACGTAGCCGACCGGGTCGGGGCTCTCCCCCAGGTGCACGATGGGGTAGCCGACCAGCTGGCCCGGGCCGTGGTAGGTGATGTCGCCGCCCCGGTCCACGTGGTGCAGTTCCGCCCCCAGCCGGCCCAGCTCCTCCGGCGAGACGAGCAGATTGGAGTCGTCACCGGATCGCCCCACGGTGTAAGTGTGCGGGTGCTCCAGCAACAGCAGGTAGTCGTCGGCGGCGCGGCCCGACGCCCGGCCTTCGTGGAAGGCCCGCTGCAGGTCCCAGGCCTCCTGGTAGGGCATCCGCCCCAGCCAGCGGGCCCGGAGCAAGCTCACTCGAGTTCCTGCTCCCAGTTCCGGGTCTCGAGGATCTCCTTGATCCGCCGCAGGAAGAGGACCGCGGTGCTCCCGTCGAAGGCCCGATGGTCCCAGCTCAGGCCCAGGTATCCGATGTGACGGATGGCGATGGCGTCGTTGCCGACGGGGTCGGTGACCACCACGGGCCGCTTGGTGACCGTCTCGGTGGAAAGGATGGCCACCTCGGGCACGTTGATGATGGGAGCCGACATGAACGACCCGTACGGGCCGGGGTTGGTGATGGTGAAGGTGCTCCCGGTGACGTCGTCGGGGACCAGGTCACCGCGGCGGGCCTTGTCGGCCACCGCGCGGATCCGGCGGGCCAGTTCCCGCATTCGGATCCCGTCGGCACCGGGGAGGTTCATGACGATCAGCCCTCGCTGGTCCAGGTCCACGGCGATGCCCAGGTTGACCGCCCCGTGGAAGACCTGCTTCTTCTCCTCCGCATAGAAGGAGGAGTTGACAACGGGGAAGGCGTTGAGGGCATCGACGGTCGCCCGGGCGATGAAGGGCATGTAGGTCAGCGAGAAGCCCTCCCGGCTCTTGAACGAGTCCTGAACGCGGCGCCGCAGTTGCTCGACCGCCTCGAAATCGACCTCCACCGCCGTCCACACGTGGGCGGCGGTGCGCCGGTTGACCGTCATGTGCTCGGCTATGCGCATCCGCAGGCGGCTGGGATCTTCCGCCCGGTCGCTGGCCCGCAGCGGGACCATCGTGGGAGCCTTGGGCGCCGGCTCGGCAGGAGCGGGCGCCTGCGGGGCGGCCGGAGGGGCTGAAGGCGGCGCGGCCGCAGGGGTCTCACCGGTGGGGATCAAAGCCCCGATGCCCCGCCCGAGCCCCACCCGCCTCGGAGGCGCGGGGGCCACAGCGGTCGGCGCCTCGGCCACGGGCGCGGCGGCCACCTCAACAGCGGGCTGGGCAGGCACCTCGGGAACGGGCACCGGTGCCGCGGCGACGGCTTCCGCCGTCACCGCGGGAAGGATCTCCACAACGGGCACCGGTCGAGCGACCGGAGCGGCCGCGGGTGCGGCCTGAGCGCGCGAATCGATGAAGGACTGCACATCCCTGCGGGTGACGCGGCCCTCGTGCCCGGTGCCCGCGATCTCCCCCAGGTCGAGACCGTGTTCGGCGGCCAGCCGCCGAACAACGGGGGAAAGGAATCCGAGGTCGGCGGGGGCAGTCTCCCCGTTGCCCCCGGTCGGGGCGGCGATGAGCCCCGCGGCCGCCGGCTGGGGAATCGCCTCGGGAGGCGCCGGCAACGGCGGCTCGGCCGGCAACGGCGGGGCAACCACCGGCGGCGGGGCCGGAGGCGGCGGCGGGGCCGCAGCGGCAGCAGGCTCTCCCGGGGCGGGAGCGGGCAGCTCCCCGGCCACGCCGATCACGGCCAGAGGGGTGCCCACCGGCACCGTCTCACCCGCGGGCACCAGTATCTCGAGCACCACGCCGGCCGCCGGGGACGGCACCTCGGTGTCCACCTTGTCGGTGGAGACCTCCAGTAGCACCTCCTCTTCGGAGATAGAGTCGCCCGGCTCCTTGGCCCAGCGGAGGATGGTTCCCTCCGTCACCGTCTCCCCCAGTTGGGGCATACGGACCGTGACCGACATCTGTGATCCTCCTAGATGCGGATGAGGGTGAGAGCGCTCATCAGTATTGCCGGTGCGAGTCCCCGGCCTGTGGCTTTCCCGTCGCTCGGCATTGGCTCTCTCCCCTCAGTGCAGGCTTCGGCCGGCCGCGGCGAGCAGCGTCTCGCCGATGGTCTCGGACAGAGTGGGGTGCCCGTGGATGAAGGCAGCGGCCTCGGCGGGCAGCGCCTCCCAGCCCACCGCCAGCATGAGCTCGTGGATCAGCTCCCCGGCCTCGGGCCCGGCGACCGTGGCCCCCAGGATGGGACCACCCACCTGGACCACGATCTTGACCAGGCCCCGGTTCTCCCCGCGGATGAGGGCTCGCGCCATCGCGTCGAAGCCGTGGGCGGCGGTGGCCACCTCGTAGCCGGCGGCCCGGGCCCGCTCTTCGGTCAACCCCACCGCCGCCACCTCGGGCCGGGTGTAGACGATGGCCGGCACCGCCCGGTACTCCACCGGGGCCGGCTTGCCCGAGCCGATGTGGGTGATGGCCGCGATGCCCTCGGCGAAGCCGGCATGAGCCAGCTGCGGCGTCCCGGCCACGATGTCGCCCACCGCGTAGACCCCGGGCTCGGCCGTCTGCTGGGTGGAGGGATCGACCTTGACGAAGCCGCGTTCCACCTCGACGCGGGTGCCCTCGAGGCCGATGCCGGCGATCACCGGGGCCCGCCCGACGGCGACCAGCGCCACGTCCACCGTCACCGACGACTCCCCGTACGGGACGACCACGCCCTCGGGGGCGATGCGCGGCGGCCCGACGGCGGTGCCCGTGTGGATTTCCACGTCCCGCTTGGCCAGCTCGCGGTGCAGCACCCTGGCCGCCTCGGGCTCCATGCCCGGCAGGATCTGGTCCATGACTTCGAACAAGTAGACGCGGCTTCCCAGATCGGCGAGGAACGAGGCGAACTCGCAGCCGATGGCCCCGGCCCCGATCACTGCCACCCGGCCCGGCCGCTCCTCCCACTCGAGGGCGTGGTCGGAGGTGACGATGTGCCGCCCGTCGATCTCGTAGCCGGGGATGCTGCGGGGCACGGCGCCGGTAGCCAGGATCACCGCCCGCGCCTCGATGCGCTGGCGGGCGCCGTCCGCCCCGGTCACCATCACCGCCCCGGGCAACTCGAGCCGGCCGGTCCCCGCGATGACTTCCACCCCGCGCCCCTTGAGCAGGCCCGCCAGGCCGCGGTGCAGACGACCGACGACCCGGTCCTTCCGCTCCCGCGCCTTCGCCCAGTCCAGCGAGGGTGCCGCGGTGATCACCCCGAAATCCCCCGCCTCGGCCACCGCCACGTACTTGCCGGCCGTCTCCAGCCAGGCCTTGGTGGGCACACAGCCGCGGTGCAGGCAGGTCCCCCCGACGAGGTCCTTTTCGATCATGGCCACCGAGAGGCCGAAGTTGTGGGCGTAGAGGGCGGCCGCGTAACCCCCGGGGCCGCCGCCGATGATCGCCACGTCGTACACCAGTCCCCCTGGCTTGCCTGGTACCGAGGTTAGCGGCCGGCCGTTCACATCTGGCCACTCTCGGTCACCGCGGTAGCCTGGACCCGTGGCGCGTGGCTCCCATACCCGGCGGCCGGCGGTCCCGGTCCCTCCCGCATGCACCGGAAGGCTCCCCGTTCGATGAGCGGCGGCCCGACTGCCCTGCGGACCGATGACGGGATCACCCTCGAGGCCCGCTGGGATGTGCCCGATGACCCCCGTGCGGCGGCAGTGCTCTGCCACCCCCATCCCCTGTACGGGGGAACGATGCAGGTGCCCCTGCTGCGCACGGTGTCCGCCCGCCTCGTCGAGGCGGGGTGCCGCCGTCCTGCGCTTCAACTTCCGCGGGGTGGGAGCCTCCACCGGCGCCTGGAGCGGGGGGCGGGCCGCGGTGGGCGACCTGGCAGCCGCCGTGGCGGCCGCTGCCGACGCCTTCCCCTGCCTGCCTCTGGGTCTCGCCGGGTGGTCCTTCGGGGCGGTGGTCGCCCTGTGCTGGCAGGCAGACACCGGCAGCGGGCACCGCCTGGTCGCGATCGCCCCGCCGACCCGGGTGGACGTCGACCCCGGCCTCCCCGACCCCGGCTCGCTCGCCCCTGCCCACCGCCTGTTCGTGGTGGGCAGCCGGGACCAGTTCGCCGACGCCGACGCCCTGCGGCGCTTACGCCGACCGCCCTCGGGCCGAACTACAGGTCTTCCCGGGCAGCGACCACTTCTTCTACGACCCGCGAGCTCGGGTGGGCGAGTGCGGTGGCCGCCCACCTGAGCGGTGGCTCCGGCGGAGACTGAGGCGGCGCGTTGCCCGGCCCTCAGCGAGGCCGGAAGCCGCGGTTGCGCGCCTCGGCCAGGGTGTCGGGACTGAAGGTGGCCACCAGGGCGCGGGCAACCAGGCCCTCCTCCTCCACCCGCCGTGCCAGCAACTCGTACTGGGCCTCGTCGTCGCAGTCGTACACCCGCATCTCGTCACGCAGGCCGACGAAGCGGTTATCGGCGAACCGGCGCAAGCGCCCCATTCTCTCCATCCCTTCGCGAGCGTCCTCGACCCTAGCCGACCAGACCGGTTGATGTTGACCACCACGCTGCAACCCGTTTCGCCCGCCTCGATGCGGACCGTCCCCCGCAGGGCGCCGCGGCTGAAGCTGATGTCCCACCGCGTGTCGTCGCCTGCCGAGCTCTCCACCACGTACCCGGAGCTCACCAGGTTCACCAGGTAGTACTGGGCTGCCGCCTCCACCCCCTGGGCGAGGGCCAGCGCGAACTCGGTCTGATGCGCCAACTGGTCCACGACGCTGACGCCCACCGTGGCATCGGCGGGGACCGGGAAGTCGTCGGGCACCGAGTCGGGGATCTCCCCCTCCTCGGTGATCACGCGCTCGCGAGAGCCGCAGCCGACCAGGGCGGCGGCCACGACGAGCAGAGCAAGCAGCACGACCAGAGGACGCCGGGCGTTCATCAGCCGGATCCTACCGAGGCACCCCGGCGGCCCGGTAGGCCAGGCTCGGCGTCGGCTCGCCGACCATGAGCACCGCCGCCGGCGCCGGGCGCGGCTCGAGCCGCCACGGCGGGGGGTCCCAGGTCCCGAGGGACAGCACGCTGCTCAAGAGCGACTCGGCCAGGGCCCGCCTCAGCGAGCTCGCCGGCGAGCCCTCAGACCCGCGGAGGCTCACGGTAGGCCCCGAACACCGACTGGAGGGCGACGACGATCTCTCCCTCGGTGGCCCGCAGCCGCGCCGCCTCCACCAGGGGCTCCATGAGGTTGCCCTCCCTCCGGGCGGCCTCCACCAGCGCGGCCAGCGCCCGATCCACCGCCGCCTGGTCGCGAGCGGCCCGCCGGTCCTGCAGGCGACGGCACTGCTGGGATTCCAGGTCGGCGGGGATGCGCAGGATCTCCAGGCTCTGCCCGCTCTCCTGGATGAAGCGGTTCACCCCCACGATGACCCGCTCGCCGGTGGACACGGCCTTCTCGAACTCGTAGGCGGAGTCGCCGAGGGTCTTCTGGAACCAGCCCTCCTCGATGCCCCGCAGCACCCCGGTGAGCATCGACCCGCCCCCGAGCCGGTCGACGTGCGCCAGCAGCTCCTCGGCCCTGGCCTCCATGCGATCGGTCATCTCCTCCACGAACCAGGAGCCTCCCAGGGGGTCGATGGTCGCCGCGACGCCGCTCTCTTCGGCGATCACCTGCTGGGTGCGCAGAGCGATCTCGGCGGAGCGCTCGGTGGGCAGGGCGTACACCTCGTCGAGGGCGTTGGTGTGCAGGCTCTGCGTCCCGCCGAGCACCGCCGCCAGGGCCTCGATGGTGGTACGCACCACGTTGTTGTCGGGCTGCTGGGCGGTCAGCGAGACCCCGGCCGTCTGGGTGTGGAAGCGCAGCTTCATGGACCGCGGGTCCTTCGCCCCGTAGCGGTCCCTCATCCACCGCGCCCAGATGCGCCGGGCGGCCCGGAACTTGGCGATCTCCTCGAAGAAGTCGATGTGGGCGTCGAAGAAGAACGACAGCCGGGGGGCGAACTCGTCCACGGCCATGCCCCGGGCCCGGCACGCCTCCACGTAGGCGAACCCGTCGGCCAGGGTGAAGGCGAGCTCCTGGGCGGCCGTGGCGCCGGCCTCCCTGATGTGGTAGCCGGACACCGAGATGGTGTTCCACTGCGGCACCTGCCGGGCGCAGAAGGCGATCATGTCGGTGATCATCCGCAGATGGGGCTCGGGCGGGAAGAGCCACTCCTTCTGGGCGATGTACTCCTTGAAGATGTCGTTCTGCAGGGTGCCCCGCACCCGGCCCCACTCCACCCCCTGCTCCTCGGCGGCCACCAGCAGGAAGGCGAAGACGATCTGCGCCGGGCCGTTGATGGTCATCGACACCGACACCTCGCCCAGCGGGATCCCCTCGAACAGCCGCACCATGTCGTCGGCGGAGTCGACCGCCACCCCGCAGTTGCCCACCTCGCCGCGAGCGAGCGGGTGATCGGAGTCGAGCCCCATCAGGGTGGGCATGTCGAAGGCCACCGACACCCCGTGCTGGCCCTGCTCGAGCAGATGGCGGAAGCGGCGGTTGGTGTCCTCCACGCCGGCGAACCCGGCGAACTGGCGGATGGTCCAGGGCTTCCCCTGGTAACCGGTGGGGTGGATGCCCCGCGTGTAGGGAAACTGGCCCGGGTAGCCGATGCTCTCCGGGGGCTCGCCCTCGGGCGGGAGCCCGAGCGGCGGCACCTCCTCGAAGGAGAGGGAGACGAAGCGCTCCCGGCGCTTCGGGGCCCGCCGGTACTCCTCTTCCCACTGCTCGCGGCTCACGCCGTGCCCCCCTCGGACACCGGTACCTCACCCCGGCAGTTGGGGCAGGGGACCGAACCGGCCCGCCCCACGATGAAGCGGAACCCGCAGTGCGGGCAGGTCACCCGCGGCGAGGGAGGAGGGGTGGGGGGCGGGGGGGGCGGGGTCACCAGGCCGGGCTCGGGCCCTCGGGAGCGCACTTCGTTGGCGGTGCCGCAGGCGGGGCACTCGTACCGGCCCGGGCCGGGGGCATCGAAGGCAGTCTGACAGCGCCCGCAACGGACGATCACTCAGCGACCTCCATGCGGGCCATGGTACAGCCCGAGAAGTGCCGACCCAGACGCCGCTGCTAGGCGCCCGGGCCGATTAGCGTGCCGCCCGGCAGCAGGAGGACCCGCCGGCCGTGTCGGTCGACACCATCACCACCATCGCCGGCGTCGCAACCCTCGTGGCCGCCGCCCTCGCCCTGGGCGCGGCCCTGCTGTGGCTGGCCTCGCGGGTGTCGGGCACCGCCGCCACCTGGCAGGACCGGCTGGTGGCCTTCCTCGGCGACCAGTCGATCTGGCTGGCCTGGCTGGTAGTGGTGGCGGCCACCGTCGGCAGCCTCTACTACTCCGAGGTCGCCGGGTTCGAGCCCTGCTCGCTCTGCTGGTACCAGCGGATCGCCCTCTACCCGCTGGTGGTGATCCTCCTGGTGGGCGCCGTCACCCGGGACCGCCGGGTGGCCCGCTACGCCCTACCCCTCACGATCGCCGGCGCCATCCTCGCCGTCTACAACTACTTCGTGCAGTTGTTCCCCGGCATCGAGGTGGCCTGCTCGACCGAGGTCTCGTGCAGCACCATCGACGTCGAGGCGTTCGGCTGGCTCACCTTGCCGCTGATGTCGCTGGTGGGGTTCGCCGCCATCACCGTCGGGGTGCTCTACGACCGCGCATATCGTCAGGTCGAAGAGGCTCCCGAGTAGCGTCCTTCAATCCCTAAGCTCGCCCGCACCAAACAGGAGATCCATTGAGTCGCAGTTCCAAGGGGCGCCCCTCCTCCCGAGCGGCGCCGTCCAACAAGGGCCGCACGACCCCCTCGTCGGCCAAGGGCCGCACGACCTCCGTCTGCCAAGGGGCGGGCGACCTCCCCGCCGGCCAAACGCCGCCTGCCCATCGCCCTGATCGCCGGCATCGTGCTGGCGATCGGCCTCGTCGCCGTCATCGTCATCACAATGGGCACCGGCAGCGACGACGGCCCGCTCGAGGTGGGCACCCCCACGGTCACCGGCGACACCCTGCCGGTCTTCACCACGACCACGAACGACCCGGCCATCGGCCTGCCCATGCCCGAGGTGGTCGGGGCGGACTTCGACGGCACGCCCGTCAGCATCACCCGCGACGGCCGGGCCAAGGTGATCCTGCTCGTCGCCCATTGGTGCTCTGTGTGCCGGCAGGAAGTGCCGATCATCGTGGACTGGCTGCCGGGCGCGGACATCCCCGACAACGTGGACCTGTACACGGTGAGCACCGGCGTGGATCGGAGCCGGGCCAACTACCCGCCGTCGGCGTGGCTCGAGGACGAGGGGTGGACCCTGCCGGTCGTCATGGACGACGACGCCCGCACCGTGGCCAACGCCTTCGGCCTGCCCGCGTACCCCTACTTCGTGTTCGTCAACTCCGAGGGCAACGTGGTCACCCGCCTGACCGGGGGCCTGACCGCCGAAGACCTCGACATCCTGGTCACCGGATTGGCGGAGGCTTGACATGAGCGATCCCCACATCGGCAACAACGGCGAAGACACCGGCGGCATGCCGGTCGGCCGCCTGGCGAGTGGTCGCGCGGGCGGGGCCGGCAGCCCCGGCCGCCCCACCGGGACGCGAGGGCTCTCCTCCGCTCTGCCGCTGATCATCCTGGCTCTGGTGGCCGGCCTCGGCATCGGCCTGGCGATCGGCCTCCTCGTCAACCAGGGAGGCACCCAGGAGGCGGCCACGACGACCACCTCGGCCGAGTCGTCCACGACCCTGGCCCCGGACGATTCCTCCACGACCACCTCGGAGGGGACCGACGCCGCGCCCGCCTACGGCGCGGTGACCGTCTCCGGCACCGCCCTGCCGCTGCTCCAGCAAGGGGTGGAGGACACGGCCCTGGGCCAGGCCGTTCCCGAGATCAACGGCGAGGACTTCGAGGGCAATGCGCAGGCGATCACTGCCAACGGCAGCGGCAAGCTGATCGTGGCCCTGGCCCACTGGTGCCCCTACTGCAACCAGGAGCTGCCGGTGCTGCGGGATTGGTATGCCACCACCGACCTGCCCGCCGACGTCGAGGTGATCCTGCTGAACGTGTTCACCGACCCGACCCGGGACAACTTCCCCCCGAGCACCTGGCTCGCCGAGGCCTCCTGGAGCGGCCCGCTCATCGTCGACGACGTCTCCGGCTCGCTGGCGTCCGCTCTGGGCATCGCCTCCGTGCCTTACAACCTCCTCGTCACCCCGGAGGGCACGGTGGCCGGCCGGATCACCGGGGGGCTGACCGTGGAGCAACTCGACTCGGCCGTCGACTACCTGGCCGGCCTCTCGACCACCACCACTACTCCCTGAGCGCGGCGCCCCCCGGGCGCTACCCTCCCGCGGGCCCCCGGAGGAGTGAACGTGGCCGAGGGTCGGCTGGAAGATGACGGCACCCTGAGGGTGACGGCGGTGGCGGTCGGGCCGCTGGACAACAACGTCTACGTGGCTGCCTGCCCCCGCACCGGCCTGGCCGTCGTCATCGACCCCGGCGACGAGGCCGACCGGATCCTGGAGGCGGCCTCCGGCCTGTCGGTGCAGGCCATCCTCATCACTCACGGCCACCCCGACCACACGGGCGCGGCCCCCGCCCTGCAGCGCGCCCTCGGGGCCCCGGTCTACCTGCACCCCGCCGACGCGCCGGGAGCCGGCCTGCAGGCAACCCGCCCGCTGAGAGACGGCGACGAGATCCGGTTCGGCGGAGCGGCCCTGCGGGTCATCCACACCCCGGGGCACACCCCCGGCTCGGTGTGCTTCTTCGGGGGGAACTGCCTGTTCTCCGGCGACACCCTCTTCCCCGGCGGTCCGGGCGCCACCGAGGATCGGGGGGGTTCGCCACGGTCATGGCGTCGCTGCGGCAGCGGCTCTTCACCCTGCCCGACGACACGCGGGTGCTGCCCGGGCAGGGCCCGGCACCACCATCGGAGCCGAGCGCCCCGACCTGGACGAGTGGGAACGACGCGGCTGGTAGGAGGCTCCATGGAATTCGGGCTGATGACGGAACCCCACATGGGCATGACCTACGACGACCTGCGCCGGGCCGCCCGCCTGGCGGAGTCGCTGGGGCTGGCGATCTTCGCCCGCTCGGACCACCTCGCCTTCCCGCGTGGCGGAGCCCCACGCCACCGAGGCCTTCGCCACCCTCGCCGGGCTGGCCCGGGAGACCGAGCGGATCCGGCTCATGGTGCTGGTGAGCCCCATCACGTTCCGGCACCCGGCCCTGATCGCCAAGGCCGCGGCCACCATCGACGAGATGTCGGGCGGGCGCTTCGTCCTCGGCCTCGGCACGGGCTGGATGGAGGAGGAGCACGCCGCCTTCGGGCTTCCGTTCCCTTCGTGGGACGAGCGGTACGCCCGTCTGGAGGAGGCGCTGCGGTACCTGCGGGCCGCCCTCGGCAAGTCCCCGGGAGCGGTGGAGGGCCGCTACTACCGCCTGGCCGACCAGCCGGTGCGTCCCCTGCCCCGCGGGCCGCTCCCCATCGTGGTGGGCGGCACCGGGGCCCGGCGCACCCCCCGCCTGGCCGGCCGCTACGCCGACGAGTACAACCTGACCTTCCTGTCGGCCGCCGACCTGCCCCGCGCATCGCCGCCGCCCGGCAGGCCGCCGCCGAGGCCGGCCGGCGCCCGGAGGACCTGGTCATCTCGGTCATGGCCCCGGCGGTCACCGGCCCCGACGAGGCCGCCTTCCGTCGCAACCTGGCGGCGGTGGCCGCCGCCGACCCCTTCGGGCGCGACCCCGGGACCATCGAGACGCGCTACCGGGAACGGGGGCTGCCGGTGGGCCCCGCCGCCGAGGCCCGGGAGGTCGTGGCCGGCTTGGCCGCCATGGGGATCTCCCGCTTCTACCTGCAGCACCTGGGGCCCTTCGAGGCGGGCCTGCTGGAGGAGATCTTCAGCACGCTGGCGGGCGGACCGATGGATGATGGCCGGGAGCCTCTTCCGGTTGACAGCGCGCCATCCAGATGGGGACGACCATGAGAATCCGCCGCATCGCCCTTGCTTGACCCTGCTCGTCGTCGTGTCCGCGCTCGCCGCCGCCTGCGGGGAAGGCGGTTCCGCCGAAGGGGAAGGCGTCGTGCTGCGCTACGCGTACCTGGCCCGGCGACACCCTCTCCTACGACGTCGAGCTGGCCGCCAACATGACCATGGAGTCCTCGGGGGACGGCGCCCTCGCCGGCGCCATGAACACGACGATGGCCATGGACGTCACCGAGCGGCTGAACCTCGCCTTCGCCGAAGGGCCCGACCCGACCACTATCGAGATCACCATGACCCAGGAGCTGCTCGACGGCGGCGCCCGGATGACCGTCCTCGGGGAAGAGCAGTTCATCCCCTTCGGGGAGCTGGCGGCCGACATGGAGAACGAGGTCGTGGTCGTCGTCGACCCTCAAGGAAAGCTGGTCTCCGCCTCTATAGGGGGGGTCGCCCTACCCGCCCAGTTCCTCAACGACCTCTCGGGGATGGCCGGCAGCACGATGTTGCAGCCTCAGCAATTGGGCCCGGAGTTTCCCGAGGAGGGGCTCTCGGTGGGCGAGGAGTGGGACACCACCGCCTCCGCCAGCGTCCTGGGCCTACAGGTGACCCAGCAGAGCCACCACCGAGTGGCGGGCCAGGAGGAGGTCGCCGGCCGGACCACCTACCGCATCGAGAGCGAGATCGCCACCGGCAACATCTCCGCCGACCTGGCGAGCATGATGGCCGCCTTGAGCGAGAGCCCGGGCCTGCTGGGCGACGACGTCGAAACCGCCGAGGTCGAGGCCTCCTTTGCCCAGCTCGAAGCGTCGGGAATCGGCTTCGAGTTCGAGATGTTGGGGTCCACCACGCTGATGACCACCTGGTTCGACCCGGTGGCCGGCATCGTGGTCCAGAGTGAACTGGAGTCGCCGGTCACCATGACCATGACGATGACCGGCATCCCCGAGATCGGGGACATCGACGTGTACATGGCGATGACCAGCAGCCAGCACATGATCCTGGCGGCCGGCTGACCGCGGGCCGGCCGACGTCCGGAATCCATCGAACCAGCCGTTTGGTGGCCCCGTACGGATATCCTGTGCCGCCATGGCCGACCACCCCTTGCTCGTCATCGAGGACCTCCATGCCTCCGTGAACGGCACCCCCATCCTCAAGGGGGTCGACCTCACCGTGCAGCGGGGCGAGATCCACGCCCTCATGGGGCCGAACGGGTCCGGCAAGTCGACCCTGGCCAACGTGCTGCTCGGGCACCCCGCCTATGAGGTGCGGGGGCGGATCCTCTACAAGGGAGAGGACATCACCGGCTGGGGGCCCGACCAGCGGGGCCGGGCCGGGATGTTCCTCGCCTTCCAGTACCCGGAGGAGATCGCCGGCGTGTCGGTGGTCAACTTCCTGCGTGCCGCCCTCTCCAACCGCACCGGGGTGGACTACACCGTGCTCGAGTTGCGCCTTCGGGTGGCCGACGCCATGCGGGACCTGGGCATGGACGCCTCCTTCGCCGATCGCTACCTGAACCAGGGCTTCTCCGGCGGGGAGCGCAAGCGCAACGAGGTCCTGCAACTGGCGGTGCTCAGCCCCGATCTGGCGATCATGGACGAGACCGACTCCGGTCTCGACATCGACGCCCTGCGCATGGTCGCCGAAGGGGTGCAGCGCGTGGCCGGCCCCGAACGCGGGTTCCTGGTGATCACCCACTACCAGCGGCTCCTCGACTACCTCACCCCCGACGTGGTCCACGTCTTCGCCGACGGACGGATCGTGGCCAGCGGCGGGCCCGACCTGGCCCGGCGCATCGAGGAAGAGGGCTACGAGGCCTTCCGGCCGGGACGGTCGGAGTGAGCGACCTCGCCCGCCTCCGGGGGGACTTCCCCATCCTGAGCCGGGAGATGAGCGGCCGTCCGCTGGTGTACCTGGACTCGGCGGCCACCACCCAGAAGCCGGTGCAGGTGTTGGAGGCCATGGATGTCTTCTACCGGCAGCACAACGCCAACGTCCACCGCGGCGCCTATGCCCTGGCCGAGGAGGCCACCAGCCTCTACGAAGCTGCCCGAGCCAAGGTGGCGGCCTTCATCCACGCCGCCTCGCCGCGCGAGGTGGTGTTCACACGGGGCACCACCTCGGCCATCAACACCGTCGCCTACGGCTGGGGCCTCAACCGACTGCTCCCCGGCGACCGCATCCTGCTGACCACCATGGAGCACCACGCCAACGTGGTGCCCTGGCAGCTCATCGCCCGCCACACCGGGGCGGAGCTCGTCTACCTGCCCATAGACGCCGGCTTCCAGCTGGACACCGCCGCACTCGCCGGAGTGCTCGACGAGCGGGTCAAGGTAGTGGGGATCACCGGCATGTCGAACGTGCTGGGCACCATCCCCCCCGTGGCCGAGGTGACGGCTGCCGCCCGGCGGGTAGGGGCGATCACCGTGGTGGACGCCGCCCAGCTCGTCCCCCACCTGCCCACCGACGTCGGGGCCCTCGGCGCCGACTTCCTCGCCTTCAGCGCCCACAAGATGCTCGGCCCCACCGGCATCGGGGCTCTCTGGGGCCGCCTGGACCGCCTCGAGTCCATGGAGCCGGCCGAGGGCGGCGGGGAGATGATCCGCGACGTGGACTTCCACGCCTCGACCTGGGCCGACGTGCCCCAGAAGTTCGAGGCAGGCACTCCCCCCATCGCCGAGGCCATCGGCTTCGGCGCCGCCGTGGACTACCTCTCGGCGGTGGGTATGGAGGCGGTGCGCAGCCACGAGGCCGACCTGGCGGCGTACGCTCTGGCGCGCCTCGCCGAGGTGCCCGGCCTCACCGTCTACGGGCCGGCCGACGTGGGGCAGCGGGGCGGGGTGATCTCCTTCACCCTGGCCGACATCCACCCGCACGACCTGGCGACCATCCTCGACCAGCAGGGGGTGGCCATCCGAGCCGGGCATCACTGCGCCCGGCCGCTGCACCGCGTGCTGGATGTGCCGGCCACCGCCCGGGCCTCGTTCTACGTCTACAACACCCACGACGACGCCGACGCGCTCATTGCCGCCCTCGGCGAGGCGAGGAGGCTCTTCGGTGTCCCTTGACGACCTCTACCGCGAGGTGATCCTCGACCACTACCGGAACCCCCGCCGACGGGGAAGCCTGGAGCACCCCGACGCCCACGCCGAGGGCCAGAACCCTCTGTGCGGCGACGAGATCTCCCTCGATGTCGCCCTCGACGGCGACCGCGTCGCCGACGTGCGCATCCTCGGGCGAGGCTGCTCCATCAGCCAGGCGTCCGCCTCGATGATGGCCGAGGCGGTGGCCGGCAAGACGCTCGCCGAGATCGTCGACCTCACTCACCGCTTCAAGGCGATGATGGAGATCGAGGAGGGCGATCCGGGCATCGACGAGACCCGGCCGGGGGCGGCGCTGGGCGATCTGGAGGCCCTGCGCGGCGTGCGCCGGTTCCCGGTGCGCATCAAGTGCGCCGACCTGCCCTGGGCCACACTGGCCGAGGCGCTGGGCGGCCGCCTCCCCACCTGAGCGGCCGTCGGCAGCGGCCCGGCGCCTACAGGCCACGCAGGAAGTCGTCGCCGGACGGCTCGGCCGTCTCCCGGACGATCGCCTCGTACCCGCCGGCCTCCAACTCGGCGGCCAGGCCCATGTCTCCGGATCGGATGATGCGCCCCGCCGCCATGACGTGCACACGATCGACGGTGATGTAGCGCAGGATACGGCTGTAGTGGGTGATGAGGAGGATCCCGAGGCGGGGGCCGCGCAGCGCCTCTACGGCCGCCGCTACCTCCCGGACCGCGTCGATGTCCAGGCCGGAGTCGATCTCGTCGAGCACCACCGCCTCGGGCCGCAGCGCCAGCAGCTGCAGCATCTCCGATCGCTTCTTCTCCCCGCCCGATAGGCCCTCGTTGACCGGCCTCTCCAGGAAGGGCTCGAGGCCCAGGCGGCCTGCCGCCTCCTCCACAGCCGGCCAGTACGCGGGGTCCCCTCCCCCTTCCCGGCCCATCTCCTCGAGCAGTTCGCGCAGCGTCACCCCGGGCACGTCCACCGGGTACTGGAAGCCCACGAAGAGGCCGGCCCGGGCCCGGGCGTCCACCGGCAGCCCGAGAATCTCGGTCCCGCCCACCAGCGCCGAGCCTTTGGCGGCGTACTCGGCCTTGCCCAGGAGCACGTGGCAGAAGGTCGACTTGCCGGAGCCGTTGGGCCCCATCAGCGCGTGCACTTCGCCGTAGGGCACCTCGAGGTCCACGCCCTTGAGAATCGCCAGTTCACCGAGGGCGGCCTCCAGCCCGCGCACCGAGAGCGCCGCGCGGCTCACGTCGCCCCCCCGTCCGCCGGGGGCAACCACAGGTACACGTCGTCCCCTTCCACTTCGGCCCGGTACACCGGCACCCCATGGGTGGCGGGCAGGGAGAGAGCCTCGCCGGAGCGCAGGTCGAAGGCCGACCCGTGGCGAGGGCACTCCACCGTCCCGTCGAAGACCTCCCCCTCGGCGAGGGAGGCCTCGGCATGGCTGCAGCGATCGCCCAGGGCGAACACCTCGCCCCCCTGCCGGAAGAGGGCCACACGGTGGCCGGCGACCTCGGCCCGCCACCCGCGGTCCGCGGGCAGATCGCCGAGCGCCGCTACCCGAATCCTCTCCATCACCCCTCCGTCGATTCCAGCCCGTCGTAGCGGGCCATCACCGCACGCCGCAGCGAGGGCTCCAACTCGGCCTGCGGGAAGCGGGCCAGCACGTCCTCGAAGAACCCCTTCACCTGGAGACGATCGGCCCGGGACCGATCGAGCCCGCGGCTCATCAGGTAGTAGCGCTGCTCGGCGTCGATGGGCCCGACCGCCGACCCGTGGCCGCAGCGCACCTCATTGGCCAGAATCTCCAGGTTGGGCACCGAGTGGGCCTGCGCCCCCTCCGAGAGCACCAGATTGCGGTTGGTCTGCATGGCGTCGGCGTGCTGACCCTCGGGCTCGATGCGGATCAGACCGGTGAAGACCGAGCGGGCCTCGTCTCCCACCGCCCCCTTCAGGTACATGCTCGAGTTGGTGTGCTGGGCGCGGTGGTTGACGTAGTACCGGTAGTCGTGGGTCTGGGCGCGGTGGCCGAAGTAGAGCCCGAACACACGCACCTCGCTCCCCGGCCCGTCGAGCCCGATGCGCAGGTGCAGGCGGGAGCTGCTGCCCCCGAGGCCCGCCTCCGAGAAGGCCAGCGAGGAGTCCCGGGCGGTCGTCATCGCCTGGTGGCCGAAGGCCCGGGTGGCATCGCCCCACTCCTGGACGGTGGTCAGCACCAGGCGGGCGCCCTCGTCGGCGAGGACCTCCACCTGGGGGACGGCCACCAGCGCCACCCCGTCCGGGGAGCGGTAGTGCAGCACCACCGAGGCCTCCGCCCCCTCCTCGGCGAGCACGGTGAGGCGAGGCAGGGCCAGCGACCCGGCGGCGGTGGCCTGGAACTCGACCAGCACCGGCCCGGCCGGTCGCTGCCCGCGGGCCAGGTGGAGGAACACCCCGTCGGTGGCAAAAGCATGGTGCGCCGCGGAGAACCGGTCGATGCCTGCCGCCGGCCCCGACCGGAAGGCCCGCCGAAGGGCCTCGCCGTCGGCCGACAGGGCCTCGGCCAGGGATGCAAGGCGGGCTCCGTCGGGCGCTCGCAGCGAGACGGTGTGCCCGTCCACGTTGACCGCGTGACCTGCCGGCTCCCCGAGCACCCCGGCCAACGACCCTTCCCGGGGAAGCGGCTCCCCGGCGCCGGCGGGCAGGGTGCAGCGCGTCCAGGTCAACCCCGACCTCCACGTAGCGCCACTCCTCCTGCCGCGGTTCGGGCATGGGCAGCGAGGTGAAGGACGAGAAGCCGGCCTCAGCCGAGGGGCGCGCCCAGGCGGGCAACGACGCGGCGACACGCTCGAAGGTCTGCTCGTTCAGCGGAAGCAAAGGGGCCGGCCTCCCGGGGACGACCGCACTCTATTGCCCGCGAGCGTCCTATCTCAAGGCCGCAGGCGGGCCCGGGCGGCGGCGAAGACGGCGTCGAGCATCTGCTCGGTGAGGCGCCCGGTGAAGGTGTTCTGCTGGCTCGGGTGGTACGAGCAGACGAGAACGGGGCCTCCCGTCTCCACCTCCAATCCGTGGGCGAAGCGAGGGCGAGGACGCGGGACGGCCGCTCCCTCCCCGGCCAGCAGGCGCAGCACCGCGCCGTACGCCACCGCCCCCAGGCAGACGACCACCTGCACCCCGGTGAGCAGGCGGTGCTCCTCCTCCAGCCACGCCCGGCAGTTGCCCAGTTCGGCAGGGGTCGGGCGGTTGGCCGGCGGCGCGCAGCGCACGGCGGCAGTGATGTAGGCGTCCGTCAGCCGCAGCCCGTCGTCGAGTGCCCGAGACGCGGGGCGATTGGCGAAGCCGGCGCGGTGCAGCGCCCGGAAGAGCCAATCGCCCGAGCGGTCGCCCGTGAACATGCGGCCCGTGCGGTTGCCCCCGTGGGCCGCCGGGGCCAGCCCCACGATCAACAGCCGGGCGGCCGGGTCGCCGAACCCGGGCACCGGTTTCCCCCAGTACTCCTCGTTCGCGAAGGCCGCCCGGCGTTCGCCGGCCACTTGCTCGCGCCACGCCACCAGCCGGGGGCACTGGCGGCACAACACGAGCCGGGCGTTCAGTTCGTCGAGCGGGCCCACGCCCGCCACCCTACCGACCCCGCCACGCCACCACGCGCAGTAGCCAACATGGGTCGAGTCGGCATCCGACAGCGGTTGACCGTCGGGCACTCTGACCTGGGATTACAACGGGTTTGGGTAAGCGCTTTCCGCGCGCCGCCGGGGCAGTGCCCGTTGCGTGGACACTATCCGTCGTGATACGGTTGACCGCCAGCGGGCGGGAGGGCCCCAGGTGGCCAGAAGTGTGCACGAGGTCGCCGGGCTGTCCGACAGCATCGGCCGATATCTGGACTCCGTAGCCGAACACGGCCTGCTCACCGCCGAGGACGAGGTGCGCCTCTCCCGCGCCATGGAGAACGGGAAGAAGGCCCAGCAGCGCCTCGAGGCCAACGGGTCACTCTCCCCCACCGAACGGGCGCGCCTGTACCGCGTCATCCACGAGGGCGACGAGGCCAAGGCGGAGTTCATCCGCTCCAATCTCCGCCTCGTCATCTCCATCGCCAAGCGATACACGGGCCGGGGCCTGGACCTGCTCGACCTGGTGCAGGAGGGCAACCTGGGCCTCATCCGGGCCGTGGAGAAGTTCGACTGGCGCAAGGGCTTCAAGTTCTCCACCTACGCCACCTGGTGGATCCGCCAGGCAATCACCCGGGGCCTGGGCAACCAGGGGCGCACCATCCGGCTGCCGGTGCACATGGTGGACGTGGTGCGCACCGTGCAGGAGACCGCCCTGACCCTGGCGGAGCGCCTGCGCCGCTCCGCCACCCTCGTCGAGATCGCCGAGGTGAGCGGCCTCGAGGTGGAGCGGGTGGCGATGGCCCTCGAAGCGCCGGGCGACACAGTGTCACTCGACCGCCCCGTATCGAATGACGGCGATGCCGATCTGGCCGACTTCGTGGAGGACGACTCCGCAGCCGATCCTTTCGCTTTCGCCGCCGAGCGTTCGGCCCGGCGGCATTTGCTCGAGGCGATCTGCCTGCTCGACCCGCGAGAGCGCGACGTGATCGTGCTGCGCTACGGCCTCGACGGGAGCACCCCGCGCACCCTCTCTGACGTCGGCAAGCACTTCGACCTCACCCGGGAGCGCATCCGACAGATCGAAGGGCGGGCGCTGGCCAAGTTGCGGCACCCCTCCTGCTCGCTCGACCTGGACAGCCTCCGCTAGCTCCGGGCCGCCCGTCGAACTCAGACCGGGAAGAGCCGCGGAGCTGTTCCCTTCCACCTCGCGCAGCGCGTCGTAGTCCACCTCGACGCACGCCAGTCCGCGAGCCGCGGCCAGGGTGCGCGCCTGGGGAGTGATCGCCTGCGCCGCCAGGATGCCCCGCACCGGGGCCAGTGCCGGGTCGCGGTTGAGACGCTCGAGATAGCGGGTGAGTTGTTCCACTCCGTCGATCTCCCCCCGGCGCTTCACCTCCACCGCCACCACCTGGCCGGACGGATCGCGGCACAGCAGGTCCACCGGCCCCAGGTCGGTCGCGTACTCCCGGCGCAGCAGGCTCAGGCCCTCCTCGAGCACGAAGGGCGCGTCGGCCAGCAGCCGCTGCAGCTCGGCCTCCACTCCGTCCTTGGCCAGACCCGGGGCGGGGCCCAGGACGTGGCAGGAATCGGAGAGCACCTCCTCGAAGCGGATAACCAGCTTCTCACCGGCGCGGTTGCTGACCACCCATTCCCCCTCCCCCTCTTCGAGGTGATTGGGGGCCGTCATCCAATTCAGCGGCTTGTAGGCCCCCTCGTCGGAGTGCACCGCCACGCACCCGTCGGCCTTGACCATGATCAGGCGGGTGGCCATCGGCAGGTGGGCGGAGAGGCGGCCGGTGTAGACCACCTCGCAGCGGGCGACCACCAGGCGCACGGTCAGTCCTCGTCGGGGGGAGAGCCGGCAGGAGGCTCCATGGGCCGGGGGGCGGTGAGGCCCTCGGGGGTCAGCGCCGCGCCCAGCTGCTCGGCGCTCATCCAGCCCTTGGCCAGCACCAGGGAGTACACGCTCTCTCCGGTCTCGTAGGCCTCCCGCGCCACCGCGGTGGCTCGTTCGTAGCCGATGTAGGGGTTGAGGGCGGTGGCCAGCCCCACCGACTCCTCCACCGAGCGGCGCATCCGCTCGCGGTTGGCCGTGATGCCGCGCACGCAGTTGGCCTCGAGGGTGAGGCAGGCGTTGCGCAGGTGGGACAGGCTGCCGAAGAGGCAGGCGGCGATCAGCGGCTCGAAGGCATTCAGCTGCAGCTGGCCACCCTCAGCCGCGAAGGAGACGGCCACGTCGTTGCCGATGACCTCGAAGGCCACCTGGTTGACGACCTCGGGGATGACCGGGTTCACCTTCCCGGGCATGATCGTCGAGCCCGCCTGGCGGGCGGGCAGCCCGATCTCTCCGAACCCCGCCCGGGGCCCGCTGGAGAGCAGGCGCAAGTCGCTACAGGTCTTCGACAGCTTCACCGCCACCCGCTTCAGCACGCCGGACAGCTGGACGAAGGCCCCGGCATCCTGGGTCGCCTCGACCAGGTGGGGCGAGGTCACCAGATCGATGCCGGTGATCTCGGACAGGTTCCGGCAGACGAACGGGGCGTACTCCGGGGCGGTGTTGATGCCCGTGCCGATGGCGGTGGCGCCCAGGTTGATCTCCCTGATCAGCCGGGAGGCCTCGTCGAGGCGCTGCTCGTCCTCACCGAGGGTCACCGCGAAGGCGCCGAACTCCTGGCCGAGCGTCATGGGCACCGCGTCCTGCAACTGGGTGCGCCCCATCTTGAGGACGTCGGAGAACTCGACGGACTTCGCCTCGAAGGCGGCCCGCAGAGTGGCCATGGCGGCCGTCAGCCGGCCGATGGAGAACTGGAGCCCAACCTTCAACGCCGTCGGGTAGACGTCATTGGTGCTCTGACTCATGTTGACGTGCTCGATCGGGTGGAGGTGGCGGTACTGCCCCAGGCCGTGGCCGAGCAACTGGAGGCCCCGGTTGGCGATGACCTCGTTGGCGTTCATGTTGGTGGAGGTGCCGGCGCCGCCCTGGATGATGTCGACCACGAACTGATCGTGGAGGAGGCCGCCTTTGATCTCGTCGCAGGCGGTTTCGATCGCCTCCGTCCGCCGGGCGTTGAGGAACCCCAGTTCGTGATTGGTGCGGGCGGCGGCCTGCTTGACGCAGGCCAGGGCGCTGACCAGGTCGGGGAAGGTGCTGATGGGGATGCCGGAGATGGGGAAGTTCTCCAGGGCGCGCAGGGTGTGGATGCCGTAGTAGGCGCCGGCGGGCACCCGCCGCTCGCCGAGGAAGTCGGTTTCCAGGCGAAAGGGTGCGGACAAGGGATCTCCCCGGGGTGACGGCCTCGACCGAGGATACCGCCTTGCTGCCCGTCCGGACCGTGCGCGCTTGCCCACCAACTAGGTGCCGGGAGGGGATTACCCTCGCCCGCGGTCGGGGCGCCGGGGGACGGCGCCGATGAGGAAGAGCGAAGACACGACAACGCCCAGGAGGGCGGGGAGATCCAGTCCATGTCCGAGGGTGTGGGCACGATCGGCTCGGTCGTCGAATCCCTGGTGCCGGCCGGCCAATGGGATGCGATGCCGGAGTGGCCTCCGGACGTCTTCGCCCTGACCGCCCTCCTGCTCAAGGAGACCGAGGCGTTCCTGCTGGTGGTATCCCCGCCCGCGGGGAAGGTCTGGCCTCCCACCTCCGGCTGGGCTGCGATGGTCCGGGAGGTGGGAAGAGACTGGGCGGCGAGGCTGGGCCCGCCGGCGGAGGCTCTGCCCCAGTCTGTTGGTCGAGAGCTGGCACACGCTCGAGCAGGCGAGCGAGGTCCCTCTCGACGAACTGACCCAGGGGGCACGCTGGGACGTCTGCCTGGCCGTCCTGACCCTCCACGCACTCGCCGACGAGGCTTGCGCGGGGCTCGGGACCTCCCGGCGCAGGGTGGCCGGCAGCTTCGAGAGCCAGGCCTGGCAGCGGTTGAAGGAGACCGGCTCCCTCTCCCGGCTGCCGACCGGGCGAGTCAAGATCGTCCCCAAGACCCACCTGACCCTCGGAGGCATCAACCTACGGTCGGTCTCGCGCCATCTCGCCGCCTACACCAGCCGCGTCGAGGTGACCTGGGGACAGGCGCGGGCCAACGGCGCGGGACGGTCGGGTGAGCCCCGTTCGACCTACTCGGTCCTGCTGATCCCGTGGCCACGGGAGGTGCGCTCCGCCGACTTCCAGAGAATCGGCGGGCCCTTGCTCGAAATGGACCGGACGGGTTTCGGGTTCTTCGAGTTCCATCCCCACCAGCCCCTGGACCTCGCCTACGTGGAGGCCGCCCTCCAGGGAGCGGCCCGGCGGACGCCCTCCGTGGACCTGATGTTGCTTCCCGAGGCAGCGGTCCTCCCCGCCGAACTCGGGCAACTCGAGGAGCTGGCCGCCAAGTACGGGGTCGTCTCGCTGACCACCGGGGTCCGGGAGCCCGCCCCGTCGCCCACTTCGCTGGGACGCAGTTACGCCCACATGGGTCTGTGGTCCGAGGGACGCTGGCAGAGGGTCCAGGTCGACAAGCACCACCGCTGGGGCCTGGACGCCAGCCAGATCCGCCAGTACCACCTGTCCGGTGCCCTTCCGCCGGGCCGGCTGTGGTGGGAGGCCATCCAGATACCGCGGCGGCGCCTGCACATCCTGGACATGGAGGGAGTGGGGCCCATCGCGGTCCTGATCTGCGAGGATCTGGCTCGCCTCGATGCAGTGGCCGACGTCCTCCGCTTCGTGGGGCCGACCCTGGTGCTGGCCCTGCTGCTCGACGGCCCGCAGCTGGGGACCCGCTGGTCGAGCCGCTACGCCAGCGTGCTGGCGGACGACCCCGGGGCGGCCGTCCTCACGTTGACTTCACTCGGCATGGCCAAGCGGTCCCGGCCCGAGGGCCGCCGACCCTCGCGGACCATCGCGCTGTGGAAGGACCCGAGTCGGGGACTACACGAGATCGAGATGGGCCGGGGGGCGCTGGCGGTGCTCCTCACGTTGGGCAAGCAGGCCAATACCGCCTGGACCGCCGACGGGCGGGGTCACGAGGACGGCGCGCCGCTGCCTGGTGCTGCAGAGCGCCACCCAGATCTACCCGCGCCGGGGCCCCCGCCGCCCACGCCGCGCCGGCCGAACAGGCGCCCGCCCCCCGGTAGCGGCGGCACCCCCGGGAGCCGAGGCCTCAGCCCACCACCAGGCCGGCCAGCAGCCCGGCCACCTCCTCCTCGGTGAAGCCGAAGTCGGCCAGGACCTGGGCGGTGTGCTCTCCCGGCACGGCAGCCGGGGCCGGCACCGCCGCCGGGGTGCGGCCGAAGCGCGGGGCGGGGCCGGGCTGGACGATCCCCCCGACGTCCACGAAGGTGCCACGGAGCCGGTTGTGCGGGTGGAGGGTCGCCTCCTCCATGGTCAACACGGGCGCGACACAGGCATCCATCCCCCCGAAAACCTCCTCCCACTCGTCACGGGTGCGGGAGCGGAAGGCCCGGGCGAAGCACTCTCGCAAGACGGGCCACCCGGAGGGGTCGTACTGGGACGGCAGGGTGCCGGGGTCGAGCCCCAGGCCGGCGCACAGCGCTACATAGAACTGCGGCTCCAGCGCCCCGACGGCCACGAAGCGGCCGTCGGCGGTCTCGTAGCAGTCGTAGAACGGAGCGCCCGAGTCGAGGAGGTTGGTGCCGCGGTCGTCGGTCCATAAGCCGGCAGCCCGCATGCCGTGGAACATGGCCGTGAGCAAAGCGGAGCCGTCCACCATGGCGGCGTCGACCACCTGCCCCAGTCCCGAGCGCTGGCGTTCCCACAGGGCGGCCAGTACCCCCAGCGCCGCCAACATGCCGCCACCGCCGAAGTCCGCGACCAGGTTCAGGGGCGGCACCGGGGGGCCACCCGCTCGCCCAATTGGGTGCAGCGCCCCGGCCAGGGCGATGTAGTCGATGTCGTGCCCGGCCCGGGCCGCCAGCGGCCCCTCCTGCCCCCAACCGGTCACCCTCCCGTAGACGAGCCGCGAGTTGCGCGCCAGGCAGGCGTCGGGACCGATGCCGAGCCGCTCCGCCACCCCGGGTCGGAAGCCCTCCAGCAGCACGTCCGCCCTCTCGACGAGTCGCAGCACCACCTCGGCGGAGCCGGGGCGCTTGAGGTCGAGGGTCAAGGATTCCCGCCCGCGGTGCAGCGGGTCGATGGCGATCGGCAGCGCGCCGCCGCTCACCTTCCTGTCCACCCTGATGACCCGAGCTCCCAGGTCGGCCAGAACCATGGCGCAGAAGGGCCCGGGCCCGAGCGAGGCGATTTCGATGACGGTCATGCCCTCGAGCGGGCCCACGGCACCTCCCTGTGTGTCGCGCCGGACCCTAGCCGCTGGTCAACGGGTCACCTCCACCTGGGCCGCGCTAGGGACGCCGGCCGCAATACGATGCCGATGTGGCACCGCGTGCATCTCTCGCAACTTCCCGCCCCGTGACTCTGGCCCTGGTCTTGCTGGCCGCGGTCCTCTTCGCCGCCTGCGGTGACGATGCCGGCGATCCCACCACCACGACCCTTCCCGAGGGCTCGGTGATCGCCGAGTTCGAGACTCCCGACGGCGTGCGCTACCGGGTGCTGTTGACCGGGGCGAGTGCCGAGGCGGCCCGGGAGGCCTTCGCGGCCGCCACGTACCCCGGCATTCCCAACGGGCTCATCCGACCGGGCGACGGCGGAGTGAACCTCGGACACGAATGGCACGTGACCGAGGTCGAGTTCGCCGACATGGCCATCGAGGTCTGCGACGGCACCGTTTCCTACATAGACGATCTCGGCTACGAGGCCTTTGTGGCCCAGCACGGTGACCGCTTCTGCCCGTGGAGCGCCGAGTTGGTGGATCTCATCGAGGGGTGACGGGGGCGGGGGCGGAGGCCCCTACCCCCCCGGCGTCGCCCCGGCGAGCACCTGCGTGTCGCCGGTGAGGGAATCCTTGCCGAGGACGATCAGATCCTCGATGCGTTCCCGCATGGCGGCCACGTGGCTGACCACCACCACCAGGCGGTCGGACCCGGCCACCAGGCGCTCCACCCCTTCCATGGCCAGGTCGAGGTGCTCCGGGTCCAGGCTGCCGAACCCCTCATCGAGGAAGAAGGCGTCGAGGCGGCCCCCCTCACGAGTCACCATCTCGGCGAGGGCGAGGGCCAGGCCCAGGGAGGCAAGGAAGGTCTCGCCGCCCGACAGCGAGCCCGCCGGGCGGGTGGCTTCCGCCGCCGAGAGGTCCACCACCGCGAACTCACCATCGTCGCTGAAGCGGTAGCGACCCCCGGAGAGGGCTTCGAACTGCTCGCTGCCCAGCGCCGCCAGATCACGGCGCCGCTCGTCGAGCACGTACTTCTGGAACGCGGCAGGCGCCAGGTCGGCGTGGAGACGTTGCAGGAGCGCGTGGCGGGCCACCGTCTCGCGCTCCTCCTGCTCCAGGAGGGCGAGTTCGCCGAGGCGCCGCTGCAGCTCGGTGATGCGACCTTGGACCCCGGCCAGGGCTCGCTCGGCCTCCAGCCGCAGGCCGGCCGGGTCCGCATCGGCCGGCAGGCCGGCCCCGGCCAGCAGGGACGCCCGGCGCTCCGCCGCCTGCCGCGCCGCGGCCAACCCGGCCGCGCTCGCGGGCCTCTGCCTCCTCTGAGGCGCTCCGCCACAGCGCACCGACCCGCTCCACCACCGTCCGGAGCACGGCCGGGTCGGCGGTCACCTCGAGGTCGGCTCCCAGCCGGCCCACCACCCCGGCCAGCCGCCTGGCCAGCCCGTGCAGGCCGGCCTTCGCCTCCTCGGCCCGGCGCCGGGCTTCGGCAGACTCCCGGGCCGACTCCTGCGCCGCCCGCCGGGCCTCCCCCGCCGTTGCCTCGGCCCCGGCCACCGCGGAGCGCCGTTCGGTGAGCAGGGCCACCGGGTCCCCCTCCCCCAGCAACTCCTTCAGCCTCCGCCGCGTGGCCGCCAGTCCCTCGCTCGCCCGCGCCGCCGTTCGGACCGCCTCCTCCGCCTCGACGACCGCCCGGCTCCTCTGCCGGGACGCCGCCCCCGCCGCCTCTCGGGCTCGGGCCAGGTCTGCTTCGGCAGCCGTCAGCCGCGCCCGCGTGGATCGGTCGGCGGCTTCCGCCGCCTCGAGCGCGCGCTCCGCCTTCGCCACCCCCGCGGCCTTGCGCCCGCGGGGAAGGGTCACGATGGGCTGCTCGCACACCGGGCACGGCGCGCCTACCTCCAGCGTGCCCCGCAGCCCGAGCGCGGCCTCCCGGCGGTGCGCCTCGTGCAGGGCGGCCGCCGCCTTCTCCCGGCCGGCCGCCGCCTTCTCCCCGTACTTCAACGCGGTGGCGCGCTCCTTCTCGGCGTCGCCCACCACCCCGGCGGCCGCCGCCTCCCCAGCCCCGGCCTCCTGTGCCTCCGACTGGGCCTTCGCCGCCCGGGCGTCGGCCCGATCGGCGGCGTCCTGCTCGGCGGCGACAAGGGCCGCCAAGCCGGTGGCCTCGTCGATGGCAGCCCTCCCCCCGGCCGCCTCCAGGGCGGCCCGGAGCGAGGCTTCGGCTCGGGCGGCCGCGGCTTCGGCCGCCCTGGCCTCCCCCTCCCGATCCTCAACCGCGCTGGACGCCTCCGTGGCAGCCCCGAGGATCGCTGCGGCCTCCTCCGGTGCCGGGACTTGATCCCCAAGCGCCGCCAGGCGCTTCACCTGCGCCTCGGCCTCGGCCTGCTGCCGGCCGGCCTCGGTCCACTCCCGATCGGCCTCGGCCACCCGGTCGGCGACAGCGGCGATCGCCTCGAGCCGGGCCGCGGAAGCGTCGCGCTCGACGACGGCGGCCGCGAGATCACGGCGGTCGTTCTCGGCCCGGCCGCGCAACCGGTCGAGCGCGCCCATCTGGGCGGCGGCGGCGTCGAGCCGGGCCTTGGCGGCCGCTCGCATGCCGTCGAGTCGCTCGAAGCCGAAGACCCCCTTGAGGACCGCGTCCTTCTCGCCCGGCGTCGCTTCGAGGAACCCGGCGAATTGGTTCTGGGCCAGCAGAACCGAACGGCGGAACCCGTCCCAGTCGAGGCCGAGCAGGGCCTCGATCCGGCGTTCCACTTCCCGCTCCCGGTCTATGGCCTCGATCTCTCGCCCGTCCTCGAGCCGATAGAGCGCGTGGGCCGAGGGGCCCTTGCGACGCAGTGCCCGCACCGCCTTCCAGCGCTGCCCGTCGACCGAGAAGGTCAGCGCCACCCGGGCCTCACCGCGCCGCTGGTTGATGACGCCCTTGGTGCCGGCTTCCCGGCGGGGGGTCCTGCCGTACAGGGCGAAGGCGACGGCATCGAGGATCGACGACTTGCCGCTGCCGATGGGCCCGACGATGCCCACCAGGCGCCGGCCCTCGAAGTTGAAGGTGGCCGTCCCGGCGTAGGAGCGGAACCCGTCGAGGGTCAGCTCAATCGGCCGCATCGAGCACCTCTTCCTCGACTTCCCGGAGGGTGGCGAGCAGCGCCGGGCCCGCCTCCTCGCCGTGGGCGTGCTGGTGGTACTCGGCGTACAGGTCGCTCAGCGGCCGGCCGGCGACAGTGGGCATCGGCACGTCGGGCCGGCGGTACCGGGTCTGCACCTTGACGACGAAGGGAAAACGCTCCCGGGCCCGATCGACCAGGCCCGGCTCCGGGCCGTCGGTGTCCACCGCCAGGTCCAGGTAGGCGTCCTCGAGGCCGGCCCGGGCCTCGATGTCCTCCCACCGCCCCCCCACCCGCTCGAGCCTGCGGCCCACCCCCACGGGGATGCTCCGCCGAACTGCCGGCACGCCCGGCCGGGCCTCCACCAGCACCACCCGCTTCTCCTCCCCCGCCTCGCCGAAGTCGAGGGGCAACAGGGACCCGGCGTACTCGGCGGGGGCCAGCACGCCGGGCACCGCCTGGGGGGCGTGGATGTGGCCCAGGGCGACGTAGTCCAGGCCGGTGGGCACGGCCTGCGGGGTGACGGCGTACGCCTCCCCCATGTGCAGCTCCCGTTCGCCGCGGGGCAGGCCGGCGTGGACCGCCGCTCCCCCGACCAGGAAGTGGGCCACTAGGAGGCCTACCCCGTCGCCACCGCGCAAGCCGGCCACCGCCTCCGCGTAGGCCTCGCAGATCCGCCGGACGCGGTCGGCGTACGTCCCGTACCAGGACTCGGCCCGGCCCATGAAGTCCACCACCTGGACGGCGCGCAGGAAGGGAAAACAGGCCACCGCGGCGGGGCCTCCGGGGGTCTCGAGGCGGAGCACCCCGCCTTCGCCCGGGGGCTTGATCCGCCCCACCAGGTGGATACGGCGCTCCTGCAGGAACGGCGCCAGCGCCTCGAAGAGCTCGGGCGAATCGTGATTGCCGGCCACCACCACCACCGGCCGCCGGCCCTCGTCGGAGAGGAGGACCAGGCCGGTCAGGGCCACCCGCAGCGCCTCCACAGGCGGCATCGGGCGGTCGAAGACGTCGCCCGAGTGCAGCACCAGGTCGACCTGTTCCGCGGCGGCGATCTCGGCCACCCGCGACACCGCCGCCAGGTGCTCCTCGATCCGGTCGAAGCGGCCGAGGCGCTTGCCCACGTGCCAGTCGGAGGTGTGCAGGATGCGCATCTACAGACCGGCAAAGGGACTATCGCCCTCGGCCACTTCCTCCTTGCGGGTGGCCCAGGGCGGGAAGGGGAAGTCCACCACCAGCGGCACGGGGATCGAGGGCTGGGAGAGGACCATGGTCCCCGGCTTGAGCAGGCGGGCCCGGGCCCGGGTGGCGGGCAGCATCCAGCCGTACTCGGCCCGCTCCGCCTCGGCGGGGTCGAGCCGCCCGGCCACTCGCAGGGCGGCGTTCTCCAGCACTTCGGGCGCCACCCGCGAGGCGGTCTGCTGGGCCCCGACCAGCAGCACGCCGAGAGATCGGCCCCGTTGGGCGATGTCGATGAGCATGTCCTTGATGGGGCTCTGGCCATCGCGGGGGGCGTACTTGTTGAGCTCGTCGAGCACGATCACCGACAGCGGGAAGCGCTGCCCGCTGCGGTCCTTCTCGGCGAAGGCCTCGGCCAGGAGGGCGCCGACCACGAAGCGCTGGCCGAGGTCGTGGAGCGATTGGATGGCGACCACCGTGACCTGGGCGGCCGAGCGGTCGATGCGCCGGCTCTCGCCGGCCGCCACCAGGTGGCCGAGGCGGCCCACGGCGGCCTGCAGGCGGCGCAGAAACGCGGCCACGGTGCCCGGGAGCACCCGGCCGGTCCAGCGGGAGTCGGGCTCCCCGCCGGGCGGGTCCAGGTACTCCTCGAGCGCATCGGCGAGGACGGCCAGCGAGTCGATGACCCGCTCCCCCGGATCGGCGGTGACCACCTGCCCGGGCCGGTGCTCGGCCGGGTCGCGCAGCACCACCGCCCCGGGGCACCCGGCCACGTCGCACGCGTAGCGCCGCAGCTGGCTCTCGACACGCTCGGCCACGAAAGCGACCTGGTTGCGGGTGTCGGAGGCGTCGGTGAACAGGAAGCGGAGCAGGCGCTCGTCGATGAACTCGCGCGGCGTCCAGGCGAACACCGCCAGGTCCTGGCGACCCCCCACGTCGGGGAGGAGCACGTCGCCGGAGCGCTCCCGGGGTGGGGCCCAGAGCGACACGGAGGGGAAGGGTGCGGGGTCCACGCCCAAGGCCCTCCAGGCGGCGGCTGCCTGGCCGGTGAAGCCGCGATTGGCCTTGTCCAGCCAGAGCAGGTCCTCCCCCTTGACGTTGAAGACCAGCACCCGCAGGTTGCGTCCCGCCTCGCCCACCACGTCGGGCCGGCCGGTGAGCATGCGCAGGAAGAACAGGGCGAAGGAGGTCTTGGTGGCCACCCCGCTGACCCCGGAGATCGACATGTGGCCGCCCTTGCGGCCGTCGAAGAAGTCGAGGTCCACGAAAACCGGCCGACCGTCGCGGCCCAGGCCCACCGGCAGCGGCCGCTCCATCTGGTCGGCGTAGAGGGCCTTGCTCCGCTCCTCGCCGGCCGCCCGTTCCACCACCCCACCCGGGTCGGGGGCGACCCAGAGCTCGGGATCGACCCTGATGACCGCGACCTGGGCGGAGCGCACCTTGGCCCCCGGCATGGTGCCGTCGGCGGCGATGCGCACCGTATCGGACTCGAAGCTGGCCCCCTCGAAGACGCCCTCCACCTCGGTGACCACACCGTAGGTGGCCACCTCCCCGGCGCCGGGCACACGGGTGCGCACCACGACCAGGTCGTCGAGTTGGAGGTACTGGTCCTCGTCGAGGATCACCCGGAACTCCCGGGTCGTGGTGGGCCGGCTGCCCACCACCCGTCCCACGCCGCTCATGCCGCCTCCTCCCTCATCGCCGCCGTCCGCAGCGCTCGCAGTACCAGGCCCCCGTCGCCGAGCAGGTGGCGCAGGTGCCGCTCCAGGGCGGCCACCGGCACCAGGTTCTGCGGGGCACGCGGATCGCGGTGGGCCTCCGACCCGACCAGGGGGAGCAGGGCCGCGGTGCGGTCGGCCAGGGCCGCCGCCTGCTCCAGCCCCAGCGCCGCCGCCGCCTCGCCGCGGGCTATCCCGGTCCAGGAGTGCCCGCCCGGAAGGCGGGCCAGGCGCAGGTACCACGAGTAACGCCGGAAGCGGCCCTCCCCGACCGTGAACAGCGGGGTGCGCTCCCCCGGCCCCAGCGCACCCACGATGCCCGCCCGATCGTCGGGCAGATACGAGCGGCGGTGGCTCTTGACGTAGCCCACCTTGGCCACCGGGGTGTACTCGTACAAAGGCCCATCGGCCACCACGAAGGTGCCGCTCTGGGCGAGGCGCTCGGTGAGGCCGGCCTCGGCGCGCCGCATCGCGTCGTGGAGGCTGCGCACCAGCCCCGCGGGATCGTCGCCGGGCACCGCCTCGGCCCGAAACGACAGGTTCGGCGGCAGCGGAGGCAGAGCCGCCACCCGCCCGTGCAGGAGCAGGGCGAGGCGCTCGACCGCCGGCTCGACGACCTCGGACCACCGCTCGTCGCGGTGCCAGAGGACCGCCCCCACCCCGAAGGAGGCGCAGATGCCGGGGATGGGGCCGCGCTCGGGGTCGTCGAGGACAAGGCGGGCGTCGATGCGGCGCACCCCATCGACGAAGGCCACGACCGGCAGCCCGTCGTCCCGCCCGGGGATGGGCCGCCAGGGACGACCCTCGACGTCCACCTCCACCGCGCCTTCGGCCGGCGAGAGGGCGTCGTCGGGCTCCACCGCCGCCCCGTACTCGGGCGCCCAGCCCTCGACACACAGGCGAGCCATCGCCCGGCGATGGTAGCCGGGGGGTCGGACACGGCCGGGGAGAGCAGGCTCAGCAGGCGGCCGGTAGGCGCGGGACCGGTGGTCGATGCGCACCACGTCCACCGTTCGTGCCTCCTCGTCGAGGCGATAGACGATCCGGTAAGGGCCGCGGCGGGCAGCCCGGTAGCCGGTCAGCTCACGAGTGAGTGCCTTCCCCACCCGGTGCGGCTCCTCCAGCAACGGACCGAGCATGAACTCGATCACGGCCGACACCACCTTGTCGGGCAGACTCTCCAGTGACCGCTGTGCCGAAGCCGCCAGGCGGAGGCTCCAGGTCATCGCGCCGGAAACTGCCGGCGCAGATCCTCCCCGGTGACAAAGCGGCCGGCGGCCAGATCCTCCTCAGCCCGCCGGATCCCTTCCAAAGCGGCGGGGTCCGACAGGATGTCCAGGGTCTCTTCGAGTGACTCCAGGTCGTCGGGACTCATGATCACCGCCGCCGGCCGGCCGTTGCGGGTGAGCACCACCCGCTCGTGATGGCCCTCGACCCGGTCGACGATCTCCGACAGTCTCTTCTTGATCTCCGCCAAAGGCAAGATGGTGTCGGCCATGACCATAATAATAGTCACGTCCCATCCTGCCGCCAGGGGCTATCCCCCTGTTCTCCCCTCCCCCGGGGCCTCCAGCCATTCGGCCAGCGCCGCCAGGAAGGGCTCCCGGGCGTGGCGCTCTGCCCAGAGTCGGTGCCCACAGCGAGGGAAGCCCCGATACTGCAGTTGGGGCACATGCCGCCGCAGCAGGGCGAAGGTGGCAGGGCCGGGATGGGGGTCGTCGTCGCCATGGAGCATGAGCACCGGGCAAGCGATCGCGGCGAATGCCGCCGGTTCCACTCCTTCCGCCTGCAGGCGGAGCACGTCACCCCAGGTCTCCTCGTTGCCCTGCCGGTCCACCCGCACGGGGTCACCCGCCTCCGGAAGGGCGTCGTAGGCCTGGGCCTCCTCCATGAGACGACCGAGGGCGGCCAGCAGCCGGTCCCCCTCCGCGCCCGCGGCCCCGGCCATCCTCCGCCGCAACTCCTCGACACGGCGCAGCCCCGCCTCGCCCAGTCGGGCCGCCAACGCGTTCTCGTAGAGGCCGCGGCTCTCCCCGTCGTAAGTGCCGCAGCCCACCAGGGCCAGCGATTGCGCCCGTCCCGGGTGGGCGGCGGCGAAGGAGAGGGCGAGCATCGCCCCCCACGACCAGCCCACAAGGGCTGCGCCCTCCGGCAGCACCGCCGCCAGGTCTTCCACATGGCGGGCCACCGTCAGCGGCGCGCCGCCGCTGCGCCGCTGCAGCGGCTCGAGCACGGTGAAACAGCGGGCCAGTTCCCAGGCCAGGGAGACCATCGACCCCGGTGCCCCCGGGCCACCGTGCAGCAGGGCCACCAGAGGCCCTCCGCCCCCGTAGCGGCGGACCTCGATGAGGTCGGGAGCCGGCACGCCCGCCTCAGCCGCCCAGCTCGTCGGCAATGGCATTCGCCCAGGCGGCGGCGTGGTCGAGCTGCCGCCAATCGCCGGCCTTCCCGTTGCGCACCATCGCCTTGGCGATGAAGCCCCCGGCGTCGCCCGACAGGCGGCCGCCGAAGGTGACCACGTCCGCGGCCCCCAGCCGCTCGGCCAGGGCCTGCACCTTCTCGGGTAGGGCCTGCGGATCGTCGGCGTGGTCGTCGCCCAGCGGCCCGCTGTGGAAGAGCCACACCCTCGGCGCCACCCCGGAACGGGCCAGGCGCTTGAGCAGGCGCACCGCCTCCGGCCGCCAACGGCCGGCGTAGAGGCCGCTCCCGATCACCGCCGCGTCGAACTGCGCCTTCCGGGGAGCATCCCCGGCCGCGGCGAGTGTGACCTCGTGCCCCCGCGAACGGAGCGCCTCCGCCACCCGTTCGGCGATCCCCTCCGTGCCCCCCATCTTCGTGCCGTAGGCCACCAACACCTTCGCCATCGCGTCCTCCCGCCTGAGTGCCGGGCCCATGGTGCCGCCTTCCGCCGTTCGCCGCCAGCGGGCGGGCAACGGCAACGGCGGCACTAGCGTTGCTCCGCCATGAGCCAGCCGTTGGTCGAAGCCCGCCACCTCACCAAGCGCTTCGGCACCTTCACCGCGGTGGACGACGTCGGCTTCGAGGTCCAGCCCGGCGAGGCCTTCGGGTTCCTGGGCCCCAACGGCGCCGGCAAGTCGTCCACGATGCGGATGATCGCCGCCGTCTCCCCCGTCACCGAGGGCTACCTGCGGGTGATGGGCCTCGACCCCGCCACCGACGGGCCGGAGATACGGGGCCGCATCGGCGTCGTCCCCCAGGAGGAGAACCTCGACGAGGAGCTCTCGGTCTACGAGAACCTGCTCATCTACGGCCGCTACTTCGGTCTGCCCCGCAAGGTCATCGACGAGCGCGTAGCCGAGCTGCTGCAGTTCGCCGAGCTCCAGGAACGGCGGGACAGCAAGGTCGAGCCCCTCTCCGGCGGCATGAAGCGCCGCCTGGTGATCGCCCGCGGCCTCATCAACCAGCCCGAGGTGATGATCCTCGACGAGCCCACAACCGGCCTCGACCCCCAGGCCCGCCACCTGCTCTGGGACCGCCTCTACCGCCTCAAGCAGCAGGGGGTGACGCTGATCATCACCACCCACTACATGGACGAAGCCGAGCAGCTCTGCGACCGCCTGGTCATCATGGACAAGGGCCGCATCGTCGCCGAGGGGTCCCCGCGGGAGCTCATCGAACGGTTCTCCACCCGGGAGGTGTTGGAGCTGCGCTTCCCGCTGGGGATGCTGGAGGAGATGGTGGCCCGCATCCAGGGCCTGGCCCGGCGCACCGAGGTGCTCCCCGACCGGGTGCTCCTGTACAGCGACGACGCCGACCAGGCCGCCGGCCTGCTCTTCTCACGGGGGGTGGTCCCCCAGTCGATGGTGAGCCGCCGCTCCACCCTGGAGGACGTGTTCCTCCGCCTGACCGGACGGAGCCTGGTCGAGTAATGGCCGCCCCTCCCGCCCTGCGTGTCGTGGAGTCCGCGGCCCGGGTCTACCGGCGCACCTGGCGGGGCAGCGTCATCTCGTGCTTCCTCAACCCGGCCCTCTACCTGCTGGCGATGGGGGTGGGCCTGGGGAAGCTGGTGGACCAGGGCGGCGGCTCGAGCGACCTGGCCATCCCCTACCTGACCTTCCTCGCCCCGGGCCTGCTCGCCGCCACCGCCATGCAGACGGCCGCCGGGGACGCCTCGTTCCCGGTGATGGCCGGCATCAAGTGGCGCAAGACCTACCACGCCACCCTGGCCACCCCCATCGAGGTGCACGACCTGGTGCTCGGCCACCTCGGCTGGGTGACCATCCGGGTCACCTTCGTCTCGGTGGTGTACGCGGCGATCATGACCGCCTTCGGGGCCACCACCCCGCTCGAGGCGGCCCTGGCGGTGCCCCCGGCGGTGCTGGTCGGGCTGGCGTTCGCCGCGGCGATCACCGCCTACACCGCCCGCCTCAAGGACGAGATCGGCCTCTCCAACCTGTTCCGCTTCGGCATCGTCCCCCTCTTCCTGTTCTCGGGGACCTTCTTCCCCATCTCCCAGCTGCCCGACTGGATCGAGCCGGTGGCCTACGCCACTCCGCTCTTCCACGGGGTGAGCCTCTGCCGGGGCCTCGCCCTGGGGGTCGCCTTCGAAGCCCCCTGGGCGATCAGCCTCGCCTACCTGGCCGCCTGGTCGGCGGCCGGCACCTGGCTGGCGGTGCGCTTCATGCGGCGGAGGCTGGTGGTATGACCGGGCCCGCCACGCTCACCGCCCGGGTGGTGCCACGGCTGCGGCCGGGGCGCAACGCCGCCCGCATGCTGGAGCGGAACCTGCTGGTCTACCGCCACGCCTGGATGGTCATCTTCTCCGGCTTCTTCGAGCCGCTCTTCTACCTGTTCTCCATCGGCGTGGGCATCGGCTCCCTGGTGGGCGACGTGGCCGGGCCGGGCGGCACCACCGTGCGCTACGCCGCCTTCGTCGCCCCCGCCCTGCTCGGGTCGTCGGCCATGAACGGCGCCATCTACGAGTCCACCTTCAACATCTTCTTCAAGCTCAAGTACGGCAAGATCTACGACGCCATCCTGTCCACCCCGATGCAGCCGGCCGACATCGCCATCGGGGAGATCTCCTGGTCGCTGATCCGCGGCGCCATCTACGCTGCCGGCTTCCTGGTGGTGATGGCGGTGATGGGCCTCATGCCCTCAGCCTGGGGCATCCTCGCCCTGCCCGCCGCCACCCTCATCGGCTTCGCCTTCGGGGCCTGCGGTATGGCCGCTACCACCTACCTCCGCTCCTGGCAGGACTTCGACTTGATCAGCCTCGTCACCCTCCCCCTGTTCCTGTTCTCGGCCACCTTCTACCCGCTGGACGTCTACCCGGCGGCCTTCCAGGTGCTCACCCGCTTCTCCCCGCTGTATCACAGCGTGGAGATCATCCGCTCCCTGACCCTGGGGACCTTCGACTGGAGCCTGGCCGGGCACGTCGCCTTCCTGCTGGCGATGGGCGGGGTGGGGGTGCTCATCGCCTCCCGCCGCCTGGGCAAGCTGCTGCTCAGATAGCGCACCTGCCGCCGGCAGCCGCACGACCCACCCGGCAGCCTTTCGCCGTTCACCGGGAGGCTGGGATCGTGCCGAGGGCATCCCCTCCGTGCCCCCCGAGCCGCCCGGGCGCCCTCAGTTCTCCGGCCGCCGCCAGACCACCTTGCGCCCCTCGAACAACTCGATGAGCGCCTCGTTGACCGATTCCGGGCGCTCGACAGGGGTCAGGTGCCCCGCTCCCGGCACGATGACGGTGCGCGCCCCGGGGATGGCCTGGGCCAGGGCCCGCATCTGGGAGGGCGGGCAGGACGCGTCCTCCTCGCCGCCGATGACCAGGGCCGGCACGTTGATGGTGGGCAGCAGGTCGGTCCGGTCGGCCCGGTCTCGCATCCCCAGCAGGGCAGCGACCATCGACTCGTAGCGCGTCCCCTCCACCATCGAGCGCAGCCGGGCCCGCACGTGGGCCGACGCCTCGGGCGCCAGCAGCGAGTGGATCATCGCGGCCGCCATGGCCTCGCGGCCCTGTTCCAGGATCATTTCGATGCTCTGCTCCCGCTTCTCCCGGGCTTCCGGGGAATCGGCAGCAGCCCGGGTGTCGGCCAGGGTCAGGGTGCGCACCACCCCCCGCCTCAGTTCCCACAGGGCAAGCGCCACGTAGCCGCCCATGGAGAGCCCGATCACGTCAGCCTGGTCGGAGCCGAGGGCGTCGATCAGCTCGGCCAGGTCGTCGGCCAGCACCTCCATCGAGAGGGTCGGCTCCACCACCGGGTCCGACCGTCCGAAGCCCCGCAGGTCCACGGCCACGCAGTGGCGCACGTGTGCCAGGCCGGCCAGCTGGTCGAGCCAGACGCTGTGATCCATGGGGAACCCGTGGATGAACAGGGCGAGACGCCCCTGCCCGGCCTCCCGGTAGTAGAGCATCGTCCCGTTGACCCTGGCGTAGGGCACCCGCTCTCCCCTCTTCGACGATGCTCCAACCTAACACCCCGGCGGCCGTCCGCCCACGGCCTTCCCCCTTTTTGCCATGGGGCCCGGGGCTATGGTGTGGCGGCCGTGACCCTGCGCATCCTCACCCTCGCCGCCGCCCTCGCCCTCCTCGGCGCCGCCTGCACCGGGGGCAACGGCGGCCCGGTGTCGACGGACCCGACGGGGACCTCGGCCCCGGCCGCCTCCACCACCACCTCCGCCGGCACTACCGGGGCAGCCCCCGGCATGCCGGCGGAGCTGGTCACCATCTTCGACGGCGACACCCTGCTCGTGTCCATGGACGGAGTCGAGGAGGAAGTCCGCCTGCTGGGCATCAACACCCCCGAGAGCGACGAGTGCTTCTCGTCCGAGGCCCGGGAGGCAACGGAATCCCTGCTCGAGGCGGCAGCCCTGGGCATCGAGACCGCCGGGGAGCGGGACCAGTTCGGGCGCCTGCTCGGCTACGCCTACGCCGACGGGTCCCAGGTCAACCTGGCTCTGGTCGAGGGTGGCTACGCCCTCGCCCTCCAGACCGACCACCCTCGCCTGGCCGAGTTCCTGGCTGCCGAGGAGGCGGCCTATGCGGCCGGGGCCGGCCTGTGGGCCGCCGACGCCTGCGGGCCACCCTTCCCCGCCGTCCTCGGGCTCGTGGACCTCGAGCCGGACCCGCCCGGCCCCGACGAGGACGACCTCAACGGGGAATGGGTGCTCCTGGCCAACGCGGGCGCCGAGGCAGCCGACCTCACCGGCTGGGTCCTCGCGCGACGAGTCGTCGCAGAACCGCTACCGCTTCCCGCATGGCTTCCTGGTCGGCGCCGGGGAGACGGTCGCGGTGCACACCGGCTGCGGGGACGACGGCCCGGCCGACCTCTACTGGTGCGCCGGCAACCCCGTCTGGAACAACGGCGGCGACACCGCTCTCCTCCTCGACCCGGCGGGCAACGTCGCCGCCCGCCTGCGTTACCCGGGCTAGGCCGGCGCCGTTTGGCTACCCGACGCTCTCCGGCTCGGCCGGCACGTCGTACAGGATGTCGTCGAGCGGGTGCCGGTAGAGCCCCTGGTTGAGGCGCTTCTGGTCGAAGTAGTGCCCCATGAAGCCGATCGAGCGGCCCAGCAGGAACACGGCGTTGAAGAACCCCATGTCCGTGAGCTCCTGGATCTCCTGGTCGCTGTAGCCGATCGCCAGCAGGAGGTCCACGAACAGCACGCCGATGCAGCCGTCCACGTTGAGGATCAGGTTGTTCTTCTTCCGCGAGGTGACGTCGGCCACCGACAACGCGTAGTCGAGCACCGGCGTGGCCGGGAAGTGCTCGCGGGCAAAGGCGACCATGATCTCCACCCGGGCATCGGGGTTGTCCACGCTGTGCAGGCGGTGGCCGATGCCCTGGATGTTGACGTTCTGGCCCTTCATGTACTCGACGAACTCGCGCGGGCCGAGCCGGCGGTTGAGGCCCATGCGGAAGTGGTCGGCGGCGCCGTTGACCGCCCCGCCGAAGCGGGGGCCGATGGTCACCAGGCCCGACACCAGGGACTCGATCAGCCCCTTGCCGGCGCGGGCGGTGACGATGGTGTTGTGCGCCCCGGACACCGCCGGGCCGTGGTCGGCGATGATCTGGATGACCAGCTCGATGAAGTCGCAGGCGTACTTGGGCAGCTTCTTCTTGAACCAGAGCAGCCCGATGACGCCGCCGATGCCGTAGTCCTGCTTGATCACCTCGTCCATGGGGACGCCGCAGTAGTTGTGGACCTCGCCGCGCTCGTCGCAGATGGTCGAGATGAAGTTGGTGGGCCGCCGGACCAGGCCGCGCTTCACTGCGTCGGCGTAGTCCATGGGGATGGGCGGCGGGTCGAACTCCGCCACCGGCTGGATGATGCCCTTGCGTTTGAGATCCTCGAAGGTCTCCCGGATCTTCTGGTCGTAGTCGTCGAAGGAGTCCGGCACTATCGCCCCGGCCGCCTTCAGCGCCTCGTTCTTGGCCTGGGCCCCCTCGCGGGCGCTGTCGGCCCGAGCGCCGGCGTGGCCGAACTGGACGTTGCCGGCCAGCATCGGGGCGCAGGTGCCGGTGACCCAGATCACCAGCGGCTTGGTGAGCCGGCCGTCCTGCAGGGCCTCGACGATCTCGTACTCCTCGTTGCCGCCCAGCTCGCCCAGCGACACCATCATCTTCACGTCGGGGTTCGCCTCGAAGCGGAGCAGGTGGTCGAGCAGGCTGGAGCCGGGGAAGGCGTCGCCGCCGATGGCGATCCCCTCGTAGATGCCGTCGGTGTTGCGCGCCACGATGCTGTAGGCCTCGTTCGACAGGCCGCCGCTCTTGGCCACGAAGCCCACCGAGCCCGGCCGGTACAGCTTGCACTCCTTGATGTTCTCGAGCGTCCCGGCCGTGTTGCCGATGCGGAAGCAGCCGGCCTTGATCCCGCCGACGGTGGCCGGCCCGATGATCCATTTGCCCTTCTGCTTGCTCGCCAGCCGCAGCTCACGGGCGTGGCGCTCGGGGACCCCCTCGGCGATGACCGCGATGACCCGGATGGTCTCGGTGTCGAGCATCTCCCGGGTCGAGGCATAGGCCGAGCGCTCGGAGGCGAAGTTGACCACCGTGTCGGCCTCGGGGTGCGCCGCCACCGCGTCGGCGACCGAGCGGAAGCGGTGGATGACCACCTCCTTGGTGCCCCAGAAGAACTTCTCGAAGCCGCCCTGCTCGGGAGTGATGATGCCCACCACGGAGGGGGAGTCCTTGCGGCACATGTAGTCGAAATCCAGCATGCGCTGCACGGCGCGCAGCTGGTTTCCGTACACGAAGGCCTTGGTGTCCTTGTGGAACAGGTCGTAGCTCGCCATGGATCAGTCCTCCAGGACCATGCGGACGATCTTGGTCATGTGGGTCTCGGGGCCGTACACCCGGATGGGCAGCTGCAGACGCTCCCCCAGGGCGCGCATGTTGGCCAGGCCGGTCTCGAAGTTGGGGCCGCCCCGGCGCACCAGGATGCGGGCGTCCACGGCCACCAGCCGGTCCCGGTACTCCTCGATGGCCTTGATGATGCCGGTGAAGGTCGAGGCGACGTCGGTGAAGTTGGCGATGCCGCCGCCGATCAGCAGGAACTTGGGCCGGCCCTGCGGGTCCTTCTCGCGGGTCATGAGGTCCAGCACCACCTTGGTGTACTCGTAGGTGTCCTCCATGGAGGGGTCGCCCGAGTACTCGCCGTAGTTGGCCAACTCGTCGGCGAGGCCGAGGTCCACCACGGTGTCGGCGTAGATGACCGAGGCCCCGCCCCCGGCCACCAGGTTCCAGATCCGCCCCTTCGGGTTGAGGACGTTGAGCTTCAGCGAGGCGCCGGTGCGCTCGTCGATCTCCTCGACGCGCTTCTCCTCCGGGGTCCGGGCGGTGCCGAACGGCTTGGGGAACTCCAGCGGGCCCCACTTCTCGGCGCAGGGGAAGGCGGCGTAGTCGTCCACCCGGGACTTCACGTCCATCAGGACGACCCTGCCCTCCTCGAGGGCGAAGGGGTTGATCTCCAGGTAGGTGAAGTGGTAGGAGACGAAGAACTCGTAGAGCGCCCGGGCGAAGGCGGCCGCCGTCTCGCGTTCCTCGAGGTCCGGCGGCAGCTCGATGCTCACCGCGTCGATGTCGTCCAGGAGCCCGACCCGGGTCTCCACCACCGAAGACCAGGCCTCCTCGATGTCCACCCCGCCCTGGGTGGAGAAGTAGATCGAGTCGTGCTCACGGCCGGTGGTGATGCCGATGTAGTACTCCCGCCCGTGGGGGACGAAGGGCTCGACCAGGAAGTGGGTGAGCCTGCCGGTGGTCCGGCCGGTGGTCTGGGTGATGGTGACCTCTTTGCCCTGCCGCTCACGGATCCACTGCTTCGCCTCGTCCCACGAGGCGTCCAGGCAGAGCAGGTCGTTCTTGCCCCGCTTGCCGAACAGCTGGTCGGGCTTCACCACCAGCCGGGTGGTCTCCAGCCACGGGTGCGCCCGCGCCAGGCCGTCGAGGTCGGTGTCCGGGGACACGAGCACCAGCCTGGGGTCCACGCTGAAGCGGCCGCCGCTGACCTCGGCCAGCCCCTTCGCCAGCATCCGTTTCGCGTCGAACTCCCGAATCGCTTGTTTGGCCATCGTCTGGGCTCCTGTGTCGGCTAGAGCAGTCTGTCCAGGTTCTCGGTGATCGCGTCCAGGAACTCCTCGGTGGTTGCGACCTTCTCCGGCGGCGGATCGGCGTAGGGCACCAGGTCCTTGGTCATCACCCCGCCCTCGATGGTGCCGATGGCGGCCTCCTCGAGCTTGCGGGCGAAGGCGACCAGCTCGGGGGTGCCGTCGAGCTCGGCCCGCTTGGCCAGGGCGCCGGTCCAGGCGAAGATCAGGGCCATGCAGTTGGTGGAGGTCTTCTCCCCCTTGAGGTGCTGGTAGTAGTGGCGCTGGACGGTGCCGTGGGCCGCCTCGTACTCGAAGTACCCATGCGGCGAGATCAGCACCGAGGTCATCATCGCCAGCGAGCCGAAGGCCGAGGCGACCATGTCGCTGAACACGTCGCCGTCGTAGTTGCGGCAGGCCCACAGCATCCCGCCCTCGGACTTCATGATGCGCGCCACGGCGTCGTCGATGAGGGTGAAGGTGTAGGTGATGCCGGCCGTCGGCGAAGCGGGCCTTGTACTCCTGCTCGAACACGTCCCGGAAGACGACGCGGAACCGGGCGTGGTAGATCTTGGAGATGGTGTCCTTGCACGAGAAGATCATGTCGATCTTGTGGTCGAGGGCGTAGGTGAAGCAGGCCCGGGCGAAGCTGGTGATCGAGTCGCACCAGGTTGTACATGCCCATGACCACGCCGGGCCCCTCGAAGTCGTGGACCACCGCCCGCTTCTCCTGGTCGCTGTCTCGGCGGGTGTAGACCAGCTCGACCTTGCCCGGCCCGGGGATGCGACATCTCCACGTTCCGGTAGACGTCGCCGTAGGCGTGGCGGCCGATGACGATGGGCTTCTTCCAGCCGCGCACCGCGGGCTGGATGTCGCGGCACCATGATCGGGCAGCGGAACACGGTGCCGTCGAGCATGGCGCGGATGGTGCCGTTGGGGCTCTTCCACTGCTTCTTGAGCCCGTACTCCTTCACCCGTCCGGCGTCGGGGGTGATGGTGGCGCACTTGACCGCCACCCGGTGCTTCATGGTGGCGTTGGCCGCGTCGATGGTGATCTGGTCGTCGGTCTCGTCGCGCCGCTTGAGGCCCAGGTCGTAGTACTCGGTCTTGAGGTCGACGTGCGGCAGCAGCAGCCGGTCCTTGACCATCTGCCACATGACGCGGGTCATCTCGTCGCCGTCCATCTCGACGATGGGGTTCTTCATCCTGATCCGGGCCTCGGACACGGGTTCCTCCTTGGTGAGCCCAGCCGTGTTGCCTCGACTTCGCCTCAGACTGCCCGACCCTGCACGGCCGACAGGGCCCCGCCGGCCAGCACGATCCGGCGCTGCCGCTCGGTGAGCTCGCAGCTCACCTCGATGTCCGTGCCCCGGGTCAGGTTCCGGATCAGGAAGCGGGTGGCGCCCGCCACCTGCTCACGCAGGCGGGCCACCTCGAGCCGGTCGCCGGCCTCCACCTCGTCGTAGTCGGCCTCCCGGCGAAGGTGAGCGGCACGATGCCGAAGTTGACCAGGTTGGCGGCGTGGATGCGCTCGAAGCTCTTGGCCAGCACCGACCTTGACGCCCAGGTAGCATCGGGCAGATGGCGGCGTGCTCCCGCGAGGAGCCCTGGCCGTAGCTCTCCCCGGCGACGATGACGTTGTGCAGGCCCTGGTCGCGGTATCCCGCGGCCCGCTCCGAGAAGCCGGGGTCCACGTTCTCGAAGACGAACTCCGAGTACTTCGGGATGTTGCTGCGGTACTTCATGCGCGCGCCGGCCGGGATGATGTGGTCGGTGGTGATCTTGTCGCCCACCTTGATGGCCACGACGCCGTCGATCGGCATCCGGCAGCGGCGGGTTCACCGGCGGCTCGCCGATGTTGGGGCCGCGCTCGATCTCCACCTCGGCCGGATTCGGGGTCTCCTCCGGGCGGATGATCATGCTGTCGTCGACCACGAAGCTGTCGGGCATCTCCACCCGGCGGGTACTCCAGGCCGAGGTCCCGCGGGTCGGTGATCACGCCCGGTCAGCACGGCCGCCGCCGCCGTCTCCGGGCTGACCAGGTAGACCTGGGCGTCCTTGGTGCCGCGAGCGGCCCTCGAAGTTGCGGTTGCTGGTGCGCAGGCTCACCGCCGCCGCGCCGCGGGCTCTGGCTGTTGCCGATGCAGAAGCCGCAGGCGGCTCCACCAGGCGCGCCCCGGCGGCGATCAGGTCGGCCAGGTGGCCGTCGCGGGCGATCATCTGCAGCACCTGCTTGGAGCCGGGGGCGATCACGCAGGAGACGTCGGGGTGCACGGTCCTGCCCGCGCAGCATGCCGGCCACCGCGCACCAGGTCCGTGTAGGAGGAGTTGGTGCACGAGCCGATGCAGACCTGGTCGACCTTCAGCCCGGCCAGCTCCCGCACCGGGCTGACGTTGCCCGGGCAGTGCGGGCGTGGCGGCCAGCGGCTCCAGCTCGCCCAGGTCGAGGTCGATCGACCCGGTCGTAGCCGGCGTCGGCGTCGGCCGGCAGCTCCACCCAGTCCTGCTCGCGGCCCTGCGCCCGCAGGAAGCGCGCGCGTGACCTCGTCGCTGGGGAAGATCGAGGTGGTGACGCCGCATCTCGGCGCCCATGTTGGTGATGGTGGCCCGCTCCGGCACGCTCAGGCGTCGCCACGCCCGGGCCGCGCGTACTCGAGGACGCACGCCGACGTTGCCCTTGGTGCCGAACAGCTCGCAGCACCTTGAGGATCACGTCCTTGGCCGAGACCCAGGCGGGCAGCCTGCCGCGTCAGGCGGATGCCTGACGACCTTGGGGCAGGTCAGGTAGAAGGGCCCGCCGCCCATGGCCACGGCCACGTCCAGGCCGCCCGCGCCGATGGCGATCATGCCCGAGGCCGCCGCCGGTGGGGGTGTGGCTGTCGGCGCCCGAGCAGCGTCGTGCCGGGCCGGCCGAAGCGCTCCAGGTGCACCTGGTGGCAGATGCCGTTGCCCGGCGCGGGAGAAGAGGATGCCGTAGCTGCGCGGCCACGCTCTGCAGGTAGCGGTGGTCGTCGGCGTTCTCGAAGCCGATCTGGATGGTGTTGTGATCCACGTAGCTGACCGACAGCTCGGTCTTGCACGCGCGGCGATGCCCATGGCCTCGAACTGCAGGTAGGCCATGGTGCCGGTGGCGTCCTGGGTCAGGGTCTGGTCGATGCGGATGCCGATCTCCTCACCGACCGCCCAGCGCCCCTCGACCAGGTGGCTCTCGAGGATCTTCCGGGTCAGGCTGCTTCCCAATTCGGTCCCTCCGATGGACGCGGACGTGCCAATCCCCGCATGGGGCGGGTCGAGTACCTACATCTCGCTGCCGACCCAGGGTAGCCCCACTATCACGTGATGGCTCGGGACCGCGGAACGGGTTCCGCCCCGCCCCCTCCCGGGCTCGGGAGGCTCCCCGGCCCCTTGGTAGGCTGCCCTCGTCCGACGAGAGGAGAGGACCGTGACCGGCTACTTCGGTCCCATCGAGCAGCTCACCGAGAAGAACCGCTACTTCCGAAAGGTGCTCTTCACGGGCAAGCACAGCCAGTTGGTCCTGATGTGCCTGCGGCCCGGCGAGGAGATCGGCGAGGAAGTGCACCGCAGTGTGGACCAGTTCTTCCGGGTGGAGAAGGGACGCGCCCGCGTCGTCCTCAACAAGACCGAGAAGCACGTGGTCAACCCCGGCGGCGCCTTCATCGTGCCGGCGGGCACCCGGCACAACGTCATCAACTTCTCCAAGACCGAGGACCTTCAGCTCTACACGATCTACTCCCCGCCGAATCACCCGGCCGGGACGATCCACCGCACCAAGAAGGCGGCAGAGGCCGCGGAGGCCGCCGGGCACCACCACTAGGCACCGGTGCGGGCCCCAGCGCCCGCCTTGGGAGCCCTGTCAGGGATCAACGCAGGGCGGGCGGTGATCCCGCCCGCCCTGCCCTATTCCTCCACCGAGAACTGCCCATACCCGTCGTTGTCCGTCTCGTCGGACTCGGCTATGTCGTTGTCGGCATCGATGTGGGCCTCCAGCCGGTGCGTGCCGGCCGCCAGCCCGGGGACATCACACACGATTTCGCCCGTTGACAGATCAACGTCCACAGAGCAGACGACGACATCATCGATCAGCAGCCGGACGGTGTACAGCGACAGGTCTACGTCGGCCGGTTCGGTCCAGACACCTATCTGAACCACGAAGGGCTGCCCTGCTTCGGGGACCGCCTGGTCGTGCTGGATGTAGTTCAGGTACAGGTTGGGTGGCTCGACGGGGTCAGGGCCGGCCTCCAAGACGATGATGGCGACGGGCTGTTGGTTGTCGTCTTCATTCGACTCGGCGATAGCGTCACTCGAGTCCGCGAGCAACCGAAGCCAGTGCTCGCCGGGCGCGTCGAAGGCGGGGAGCTCGCAGGAGCCGCTGAACTCCGGGGGCCCCACCTCCGTGCGACAGGCCATGCTCCCGTCCTCATACTGAGCCTCGAACCCGATCTCAGTGAGCTCGCCCTGCCAGGACGGCTCGGTCTGCACGATCTGGAAGGTGACGGACACCGGCTCCCCAACCCTCACGCCCTCAGGAAGCACCATGAACCAGGAAAAGGTCACATTGGGCAGGGGTTCCTCATCTTCACCTCCGCCGTCACTCATGGTTATGGTGCCGGCAACCAGGTTGTCGTCGTGCTGCCCTCCTTCGTCGATCACGAGGTGGGAGTCGGCCTCGGCGACCCACGAGCGGTAATCACCCCCGTTCCCATTGCCGTTCCCGTCCGGCTCCTCCTCGTATCCCGGCACCTCACACGAAGCCACGGTTTCCTCCCCTGCGGCAAGGCCGGCCACCTCCGCCTCGCAGACCACCTGCGCCCCATGGGAGTAGAACCCGACCGTGAAGGGGCCGGCATCTGCGCCGCCGGTGTTCACCACGTTCATCAGCACATCGAAAGGTTGGCCGTAGGCGACGGCCGACGGGCAAGACACGCCGGCCATGACCAGGTTGGGCAGGTCGGGGTCGGCGGGCTCACCACCGTCCTCGAGGGTCTCCCCCGCCTCCGGGGCGGCGTCGGCCAGCTGATCGGGCAGCGGCTCATCGGCCGGCTCCCCCACCGCCTCGATCTCCGGCAGCGGCCCACCCAGAGAGGCCACCACGATGTTGTCCACGGCCACCGACGCCTCATCCCCCGCCCCCAACCCGATACTCCCCCCCGGCAACGGCGACCCGTCGGTCGCGTCGATCAGCAGAACCCCATCCACATACACCTGCAGATGCCCCCCATCCACCCCGATGGCAAGCACGTGCGGCACACCCGCTTCCACCGGCTGCGCCGAACCCAGAGCCTGCACCGACCCATAGGGCGCGTCCCTCAGCAGGAACACCCCGTCCTCAGACAACTGCACCACATACCGGCCCCCCTCGCCCACCGCCACAGACACCCCCAACGGCCCCTGCTGCGCCAGGAACGCCAACCTCACCCCATAGCGAGACCAGCCCAGGCCATCGGCGTACCAGGCCCACGCCTCACCCCCCGCCGCCGCCATCCGCCGCTGCCCATTAGCGAGCACATACCAGCCCGCCTCCACCTGCCACCCCAGCGCATCCCCATCCTGGAAGTCCTCCCGCAACAACACCCCCGACCCCCCCACCATCGCCTCCACCCCCGGATCCACCGCCACCCCCCAAGCCTCAGTCGTCGTCGTCTCCCCCGCCAGCGTCGTCACCGACCCGGCCGAAGTAGTGGTGAACAGGCCCTCCTCCCCATCCTGATCACCACCACAGGCAGCCACCACCAGACCCAACACCAGCACCACCGGCAACACACGCCACAGACCACGACCCATCAGCCACCTCCCAACCCACAGCCTCGCACACCACGCGCCGCCCCGTACGGAAGCCCGCCGGTCTTCTGGCGAATGCCAGCCCAGGGGACCCCCGGAGAAACATCCCCCATAAATACGCACTACCGCTATAGTGCGAACTCGACAGCCCTCATCCTCCCAGATAGGGCGCCGGTGACCCCCTTCACCGGCATCCGCCCGAGCGGTGGGGCGGCGCTAACCACGCCGCCCCACCGGACTCTCGGGCCCGAACAGAGAGAGGCCGCCATGACGATCCAGAACGTGAAGCACACCGTGCACGGACGGCCCGACCGGGCGCCCGCACTGCATGTGGTGGGCGACGAGGACCGCCTCACCTGGTGGGATCTCATGTCGGACCTCGACCCGGGCTGGCTGGCCTGGAGCGACCGCCTCAACGAAGGTCGGCCCCCCTTCCTGCACACGGCCTGACCTCCCCCCGGCTGGCCCTACGCCGCCCTCAGGCCTCCCCCACCAGGTCCGCCTCCTCCCAGGAGCGCGGCTCGTCGGTGACCTTCTGCAGTATCAGACGGCCGGCGACGAGCAGCAAGGTGAGGGCGGCGAGCGCCACCTCCCTGGGCAGGCCGGCCACTCCTACCACCAGGCCCCAGATCAGGGGCCCCAGGATGGTGGCGAAGCGCCCCACCGTGGCATAGAGGCCGTAGAACTCCCCCAGGTACCTGGGCGGGGAGATGCGCTGCATGTACACCCGGTCGGCGGCCCAGGTGGAGCCCAGGGCCAGGCCGCCCAGCGCCCCGAGCGGCCAGGCCAGGGCCTGCGATCCCGTCGCGCCGGCGGCGATCCCCACCGCGAACGCCACCATCCAGGCATGCAGGGTCCAGTGGAGCAGGCGGCGCGGGCCGACGGTGTCCACCAGCCGGCCCCCGAGCAGACCCCCGGTAATGGACCCGGCGATGGCCACGATCAGCAGGTCCTGCACCTGGGAGTCGCTGAAACCCATCTCCTCGATGGCGTAGATCGTCAGGAACCCGGAGATCAGGGTGTTCACCGCGTCGGTGTAGAAGAAGCGGCCGATCAGGAAACGGGTCACCCCCGGGTACCGGCCCGCACGGCGCCAGGCGGCGACCAGGCGAGAGAAGCTCTCGGTGATCGGGGGCAGCCGCCCCGGCGCCGCCGACCGTGGCTTCTCGCGGACCAGGAAGAAGGAGGGGAGGGCGAAGGCCAGGAAGGCGACGGCTATGACCCGGAACACCACCGGGTAGCCGTGGGAATCGAGCAGGAGCTTGCCGATGGCCCAGGCCAGGAGCGACCCGAAGTAGCCGACGGCGATCCCCAACCCGGAGACCCGGCCGATGTTCTGCGGGGTGCTCACGTCGGGCAGCATCGCGTCGTAGACCACCACCCCCAGGTTGAACCCCACCAGGGCGACCGCGTAGAGGACCAGGGAGACCAAGGGCGAGGCGGTGGCCAGGAAGAAGGTGGGCAGCACCGCCAGCAGCGTGGCGGGGATCAGGTAACGGGAGCGGGGGCCCCGGTGGTCGCTCATCGCCCCGATCCAGGGACCCAGCACGATCACCACCACCATGGCCACATCGACCGTGACGGCGAGGGCCAGATCGGCGTCGCCGTTGCCCCGCAACACGGTGGGGAGCGCCTCGACATGGTCGGTGAGCCAGGCGGCGAAGTAGAGCGAGCCCACCCCGAGGGCGAAGATGGTGTTGGCCAGGTCGTACAGCGCCCACGACCCGATGCTGAGAGGGGTGGGCCGCCAGGTCACCGGCCGACGCTACCACGGCCCCCTGTATCATCCCCGGCGGTGCGGGGGGGCGCCGCCGGCAGACCGCAGGAGCACGCGCGTGTACCCCATTCTCGAGAAGCAGGAACTGGCGCCGGCCATCAAGATGATGGTCGTCGCGGCCCCCAACGCCGCCCGCAAGGCCCGGGCCGGCCAGTTCGTGATCGTCCGGGTGGACGAGCCCGGGGAGCGCATCCCCTTGACGATCGCCGACCACGACCCGGAGAAGGGGACGATCACCCTGATCCTGCAGGAAGTGGGCAAGACCACCATGCAGATGGGGGCCCTCGAGGTGGGCGATTCCCTGGCCACGGTCGCCGGGCCCCTGGGTCACCCGACCGAGATAGAGAACTACGGCACGGTGGTGTGCGTCGGGGGCGGGGTGGGCATCGCCCCCATCTTCCCCATCGCTCGCGCCCTCAAGCAGGCGGGCAACCGGGTGGTGGCGATCATCGGCGCCCGCTCCCGCGACCTGCTCTTCTGGGAGGACCGCATGCGCTCGGTCTCCGACGAGCTGATCGTCTGTACCGACGACGGCTCCTACGGCCGCCCCGGCCTGGTCACCGAGCCCCTGCGCGAGATTCTCGAAGAGCGGCGCGGTGAGATCGCCCGCGTCTGGGCGGTGGGCCCGGCGGTCATGATGAAGTTCGTCTCCCGCACCACCGAGCCCTTCGGTGTGCCCACCACGGTGAGCCTCAACACCGTCATGATCGACGGGACCGGAATGTGCGGCGGCTGCCGGGTGATGTCCGGCGGAGCGGCGCAGTTCGTGTGCGTGGACGGGCCCGAGTTCGACGGCTGGCTGGTGGACTGGGACCTGCTGCTGTCCCGCCTCCAGTACTACCGGCCGCAGGAGCAGGAGGCTATCGAGCACTGGCAGAGCGTGCCGGTCGCAGGAGGTGCCCGCCTGATGCCCCGGGTCAACCCCACCCGGACCCCGATGGCCGAGCAGGCCGCCGAGGAGCGCATCAGGAACTTCGACGAGGTCCCCTACGGGTACACCGTGGAGGAGGCCATGGCCGAGGCCCAGCGCTGCCTGCTGTGCAAGCGGCCCACCTGCATGGACGGCTGCCCGGTGCACATCAACATCGTCGGGTTCCTGGAGCTGGCAGCCAAGGGCGACTTCCGGGCGGCGGTCAACCTCATCAAGGAGTCCGACGCCCTGCCCGCGATCACCGGCCGGGTCTGCCCGCAGGAGACCCAGTGCGAGCAGGTCTGCGTGATGGCTCGCAAGTACGAGCCGGTGGCCATCGGCCGGGTGGAGCGATTCCTGGCCGACTGGGAGGCCTCCCAGGGCGACATGCCCACCCCCGAGCTGGCGCCCCCCTCCGGCAAGCGGGTGGCGGTGGTGGGGAGCGGCCCCGCCGGGCTGACGGTGGCGGCCGACCTGGCCCGCCTGGGCCACCGGGTCACCATCTTCGAAGCGCTGCACGAGGCGGGCGGGGTGCTGGTCTACGGCATCCCCGAGTTCCGCCTCCCCAAGGCGATCGTGCGCCGCGAGGTGGACTACGTGTGCGGCCTGGGGGTGGAGCTGATCAAGGACTTCGTGGTCGGCCAGACCGCCACCCTCGATGAGCTGCTCGACCGAGTACGACGCCGTCTTCCTGGGGTCCGGGGCCGGCCTGCCCTGGTTCCTCGACCTCCCCGGCGAGAACCTCAGCGGGGTGTACTCGGCCAACGAGTACCTCACCCGCTCCAATCTCATGAAGGCCTACCGGTTCCCCGAGTACGACACCCCCATCGCCCGGGGACGCCGGGTGATCACCATCGGCGGGGGCAACGTGGCCATGGACGCCTGCCGCACCGCCCTGCGCCTGGGGGCCGAGGAGTCGATCGTGGTCTACCGGCGCTCCCGGGAGGAGATGCCGGCCCGGGCCGAGGAGATCGACCGGGCCGAGGAGGAGGGCATCCAGTTCATGTACTTGACCACCCCCGTGGCCATCCACGGGGACGAGCACGGGCAAGTGGAGAGCCTGGAGTGCCTGCGCAACGAGCTGGGCGAGCCTGACGCCTCCGGCCGGCGCCGGCCGGTGGCGATCGAGGGGTCCAACTACCGCGTCCCCGCCGACATCGTGATCATGGCCATCGGCCAGAGCCCCAGCCCTCTCATCCCCCGCACCACCGCCGACCTGGAGACCAAGAAGGACGGGGTCGTGGTCATCGACCCACCCACCGGCAAGACCTCCAAGCGCGGAGTCTTCGCCGGCGGGGACGTGGCGACCGGGGGAGCCACGGTGATCCTGGCGATGGGACAGGGGCGTACCGCCGCTGCCGCCATCGACGAGTACCTGAAGACCGGGGTCTGGTAGCGGGCCGGGGCCCCCGGCTCACCAGCCGGCCGGCCGACGCCCCCGCTCAAGCAGCCGCGCGCTCGAGGCGGGCGCAGACGGGACAGGCGGGGTCGGGGCACCGATCCACCCGGATGACCCGCAGGCCGGCGGCGGCCAGCACGTCCTCCACCCGGCGGGCGGCGGCCGGGAGATCCTGATCGCTGCGGTACTTCATCGCCATACACACAAGGTACCCCGCCGGTGTGACAAGAAGGACGGGAATCCTGGGCGCCCGCGGGGCTCGGAGACCGAAGCCGAGGTCGAGGCCCTCTGCGCGGGTTGACGCCGGCAGGACCCCGCGGCCCCCAGCCCTCCCGGTCAGTCGGCCTCGAGCAGCGCCGGGGACACCTCGCGGTCCTCGGCCAGGCCACCGGCCTCTCGCGGGTCGAGCACGCCCTGCTCGGTGACCACGGCCGTGACCAATTTGAGGTCGGTGGCCTCATAGCGCCCGTGCACCCTGCCGGCGGCCACCGCCCGCTCGAACAACGGCGCCGGGAGCACCTTGTCCACCGAAGCCAGCACGTAGAACGGGACGCCCAGCGGACGGGCCTCGGCCGCCAGGTCGGCGGTGCCGGCGGAGCTCATCAGCCGCCGAGGCCCGATGGCATCGGCCCCCACCACCACCAGGTCGATGTCGGGGAGGATCTCGGACACCTGGTCGTCGGGGGTCACCTCGACCGCCAGGCCGGCGGCGGCGAGGTCGGCGGCCAGCTCGATGCCCTCTCCCTCGGGGAGAGTGGCGACGCAGGAGACGAAGAACCGCCGCGATTCCGCCGCATACACCAGCAGGGCCTGCACCGAACCCGACCCGCCGTGGGTGAGCACGATGCCCCCCTCCTCGATGAGCGGCGCCCCCACCCGGGCCAGGATCCCGGCCGAGCTGGCCATGCGGCGCTCCACGCGGCGCAACTCGGCGGCGAGGGCGTCGGGCCCACCGTCCAGGGTGAGGTACACCGTGTTCACCAGCGACACCAGCGGGGCCACCGCCGCGCAGTGGTCGAGGAGCTCGCCGGCGATGGTGCGCAGAGCTCCCGGGTAGGCCTCGGGGGCGTACTCCTCGAGCCCTTCCACGAGCTCCGCCAGGCTGGCGGCGGCCAGGGCACCCGTCGCCGCGGCCGACCGGGCCACCGGCGCCCGAGCGATGGCGATGAGCCGCCGCCAGGACGGCCACTGGGTCCACTCGGTCATGGGCGCTACGCCCCCCCGGCGGTGGCCGCCGGCTCGCTGCGCTGCAGCGAAGCCTCGGCCCGCAGGGCATCCACGGTCACCCCGGCCAGCGAGGCCGCCAGGGCTGCCCGCTCCCATACCACCCCGCGCAGCGCAGCACCGAGGCGATACTGCAACTGGTCGGCGACCACCTCGGCCGCCCGGGCGCGCTGCTCGGCATCGACGACCCGGCGCCCCGCCGGTCGCGGGATCTCTACCTCCATGTGAGCCGCCGCCGTCAGCAGTGCCTCCTCCACCACGGCCGTGGGGAAGCCCTGGCGCAATCGAGCCGCGAACGGGCCGCCCGCCTCGGCGGCGAGCCGCCCGACCAGGTCCTCCAAGGTGCACAGCGCCTGTTCCACGACCACAGGGGTCGCCCCGTTCACAGCCAGGTCGGTGGAGATGGAGTGCACCGCTTCGCCCCAGCGCTCCTCGAAATGCAGGGTCCCTCCCCGCCGGAGCCCGGCGGCATCGGCCAGCATCCGGATCGCGCGACGGGCGTCGGCCAGCACCTTCCCCAGGTGCAGTCGCTTGGCGTCGAGACGATGGCGGAGGTGCGCGGCCAGGGCACTCACCCCAACGGGGGAACCGCCGGGCGGGTCGGCCGCCACGGCGAAGGTCACCGGGCGGGCCACCCCATCCCCGGCCAGGGCGGCCCCCAGGTCGTCGAGCACCGCCGTCAGCTCATCCCCGCCGAGACGATCGATCTGGTTCAGGACGAACACGAACTGGTCGGCCGAGTCGGCGAGAGGAGCGATGAACTCCTCGTGGAGCACCCGGTCGTTGTACTTGACGGGGTCGAGGACCCAGATCACCCCATCGATGTCCGGCAGCAGTGCCTCGACGGCCGCCCGATGGGAGGGGTCGATGCTGTCCACGTCGGTGAGGTCGAGCAGGGCGATCCCCGGGAAGCGCTCGTGCACCACCCTGTCCCCCACCGCCAGGCGATCGAGCAGCTGCCCGAGAGCGGGCTCGGCCCCCGCCGGCACCCAGGCAAGGGGACGCGTGGTGTGCGGCCGCAGTGCGCTCACCTCGGCGACGGGCTCTCCGGCCAGGGCGTTGAGCAGGCTCGACTTGCCCGAGCCGGTACCGCCGAGAAGGGCCAGCACCAGGGTCCCCCCCGGGTGCCCCCGCCGATCGCGGGCGATGTGGGCCTTCGCCCGAGCCTGCGCGAGGTCGTCGGGGTGCACCTGCCCGTCGGCCAGGGCCACCACCAGGTCGAGGCCGTCGATGACGGAGATCAACTCGCCCACGGCGCCTCCCCGTCGAGCCGGAGCCGGGCGAGCAGCGCCCCGGAGGGCGGCGGGCCGACCAGGGAGCGGAAGCGAGAGGCATCTTCATCCAGGACCCGGCGCAGGTCCTCGGCCAGCTTGCGGCGCATCCCCACCGCCGCGCCCATCAAGGCCGCCGAACGGCGCACCGTGCCTTCCTCGGGCCGGTAGGCGGGGTCGAGGGCGGCGCGGCGCAGAGCGTCCACCTCGCGCCGGGCGCGGCGCCGGCGCAACCCGGTCCGTCCGCATGCCTCGGCGGCGCGCACCGGCAGGCCCTTCGCCCACTCCCCGATGACCAGCTCCGCTAGCTCCGCGGTCTCCGGACGCGTGAGCCCACAGTTCCGCCCGGCCGCACAGCAGCCGCCGCCCGGCGGGCTGGGCCTCCCAGGCCCCCGCGACCTCGCGGGCCGCCCGGCTGGCGCGCCGCGCCACCACCACCGCCAGGTCGTTCGGAGGGCCCTCGGCCAGCGGGGCCAGCCGGCCCCCCTGCAAGTCCCCGGCCAGCTCGGCCGCCGCGGCCCGGTACCCGGCCTCCACCGGATCGACCAGTTCCAAACAGGCCACTGCTTCGTCCACGAGGGCGCCGCGTAGGGCCCCCAGGCCGCTCCTCAACCGGGACACCGAAGCCGAGACGACCCCGCCCACCGAGGCCCGGCGGGCGAGCGGATCGGCCAGGGCGTCGAGCTCCTTGCGCAACGCCGTCACCCACTCCGAGGGGAGGCCGCCGCGTCTCCGGGAGGATGGGGCCCTCGACGACCCCGACGACTCCCTCCCTCCCCTGGCCGCGCAGAACGCCCCGGGAGACCAGGCGCCGGGTGAAATCCTCCTGCAGCAGGTGCTGGATCTCGGGAACTCCCGACAAGCGGTTGAGGACGAAGAGAGAGGGAAGCCGGCGCCGGGCGGCGAGCCCGATGAGGTCCCAGCCGGCGGCGTCGGCGTAACGGATACCGCTCGCCACGAAGAGGCAGGCATCAGCTGCCTCCAGAACCGTGGCGGCCATCGCCCGGCCGCTCTCCCCGACCACGGAGGGCGGCGGGGTGTCGACCAGCACGAGGCCTTCCGGAGGCGGCGGGTCGGCGACGATGCCCCGACCGGCCAGCAGGGACGGGAACCCGCCCAGGGTGGGGGGAAGGCCCTCGGCGGACCACACCACCGGGGCGGTTGTGGTGGGGCGCAGGGGCCCCGACGGGCTGATGCGGCGCCGGGCGAGGGAGTTCAGCAGGGTGGACTTGCCGCTGCCCGACCCACCCACGACGGCCACCACCAGCGCGCTGTCCGGGTCGAGGAGCCGCGGCACCAGGTACTCCCTGACGAGCGAGCGCAGCTCCCGGCGGCGGCCATCGCCGCCGCCGTGGGAAAGGGTGAACGAGCCCAGCGCCTCGCCCACCCCCCGCAGGGCGGGGACCAATCCTTCCCAGTCCCCCGGGTCCTGCGTCATTGACCCTGATTGTGGCACATGAGAAGGAGGCCCGGTCACACCCGGCCGCCCTTCGGATCCCGCGGCCGCGACGATTTCCCAGGTCGCGGCTTGATGAGGACTTAACCTCTGGAGAACGAGCACTTAGCCCATCGAGCGCGATGCTTGCACGCAGAGATCAGAGACAGGCAACGGTGCGCCGCGGTGCTGGGCACCGCCGCTCCTTCCTGGGACCGAGCTTGCCGCCGACGGCGAGCAGGGAGGGTACGTAGCCACATGACTAACGACCGGATGGTCGCCGAAGCGGTCACCCGAAAGCTGGCTGAGGTCATCGCGCTGCGTGATCCCACTCTGGGCCATCACCTCCACCGGACCGCCGGGATCGCCTGCGCCATCGGCGCCGAGATGGGCGCCACCATGGACACCCTCGACCTGCTCTACACCGCCGGGCTGCTGCACGACGTAGGCAAGCTGGCCATCTCCGAGGCCATCCTCTTCAAGCCGTCGGGCCTCACCCGGAACGAGTGGCAGGTGGTGCGGGCCCACCCCGAAGCGGGGTATCGGCTCATCGCCGACGTCATGGAACCGGACGTGGCCTCGGCCGTGCTGAACCACCACGAGCGCATCGACGGCCAGGGGTACCCCCGCGGCCTCGACGCGCGCACCCTGCCCATGGTGGCCCGCATCGTGCAGGTGGCAGACGCCTTCGACGCCATGACCAGCGAGCGGCCCTACCGCTCGGCCCTGGAGACGCCCCTGGCGGTGGCGGAAGTCATCCGCTGCGCCGGCAGCCAGTTCGACGGTGAGGTGGTCGCCGCCCTGGCCGCCATCTTCGACGGCCGGTCGGAACGCCAGCCTCCCGGGGAGCGGTCGTACACCCCGGCCTTCCTCGGCCTGACGGCCGCCGTGGAGCCCGGCGGGGTCGCCTGCCTGGTCAGGTTCCGGGATCGACCAGCCTGACGCCCACCCCCCGGACCGTGCGCAGGTAGCGGGGGGCAGTCCCCGACTCCCCCAGCTTGCGGCGCAGCCAGCAGAGGTGCACGTCGAGCGTCTTGTCGCCACCGCCCAAGGGCTGATCCCAGACCTCGGCCAGCAGCTCCCGGCGCGAAGCGACCCGGCCCTGCCGGCGGGCCAGGGCGTGAAGCAGGTCGAACTCCTTGCGGGAGAGGTCCAGGGGCTGCTGCTGGATCAGGGCCTCGCGCCTGGCGGGGTCCACCAGCAGGTCCCCCACCCTGATCGCGTCCTCCCCGCTCGGCGGACGCGTCCGGCGGAGCCACCGCCCTCACCCGAGCGGTCAGCTCACCCATGGACGGTCGGCCCTCCACGGCATCGTCGGCCCCCAGGTCGAGCAGGGCGGCGACCCCGCCCCGCTCGGCCCCGAGGGCCAGGATCCGGATGTCGCCCACCGCCCGCACCATCGTCAGGAACTGGCGGAAGGTGAGATCGGGCACCGGCAGCGCCACGACCACGAGGTCGCAAGCCTCCTGCAGGGCCTGTTCCACTCCGGCCAGGCCGGTGGCGGCGCCGGAGGCTCCGAAACCCGCCGAGGCCAGGCCGTCCACCATGCGGCGGCGGGCGGGGTGATCGGGGTCCACCACGACCACGCTGCAGGGGTGAGTGGCTCCGAGCATGCCAACGACTATCGGCCCCGGACCGGCCCAGCTTGAGGCGGGCTTAACCCGGGCTTGAATCGTCGGAACCCGGTGGACGGGCTCCGACGTCAGAATGGAGACGGATTCCCAGACGGAGGAACAGACGAACATGCGCAAGCTTCTCGTGCTGGTGGCCGCCGGCGCCATACTCCTGGCGGCCTGCGGCAGTGGAGAGGGGACGCTGGTGAGCGCCGGCGCCGGGGACGGCACTACCAGCGGCATCAATGTCACCGGCCAGGGCAAGGTGACCGGCCAGCCCGACGTCCTCAAGGTCATCCTCGGGGTGTCGGTGCTGCGGCCCACCGTGGACCAGGCCACCGCGGATGCCGCCTCCCTGGCCACCGCCGTGATCGACGCCCTCAAGGCCAGCGGCGTCGCCGAGGACGACATCCAGACCACCAACTACTCGATCTTCCCCGAATACGACTGGAGCGGCGAGACCCAGCGCCTGCTCGGCTACCGGGTCAACAATGAGATCCAGGTCAAGATCCGCGATCTCGAGCAGGCCGGCGAGATCATCGACGCCGCCACCGCCGCCGGGGGCGATGCCACAGTGGTCAACAGCCTGTCGTTCAGCATCGAGGACAACGCCGAGCTGCTGCAGATGGCGCGCACCGCGGCGTGGAACGATGCCGAAGGCAAGGCCAGCCAGCTCGCCCAGCTGGCCGGCGTGGAACTGGGCGCGGCGATCTCGATCACCGAGACGATCAACTACGACGCCGTCCCCATCTACTACGAGCGGGACATGGCCGCCGCCGGCGAGGACGCGAGCACTCCAATCGAGTCCGGAACGCAGGAGGTGACGGTCATAGTCCAGGTCACCTTCTCCCTCGGCTCCTGACCGATCGTCAATCACCGAGGAGGGCCGTGGCAGCACGGCCCTCCTCGCATTCATCGAGCAAGGGGCACCACCGGCACCAGGGGCCGGCGGCCCGCTCCAGGTGGGCGTCGGTGGCCAGGGCAGCGCGCAGCAGGCTGGCGGCGGCGGCCGCGGCTGCGGCCGTCTGCTCGACCCCGGCCCGGGTGGGGACCTCCTCGAAGCGCTCCCCCGAAGCCAGCGACACCGCCTCCACACGACCGGGCAAGTCCCCGCGGTCCAGGGCCCACAGCAGGGCGTAGAAGGCCAGTTGGGGCACCGGGTCGCCCAGCGAACCCGTCTTCCAGTCGGTGAGGCGCATCCCCCCCTCGCCCTCGTCGAAGACCGCGTCCACCGTCCCCCGCAGAGTCACTCCTTCGGCCGGGACCACTTCGAGCTCCACCTCGGCCCCGGCGAAGCCCTCCAGTCCCAGCCGGCAGAAGCGCCGATAGAGGCCGCCCGCCTCCTCGACGACCCGCTCGAGCTCGCTGGGACGCAAGCCGAGGGCCCCCAGCTTGGGGTTCATGGCGGCCCCGATCTCCTCCCGGCAGGCCATCGCGAAGCCTTCCTCCGAGATGGGCCCAACGCTGAGGTGCCGGGCGAAGAGACGATGGGCGAGCCCTCCCACGAAGCCCGGCCGCGACTCGGCGGGGAACACCCCCCGCAGGCGGCCCGCGGCCTGCTCGGGGCAGCGGCCGAACGCCACGAAGGTCGTCGCCGACAGCACGATCGGCTCGCCCGGGCCAACGGCCGGGAACGCCAGCGGAGGGGAAAGGACCATGAGCCGATGGTATCCGCCTGCGACTGGGGAAACGGGGCACCTCACTACAATCCGCCCCTACGACGAGCACGGTGGGCTCACGGATGTCCCGAGCTACCCGGATCGGAATAATCGCGGTCACAGTGCCTCTGGCCGTGGCGCTCTGTGCCTCCGTCGTCTTCGCCATGGACCGGGCCGGCAACGGCGGCGAAATCCTCGGTGGCGTCACCGTCGGCGGCGTCGAGCTGAGCGGCCTCAACGAATCGCAGGCCCGCCGGGCCCTCCAGGAGCTCGAGGCCGACATGGCCGACAACCCCCTGACCTTCGACGTGCAGGGCAGCCGGTTCCAGCTGCTGCCCTCCGAGATCGGCTTCGACCTCGGCGATGAGGCCCTGCTCTCGGCCGCCCTGCGCAACGGCCGGGAGGGCGGCCTCGGCACCCAATTCCGCTGGTGGGCGGGTCACCTGGCCGACCGGGGGAACCTCTCAATCGATCCGGCAGGGACCTGGGACCGCGCCGCCCTGCAGGGCTACCTGGACCAGTGGGAGGCCAGCGCCATAGACAACCCCCCCTTCGACGGCGCGGTGACGGTGGAGAACGGCCAGGTGGTCGGGCGCAACCCCGAGCCGGGCACCGGCATCGACCAGGAGGCCGTGTTCGCCCTGGTGGACGAGGTGATTCTCGGTGTGGGCAGCCACCCGGCGATCGTCGTCCCCACCTCGGTGCAGTCCCCCGCCCTCACCGAGGCCGACGTGAGCGACGCGGTGAGCCGAGCCGAGAGCCTGCTGAGCGGCCCCGTCACCCTCTTTCGCCTGAGCCCCGAGGTGCGGGTCACCTTCAGCCCCCAGGTGCTGGCCTCGGCCTTGCGCAGCGAGGTGGTGGGGGGGCCCGACGACCCCGGGATCCGGCTCTACTTCGACATCGAGCCCCTCATGGAGTACCTGGAGCCCCAGCGGGCCGACATCGAGTTCGCCCCGGTGGACGCCAAGTTGGTCATCCGGCCCGACGACGTCCCCACCATCATCCGCAGCCGCACCGGCCTCCTCATCGACGAGGAAGCCCTCCCGGACACCCTGCTCGCCGCCGCTGCTTCGGGCAGCCGGACGGCCGCCTTCCCCTACCTCGAAGGAGACCCGCCCGCTCTCAGCACCGAGGATGTAGAGGCTCTGGGGATCGAGGGCATCATCAGCTTCCACGACGGGGAGGTCTGCTGCACCACCTACTACACCCCCGGCGGTGACGAGCACAACCAGAACCGCATCCACAACATCCACCTGATAGCCGACGCGGTCAATGGGGTCATCATCCTGCCCGGGGAGACCTTCTCCCTGAACGACCACGTCGGGCAACGCACCATCGAGAAGGGCTACCGGCTGGCCGGGGCGATCATCGGCCCGATCGTCGACTGCTGCGACGACCCGGCCAACATCGGAGGTGGGACCAGCCAGTTCACGACCACCCTGTACAACGCCGTGTTCTGGTCCGGCCTGGAGGACGTGGATCACACTCCGCACACCCTCTACATCTCTCGCTACCCGGAAGGCATCGAGGCCACGCTGGGCTGGCCGGAGCCCGACCTCGTCTTCCGCAACAACACCGAAGCTGCCGTCTACATCAAGACCGAGTACACCGACGACAGCATCACCGTGAAGTTCTTCGGCAACAACGGCGGCATCACGGTCGCGGCGGAGCGGTCGGAGCGCAGCAACTTCACCAGTCCCGAGGACTACTACGACCCCGACGAGTCCGTTCCCCCGGGCGAGCAGGAGGTCACCGACGACGGCTCCCCGGGGTGGACGGTGACCGTCTACCGGATAATCACCCACCCCGACGGCACCGAGACCACGGAGAACTGGATCTGGCGCTACCACCCCTGGCCCAGGCGCATCTCGGTGCATCCGTGCGAGCTGCCCGAGGATCACGAGGACTACGACCCCAACGTCGTCTGTCCCTCGGAGGTCCCCGACCTCAGCGGGGTGAGGCTGGAGCGGGCCACCCAGCTGCTGGCCGCGCGCGACCTGGTGGTCGCCGTGGGCGAGCCGTGGACGGTCACCGACCCCAGCGCTGAGGGCCGGGTACAGGCGCAGAGCCCGGCGGCCGGCACGTGGCTCGATCCCGGCGAGGTGGTGACGGTGCGGCTGGGAGTGCTGGCCGACACCGGCGGGGACGGCTGAGCCACCTTCCCTCACTGTGGCGAACTAGGCCCGGCGGCCCACCCCCGAAGCGCTCCCCCCCACCGTGTGCAGCTTGAGCAGGTTGGTGGCGGCGTCCTGGTTCGGCGGCACCCCGGCCGCCATGGCCACCCGCTCACCCCGGGCCGCCAGGCCCCGTTCCAGCAGGATCCGGTCGGCCGTCTCGATCATCTCGTCGGTGGAGGACCGGCGGGGCAGCGTCATCGGGGTCACCCCCCACAGCACGGCCATGCGCCGATAAGTCTCCGGGCGGGGGGTGAAAGCGAGGATGCCCGCCGCCGGCCGGTACTTGGACACGAGCCGGGCCGTCGCCCCCGAGTTTGTGAAGGCCACCACCGTGCCCAGCCCCAGGCCGTCGGCGGCCTCGGCGGTGGCCCGGGCGATGGCGGAGGCGGAGGACCCCGGGGCACCCACGAACCTCGGCGGAAGGGCGCCCCCCGGGCCGGCCTCCGCCTCGATGCAGATGGCGGCCATCGCCTCCACCGCCCGCACCGGATAGGCGCCCACCGCCGTCTCGGCGGAGAGCATCACCGCGTCGCTGCCGTCCATGACCGCGTTGGCCACGTCGGTGACCTCCGCCCGGGTGGGACGGGGGGAGGCCACCATGGACTCGAGCATCTCGGTCGCGGTGATGGAGATACCGCCGACGGCGTTCGTGGCGGCGATGATCTGCTTCTGGATGCGCGGCAGGGGCTCGTAGCCGATCTCCACGCCCAGGTCGCCCCGGGCCACCATGGCGCCGTCGGCCGCGGCGAGGATCGCAGCCAGGTTGTCCAGCGCCGCGGCCCGCTCGATCTTGGCGATGACCGGCACATTGCCCGCCACCGCCCGCACCGCGGCTATGTCGTCGGGGGAGATCACGAAGGACGCCGCCACCAGGTCGATGCCGATCCGGCGCCCGTAGGCGAGGTCGGCGCGGTCCTTGTCGGTGACCGCCGGCAGGTCGAGGCGCGCCCCGGGGAAGGCCGCCCCCTTGTGGTCGGCCAGCATCCCTCCCTGATCCACCACCCCCGCCACCCCTCCGGCCACACGCCGGGTGACCCGCACTTCGATGAGCCCGTCGGCCAGGAGCACCCGGTCGCCCCGGGACAGGCCCGCCGCGCCCAGGTGGCGCACGAAGACCCGGTGCGCATCCCCTTCCCCCTCGCCGTCGATGAGGGTCACCCGCCCTCCGGTGCGCAACTCGACCTTCCCGCCGGGGAAGGTGCCGGCCCGGACGCGCGGCCCCTGGATGTCCTGCAGCACGGCGACCGCTCGCCCCTGCTCCTCAGCCGACCTCCCGCACCCAGGCCAGCCACTGCCCATGGGTTTCCTGTGTGCCGTGGGAGAAGTTGAGGCGGGCCACGTCCATGCCGGCGGCTATCAGCTGACCGATGGCCCGCCGGGAGGCCACCGCCGGCCCCAGGGTGGCGATGATCTTGGTCTTGCGCTTCACAGGGTCACGTTACCGAGGCGCCGCCGGGGACGCGGCAGCCCCGGCCGCCCGCCGCCGGCTCTGGGGACGGGGCGCCCTAGCCTGGCGCCCGGAGAAGGGCGAGCCATGACGGAGCCCACCCCGGAGCGAGTGGAAGGCGTGCTGGCCGCGCTGCCGCTCAAGCCGTTCGCCGCGGCCAAGGGCCGCCTCGACGGCCTGCTCGGCCCCGAGGCGCGGTCGTCGCTGGCCCGCGCCACCGCCGAACGGGTCACCGCCGCCTGCCGGCAGGCTGTGGATCTGACCGCAGTGGTTACCGGCGACCCCGGGGTAGCCCGCTGGGCAGAGGGGCTCGGCCTGGAAGTCATCGCCGAGCCCGCGGGAGGGGGCCTGAATGGCGCCGCTGCTGCCGCCGCCGCCGAGGCCGAGCGGCGCGGCCTGGCCTGGTGCATCGTGCACGCCGACCTCCCCCTCTTGACTCCTGCCGGTGTGGCCGCGGTGGCCGGGGCGGTCGGGCCTGGCCGGGCGGCCCTGGCCCCGTCCCGCGACGGGGGCACCAACCTGTTCGCCGCCGCCTGCCGGCTCGACTTCGCCTACGGCCCCGGGTCCTTCGCCCGCCACCTGGAGGCCGCCGGCTCCCTGCAGGTGCGGGTGGTGGTGACCGTCGGCACCTCCCTGGACCTCGACACCCCGGAGGACCTGCGCGAGGCGGCCAACCTGCCGGGCGGCACGTGGCTGCGCGCCTACCTCACCTGACCCCCATGGCCGGCCTGCGGCCCGGACTGCGCGATTCACCCGCCGGCGGCTCGGCCACGGCGAAGTCCCCTTTGCCGGATCTCCCCTGGAACGCGCCGGAGGGGCCCTTCGGCCCCTCCGCGGCCCGACCTCTGATCTCAGATGGTCAAGCGCCGGGCCGGTAGCCGATGCGCTTGCCCGTCTCCGGGTCGAAGAAATGGCACCTGGCGGTGTTGACCACCAGCCGGGCCGTGCTCCCCGGCGAGACAGCCACATCGGAGGAGATCCGGGAGGAGAACTTGGTCTCAGCGCCCAGCGACGACGAGTCAGCCTTGATGTCGGCCAGCAGCTCCTCGATCTCCGGGGTGACCACCGGCGGCACCGGCACCATGTAATGCACGAAGGTCTCCGAACCCAGCACCTCGGTCACATCCACCTGCACCTCCATCACCCGCCCCGGCGCCACCCCCGCCACCCGCTCATCCTCGAAGTCGCCGGGACGGATCCCCACCACCAGCTCCCTACCCACAAACCCCTCCAAACCCGGATGCCGCTCCAACGCCTTGCCATCCACCCGCAGCCGATGCGGGCCGAACACCACCCACACCTCATCCCCCCGCCCCTCCAGACGCCCGGCCACCATGTTCATCGCCGGCGAACCGATGAAACCCGCCACAAACAGATTCGCCGGGTTGTAGAACAACTCGGTCGGCGAAGCCACCTGCTGCAAATTGTCCGGCCGCTTAGCCGTCACCGACTTGAGCACCGCCACCCGATGCCCCAACGTCATCGCCTCCACCTGATCATGCGTCACATACACCGTCGTCGTCTTCAGCCGGGCATGCAGCCGCCCCAACTCGGTACGCATCTGCACCCGCAGCTTCGCATCCAGATTGGACAACGGCTCATCCATCAGAAACGCCTTCGGCTCCCGCACAATCGCCCGGCCCATCGCCACCCGCTGCCGCTGACCGCCCGACAACGCCTTCGGCTTACGGGCCAGCAGATCCCCAATCTCCAACACCTCCGCCGCCTCCTCCACCCGCCGGCGGATCTCCCCCTTCTCCATCTTGCGCAACTTCAAACCGAAAGCCATGTTGTCGAACACCGACATGTGCGGATACAAGGCGTAGTTCTGGAACACCATGGCAATGTCCCGGTCCTTCGGGGCCACGTCGTTGACCAGACGCCCACCAATCTGGATGGTCCCCTCCGTCACCAACTCCAAACCGGCGATCATCCGCAGAATCGTCGACTTACCGCACCCCGAAGGACCCACCAGCACCAGGAACTCGCCGTCGCCGATCGTCAGATCGACATCGCCCACCGCCCGCGTCCCATCCGGATACACCTTCCCCAAACCCTCCAACACGATCTCAGCCACGACCCCTCCCCACAACCTGCTACTGCTGGCCGCTCAGCCTACCAACCCGAGATACCCGGCTTCGCGGAGCATACGTAATGGAGCCCGGGCAACTGCCCGGGCTCCCGCAGCCCTGACGGGATTCGAACCCGTGTTACCGGCTTGAGAGGCCGGCGTCCTAGGCCACTAGACGACAGGGCCGAAACCCGCCTCGATCAGGCGAGCGCTCGGGGGGGAGGACTCGAACCCCCAACAACGGGGCCAGAACCCGTCGTGTTGCCTATTACACCACCCCCGAAAGAGCGACCGGCAGGATACGGAACCCCGCGAGGGAGCGCAACCTTGGGCCGGTCGGACCTCAGAGCGAGCCGATGGCCGCTCGCAACCGGGACAGCGTACCCTCCCTGCCGAGGGCGGCGAGCGACTCGAACAGCGGCGGGCTCACCGTGGACCCGGTGACGGCGACTCGCACCGGCTGCAGGCCCTTGCGGGCCGAGAGCCCACGCTCGGTGAGGTCGGCCCGCAGGGCGGCCTCGATGCCCTCCTTGTCCCAGGCCTCCAGCCTCTCGAGGGCGGCCAGGGCACCCTCCAGGGCCGGGCGGGCCTCGGGGGTGGTCATGACCGATTCCCAGGAGGCCGGGTCCATTTCGGCGGGACCGAAGAGGAAGCGCACCTGGGGGGCCACCTCGGTGAGGCGTCGCGAGCGCTCCTGCACCAGGGGGGCGACGGTCGGAGAAGACCCCACGTTCGTCCGGGGTGAGGGCCCGGCCCAGGTCGGCCTCCACCAGCGGCAGCGTGCGATCGACGAAGTCGGCCGGGGCGAGCGACCGGATGTAGACGCCGTTCATCCACTCCAGCTTGGTGATGTCGAAGACGGCCGGGTTGCGGGACACCGCCCCGAGGTCGAAGCGCTCCACCATGGCCTCCACCGGGACGATCTCCTCGTCGGGCCCCGGGGACCACCCCAGGATGGCCAGGTAGTTGCGCATGGCCTCGGGGAGGATCCCCTCATCGCGGTACGCCCGCAGCGAGGTCGCCCCATGGCGTTTGCTCAGCTTGGCCCCGTCGATCCCGGTGAGCAGCGAGAGGTGGGCGTAGGTCGCCTCCGCGGCCCCCATCGCCCGGGTGATCAGGATGTGCTTGGGCGTGGAGGGAAGCAGGTCCTCGCCGCGGATCACGTGGGTGATGGCGAAGTCCACGTCGTCGGCGGTGCTGGCCAGGTGGTAGGTGGGAGTCCCGTCGGAGCGGAGCAGCACGAAATCGTCCACGTTGGCATGGTCGAAGCGCAACTCGCCGCGGATGGCATCGACGAACACCGTCTCCCCGGGGCGGGGCACGGCGAAGCGGATGGGCGCCCGCTCCCCGGCCGCCACTCGGGCGGCGGCCTCGACCGCGGGCAGGCGGAAGCGGCCGTCGTACACCGGGGAGAGCCCCTCGGCCGCCGCTTCGGCGCGCAACGCCGCCAGGTCCTCGGGGGTGGCGAAGTCGTAGTAGGCCCAACCCGAAGCGACCATCTGGGCGGCCACTTCCTGGTAGCGGCCGAGGCGCTGGCTCTGCCGGTAAGGGCCGTGCGGGCCGCCGACCTCGATGCCCTCGTCCCAGTCGATGCCCAGCCAGCGCAGGCCCTCGACGATGTCCTCCAGGTACTCCTCGCGGCTGCGCTCGAGGTCGGTGTCGTCCACCCGGAAGACGAGCACCCCCCCGTGATGTCGGGCGAACAGCCAGTTGTACAGGACCGTGCGCCCGCTCCCGACGTGCAGGACGCCGGTCGGCGACGGCGGGAAGCGGACCCGGACCGTCATTTCCCCGCCACGACCGGGTTGCGCAGCACGCCGATACGCTCGATCTCCACCGCCATGCGATCGCCGGGGTGCACCGGGCCGACGCCGGCCGGGGTGCCGGTGAGGATCACGTCGCCGGGGAGCAGGGTCATCACCCGGGAGATGAAGGCGAGCAGCTCGGCCACGCCGAACACCATATCAGCGGTGTTGCCCTGCTGGCGGATCTCGCCGTTCACCCGGCAGGAGATGGCGAGGCCCGTGGGGTCGAGCTCGGTCTCGATGGCCGGCCCCAGCGGGCAGAAGGTGTCGAAGCCCTTGGCCCGGCCCCACTGCCCATCGCGCTGCTGCAGGTCGCGGGCGGTGACGTCGTTGGCCGCCGTGTAGCCGAGGATGAATCCGGCGGCGTCCTCGGCGGCCACCCGCCGGGCGACCCGGCCGACCACCACGGCCAGCTCCGCCTCGTGGTGCACTTCCTCCGCCTCAGGCGGTATGGCCACCGCCGCCTCCGGCCCCACGACCGCGGTGGCCGGTTTGAGGAAGATGACCGGCTCGGGCGGAACTTCTGCCCCACGCTCGGCGGCGTGCTCCGCGTAGTTGCGGCCCACGCCGATCACCTTGGTAGGGAACACCGGGGCCAGCAGTCGCGCCTGCTCGAAGGGGACCAGCGTCTCGGTGGGCTCCCAGGCCACGAACGGGGTGCCCCGGTGCACCCGGATCCCTTCCGGCTCCACCGCCCCGTAGGCGATCTCCTCTCCGGCCAGGCGGACACGCACGATCTTCATCGAAGGGCCCCGCGTCTCATGGGTAGAACTCATCGGAACGGAAGCGGCTCAGGCGGTCCAACTGCTCCTCGGTCGCCCCGGCCAGGGCCTCGGTGAAGTGATCCAGGCCCACCACCAGGAAGAGGGCCCGCGCCTCGACGTACAACCCATCTTGCTCATCGCGCCCCAGCCCCTCGGCCCACAGCTTGCGCCCTTCCCGCCGGGCGAGCCAGGCCTCGGCCCGTATGGGGGCGCCGAGGATCACCGGCCGGATGAAGTCGATCTCGAAGCGGGCGGTCACCGCCGGGGCCAGGTGCGCCACCGGCACGAAGCCCATCAGGTCGTCGAAGAAGGCCGCCACCGCTCCCCCGTGGGCCACCCCGGGCCCGCCGGCGAACCAGGGGGCGAGGCGCAGGTCGGCCACGACCTTGTCGCCTTCGAGGCGCGCTTGCAGCCGCAGGCCGTGATCGTTCTCCGGGCCGCAACCGAAGCACCAGGGGGTGTGGGCGTAGGGAAGCATCGTCCCCGCCGGCATCGGGACCACTTCGTTGGTGAGAAGGGAGCGCCGGGGCATCAGCCGATCAGCCGCTCTCCCGTCGCCCACCGGCGGTGCACCTCGCCGGCCGGGGCGGCCAGCAGGGCCGGGTCGATCGCCTCCAGCAGGCGGCGCAGACCCTCGGCCCCGTGGCCGGAGAACCGCCGAAGTGATTCGGCGGCAGCGGCTCCCTCCGCCCGCAGCCCCAGGATCATCTCGGCCACCTCGGCGTCGCCGATCACCGGCGCCCGGCCCAGCAGCGAGGCGCGGGCGGCCATGAGGGCGGCCACCACGCGAACGGCCTCCGCCCGGCCCTCCCCCCCGGCCGCGGCCGGCGGGCGGTCGGCGAGGAGGCGCAGGGCGTAACCCGTGTCGGGCCCGGGAGTGCCGAAAGCCCCGCCCCAGGGGACCTGCTCCGGGGCCGCCAGGTCGCCGGGGCGGCGGGCCGACCAGCGCCGCGCCGGGCCGGGATGGGCCTCCGGGCGAGGCAGGTCCTCCAGATGCAGTTGGATGTTCGGCTGCTGACCCACGGCGAGGCCTATGTTGTCACATCGCCGGGGGCCAGGTGCCGGCCGTGCCACTCCAGGATCGCGTTGAAGCGATCCCGCCGCCAGCGGGGCTTGCCCGAGCGGGAGAGCTCGTGGCTGGCCCCGGGAAAGCGCAGCATCTCCACCTCGACCCCCTTGGCGGCCAGGGCGGCGAAGAGCTGCTCCCCCTGTTCGATGGGACAGCGCGCGTCTCCCTCGGAGTGCACGATCAGGCAGGGTGTGGTGATCCGGTCGGCCCGGGCCAGCGGGCTGGCCGCCCAGAGCCGTTCCCAGTTCCCGTACTCCCGGTCGCCCAGGTACATCCGGGGGAAGCGCAGGCCGATGTCCGAGGTGCCCGAGAACGAGGCGTACGAGTAGACACCCCGCTCCGGCACCGCCGAGCGGAAGCGCCCATCCACCGTGAGGATGCAGGCGGTCATGAAGCCGCCGTAAGAGCCGCCCATGATCCCCTGCCGGCCGGGGTCGAGGCGGGGGAAGTGCTCGAGGGCGGTGCCGGCCACCGCCAGGATGTCCTCCAGGTCGGGCGGGCGCTCCTCGACCCAGCGCCCCACCGGCACCCGGACGAAGTCGCGGCCCCGGCCGCTCGACCCCCGCGGGTTGCAGCCGACCACGCCGTAGCCGGCGCCGACGTACACCTGGAACTCGTCGAAGAACCCCCACCCGTACTGGGTGGCCGGGCCCCCGTGGATGTTGAGGAGCAGCGGCACCGGTCCGTCGCCGGGGGGCAGGTAGGCCCAGGCATCGATCTCCACCCCGTCGTTGACCACGGTGAAGGTCTGCGGAGCGACGAGGCCGGCGTCGGCGCGAAAGGCGGCGTTGAGCCCGGTGAGGCAGCGCTCCTCCCCCGCCTCCCACCACCACAGCTCGCCCGGGTCGGTGGGGTTGGTGGCGGTGAAGGCGAAGGCCGAGCCGTCGGGGCGGGCGGCGAGGCCGGTGACGGCCCGGTCCCCGCCGAGCACGTCTTCCACCTCTCCGTCGCCGGTGACCCGGATGACCCGCAGCCGCCCCCGGTCCTCGATCACGCTCAGGCAGGTCCCGTCCGCCAGCCAGCACGGCCCGCCGGGCACCACCGCCGCCGCCGGGGCGAACGATCGGTCGAGGCCGGCGGCGAGCTGCACCGGCCCGCCGGCTTCGAGGCGCCACAGCCCGGCCACCGCCGGCCAATCCCATGGGTCGGGAATCCCGGTCAGGTGAGCCACCCCGTCGGGTCGATAGGACAGGCCGTGCCAGCTTCCCACCGCGGTCAGCGGTGCCGGCTCGCCTCCCTCGACCGGGACCTCCCAGGCCTGGGTGCCCCCATCGAGGTGGCGGCGCTCGTGGCGGGCGCTGAGGAAGCCCACCGCCCGCCCGTCCGGGCGCCAGGCCACCCCGGAGTCGTGGAAGTCGCCGGCGGAGAGGGGCGCGGGCGCCGCCGAGCCGGCCGGGTCCACCAGGTAGGCGTTGCTGCGCCGGTCGTGGCGCCAGCCCAGGTCGTCGAAGCGGTAGCCGGGGCTGGTGATACGGCGGGGATGGCGCTTGCGCTCGTCTTCGTCGAGGCCGGCCCACTCGCCGGACCACTCCACCCCGATCACCGCCAGGCGCGACCCGTCGGGGGACCACTCGGCCTCCGTCGCCCCTAGGGAGAAGGAAGTGACCAGGACGGCCTCGCCTCCGGCGGCGGCCATGACCGCCACCTGTGGCGGCTTGCCCTCCTCGCCGGGGGCGCGCAGGAAGGCCAGGGAACCGCCGTCGGGCGACCAGCGCGGGCGGCTGTCGGCCGGGCCGTGGGTGAAGGGCCGCGCGGCGGCCCCGTCCCAGAGATACACCTGTTTGTGGTAGCGGTCCTTCTCCAGGTCCATGCGGGAGACGACGAAGGCAACCCGCCTGCCGTCGGGATGGAGCTGCGGGTCGGAGACGGTGACGAAGCGCGAGAGATCGTCGGGGAGCATGACCCGGCAGGGTAATCGCCCGGCCGGCACCGGGAGGAGCCGGCCGGCGAGAGCGAGCTCACCTCACCACGTCACCGGCTCCGATAGCGGCCGGCGGCGCTGGACGCGACGGGCGCGCGGGTGCCTGGCCCGGCCGCGCCCGAAACGCCGGGCATCCTGGGGGGTGATCAGGGAAGCCAGGTGGGCGGCGTCCCCCGGGCGCCGGGTGCCATCGATCCGCTCCCCACCCTCGCCCAGGCTCGCCAGGTCGAAGGGCTGCACGCCCCCGCTGAGGCCGAGGGTGCCCTGCAGCCGGCGAGAGGCAGCCGCCTGGTCCGGGGCGATCAGCGACACCACCACGCCCGCCGTCCCCACTCGAGCGGTCCGGCCGGAGCGATGGAGATACGCCTTGGCGTCGGCCGGGGGGTCGAAGTGCAGCACGCACGCGACCCCGTCGACGTGGATGCCCCGGGCGGCCACGTCGGTGGCCACCAGCGCCTGGACCTTCCCCCGGCTGAACCCGAGCAGGGCCCGGCTGCGCTGCGACTGGGAGTGGCCGCCGTGGATGGGGGCGACGCTCACCCCACGAGCCTCCAGGTGCCGCGCCAGGCGATCGACGCCGTGACGGGTCCTGCAGAAGATGATGGTCGGGCTCGCCGCCGTGACGATGCCGGCAGTCTGCTCGATCCGCTCTTCGGCCTCCGCCCGCCAGAAGAAGTGCCGGGCGTCGATGGCGTCGCTGCCGACCCCCTCCACCTCGTGGCGGACGGGGTCTCTCTGGTAACGCTTCGTCAGCGCGGCCACGTCGCCGTCGAGTGTGGCCGAGAAGAGCATTGTCTGGCGATCCGGCGAGGTCATGTCGAGCAGGCGCCGCACCTCGGGCAGGAAGCCCATGTCGGACATTCGGTCGGCTTCGTCGATGACCACACGGTCGACATCGTCGAGCCGGACCCAGCCATGTTGGACGAGGTCGGCGAGGCGGCCCGGGCAGGCGACGAGTACGTCCACCCCGCGGTGCAGGCTGCGCCGCTGCCCCTCGTACCCGACGCCGCCGTAGACGGCCAGGGTGCTCACCCGCCGCGCCACGGCGATGGTCTCGAGTTCGGTGCGGATCTGCTCGGCCAGCTCACGGGTCGGGGCGAGCACCAGGGCTCGCGGCCGCCCCGGCCTTCCTCGCTCGACGGTGACGACGAGGGGAATGCCGAAGGCCAGAGTCTTGCCCGAGCCGGTCGGGGCGCTGCCGCAGATGTCGCGGCCGGCGATGGCGTCGGGGATGGTGGCGGTCTGAATGGGAAGGGGCTCGGTCACCCCGGTCGCCGCCAGCGCGGCGACGACCTCTCCGGGCGCGCCGAGGTCGGCGAAGGTGATGGACATGGTCTCTCCTGGTTCCCCGGTGTGGGGATTCGTGGGTGGGGCGCACTCGCTCGCGCACTGCCACACCACTTGCAGCGAGGACCGAGACGCGGGCCGCGGTTGCGGCCGGGCCGCCGGCGGGGCCCGCTCGGGCCCGGCCCTCCCGATCGATCGGAAGTGCGGCCTGCGGAAGGGTAGCAGCCGCCGGCCCCCAACCCCGCATCGGCTCAGGTGCGGACCCCGGCCGCCCACTAGCCTCCGCCGGGTGAAGCGCCTCGTGGCCTCGTCCTTCGGCCTCGGCCACATCCCCCGCGCCCTCTGGAAGAGCGACGCCGGGGCGGGCACCTTCGGCGCCGGCCTGGGCGCGGCCGTCGGGGCGGTGCTGCTGGCCACCGACGCCCCCTGGTGGGCGACCCTGCTGGCGGCCCTGGCGGCCACCGCCGCCTCCCTCTGGTCGGCCGTCCCCTTCGCGGTGGGGGGTGCCGACCCGGGGTGGGTCTGCATGGACGAGACGGCCGGCACCCTGCTCGCCCTGGTCGGCCTGGGCGGCTGGCCCTGGGCGGCGGCGCTGGTGGTGGCCCGCCTGGCCGACATCTTCAAGGTGCTGCCCGGGGTGCACCGGGCCGAGGCCCTGCCCGGCGCCCTGGGCGTCACCGCCGACGACCTGGTCGCCGGTCTCTACGGGCTGGGGGTGGGCTGGCTGCTGTCGATCTGGCTCTGAGCGAGCTCCACCGGCCAGGCGCCCTCCACCCCGGGCAGGGCGCGCAGGCCCGCCACCTCTCCGTCATCGAGGCGGCGGCGCACGGCCAGGCCGAGCAGGCCGTTGGGGGCGGTCCCGGAACGGCCCACCACCAGGTCGTCGATGCTCACCCCCCGCTCGCCCAGGAAGGATCCCAGCCGCCCGATCACCCCGGGCGCGTCCTCGTGCAGCACCAGCAGCAGGCGCTCGCCCAGCGGCAGCTCGATCTCCCGCCCGAGCACCTCGACCAGGGCAGGGCCCTTGCGGGGAAGGACCGTCCCGGCGACCGAAATCGTCTCGCCACCCACCTCGCCGGCCAGGCGCACCACCGAGGGATAGCCCGCCGCCTCGGGTGAGGAATGCTCCACCAGGCGCACCCCGTGCTCCTCGGCCAGGAGCAGGGCGTTGACGTAGGTGACCGGCTGCTCGCTGACCAGGCGCAGTGCCCCCTTCAGGGCGGCCAGCGACAGCGGACGGCAGGAGAAGGTGGCGAGTTCCCCATCGACGCCGACGCGCAGCTCGCCGGGCAGGCCCCGGGCCAGGGCGACGAAGGCAGCTCCCAGCCCCTCGGCGACCGGCAGGAAGGGCTGCCACTCGTCGGGCATCCCGGTCCCCAGCTCCACGTTGACCGCGGTAGGCACCAGCTCGCCGCGAAGAGCGGCCGCCACCGCCGCCGCCACCTCGATCCCCGCCCTCGCCTGGGCCTCGGCGGTGGAGGCGCCCAGGTGCGGGGTGACCACCACCTGGGGCATGGTGAGCAGCGGGCTGCCGGTGGGCGGTTCCGCGGAGAAGACGTCCAGAGCGGCCCCGGCCACCCGGCCGGAGCGCAGGGCTTCGGCCAGGGCCTCCTCGTCCACCACCCCGCCCCGCGCCGTGTTCACCAGCCGCAACCCGGGCCGGGCCGCCTCCAGGGCGCCCGTTCCAATGAGGCCCCGGGTCTCGGCGGTGAGCGGCACGTGGACGCTCACGAAGTCGCTGCGCGCCATCAGCTCCTCGAGGCTCGAGGTCAGCTCCACCCCGGCGGCGGCGGCCAGCCCGCCGGACACGAAGGGGTCGTAGGCCGCCAGGTCCATCCCGAACGCCCGGGCCCGCTCGGCCACCAGGCAGCCGATCCTGCCCAGGCCGACGATGCCGAGGGTCTTTCCGGCCAGCTCCACACCGCTCAGGCGCTTGCGCTCCCAGCCCCCGGAGCGCACCGACCGGTCCCCTTCCGGCACCCGCCGGGCCAGGGCGAGGAGCAGGGCCATGGTGTGCTCGGCGGCGGACAGGGCGTTGGCGTTGGGGGCGTTGACCACCAGGATCCCGGCTCGGGTGGCGGCGTCCAGATCGATGTTGTCGGTACCCGTCCCCGCCCGGCCCACCACCCGCAGCGCGGGGGCGGAGGCGATCAGCTCGGCATCCACTCTGGTGGCGGAACGCACCACCAGGCCGGCCGCGCCGTCGAGCCGGGCGAGCAGATCGGCGCGCGAGGCGCCGACGGCCGAATCCACCTCGGCGGCCTCGCCGAGCAGGGCCAGGCCCCCTTCGGCGATCTCCTCGGCGACGACCACTCGCGGCTTCACGGCGGGCATTGTCGTCGTCACCTGGGCCCTATGGAGACACGTGCCCGGCCGGTCCGCTCAGCGGATGTTGAAGTACCAGATCCATGCGGCGACGCTCAGCACGGCCCCGAGGACGGCCGCCTTGACGGCGTGCTTGACGATGCCGAACACGAAGATGAGGGCGGTGAACGCCCCGATGCCCACCAGGGTCCACATGAGCGTCGGGTTGGCCTTGACCGTCTCGATCCCTTGCTGGATCTCCTCGGGCAGTTGGTCGACGAGTTCGCCGGTCTGGTAGAGCAGGTCTGAGCATCGCCACCAGGTTACCCGGCCGCCCGCCGGAGGGGTGCGTAGCCCATTACCGGGCCCTACCTATGCTGGCCGGGTGACTCAGGGCCGCCGCTCCGGCGCCTCCCGGAACCCGCGGCGTCCCCGCCGCCCCTCCCCCCTGCTGGCGGCGGGCCTCTCCGCCCTCATCCCCGGCGCCGGCCAGTGGTACGCCGGGGCCAGGCGGCGCGGCCTCTGGCTCATCGCCGCCGCCGTCGCCCTGGCCACCCCCGCCCTGGTGGTGGTGCTGCTCCTCTTCGGGCCGTGGGAGGTGAGCAGCATCGGCCTGGCGGTGGACATCGTCCGCCCCTTCTTCCGCAACCCCGCCCTGGTGCTCGGGCTGCTGGCGGCGATCGTGGCCTTGCTCGCCTTCCGTGCCTTCGCCGTCATCGATGCCTTCCTGGCCGCCCGCCCCTCCCGGTGGACCGGCCGGGGCCTGGCGGGGGCGGCGCTCGGCATGGCACTGATCCTGGCGCTGGCGGCCTGGCCACACGCCTGGGCCGGGGTGCAGGCACTGGCCCTCCACGATTTCCTGACCACCGACTTCGCCGCCGACCCGGGGCAGGCGGCAACCACCACCACGACGACGGCCGCCACCACGACCACCGCGCCGCCGGGGAGCACCTCCAGCAGCGCGGCCCCGACCACCACCACGACCATGGCCACCACGACCACCACGGAACCCGACCCCTTCGACGGGGCGGAGCGGATCACCATCGCCCTCCTCGGCGGCGACGCCGGGCCCGACCGCACCGGCATCCGCACCGACACGATGATCGTGGTCTCGGTGGAGGTGGCCACCGGGCGCACCGCCATGTTCTCCGTCCCCCGCAACCAGGTGCAGTGGCCGGTCCCCGAGGACATCCCTGCTCACGACGCGTGGGAGAGCCACCGCTACCCGGAGATCACCAACACCATCTACGCCTACGGCCTCGCCCACCCCGACCTGTTCCCCGGCGGCGCCAACAGCGGGGGCATGGCGGTCCGCCAGATCCTGGGCTACGGGCTCGGCCTGCCCATCGACTACTTCGCGGTAGTGGACCTGCTCGGCTTCATCGACCTGGTCGATGCCCTCGGGGGGATCGACATCTACGTCACCAAGCCGGTCTACGACCCCGGCCAGGTGTGGCCCGACGGGACGGTCGTCGACGTGAACATCCCGGTGGGCCAGTACCACTTCGACGGTCGGACCGCCCTCGCCTACGCCCGGGTCCGCCACCAGGACGACGACTACCACCGCATGGACCGCCAGCGCTGCGTGCTCGAGGCGGCGGCGGCCCAGGCCGACCCATTCACCCTGCTGCGGCGCCTGGCCGACATCCTGCCGGTCATCGAGGAGAACCTGCGCACCGACATCCCGGTGGCCCGCTTCCCCGACCTGATCGAGCTGCTGGGGAAGGTGGACACCGGGTCGATCGTCTCGGTGCGCTTCGTGCCCTACGCGCCCGAGCTGGCCGGCACCGGGACCTCCTACACCCTCGGCCCCGACTCCCGCGGCTACTGGATCCCGAACCTCGACCTGATCCGGGCCACCGTGCAGACGGCGATCAACAGCCCCCCGGAGGAGGCGATGGAGGAGCTGGACCTCCCCTCACTGGAAGAGGAGTGCCGGCCGGCTGAGGGCTAGCGGGGGCCGGCAGCCGGGGCCGCGGGCGATCCCGCACCCATGGCCTCCGCGTACCTCCTGCACGCGATCGCCCGATCCAGGTCGTCGCCCGCCTCGATCAGCAGGCGGCGCAGCATGGGGCCGATGTCGCCCCGGGCCAGCACCCCGTCGATCATCTCCCGGGTGGACGTCTCGATGCGGTGCCACGGGAACAGGCTGCGGAAGTAGGCGCGGCTCGCCTCCGCCTCCCACTCGTTGAACAGGCCGGGCAGTCCCTCGAAGAAGCGGGGGACGAACGGCTCCACCAGGTCCCGCTGGGAGCGGCGGAAGAAGCCCCGGGCGGCCGCCATCGCCAGGTGCAGCGACCCGTAGCCCTGGCCGTGGATGCGCTGCCACGCCTCGTCCTTGGCCGCCGGTTCGGGCCGGGAGGCCTCAGCGGTGACCATCGCCCGGTCCCCCCGGTCCGAGGGGTCCCGCAACCGCTCCGAGGCGAGGCGGTCGCCCGCCCCTTCGAGGCCCAGAGCCACCCAGTTGACCGCCACCGCCCAGCGCATGTCCTGGTCGATGGCCAGGCCGTCGGGGGGCACGTCCACCAGCGTGGCGGCCAGGCGGGCGTCCTCGGCCGAGCGGGCCTGGCCGATGAGGGCCCGGCACCACAGCACCCGCAGGTCGCCGGGGGGCAGCGAGTCGATGGCCGCCCGGGCCGCCTCGACCAGGCGGTGCGCCTCGGCGTCGATCAGCCCCTCCGGCAGGTAGCGGCCGATGGCCGGGGCGGCCGTCTCGGTGATGTGCTCCACGACGTGCAGGCTCTGCTCGGCGACCCCCGCCCGGCGCACCAGGTCGAGGTAGTCGGGCGAGGCCATCTGGCGGTCGCGGACCATCTCCCATAGCGACCCCCACACCTGCATGCGCAGGAGCGGGTCGGTGAGGCGGCCCAGGTTCGCCCGAACCCAGGCGGTGGACACCGGGTCGAGGGCCACCTTGGCGTAGCCGTGGTCGCCGTGGTTGGGGTAGACGAAGGCCGGGGCGGGCAGGCCGGCCGCCCCGCTCACCGGGCTCCGCTCCGCCGACACGACGGCCGGCAGCACCTGGGACTGCCCGTCGGGCCCGACCAGGGCCACCTCCACGTGATGCGGGCGCAGCACCGGATGGTCGGCCGGGGCGGTCTGCACCAGGTCGAGGCGGGTGAGGCGGGTGGCGTCCGCCTGCCACTCGGCGGCCAGGGTGTTCAGCGAGGCGGTGCGCAGCCAGCGGGCCGCCCACTGCACCAGGTCCACCGTGCTGCCCTCCTGCAGGGCGGCGAGGAAGTCGGCCAGCGAGGCGTTGCCGAACCGGTGGCGGCGGAAGTAGATCTGCAGCCCGGAGCGGAACGCCGTCCATCCCGATGGCGGCCACCAGCTGCTTGAGGACCGAGGCCCCCTTCCCGTAGGTGATGCCGTCGAAGTTCAGGAAGGTCTCGTCGGTGGAGGGGATCTCGTCGGCGATGCGGTGGGTGGTGGGGCGCTGGTCCTCGATGTAGGCCCACAGCTTCATGCGGGAGTAGAAGTCGAGCCAGATCGTCGGGTAGCCGCCCATGTGCTCGAGCGCCAGGTAGGCCACGTAGGAGGCGAAGGACTCGTTGAGCCACAGGTCGTTCCACCAGCGCATGGTCACCAGGTCGCCGAACCACATGTGGGCCAGCTCGTGGGTCAGGTACTCCGCCCGCCGGGTCAGCTTGTCCTCGGTGGGCGGGTCGCGGAAGACCACCGTGTCGGTGTAGCCGATGGCGGCGACGTTCTCCATGCCGCCCCAGTTGAACTCGGGCACGAAGATCTGGTCGTACTTGCCGAACGGGTAGGGCTGGGCGAAGAGGTCCTCGTAGAAGTCGATGCCCGCCTTGGTGATGGCGAACAGGGGCTCGGCGTCCAGGTGGGGGAAGAGCGATCGGCGGCAGTAGATGCCCATCGGGATGCCACGGTGGCTGTCCTGCACGCCGGCGTAGTCGCCGGCGAACACCGACATCAGGTAGGTGCTGAAGGGAACGGTCTCGGCGAAGACGCGGCGGGTGCGCCCGTCGGGCAGCGGCTCGCGGGCCACCTCGGCCCCGGCGCTCACCACCGACCAGTGGGCCGGGGCGGCCACCGACACGCGGTAGGCGGCCTTGAGGTCGGGCTGGTCGAAGCAGGGGAAGAGGCGGTGCGCCGAGTAGGGCTCGAATTGGGTGTAGAGGTACTCGGACCCGTCCTCGGGGTCGAAGAACTGGTGGAAGCCCTCGCCGGTGTGGTCGTAGGGTCGCTCGTAGGACACGCGGATCTCGTTGTGGCTGCCGAGCAGCGCCCCGGGCAGGGAGATGCGCGCCCCGTCCCAGTCGGGCTCCACCTCCGCCCCGTTGACCACGAAACGCTCGAGGCCGGCCGCCCAGCCACTCGAGGAAGGTGTCGCCCCCGGCGTGGTCGAAGGTGATGGCGACGTCGCCGTGGAAGGACTTGGACCCGGCCTGCAGGTCGAGGTCGATGGTGTAGGCGATGGCGGACAACTGCTCGACCCGGCGGCCGGCCTCCTCGAGGGTGAGGCGGTCCCGCGGGGGGTTGGTGGGCTCCATGCCGGCTCCTTTGCACGACGGCGGCGGCGCCGAGGGTAGTGGCCCGACGCGGCGGGCGCCCCGGTCGGGGCGGGCCCGGCGGCCGTCGATGCTCAGGGAGCGGTGAACAGGTCCTGGAGCAGGGAGCGCACCGTCTCCGGCATGCCCTCCTCCAGGTTGCGGGGCGCGAAGCCCAGTTCCGCCCGGGCCTTGGCGTCGGTGCCCAGATGGGTGCCGCCCGCCCCCAGGGCGAGCTTCTCGGCGGCGGGGCGCAGCGGAGGGACGGCGGAGGCGAGGCCCCGCAGCGCCCAGGCCGCCGGGAGCAGCGCCCGCCCCGGCAGCGGCCAGGGCGCCCCCCTTCTCCCGGCGAGCCGGCCCGCAAGAGACAGGGCTTCGCGCAGCTCGTGGGCCGGGCCGCACATCATGTAGGTCTCCCCCGGCTTGCCTCGCTGCATGGCGGCGAGCAGGCCGTCGGCCAGGTCCTCGACGTGAGCCCAGCAGAAGGCGGTGCGGGTGGGGACCACCGGCAGCCGGCCCCGCAGGTAGGCGGTGAGCGTCCGCGCGAGGTCGCTGCGATCACCGGGGCCGTACACCGCCCCCGGCATGACGACGACCAGGGGCAGCCCGCGCCCGCATCATCGGCAGCGCCACCTCGTGGTGAGCCTGCCACTTGGTGCGCTGGTAGATCGTGGGCAGCCGGCCGTCGTGGCGATAGGACTCATCCACCACCCGGCCCCTGGTGTCCCCGTTGATCGCCAGGGTGCTGGTGTAGACGCCCCTGGGCGACCCGCAGCTCGCGCATCACCTCGAGCACGTTGCGGGTGCCGGTCACGTTCACCGACTCCGCCCACTGCCGGTGCCTGGTGGCCACCCGCACGTAGGCGGCCAGGTGGAAGACCCCCTGCACCCGCTGCATGGCCCGGCGGACCGAAGCCTTGTCGAGCACGTCGCCGACGTAGCAGCGCACCCCGTAGGGGGCCAGCCCCCGGGCCTGCTCCGACGTGCGCACCAGCGCGGTGACCAGGTGCCCCTCCGCCAGGAGCCGCGCGGTCAGGTGGCCGCCGATGAAGCCGGTCGCGCCGGTGACCAGGTAGTGCATCGACGGCGAATGCTATTCGGAGCCAGGGGAGAGGCGCTCAGGCGGCCCGGTGCGAGCCGGCGTCGCGCAGCGGCCACAGCGGAGAGGACGGCACTCCGCGGCCGGACCCACTCCCGCTCACGGCGGCGGGCCGCACGGTCCTGCATCCGTCGGATCCATCTCGCTCGCCGTTGGTAGGTCAGCATCTCGGTTCCTCTATCGGTGAGACGCCGCATCAAACTTGAAGGTTTCCGTCTTTCTCCCGCTTCCGGCCACGGGCCGGGATCAGGTTGGAGCAAGGTAATTACGTGCTCGCGGCTAGTCGTAATGATCCGTTCCCCATTTTTCCCGCTCTCCGGGGGGCTCCGGCTCGGACGCCGCCGGCAGGCCGCGGCCTCGAAGGCCCGCAGGCCCGCTGCCAGCGGACTGCGGAGGAGCCCTCCCCTAGGCCCCGCCCGCGGGAAGGGCGGGGGGTAGGGCTTCCGCCGCCCCCGCTGCCGCAGGATGCCAGGGCCTCACGCTCCACCCCCTCCCGCTGCCACGGGAGCGGCGGACCACGACGGCCTCGCGCCGGCGGACACCTGTCTTCCCCCGCCCGCAGCGACCGCGGGCAAGACGGTCCCCCCGCAGGGCCAGAGGCGGTGCTCTCCGTTTCCCCCGCGCGCGGGGCACGATGCCCCGCAGGAGGCAGAGGGGGAAATCCCGCCGCACCCCCCCGCCCCGGGGGAGGCGATGTCTAGAGCAGCGTCCGCAGCACCCCAGGGATCGAGCCGGTTGACGAGGGCGGCTCCCGCCCCCAGCAGGCGGCCGGCCTCTGCCGGGTTGCCGCGCCACACCCACCACTCGCATGCCGGCGGCCACCGCCGAGGCGGCCCCATGCCCGGTGTCCTCCACGGCCAGGCAGTCCTCGGGCGCCACCCCCAGGCGCTCGGCCGCCAGCAGGTAGACGTCCGGGGCGGGCTTGCCGTGCTCCACCTCGTCGCCCGACGCGGCACCGCGCGAAGTAGCGGGCCAGGCCGCTGTGCTCCAGAGTGAGGTCGAGGCGCTCCCGCCGGCTGCTGCGAGGCCACCGCCAGCGGCACCCCGGCGAAGGCCAGGTCAGTCACGCAGGCGGCGGCATCGGCGAACACCTTGAGCCCCCGGTCGAAGGAGGCGGCCAGGGCGGCCTGCACCTCGGGCCACAGCGCCTCTGGCGGGGGCAGCGCCACCGACGGGTCGACGGCGGCCAGGTGCTCGTAGGTGGCCGCATAGCCGAGGCCGGTGCAGTCGGCGACGTCGGCGGTGGTGGCCCGGTGGCCCCGGCTTCCCAGCACCGCCATCCAGGCGGCGGCCGAGTGAGGCTCCGAGTCCACCAGGACCCCGTCGCAGTCGAACACGACTGCCCGGATCACCTCTCCCCCATCGCCCGCGGCCGAGACTACCGATTCACGCCGAGGTGCGGCGGCGGATCGCCTCGCTCACCCGGCGGGGGTCGGCCTTGCCCCCGGTGGCCTGCATCACCCGGCCCACCAGGAAGCCGATGAGCCGCTCCTCGCCGGTGCGCAGGCGGTCCACCTCCGCCGGATGAGCGGCGAGCACCTCGTCCACCGCCGCCATCAACACCGTCTCGTCGGAGATCTGGATGAGATCGCGGCGGAGGGCCACCTCCTCCGGCGAGCCCTCCCCCTCCAGCACCCCGGCCAGCACCTCCTTGGCCGCGGTGGCGGAGAGCCGCCCGCCGTCGATCAGGCCGAGCAGTTCGGCGAGGTGGGCGCCGGCCAGGGGCGTGTCGGCCGCCGCGACTCCCAGGCGGCGGAGGTGGGCAGTGACCTCCCCCACCAGCCAGGTGGCCGCGGCCCGGGCGTCCGCCCCGGCGGCCACCGCCGCCTCGAACAAGGCCCCGTAGCCCTTCTTCGACGACGAGGCGGGCGGCATGCCCATCGAGGCCCAGGGCCCGGTAGCGGGCCCGCCTCGGCGCCGGCAGTTCGGGCAAGGCGGCGCGCAAGCGCTCGAGGCGGGCAGCATCCAGTTCGACCGGCACCAGGTCGGGCTCGGGGAAGTAGCGGTAGTCGCTGGACTCCTCCTTGCTGCGGCCGGCTCGGGTGCAGCCCGCCGCCTCGTCCCAGTGGCGCGTCTCCTGCTCCACCTCCTGCCCGGCGGCGAGCAGGGCCGACTGGCGGTCGATCTCGAAGGCGAGGGCCCGCTGCAGCGAGCGCAGCGAGTTCATGTTCTTGACCTCTACCTTGGTGCCCAGGCCCTCGCTCCCCTCGGGGCGGACCGAGACGTTGGCGTCGAAGCGCATCCGCCCTTCTTCGAGCCGGGCGTCGGAGACCCCCAGCGCCAGGATGATGGCTCGCAGTTCGGCGGCGTACGCCCGCGCCTCCTCCGGACTGTGGATGTCGGGCTCGCTCACCACCTCCATGAGGGGGATCCCGGAGCGGTTGAAGTCGAGCAGGGCGGCTTCGGCGGCCTGGATGCGCCCCGACTCACCCAGGTGGGTGCTCTTGCCGGTGTCCTCTTCCAGGTGGACCCGGGTGATCCCCACGCGGGTCGTCCCCTGCACGGTCTCCACGTCGAGATGCCCGCCCTGGCAGAGGGGGGACAGGAACTGGGAGATCTGGTAGTTCTTGGGCAGGTCGGCGTAGAAGTAGTTCTTGCGGTGGAACAACGAGTGCGGGGCGATCTCGGCTGCGAGGGCCAAGCCGAGGGACACCGTCAGCTCGATGGCCCGCTCGTTGGGGACGGGGAGCGCCCCCGGCAGGCCCAGGCACACCGGGCAGATGGCGGTGTTGGGCTCCGCCCCGAAGGCGTTGGGGCAGCCGCAGAACATCTTGGAGCGGGTGGTCAGCTCGACATGGGTCTCTACCCCGATGACGGCCTCGTAGCCCATCAGCCCACCTCGGAGGTGGCCAGGGCGGGCCGCGCCGTGAACGCGGCCATGGCCTCCACCGCCCGGGCCGCCCGGAGGAGCATGGCCTCCCCGAGCGCCGGGGAGAGCAGCTGGAAGCCGATGGGCAGGCCGGCCTCGTCGAGGCCCACCGGCACCGAGATGCCGGGGCCGCCGCCCAGGTTGCAGGGGATGGTGCCGACGTCTGCCAGGTACATGGCCAGCGGGTCCTCCACCCGTTCCCCGATGGGGAAGGCGGTGGTGGGACTGGTGGGGGTCACCAGGACGTCCACCTTCGCGAAGGCGGTGGCGAAGTCCTCGATCACCAGCGTGCGCACCTTCTGCGCCTGGCCGTAGAAGGCCTCGTAGTAGCCGGCCGACAGGGCGTAGGTGCCCAGCAGGATGCGTCGGGTGACCTCGGGCCCGAACCCGTCGCGACGGCTGGCCGCCATCATCTGCTCCACGGTGTCCCCGGGCAGGCGCAGGCCGTACCGCACACCGTCGAAGCGGGCCAGGTTGGCCGAGCACTCGGCCGGGGCGATCAGGTAGTAGGCGTCGAGGGCGTGGGCCATCGAGGGCAGCGACAGCTCGCGCACCGACGCCCCCGCTGCCGCCAGCCCCTCCACGGTGCGATGGAAGGCGGCGAGCACGGCCGGCTCGTTCCCCTCCCCGGCCAGCTCGGTGATGACCCCGACCCGCAGGCCCTCGGCGCCGGCTCCGAGGGTCGGCCGCACCTCCGGCACCGGGCCCCGGTATGAGGTGGCGTCGGAGGGGTCGTGGCCCGCGATGGCCTCGAAGAGGGTGACCGCGTCGGTCACCGTCCGGGCGAAGGGACCGATCTGGTCGAGTGAGGAAGCGAAGGCGACCAGCCCGTAGCGGCTGACCAGCCCGTAGGTGGGCTTGAGGCCCACCACCCCGCAGAGAGCCGCCGGCTGCCGGATGGACCCCCCGGTGTCCGAGCCGAGTGCCCCCAGCGCCGAGCCGGCCGCCACCGCTACCGCCGACCCTCCCGAGGAGCCCCCCGGCACCCGCTCGGGGTCCCACGGGTTGCGGGTGGGCCCGTAGGCCGAGTTCTCGGTCGAGGACCCCATGGCGAACTCGTCCATGTTGGTCTTGCCGACGATCACCGCCCCCGCCTGCCGAAGGCGGGCCACCACCGTGGCGTCGTAGGGAGGGTGGTAGCCGGCCAGGATGCGGGAGCCGCAGGTGGTCTCCACCCCGCGGGTGGCCATGTTGTCTTTGACGGCGAGGGGGATGCCGGCCAGGGGCCCGGGGTCGCGCCCGGCGGCGAAGGCGGCATCGGCCTCCGCCGACGCCCGCTCCGCCCCCTCGGCGTCGATGGTCAGGTAGGCGTGCAACTGGGCCTCGGTGGCGGCCACCCGGCGGCGCACCGCGGCCAGCAGGGCGGAGGCGGTCAGCTCTCCCGAGCGCAGGGCCACACCGGCCTCGGCGATGGTGAGGTCGGCGGGATCGCCGCTCATGCCTCCTCCTCCATGAAGGGAGGCACGCGGAAGTAGGGGCCCTGGCGGTCGGGCGCCTGGGCGAGCACTTCCTCCCGGTCGAGGGTCTCTTCTACCTCGTCGGGTCGGAGCGCGTTGAGCATGGGCAGGGGGTGGGCGGTCGGGGGAACCCCCTCGGTGGCCAGCGCCTGGACCTGGGCGGCGTGCTCGAGGATCACCCCCAGCTGCGCCCCGTAGCGCACCATCTCCTCGGGGGTCAGGGCTAGCCGGGCGAGGCGGGCCACCTTGGCGATGTCGATGTCCACGGGCACGTTCGGGATGGTACCCCTCTGCGAACTGCCTCCCCCGGCCCTCGCGGGCCGGGGAGGCGCGAGGGCCCGAAGGGCTCGAGCGGAGGGGGTTTCCGCATGGGTGAAGCAGGCTCGGCCTTCGGGCCGGGCCTGCTATGCCTCCGGGAGGCGATCACTGCCTCCGTGAGGAAGAGCTTCAGGGCGGCGAAGGCCGTCTCCAGGCTCGCTACCGCCACCGACTCATCGGCCCGGTGGCACAGGGCCACCTCCCCCGGGCCGAAGTTGACCGCCGGGATCCCCCGCGCCGACAGGCGGGCCACGTCGGTCCAGCCCTGCTTGCCCGAACGGCGGGCCCCGGTGATCCGGGCAAGGCGCTCCAGGTGAGGGTTGCCGACGGGGACCAGCGCCGCCGGAGCCCGGTCGAAGACCTCCACCTCGTCGGCCGCGGCGGCCGCCTCCCGCAGCCGGGCCTCGGCTTCCTCGAGGGTGAGACCGGGGGGAAAGCGGTAGTTGAGGTTGAGGTCGAAGCGGGCGGGGATCACGTTGGTGGCCAGCCCGCCGTGGGCGGTGGTGACGCTCATGACCTCCCGGAACTCCAGGCCGCCGACGATCACGGGCAGCGGCGGGCGGCGGTGCATCGATGCCAGCCACTCCCCCGCCCGGGTGATGGCGTTCGACCCCAGCCAGGGACGGGAGCTGTGGGCGGCCTCACCCAGGAAGCTGACCCGGGCGTTCATGGCCCCCTGGCAGCCCGGCTGGATCTCCAGATCGGTCGGCTCCAGCACCACCGCCAGGGCCGCCTCGGAGAGCCAGCCCACCGAGGCGAGCACCTCCTCCAACCCGTTCTCGTTGGCCGGGCCCTCTTCCTTGTCGTAGAAGACGGCGCTCAGCCGGCAGGGGCCGGCGGCCACCTCCGGGTCCTCGAGCAGGGCGAGCATCACCGCCACCCCCGCCTTCATGTCGGAGGCCCCCAGCCCGAACACCCGGCCCTCCCGCACCTCCGGGGTGGCGTTGCCCTGGGCGGGGACGGTGTCGAGGTGGCCGTACAGGGTGATGGGCGTCCCCGGGCCCGGTTGGCCCACCACCAGGGAGTTGCCCACCCGGAGCAGGGCATCGGCCCCGAAGACCGGGCTGAGGCGGCGGGCCAGGGCGGTGCAGAGCGCTTCTTCCTCACCGGTCGGCGAGGGGATGCCGATCAGCCAGGCGAGGTCGCCGGCCAGGTTCACGCCTGCACCCCGAACACCCGCAGCGCCTCGTTCAGCGAGGTCTTTCGGTCGGTGGAGGCGGACCGCTCCCCGATGATCAGGGCACACGACAACTGGTAGGTGCCGGCAGGGAACTGCTTCGGGCGGGTGCCGGGGACCACCACCGAGCGGGCCGGCACCCGGCCCCGGTACTCGATCGGCTCGCGGCCGGTGACGTCGATGATCGGGGTGGACGAGGTGACCACCGTGTTGGCGCCCAGCACCGCCCCCTCCTCGATGATCGCCCCCTCCACGAGTATGCAGCGGCTGCCGATGAAGGCGCCGTCCTCGATGATGACGGGCCGGGCCGAGGGCGGCTCGAGCACCCCGCCGATCCCCACCCCGCCGGCGATGTGCACGTGGCGGCCCACCTGGGCGCAGGACCCCACCGTGGCCCAGGTATCCACCATGGTGCCGGTGCCCACGTAGGCGCCGATGTTGACGAAGGCGGGCATCACCACCACCCCCGGCTCGCAGAAGGCCCCATAGCGGACCGTGGCCGAGGGGACCACCCGCACCCCGGCCTCGGCCAGGCCCTGCTTGGCGGGGATGCGATCGTGGTACTCGAAGGGCCCGGCCCGCCGGGTTTCGAGGGGGGCGAGCCGGAAGTAGAGGATGATCGCCCGCTTGATCCACTCGTTCACCACCCACTCGCCGCCGACCTTCTCGGCCACCCGGATCTCGCCCCGGTCGAGGGCGGCGATGGTGGCATGCACCGCCTCCTCGGCCTCCCCCAGCCGGGAGAGATCCTCGTAAGCGCGGTCGATCAGAGCGCGGGGCTCAGGCACGCCTTCAGCACCTCCACGGCTTGTTCGATCTCCTCCATCGTGGGGACCAACGCCAGGCGGATGTGCCCCTCGCCCCCGGGCCCGAAGATGCGGCCGGGCGACACCACCACCCCGCTGTCGAGCAGGCGCTTGGTGACCTCCAGGTCGTCCCCGACCACCACCCACAGGTAGATGCCCGCCCGGGATCCGACCACTTCGTAGCCCAGGTCGTCGAACGCCCTGCGCAGCGCGGCCCGCTTGGCGGCGAAGAGGGCCCTCCGCTGCACGGCGTGGGCGTCGTCGGACCAGGCGGAGACCGCCGCCGTCTGCACGAAGTCGGGGGAGGCCACCCCCACCGAGCCCCGCAGCTCCCTGAGAGCGGCGATGGCTCGGGCATCGCCGACCATGGCGCCGCTGCGGTAGCCGGTCATGCCGGAGCGCTTGGAGCAGCTGAGGTAGCAGACGACGTCGGCGAAACCCGGCCCCGCCACCTGCAGGGCGGAGGACGGCGCCTCGTCCTCGTAGAGATCGCAGTAGCACTCGTCGGCCAGCAGCAAGGCGTCGTGCTCCCGGCAGGCCTCCAGCAGTTCGGCCAGTTCGGCGGCGCCGGTGACCGCCCCGGTCGGGTTGTGCGGTGAGCAAGTCCAGACCCCGGCCGCCCGCCGCCAGACGTCGGCGGGGATGTCGCCGGCTCGCAGCACGAAGTCGCCGCTCAGCCGGATGCCCACCGCATCCGCGCCGGCAAAGCGGGCGCCGCGCTCGTACACCGGATAGCCGGGAGTGCCGAACACCATCGCCTGCCCGGCTCCGGCGGTGATCAGGGCCAGCGGGGTGGTGAAGACGGCTTCCTTGGAGCCGGAGGTGGGGAGCACCTGGGTGTCGGGATCCACCTCCACCCCGAAGCGGCGCCCGACATAGCCGGCCACCGCCTGGCGCAGCTCCCGCAAGCCGGGGACCGTGGGGTACTGGGAGACCACCGGGACGGCCCCCCTCAGCGCCTCCCGGATGAATGGAGGGGTGGGCTCACGGGGGTCGCCGATGGAGAAATCGACCACGAACTCGCCGCGGGAGCGCATGTCGCGGGCCTTCTCCTGCAGGATCGAGATGGGGTAGCTGCCCAATTGGTCCAGGACGGGGTTCCGCTTCATCGGCGCAACGGTAGCGGGTGCAAGCCGGGAGAACGGCCGGGAAGAGCGCCCCGGCGACGGGCCCTCCGTGGAGCTTCAGCCCGCCCGGCCGAGCGCACCCGGCCCCTCGGCCAGCAGCCTGTTGAAGGCGGCCTCGTCCAGCGTGGGCACCCCCAGTTCCTGCGCCTTCTGCGCCTTGGAGCCGGGGGACTCCCCCACCACCACCGCGGTGGTCTTCCTGGACACCGAGCCCGATACCTTTCCCCCCCGATCCTCGACGGCGGCCCGCGCCTGGTCGCGCGAGAAGCCCTCGAGTGTGCCGGTGATCACCACGGTGACGCCGGTGAGCAGGCCGCGGTCCACCCCCGCCTCCTCCTCGTCGGCGAGCCGCACCCCGGCGGCGCGCAGCTTGTCCACCAGGGCCCGGCTGTCGGGGTCGGCCGACCAGGCACGCACCGAGCGCACTATCTCGGGGCCGATGCCCTCGATCCCCCCCAGATCCTCCTCGGAGGCCTCCATGAGGGCATCGAGGCTGTGGAAGCGTCGGGCGAGGACCCGGGCAACCGTCCCGCCCACCAGGGGGATGCCGAGGGCGGTGAGCAGGCGGGCCAGGGGCCGGTCGCGGGCGGCGTCGATGGCGGCCAGCAGGTTGCCCACCGACACCTCGCCCCAGCGCTCCCGGCTGATGAGGTGGTCGGTGGTGAGGGCGAAGACGTCGGCCGGGTCGGCGATGAGCCCCTCACGCAGCAGCATGTCGATGGTCTTGTAGCCCAGGCCCTCGATGTCCATGCCCCCGCGGCCGGCGAAGTGGGACAGGTACTCCCGCAGCCGGGAGGGGCAGGCCAGGCCGCCGGTGCAGCGGGCCACGGCCTCGCCCTCCCGGCGCATGATGGGGCTGCCGCAGAAGGGGCAGGACGCCGGCATCGTCCACACCCGCTCGGCCCCCGTGCGCAGCGAGGGCACCGGCCCGACCACCTCGGGGATGACTTCCCCGGCCCGGCGCACCACCACCATGTCGCCCACCCGCAGGTCCTTGCGGGCGATCTCGTCCTGGTTGTGCAGGGTGGCGTTGGTGATGGTGGCGCCCCCGACGAAGACCGGCTCCAGCACCGCGTAGGGAGTGACCGCCCCGGTACGGCCCACGTTGACCTCGATGGCCAGCAACCGGGTGTTCTCCTCCTCCGGCGGGTACTTGTAGGCGATCGCCCAGCGGGGGCTCTTGGAGGTGAAGCCCAACTCGCGCTGCTCGGCGAGGGAATCCACCTTCACCACCACCCCGTCGGTCTGGTAGGGCAGCTCGTGGCGGGCGCCCTCGGCCCGGCGCAAGTAGGCGAGCACCCCGCCCAGGTCGGCCTGCTGCTCCGACATCGGGCTCACCGGCAGGCCCAGGCTGCGCAGCCACTCCAGGCTCTCGTGGTGGCTGCCGAGAGCCGGACCGCCCCGTCGGAAGCCCAGCTGGTACACCCAGATGGAGAGGCGCCTCGCGGCGGTGATCGCCGGGTCCTTCTGGCGCACCGCCCCCGCGGCGGCGTTGCGCGGGTTGACGAAGAGGCGTTCCCCCGCCTCCGCCTGCGCTTCGTTCAGCTCGGCAAAGGCCGCCACCGGCATGTAGATCTCGCCGCGCACCTCCATGACCTCGGGATGGCCTTCGCCGCGGAGCACCAGGGGGATGGCCTGGATGGTCCGCAGGTTGGCGGTGATGTCCTCCCCCACGGACCCGTCGCCCCGGGTGGCCCCCAGGACGAACCGGCCGCGTTCGTAGGTGAGCGACACCGCCAGGCCGTCGATCTTGGGCTCGCAGGCGTAGCGGGCGGGGGCCCGCCCCAGGATCCGCTCGAGGCGCGCCTCCCAGGCGACGACCTCGTCCTCGGCCATCGCGTTGTCGAGGGAGAACATCCGCTCCCGGTGGCTCACCGGGGCGAACTGGGCCGAGGGCGCCGCCCCCACGCGCTGGGTCGGCGAGTCGGCGGTGACCAGCTCGGGATGGGCCCCTTCGAGCTCGCTCAGCTCCCGCTTGAGCGCGTCGTACTGGGCGTCGGAGGCCTCCGGCTCGTCGAGGACGTAGTAGCGGTAGTCGTGGTGGCGCAGGGCGGCGCGCAACTCGGCGGCCCGGGCGGCAGGATCGGCGCTACGAGGCACGGCCGAATCTTACGGGGAGCAGCCTACGGAACCCTGCCGGTGCCGGCCCCGGGGGTGGCGGGAGACGTGACTTCCCCTCTGGCCCTTTGGGATTCCCCCTCCCGCGGCAGCGGGAGGGGGCGGAGGGGGAGGGCTTCCTCAGCGTCCGCTGTGGCGGGGGAGACACAGGAACCACTGCCTCCCCCGCGGGGCGGGGAGGCGCGCCTTGCGCCGCAGGCAGGCGGCGCGGTGGGGGCAGACGCGTGCCTTCCCCCTCTGCCCCTTCGGGGATGCCCGCTCCCGCGGCAGCCGGGAGAGGCACGGATGGCGCGGGCTTCCTCAGCGTCCCTTCAGGTGCCGCCCCAGCCAGCCCAGGAACTCCCCGTACCAGTGCAGCGAGTTCTGCGGCTTGAGAATCCAGTGCGCCTCGTCCGGGTAGTACACCAGGCGGCTCTCCACCCCTCGGTCCTGGAGGATCCCGTAGAGCTCCAGGCCCTGGGTCACCACCACCCGGTAGTCGCGCTCGCCGTGGATCACCAGGGTCGGGGTGACCATCCCGGCCGTGTGGTCGGTGGGGCTCCAGCGACGGATGTCCTCCAGCCCGTCCCAGGGGAGGCCGCCGAAGGAGTACCGCCGCCCGTGGGTGAGGTCGGTGGCCCACTGGCCGAGCAGGTCGGTGACCCCGGCGTGGCAGATGGCCGCCGCGTAGCGTGCGGTCTGGCCGATCAGCCAGGCCACCAGGTAGCCGCCGTAGGAGCCGCCGGCGATAGCCATGCGGGCGGGGTCGATGAACCCCCGGCCGATCAGGTGATCGGTGGCCGCCTCCACGTCGGCCGTCGGGAGGTCGCCCCAGGCGCCCATGATGCAGCGGGCGAAGTCGTTGCCCCACGACGTGGAGCCGTGGAAGTTGACCAGGGCCACCACGTACCCGGGAGCGGCGAAGGCCTGGGCGTTCCAGCGGTAGTGCCACAGGTCGCCGCTCACCCCGTGGGGGCCCCCGTGGATCTCGTGCAGCAGCGGCCACTGCCGGCCGGCGTCGAACCCGGGCGGGTACACCAGGAACATCTGCACCTCGTCGCCGCCGGCTCCCGGGAAGCGCACCTCCTCCACCCGGCCCATCTCGATCTCGCCGAGCAAGGCTTCGTTGAAGGCGGTGATCCTCGTCACCTCACCGGCGGCGGCGATCGCCACGTCGGCCGGTTCGCTCAAGGACTGGTGCAGGCACCACACCGAGCCGTCGTCCAGGGGGGTCGGGTCGGTGAGCCACCCGCCCCGGGCGGCGGGCTCCGGGGTGCCGCCGGCGGCCGGGATGGTGAACAGGTTCCGCCGGGCGTCGTCCTCGGCGGCGAAGGCCAGCCCGCTCCCGTCGGGCAGCCACTCCCACGACTCGCAGGAGCGGTCCCAGTCGGCGGTGAGCACGGTGCGCTCCCCGGAGGCCCGGTGGTGCAGGCAGAGGCGCACCCGGTCGGCATAGAAGGCCGGATAGTCCACCGCGAACCCGAAGGCGATGGTCCCCCCGTCCGGCGAGTATCGGGGCCGGCTCTGGCGGGGCGGGCCGTCGGCCCAGATGGGTTGCGGCTCGCCGCCCGGCGACAGCGTGAAGACGGCGACGCGGATCTCCTGGTAGGGCGGGTCCGCAGCCAGGGAATGGAAGGCGATCTCCCCATCCGGTGCGACATCGAACGCCGAGGACGGGTCCTCCAGATCCAGGGGGCGCGTCCAGCCGGGGGTCAGGTCGGTCAGGCCGGTGCCGTCCGCCTCCACGCGGAACATGTGGTGGATGCCGCCGTCCGCCAGCCAGCGGTCCCAGTAGCGATAGACGCGGTCCTCGGTGACCCGCGCCTGCACCTTCCGCTCCTTGCGGGCGGCCAGCTCGGCCCGAGTGGCCTCCGGGCTCCCGAAGCCCGCCAGCAGGGGGACCGGGAACAGCAGGGAGCGGCCGTCGGGCGTCCAGCGGGGGGCGGCCGCCCCCAACGGGAGATCGGTCAGGCGCACGGCCTCCCCGCCGTCGAGGCGCATGGCGTGCACCTGCGGCTTGTCCTCTTCCTTCTCCTTGCGCAGGAATGCCACCGAGGCACCGTCGGGGGAGACGACGGGGTTGGTCGAGTCGCTGCCCGGTGCGGTGAGGGGCCGGGACGACCCGTCCCGCTCCACCCGCCACAGACGGGTGCGGCCGCGGTTGGCGGGAATGTCGAACTCGGTCACCGGGACGATGGCGAAGCCACCGCCGGGGGCCACCGCCGGGTGGCCCACCCGGCGCAGTGCCCACAGATCTTCGGGGGTGATGGGTCGGCGGGTCATGGCCCGATGCTACGCACGGGTGCGCCATCCCCCGAGCGGGGCGAGGATCGTCCCCCCTCCGACCACCTCGTCGCCCCGATAGAGCACCGCCGCCTGGCCCGGGGTGACCGCCGGCTGCGGCTCGGCGAAGTGGATCGCCCACTCCCCCGCCCCGGCCGGCTCCAGGCGGGCCGCCACCGCCGGCGACCGGTAGCGCAGCTTCACCTCGAGGCCGCCGCCGGCCGGCGCGGTCCCCGCCACCCAGGAGGCCTGCCCCATCCGGCAGCCGCCGGCCGCCAGGTCGGCGGCGCCGCCCACCACCACGGTGGCCCCGACCGGGTCGACTTCCAGCACGTAGCGGGGCTCTCCCCCGGCGATTCCCAGACCGCGGCGCTGGCCGACGGTGAAGTCCTCCACCCCGGCGTGCCGCCCGATCTCACGCCCGGCGGTATCCACGATCAACCCCGGACGCCCGGCTTCGGGGAAGTGCTCCCGCAAGAAGGCCCGATACCCGCCGGGCCCGGCGAAGCAGAGGTCCTGGCTCTCGGTCCGCTCGGCGCTGGGCAGCCCGAGCGCCCGGGCGCGGCGGCGCACCTCGTCCTTCTCCATCTCGCTCAACGGGAAGGCGAGTCGGGACAACTGCTCCTGCCCGAGCATGAACAGGACGTAGGACTGATCCTTGGCCTCGTCGGCCCCCCGCAGGAGGTGGAGGCCGCCGTCATCGCGGCGAACTCGGGCGTAGTGCCCGGTCGCCAAAAGGTCGCCGCCCAGGCGGGCGGCTTCCTCCAGCAGAGCGCCGAAGCGCACCCGGCGGTTGCACTCGATGCAAGGGTTGGGAGTGAGGCCGCGGCGGTAGGCGGCGGCGAACGGCTCCACCACCGCCTCACGGAAGACGTGGGTGTAGTCGAGGGCGTGATGGGGGATGCCGAGGTGCGCCGCCACCCGTCGGGCATCCTCCAGGTCGCCGCAGCCGCAGCCGCCACGCTCGCACCCGGCCAACGGCAGCCACTGCACCAGGGTCACCGCTACCACCTCGTGCCCGGCCTCGGCCAGGAGCGCGGCGGCGACGCTGGAATCCACCCCTCCGGAGAGGGCGATCACGGCCCTCATCGCCGCTGCCTTTCGGCCCGGTGCGGGCGGCGGGAGCCCCGTGGGGAACGGACCGGGTCGTGCATCACCCGCGATTGTCCCACCGGGTGGGGCGAAGGGGGCTCCGGGGTGGACCGACCCTCCGCCGTCCGTCCCCCACCAGGCGCGCCATAATCGGGCACATGCGGGGGCCCCTCAACAGCCGCCGGTTACCCCGAGCCGGCTCTGCACGAGTCGATCTCGGAGATCATCCGCCGCCACTCGAGCAATCGCGTCGACGTGCGCCTGGCCGCCCTGGAAGGCATCGACTTCAGCCGGGCTCACCGCCTGCTCGACCTGGGCTGCGGTTTCGGCTTCATGACCCGGGCCCTGGCGGCGAAGGCCCCGGCCGGGGCGACGATCATCGGCGTGGACAGCGACCCGGGCAACCGCCCGGCCTTCCTGGCCACCGCAAGCGCCGGCGGCTGCCGGGGCAGTTTCCTGTGCCACACCCTGGGATCCCACCTGGATTTCCCGGCGCGGACCTTCGACCTGGTGGCCGCCTCGTACTCGCTCTACTTCTTCCCGGCAATCGTCCCCGAGGTGGCACGGGTGCTGCAACCCGGGGGCACCTTCGTGGCCGTGACCCACAGCGAGTCGGGCTTCTCCGGCCTGCTGCGCGCCCTGGGCGTGCCCCCGGAGCGCTCCGCCCTGCGGTCCATGATCGAGGGCTTCTCCGCCGAGAACGGGGCCTCCCTCCTGCAGCGGCACTTCGCGCAGCTGGAGCAGCGGCCCTACCCGAACACGCTGACCTTCCAGGCGGCCGACATGCGCGACTTCCTCACCCTCGTCCGCTTCAAGGCCCCACAACTCGCCCCGGCCGCCGGCGGTCCCGCCGCCCCTGCCGACATCGAACAGCGGGCGCGCGACCTGCTGCAGTACACCGGCAGCATCCTGATCGAGAAGGACGACGCCGCCTTCGTGTGCACGGGGCCGCGCCCATGACCGGAGGCTCGTACTGCACCAACTGCGGGGCGCGGCTGGCGACGATGACCCTCGAGGGGCGGGAACGGGATGTGTGCCCGGCCTGCGGCGCCATCGCCTACCGCAATCCCCTCCCGGTGGCGGCGGCCGTCATGCTCAACCGGGAGCGGCAGGCCCTGCTGGTCAAACGAGCCAACGAGCCGCAGGCAGGCATGTGGTGCCTGCCCGGGGGCTTCGCGGAGCTCGGGGAGACCATCGACCAGGCGGCAATCCGCGAACTGCGCGAGGAGACCGGGCTCGAAGCCAGGATCTCCCGCCTGCTCACCGCCCGCTCCCAGCCGACGGCCTTCTACGGCGACCTCCTCTTCATCTGCTTCGAGGTCGAGCAGACCGGCGGCCGGGAGTGCCCCGGTGACGACGCCGAGAGCCTCGGCTGGTTTGCCCTGTCCGATCACCCCCCGCTGGCCTTCGCCGCCCACACCGAGGCTCTGGCGGTGTGCGAGGCCCTGCACCGGGAGCCGTGGGCCATCCAGGACTCCTTCGCCCACCTGTATTCCGACACCGGGGAGGGGATGCTCTCCGACGCGCTCGTCGCCCTGATCGAGGATCGGGCCGAGGAGATCTGCGGACGCTGGCTGGAACAGGTTCGCTCCAACCCGACGACCCCCACCTATGCCCGCCTCGATTCGCCCGACGTCAGGGGGGCGGCCCTCGAGGCCCTGTCCCGCTTCTGCACCTGGCTGCAGGAACCGTCGGCGGAGCGCACCATGGAGGCCTTCTACTTCGAGATCGGCCGGGCCCGCGCCCGGGAGGGTTACCCGCTGGCCGAGCTCCTGAGCGCCCTCACCCTGTTGCGCAAGGAGATCTGGGCGTTCGCTCGCGAGCACCAGGTGCTGGCCAGCCCGCTGGACGTGTACCGGGTGATGGAGCTGAGCCGCCGCGTGGTTCTGTTCTTCGACAAGGCGATCTTCCACGCCACCCGCGGGTACCTGCGGGAGCAGCGCGGGCCGGAGGCGGCGGCCGGCTAGCCCTCGGCCAGTCCGGCGGCCCCCTCGGAAGGCCCGGTGGCCACTTCGCCCAGGAAGGCGGCCAGCGCCGCCTCGTACCCGGCGGGGTCGATGTTCCACGATTCGGCGTGGCCCGCCCCCTCCGTCCGCACGTACCGCACCAGGTTCGGGACCAGCTCCGCGAAGCGGTCGCTGACCTCGACCGGCGCCTCGGCGTCGGCGCTGCCGTGGAACAGGAGGATGGGCACCGTGAACTCGTCGGCCCGGTCGGGCTGGTTCAACGTCCCCCAGTCCACCCCGAAGCGCAGGGTGGCCAGGCCCTTCGCCCAGCCGACGATGAGCCCGGGCACGTTGTGGGCCCGGCCATCGGCGTCCACCACCGCGCCCACGTCGAGCAGCGGAGCGTCGAGCACCAGGCCCTTCACCGACTCCGCCTCCGTGGACTCGTGCAGGAACACCGCGGCGATGGTCCCCCCCACGCCGTAACCCATGAGCACCACGTCCGCCGCCCCCTCGTCGAGGGCGTATTGCACCGCCGCCTGCAGATCCTCCCACTCCGGGTTGCCCAGGCCGGAGCGGCCGCCCCCGTCGGGTGCGCCCGGGTCGTTGCGGTAGGTGATGGTCAAGGTGGGGAACCCTCCCGCCGCCAGGGCGGGCAGCACCCGCAGCGCCTGGCGCCGGGACGAGCCCCCGCCGTGCACCAGGACCACCCAGGTGTCGTCCTCCCCCTCCGTGCGCCAGGCGGGGTAGTTGCCCAGCGGCCCCTCCACGATGACGTTCTCGTACTCCACACCGGCGTCGGCAGGATCCGATTCGTAGACGAGCGGGTCCATGGACACCAGCCGGCCCGGCCGCAGCTCCCCGGCCACCTCCAGAAGGGAGCGGGTCACCTCCTGCGCCGTGCTCGCCGCCACCGGGCCCACCCGGGCGTAGCCGGTCTCCCATTCCAGCCCCCAGATGCCGGGCCGCTCGGTTTCCTCACTGCGAGGCAGGGTCACCTCGCCGTCGGCGACGGCCAGCACCTCGAGGTCGTAGGCGGGCAGAGGGAGCTCCTCCCTCAGCAGCCGCCTGTCGATCTGCCCGGAGTAGACCCAGGTGGCGACGACCAGCACCACCACCACGAGGGTGATCGAAACCGCCAGAAGCCGTCCCAGCCACCGCCCGGCGCGCGCACTGACCATCGGTCGCCGATGGTAACCAGGCCCGGGCCGTCGAGCCGGGGCCGCATGCTGCGGGTTGGGGGCTCAGCGCCCCTGGAACGCCGCCTCCCGCTTCTCGAGGAAGGCGGCCAGGCCTTCGCGGGCGTCCTCGCTGGCCATGACCATGCGGAAGGCCTCCCCTTCGATGGCCAGGCCCTCCTCCAGCGGCCGGTCGAAGCCCTGGTTGATGGCCCGCTTCGCCGCCCCAATTGCCACCGTGGCTCCCTTGGCCAGCGAAGCCGCCGCCTCCATGCGCCGTCGGCAGCAGCTCATCGACCGGCACCACCCGGTCGGCCAGGCCGATGGCGAGCGCTTCCTCGGCCTTCATGTGGCGCCCGGTGTAGACCAGCTCCCGTGCCCGGGCCAGGCCCACCAGGCGGGGAAGGCGCTGAGTGCCCCCGGCCCCGGGGAAGATGCCCAGCTTGATCTCGGGGAGGCCCACCCGGGCATCCTCGGCGAGGTAGCGGAAGTCGCAGGACAGGGACAGCTCCAGTCCCCCGCCCAGAGCGAAACCCCTGATGGCGGCGATGATCGGCTTGGGCAGGCGCTCCAGGTCGAGCAGGACCTGGGTGAGGTGCCAGGCCAGAGGGGTGTCCTCGGCGCCGATGGAGGCCGACTTCAGCTCTCCGATGTCGGCCCCGGCAGCGAAGTGGGGGGTGCCGGTGACGACCACCGCCCGCACCGCCGGATCCCCGGCCCGGGCCACCGCCGCCCGGAGGTCGTCGATCAGCGCCGCCGACAGGGCGTTGACCGGGGGACGGTTGAGGGTGAGGACGGCGACGGCGCCGTCCACGGAGTACTCGACCAGACTCACGATGCCTCCTTGCTGCGCCACGACCAACGCACCGGGTGAACCGGGCCGGCGGGCGGCCCGGGCCCGAGCCTACCGGGGCGCGCTCGACGGCGAGGCTACCGCCCCCAGGAGCCGCTCGGCCGCCGTCCACGGGTCGAGTTGCCCCTCCTCCACCAGGCGGGTGATGCGCCGGTGCTCGGTGGCGGCGGTCTCCGCAGCCGCCCGCCGGGCGTAGGCGGCCGCCAGGGCGGAGCGCAACTCACCGTGCCGCCGGGCGCGCCGCCCCTCCTCCAGGGCGCCGGTCTCCTCCAGGTGCCGGCGATGGCCGAGCACCGCCTCGAGCACCTCGGCCACCCCCGACCCCCGGGCGGCCACGGTGGTCACGAGGGGCGGCGCCCAGGGGCGCGTGCCGCCCATGGCCAGCATCGTGCGCAGGTCGGCGACCGCCTCGTCGACCCCGGGGCGGTCGGCCTTGTTCACCACGAACACATCGCCGATCTCCAGGATCCCCGCCTTGGCCGCCTGGATGCCGTCCCCCCAGCCGGGGGTGACGACCACCACGGTGGTGTCGGCCGCATCGGCCACCTCCACCTCGTCCTGGCCGACGCCAACCGTCTCGATGAGCAGGTAGGGGAACCCGGCGGCGTCGAGCATGGTGAGGCCCTTGGGCGCCGCCGCCGACAGGCCCCCCAGGTGCCCGCGGCTGGCCATGGAGCGGATGAACACCCCCGGGTCGGAGGCATGGTCCTGCATACGCACCCGGTCGCCCAGCACCGCCCCCCCGGTGAACGGGCTGGTGGGGTCCACGGCGAGCACCGCGACCTCGTCGCCGCGGCCCCGCAAGGCGGCGATCAGGCCGTCGGTGAGGGTGCTCTTGCCGGCGCCGGGGGCGCCGGTGATGCCGACGCGGTAGGCCCGGCCGGAGCGAGGGTAGGCCAGGCCGAGCGCCCGCTCCGCCCCCGGCCGGCCCTCCTCGACAACGGTGATGAGGCGGGCCAGGGCCCGCCGGTCGCCGTCGAAGGCGGCTTCGGCCAGCCGATCCGGGTCGGGGCTGAGGGGCATCGCGGCAGGATACCGCCGGGGATCGCCGCTCCTCGGCCGGGCGCCCCTAGAGTCGCCGAGGTGGCGGTTGCTTTCGACCCGGCTGTGCTGGCCCTCGACCCGGGGCCCCGCGCCGACGTCCTCGCCGTCCTGGGCGGCGCCCTCGACGCCGCCGACCCGGCCGCCGCCGTGCGCCGCGGCCTCCGCCGCCGCGGCGGGCTGCTCCTGATCGGCGAGGCCCGCGTGCACCTACCCCGGGGCCGGGTAGTGGTGCTCGGCCTCGGCAAGGCGGCAGTGGCCATGGCCGGCGCCGCCCTCGAGGCCCTGGAGGGGGTGGAGGTGACCGGGGCGATCGCCGTCCCGGCGGCAACCGGCCCGGTGGGCCCGCTGCAGGTGATGCCCGGCGGCCATCCCTCACCCGATGCCGGCAGCCTGGCGGCCGGCCGCCGTCTCCTCGAGCTGGCCGACGAGGTGGGGGCGGACGACCTGGTACTGGCCCTCATCTCGGGGGGCGGCTCCGCCCTGGCCGAGGTCCCCGCCCCCGGGCTGACCCTGGAAGATCTCATCGAGGCCAACACGGCGCTCCTGCGCAGCGGGGCCCCGATCACTGCGGTGAACACCGTGCGCCGGCACCTGTCCGCCCTCAAGGGCGGCCGCCTGGCCGAGGCGGCCGCGCCGGCCCGCCTGGCCACCCTGGTCGTCTCCGACGTCGTGGGCAGCCCCCTGGCGGCCATCGCCGGGGGGACGACCGTGCCCGACCCCACCACCTACGCCGACGCCCTCGGCATCCTGGAGACAGGGCGGCATCACCGTCCCGCGGGCGGTCCTGGCCGTGCTGCGCCAGGGCGCCGAGGGCCGCCGACCGGAGACGCCCAAGGGCGGGCCCGCCTTCGCCGGGCCGGTGGTCGTGGTCGCCGACGGGGCGGCGGCGGCCCGGGGGGCGGCCGAGGCAGCCGCCGTCCGGGGCATCGCCGCCCGGGTGTGCTCCACCACCGTGGAGGGCGAGGCTCGGCTGGTCGGCGCCCGGCTGGGCGAGGCAGCCCGCCGCCTGGCCCCGGGCGAGATGGAGATCAGCGCCGGCGAGACGACGGTGACCGTCGCCGGGGAGGGCAAGGGGGGCCGGAACCAGGAAGTGGCCCTGGCCGCCGGGATCGCCCTCGCCGGGGACCGCGGGCGGGTCGCTCGTCGCCTCGTTCGCCACCGACGGAGTGGACGGGCCCACCGACGCGGCCGGCGGCATCGGGGACGCCGGGACCACGGGGCGCGGCCCGGCCCGGGGCCTCGACGCCGCCGCCTGCCTGGCCGCCAACGACTCCTACCGGTACCTGGCCGCCGCCGGCGACCTGCTGCGCTGCGGGCCCACCGGCACCAACGTGGGCGACGTGATGCTCGCCTACAGGCCGAAGCGGGGCTGAGGGCTCCATCTCTCCCCCGCCACAGCGGATGCTGAGGAAGCCCTCCCCCTCAACCCCGGCCCGCCGCCGCGGCGCTGAGGCCTGCGGATCAGCCCCCTGCGCGAGCCAGCAGGGGGAAGCCCCTCCCCCGCCACGCGGGAGATGGCCGCGGCCAGAGGGCGCCTCTCCCGCCGCCGCGCGGGAGAGGCACTAGACCGCGACGATCTCGGTGACCCCGGGCACCCGGTCGCGCAGGATGCGCTCGATGCCGGCGGTCAGGGTGAGGCTGGCCATGGGGCAGCCGCCGCAGGCCCCCACCAGTTGCAGGGTGACCGTCCCTCCCTCGACCCCGAGCAGGAACATGTCGCCGCCGTCGGCCTGCAGGGCGGGGCGGATGTAGTCGATGGTGTCGGTCAGCACCTGGAGGTCGATGGCGGGCGACTCGCCGGCCGGGGCCTCAGCGGTGGCGGGGACAGTGTCGGTCATACCCTATTCCAACACGGAGGGCTTGCTAATCGTTCCCATCTTACGGGCGCCCCAGACTAACCGGCCTGCCCGGTGGCCCGGCGGCCGCTCAACCCTCCACCGTCTCCCGCCGGATCCGGGCGCCGAGCGCCGCCAGTCCGGCATCGAGGCCCTGGTACCCGCGGTCGATGTGCTGGGCGTTGGCCACCGTGGTCGTGTTGTCGGCGGCCAGGCCGGCCAGCAGCACGGCGGCGCCGGCCCGGATGTCCCAGGCCTCCACCGGGCAGCCGCTGAGGCGCTCCACCCCCCGCACCACCACGTGCTGGCCCTCGGTGGTGATGTCGGCTCCCATCCGGTTCAGCTCACCCACGTAGCGGAACCGGGAGTCGTAGATGTTCTCGGTCATCACCGAGGTGCCCGAAGCGAGGGCGAGCAGCGCCACCATCTGCGGGTGCATGTCGGTGTGGAAGCCCGGGTAGGGCAGCGTGGCGAAGTCCACCGGCCGGGGCCGCTCGGGGCCGCGCACCGTCACCCGGCCCTCGCCTATCTCCACCTCGCACCCCGCCTCCTCGAGCTTGCGCAGCTCCATGCGGAGGTGGGCGGGCACGCAGTCGGTCACGGTGACCTCGCCCCGGGTCATCGCCCCCGCCACCAGGTAGGTGCCGGCCTCCAGGCGGTCGGGCACCGTGCGATGCCGGGCGGGAGCCAGCCGCGGCACCCCGTCGACCTCGATGGTGGAGGTCCCCGCCCCGGTGACTTCGGCCCCCATCTCGACCAGGAACGAGGCCAGGTCCTCGATCTCCGGCTCGCGGGCGGCGTTGCCGATGACGGTGTGGCCCTGGGCCATCACCCCCGCCAGCAGCAGGTTCTCGGTCGCCCCGACGCTGGGGAACTCGAGGTAGACCTCCGCCCCGCGCAAGCCATCGGGGGCGGAGCAGAGCAGCACCCCGTGGGAGAGCTCGAAGCGGGCCCCCATGTGCTCGAAGCCGTCGATGTGCATGTCGATCGGCCGCGACCCGAAGTCGTCGCCGCCGGGAAGGGCCACCCGGGCCTCCCCGCAGCGGGCGAGCAGGGCCCCCAGCACCAGGATGGAGGCGCGCATCTGGCGCACCAGGCCGATGGGGGCCTCGGGGAGCAGGTCCTCGGGCACGTCCACTTCCAGCACGCCGGCGTCACGGCGGGTGGTGGCCCCGATGTGGGCCAGCACCCGGCACATGACACTCACGTCGAGGATGTCGGGGACGTTCTCGATACGGTGGGCCCCCGGGGCCAGGAGGCAGGCCACCAGGTGCTTGAGGACGGCGTTCTTGGCGCCGCGCACCGCCACCGTCCCCCGGAGGGGAGTCCCCCCGGAGACCACCAACTGCTCCACGAGGCCGGATTGTACGGCCGGCGCCCCGTTCGGAGAGGCATAGCCCGGAGCCGGGGTGGGCCGCTACGCTGGCCGGCGTGCACGTCGTCTTCGCCGCCGACCACGCCGGTTACCTGCTCAAGGACTCCCTGATCCGCGCCGCCGACGCCGCCGGCTACTCGACGGCCGACCTGGGCACCAATTCCCCCGCGCCGGTGGACTACCCCGACTTCGCCGCCGCCGTCGCTCGCGAGGTGGCGGCCGGCCGGGCCGACCGCGGGGTGCTGGTCTGCGGGTCGGGGGCCGGAGCCTCCATCGCCGCCAACAAGGTCCGCGGGGTGCGCTGCGCGGTCGCGCACGACTCCTATACCGCCCACCAGATGGTCGAGCACGACGACGTCAACGTGCTGGCCGTGGGCAGCCGGGTGATCGGGCCGGCCCTGGCCGAGGAGATCCTGCTCGCCTTCCTCGGCGCCCGCTTCACCGGCGAGGAACGGCACCGCCGCCGCCTGGGCAAGATCATCGCTCTCGAGGAGGGGTAGCCGGGAGCCCTTCAGCCCTCCCGATACCGGGTCGATGACTCGACAACCACCAGCAGCCCATCCCCACAGGGACACCGTGGACTCCCGTCACTTCAACCGAGAGCTGTCGCTCCTCGACTTCCAGGAGCGGGTCCTCGCCATCGCCGAGAACCCCAACCTCCCCATCCTGGAACGGGCCAAGTTCGTCGCCATCGTCGCCTCCAACCTCGACGAGTTCTTCCAGGTGCGAGTCGCGGGCTTGCGCGAGCAGGTGGCCGCCGGGGTCAGCGAGGTCACCGGCGCGCCGAGCCCGGCCGCCCTGCTGGCGGCCATCCGGCGCCGCTGCCTGGCCCTGGCCTCCCGCATCGAGCGCTTGGTGGCCCGCCAGATGGTCCCCGGCCTGGCCGAGCACGGGATCCACCTGGTGGACTGGAAGAGCCTCGACGAAGAGGAGCGGGACGCCGCCTACGCCGTCTTCGAGCGCGACATCTACCCCCTGCTCACCCCGCTCGGGTTCGACCCGGCCCACCCCTTCCCGTTCATCTCCAACCTGTCCCTCAACCTGGCGGTCACCCTCCACGACCCCGCCTCCGACGAGAGCCGCTTCGCCCGGGTCAAGGTGCCCCCCCTGCTCCCCCGCTTCCTGGAGGTCGGCGCCCAGGGCCGGCTCGTGCCCATCGAGCAAGTGATCGCCGCCCACCTCCCCACCCTCTTCCCCGGCATGGACATCGTCGGCTACCACACGTTCCGAGTCACCCGCAGCGCCGAGCAGGAGGTGGAGGAAGCCGAGGCCTACGACCTCCTCGAGGCCATGAAGGAGATGCTCCACACCCGCAGCCGCTTCTCCCGGGTGGTGCGGCTCGAGGTGTCGGCCGGGATGCCGGCCGACGTGCTCGACCTGCTCGCCGGGCAGCTGGGGCTGGACGAGACGGGCGTGTACCCGGTGCGCGGCCTCCTGTCGCTGAGCGGGTTCTGGGCGCTCCACGACCTCAACCGGCCGGAGCTGAAGGAGCCGGTCTGGATCCCAACCGTCCAGCCCGCTCTCGCCGACCCGGAGGGCGGCTCGATCTTCGACCGCATCCGCCGCCGCGACCTGCTGGTCCACCTCCCCTACGAGTCGTTCCCCACTTCCGTCGGGGCCTTCATCGCCGAGGCCGCCCGCGACCCGGAGGTGGTGGCCATCAAGCAGACCCTCTACCGCACCTCCTCACCCGAGGACCCGGCGGCCGGCGGCGAGGCCTCCATCGTCCAGTCGCTGATGCAGGCCGGTCGGGAGGGCAAGCAGGTGGCGGTACTCGTCGAGTTGAAGGCCCGTTTCGACGAGGAGGCCAACATCACCTGGGCCCGCCTGCTCGAGGAGGCCGGGGTCCACGTGGTCTACGGGGTGGCCGGCCTCAAGACCCACGCCAAGGTGGCCCTGGTGGTGCGCCGCGAAGGCGGCCGCCTGGTGCGCTACAGCCACATCGGGACCGGCAACTACAACCCGCAGACGGCCCGCCTGTACGACGACCTCGGGCTCCTCACCGACGACGAGGACCTCGGCGCCGACCTGAGCGAGCTGTTCAACGTGCTCACCGGGTACAGCGGCCGCCAGCAGTACCGCCGCCTGCTCGTGGCCCCCACCAGCCTGCGCCAGCAGGTGATCGAGCAGATTCGCTCCCAGGCAGGGCCGGAGGGGCGCATCGTGCTGAAGCTCAACCACCTGGTGGACGACGAGATCATCGACGAGCTGTACGCGGCGGGCGCCGCCGGCGCCCAGATCGACCTGGTGGTGCGGGGGCAGTGCTGCCTGCGGCCGGGGGTGCCCGGCCTCTCCGAGCGCATCCGGGTCCGCTCGATCGTCGGCAAGTACCTGGAGCACTCGCGCATCCTCCGCTTCGGCGAAGGCCCGGCGGCGGCCTACTTCATCGGCTCGGCCGACATGATGCCCCGCAACCTGGACCGGCGGGTCGAGGCGGTGGCCCCCATCGACGACCAGTCCCTCCGCCTGCGCCTGGAGGAGATCCTCCAGGTCTGCCTGGCCGACGACACCCTGGCCTGGGAGCTGGGCCCCACCGGCACCTGGACCAAGGTGCCCACCGAGCGCGGCCTGAGCACCCACCTCCGCCTGCAGGCCCTGAGCGTGGAGCGAGCCCGGGGCGCGGCCCCCGACCCGGCCTGGGCGACCACCATCTCGGGGGTGGTGGTCGCCTCGGGCGGCCTGGTCGGGCGTCGCAACGAGGGCGGGAAGTTCGAGGTGCTGGTGGTGCACCGCCCGGCCTACGACGACTGGTCCTTTCCCAAGGGCAAGGCGCTCGACGGCGAGCCGGCCGCCGACACCGCCCTGCGCGAGGTGCTCGAGGAGACGGGATACCAGTGCTCACTCGGCCCGGAGATCGCCACCCTCGAGTACGCCGATCGGCACGGGAGCCGCAAGCTCGTGCGCTACTGGGCGATGACCGCCGTCGGCGGGGGGTTCACCCCCAATGTCGAGGTGGACGAGGTTCGCTGGCTGACCTCCGAGGGGGCGCTCCACCTGCTCACCTACGACCGTGACCGGGCGGTGCTGCGGTCGCTCTTGGCCGGCAAGCGGCCCTGACCGCGGCACTGCCGGTCGGCTACCCGACCGCCGCCGCGCCCTCGGCTGCCAGCCACTCCACCGTCCAATCGGCGAGGCGGTCGAGCACCGCTTCGCCCCGCTCACCGGGCGGGACCTTCACCCCGAAGGAGTGATCGCCGCCCTCGAGGACCCGCAGGGCGGCCTGCGGCAGGCGCTCCACCACCGGGCGAAGCAGGTCGAGCGGCGCCAGACGATCTCGCGAGCCCGTCAGGAACAGGAGGGGGACGGCGATGGCGTCCAGATGGGCCGTGTCGCGGGGCGACTCCCGGCCGGGAGGGAGCAGCGGGTAGCCGTAACACACCACCGCCCGGCAGGGCTCACCGCCGGCGGCCAGGTGCGTGGCCACCCGGCCACCCATGGACTTGCCGCCGAGCACAACCGGCCCCACCCGGGCGGCGAGGACACGGGCGGCAGCCCGATGACAGGCGAGCAGGGTCTCCAGGCGGTCGGGGGCGCGCCTGCCCTCGGCGGCATAGGGGTAGTCGAAGGTCATCGTGGGGTGCCCGGCCACCGCCAGCCGCCGCCGCAGGCCCGCCAGGAAGGGATGGCCCTGCCCCGCCCCCGCCCCGGGGGCCAGCAGGATGCCCACCCCGCCCTCTCCACCGGAGGCGTCGAGGAGCGCGGTCACCCGCCGCCCCGGCTGCCACTCCACGCTCAGGGACCGCGGCGCCCTCGCCCCGTTCCCCCGGCCGCCGGCACCTCGCCCGAACACGGCCGGTGAGGCTACTGCGCCGGGTGGTTCCCGTCTCTGCCTAGGCTGAGCGGCCAATGCGAGTGCGCGTCTTCTCCGACGCCGCCCACCTGGCCGAAGCGGCCGCCGAGGAGATCGCCGCTTGGGTCCGCCTCGACGCGCCCCTGGCCACCATGGGCCTGGCCGGGGGCACCACCCCCCGCGGCGCCTACGAGCGGCTACGCGAGAGCCATCTCCCGTGGCGGCGAGTCCACGCCTGGATGACCGACGAACGGGCGGTCCCCCCCACCCACATCGCCAGCAACACCGGCATGGTGCGCCGCGCCCTCTTCGACCACGTGCCCGCCACCTTCCACCCGGTGCCCTGGGCGGAGGACTCGGCGGCCGCCGCCGCTGCGTACGAAGCGGAGCTGGCCCAGTTCCTGCCCCTCGGCCCGCGGGGACTGCAGCCGGGCCTGGTCGTGCTCGGGCTGGGCGAGGACGGCCACACCGCCTCGCTCTTCACGGGGACCGCTGCGCTCGAGGAGACCCGCCTCGGCTTCGTGGCCAACTGGGTCCCGCAGCTCGAGGCCTGGAGGCTCACGGCCACCCTCCCCCTCCTGACCGCCGCCCGCCGCACCGTCTTCCTGGCAACGGGGAAGCACAAGGCCGCGGTGGTGGCCGAGGTCCTCACCGGCGCCGGCGACCTGCCCGCCGCCCGCGTGAGCCGGGAGTCGCGAGACGCCGTCTGGCTGCTCGATCGGGACGCGGCCTCCCGGCTCGACGCCTGAGGGCCTAACCCGTCCTGCCCAGCAGGAGATCCAACAACAGCTGCGCCACGGGGCTCTGGGCCTGGAGTTCCGCCGCCCGCAGGATCACCTCCTGCTGCACCGCTCCCAGGTCGCATCCCAGCTCGGTGGTGCGGCGATCGAGCTCCACGCCCCGCACCTCCAGGTCGGTCAGGGCGTCGGGCCACTGGGCGCGGTCGGCGAGTTGGGCCGGGGTGATGCCGTCCAGTTCCTCCACCACCTCCTCCAGGTACGCCACGGCATCCTCGGCGACGCGGCGGCAGTCGGCGCCCGGGTCGGTGGTGGGGGTGGTGGAGACGCGGCGTGCGACGAGCTGGAGGAGGAGCTCGGGGACACCGCGCCATTTCCGCTGCAGCCGGCGGCGAGCACGACCAGGGCCAAAGTGACGATGCGCCTCACCGGCGCGGAGCATACCGGCGGCACGGCCGCACGCACTCACGTTACCGGGCGCGCCTCGCCGTCGACCACGAGCTGGTCGATGACCCCCACGACCACCGCCCGGATGGGGGCGTTGGGATCCCCCACCACCTGGCGGGCCCCGTTCCCCTCGTCGAGGACCAGTACCGTCTCCCGGTAGCCGGCCCCGACAGCATCGACGGCGATTATGTACCCCCCGGTGTCGTTGCCGTGCTCGTCGAGCAGGTCGCACATGAGGAGGCGCCGGTTGTCGTAGATCGGGACCTTGATGGTGGACACCACGGTGCCGGCGACCCGGGCTATCTTCACAGCCGCTCCACGTGATCGACGATGCCGCAGATGGCGTGGTCGACCGGCACGAAAGGCTCCGGCATGGCCAGGGCCGCCTCGCGGATCCCGATGAAGTAGACAGTGTCCCCCGGCGCGGCCATGTGCACCCCATCTCCGGCCACCACGGGACGACCCACCGGGCGGCGATCCCTATCGAGGGGCTGCACGATGAGGAAACGCACCCCCTCCAACCCCGGGTACTTGACGGTGGCCACCACGGTCCCAATCACCTCACCGAGCTGCATCCGGGCCTCGCAGGTCGCGACCCACCCGCTCCCCGAAGCGAGCGGCCCCCTCGATGTTCTCGCTCATCTCCGGGTGGAGCTGGGCGATCACCGCCGCTCGGATCAGGTGGCCCGGGGGCACCCGACCCGACGCGATCTCGACCGCGGCTTCCACATCGGGGACCGCCCCACCGAACAGCACGTAGCCCTTGCCCCCCAATCCGTCGGCTACCCGCAGCTCGACGATGGCTACCGCAGCTCCCTTTATGCCGGCGTCGGCGGCCTCGATGGTGGAGGCCACAAAGGTGGTCTCCACGATGCCGAGAGCCTCGATGGATCCCGCCACCGCAGCCCCCTGGATGGCGGTGACCACATCGGGATGTACGTCGGGCAGGAACACCCGGTCGAGGAGCGCCTCCTCCGAAGCCGACACCCCGGCGTTGATGGCCTCGACCACGCTGGCGGTGTCCCCGGTGACCAGCACCAGGTAGTGGCCCGGCTGCACCGTGCCCGCCCACAGGCCGGAGAGCGGCGCCCGCTTGACCATGGCGTCGCCGGCGATGATCCCGGCAGCCACCGAGCCGAACTCGAGGAGGGCGAGGGCGGGGAATCGGGGGTCGCTCATACGATCCTCAGCGCTCCTACCACCGAGATGCGCCGCTCCCGGGTGAAGGTGAGGGGCCGGGTCATGCCGTCGCCGCTGGGGCTGGCGATGGAGAAAGAGGTGAACCCCTCGCCACCCTGGCCCAGCCCGGCGTAGTTGGGGCCGTTAGCGATGAAGATGCTCACGTTGATGGTGCGGGCCATGCGGGTGATGGTGGAGACGTTGGCGGAGTGGATGGAGGCAGTGTGCCGGTTGCCGTGCTCCGCCCGCACCGCGAGGTCGATGGCCTCGTCGACCGAGCCAACCCGCACCACCGGCATGACCGGCATCATCTGCTCGGTCCACACAAGGTTGTGCTCGGCGGGCACCTCGGCCACCAGCAGACGCGGGTCGCCATCGACCTCAACGCCAGCGGCCTGCGCGATGACGCCGGCGTCCTTGCCGATCCACTTCCCGTTGATGATCCCCGGCCGGTTCGGCGGTCCCAACGAGGAGAACACCAGCCGCTCCACCTTGCGCAGTTCGTGCTCCTTGAGGACCCGGCTGCCGTGGCGCCCCATCGCCCGGAGCAGTTCGTCGGCGACGGAGCGTACGACGATGGTCTCCTTCTCGTCGATGCAGATGATGTTGTTGTCGAAGGAGGCCCCCGCGATGATGTCCCGGGCGGCCTGCTCGATGTTGGCGGTGTCGTCGACCACCGTCGGGGGGTTGCCCGGCCCGGCGGTGACCGCCCGCTTGTCGGTTTTGAGCGCCTCCCGCACTACCGCCGGGCCTCCGGTGACGAGCAGGACCCGCACCAGGGAATGGTGCATGAGGGCCTGGGCGGTCTCGATAGTGGGCCGGGCCACCGAAGTGACCAGATCGGGCGGCCCCCCGGCTTCGAGCACCGCCCGGCTGATGACCCGCACGCACTCCGCCGACACCCCCTTGGCGCTGGGGTGGGCATTAAAGACCAGGGCGTTGCCGCCGGAGAGCACGGCGATGGTGTTGTTGATGATGGTCGCCGTCGGATTGGTGCTCGGGGTAATCGAGGCAACGAGGCCCATGGGGGCCATCTCGGTGAGCATCATCCCGTCGTCGCCGGTCTTGATGATCGGTTCGAGGTCCTCCGGACCCGGGGTTCGGGTGGCGACCAGCAGGTTCTTGCGGATCTTGTCTTCGACGCGCCCCAGCCCGGTCTCCTCGTGAGCCATGCCCGCCAGCCGCCGGGCGTTGCCCACCATGGCCTTGCGGATCGAGGCCACGACCGCCACTCGGATCTCCGACCCGAGGCGCTGATACTCGGCGCACACGCGGTCGGCGGCGGCCACCGCTTGGTCCACCGTGGCGTAGATGCCGTCCCCCAGCTCGGTCTCGGGCACCTCGACAGGCACCCGGGGGTGCTCCGGCGCCTCTTCGGGGGTCCCTCCCAGCCGGCGGCGCACCCGGGCGATGGTCTCGTAGACCTCCTCGGCGCTGAACCCGGGCTTCATCTCACTCCCGATACTTGTGGTAACGGGTCTCGCCGTGCACCTCCCATGTGTCGACGATGGCCATGATCACCGCGTCCACCGGACGATCCTTGGTAGCCAAGGTCTGGCGAGCGCTGGATCCCGAGGCGTAAAGCACCACCTCGCCGACCCCGGCCCCGACGGCATCGGCAGCCACGACGTAGGTCCCGGTCTCGGTGCGGTCCACGTCGATCTGGCGGAGGACGAGGAACTTGAGACCCTCGAGGGTCCCCTCCTTTCGGCTGGCGACCAGCGTCCCGACGACTAGGCCCAGGAACATCCGCCGCGCCGCCGCTCAGTCGGCGATCTCCGCGCCGGCCTCTTCGGTGCGACCGAGCGGAAGGACCAGGTCGATGTTGACGTGCGGGCGGGCGATGACGTGGGTAGCGATGACCTCGCCGACCTTCTCGGCGCCGCGAGTGCCGGCATCCACTGCCGCCTTCACCGCGGCGACGTCGCCGCGCACGATGGCGGTGACGTACCCCCCTCCGGTCTTCTCGAAAGACACCAGCTCCACCTTGGCGGCCTTCACCATCGCGTCGGCGGCCTCGACCATCGCCGGGAAACCGCGGCATTCGATCATGCCGAGTGCTTCTGCCATGGGCTCTCCTTGCCTCGTCCCTCGTTAACTCACGACTCGCCGTCCATGGAGCGGCCGATGATGCCCTCGAGGGCCGCCACCGCCGCCCGCCAGCCCACATCGATGTCGCGTTCCTCCCCGCCCAGGTATACCCGTCCCAGCGAGCCGAAAGAGCGGACCTCGAGGATGTTGATTCTGGCCGCCTTCTCCGCCTCGTTGGCGGCTAGGGCGGCGTACGACGCCGGTTCCATCTCCAGCACGTAGAGGGTCTGACCGGGAATGAGCATCTGACCGTGGCGCATCCGGTTGATCAGCTGCGCCTGGTGGTCGTCGATTCGGCGGATGATCTGGCTGCTGGCGATGCGCGGCTTGATGCGATCCGACTCGCCGGATTCGATCGCCGCCAGGATGGCGGCCCCCGCCGCCCGGGTCTCAGCCTGTTCTGCGGAATGGACCTCGAGCAGCCCGAAGTAGCGCTCCACGATCTGCATGCCCGGCCTCACCTTGGTCGCCTTGAGGGCGACGTCGGTAAGGCGGTTGATCTCGATGCCGGGGCTGATCTCGACCATCAGCGAGGCGTCGTTGGCCAGCGGCAGGAAGCCCTGCGCCACCGTGCCCAGGAAGGCGGCATACTGCGGCTGGAGGCTGTCCAGGAACGAATAGCCCCGCAGATTGACGTCGCCCTTCACCCTGCTCCTCCCGACTCGCTGACGATAGCGATCCCGGCCGAGGCACCGATGCGCGTGGCGCCGGCGGCGATCAACTCCTCGGCCTCCTTTCGGGTCCGGATGCCCCCCGCCGCCTTCACCCCCATCTCCGGGCCGACCGCCTCCCGCATGAGCGCCACGTCATACACGGTGGCGCCCCCGGGCCCGAAGCCGGTGGAGGTCTTGACGAAGTCGGCCTTGGCCCGCTTGGCGATCCGGCTAGCCACGACCTTCTCCTCGTCGCTGAGCATGGCCGCCTCGATGATCACCTTGCACACCGCTCCCGCCTCGCGACAGGCATCGGTCACTCCGGCGATGTCCCGCTCCACCAGCTGGTAGTCGCCCGACTTCAGCGCCCCGATGTTGATGACCATGTCGATCTCTCGGGCGCCCTCGCGGATCGCCTGGCGTGCCTCCATTGCCTTGATAACCGGGCTGTGCGCCCCCAAAGGGAAACCCACGACCGAGCAGGCCACCACCTCGCTGCCCCGCAGGTTGGTGGCCACCCGCTTGATCCACGAGGGGTTGACGCACACGGCGGCGAACCCGTACCGCCGGGCCTCGTCGCACATGCGGTCGATATCGGCGGCGGTCGCGTCGGCCCGCAGCAGGGTGTGGTCGATGAAGCCGGCGAGATCGGTGGGGACATCGGCTCCGTTGCCCCGGAATGAGATGCGCGAGGCCCCGGCCGCCACCACTTCCCGGACCTTGCCCGCCGAGTGCGAGGCACAGTCCCCCCCGCACAGCAGGCACTCGGCGAACGCCTCCCCGGTGAGCGCGGTGAGCACCCGGCGGGTGACCGCTTCGATGATCGCTTCGACGTCCTGGCTCACGAGGCCCCCCGTGTCGCCAGGTAGCGGCCCTCGATCTCGCCGATCTTGGCTACCCGGGCGGCATGGCGGCCTCCGCCCCAGGTCGTGCCCAGCCAGGACTCCACGATCTGCCAGGCGAGGTTCTCCCCAATGAAGCCGGCACCCAGGGTGAGCACGTTGGCGTGGTTGTGCTCTCGGCTGTTGAGCGCCGTGGACACGTCGTGGCAGAGTGCGGCCCGCACCCCGGGCACCTTGTTGGCCACAATCGCCGAGCCTATTCCGGCGCCGTCGACGACGATGCCGCAGGCGCACCGGCCGGAGGCGACCAGTTCGGCGACCCGGACGGCGAAATCGGGGTAGTCGACCGCCTCGGTGCTGTGCGTGCCGCAGTCCTCCACGGCGTACCCCTGCTCTCGGAGAAGGCCGGCGAGCCGTTCCTTCAGTTTGAAGCCGCCGTGGTCGGCGCCTATGGCGATGGCCCCGCTCACGCCCCCCTCCGAGGCCGGGCCGGCCGCGGCCGCCGGGGCCACCGATGCCGTCGCCGCGGGCGGCCCGGCAGCGGCCGGCGCGGGCGCGCTGCCAGCGAGCACGTCGGAGACCACACGCCGCACCAATGTCCGAATCTCTTCAACAGAAGGAGTGGCTGGGCCAGTCACGGCGGGATTATCCCACGAAGTGCCGGGCGGTCGTGGTTCTATGCTGACCGCTACCCGACCCCTAGGAGCCGGTGTGGGCACAGATCCCACTTCGATCTGGGAGCGGGGCGAGCCGCGCTACGCCGCCTCCCCTCTCCCGGCGCCGCCCCAGCGACCGCACCGGCGCGACGCTCGGTCGAGGATCGCCCGACCACCGTCGCCCGTATCACCCTGAAGGACGCCTCCAAGCGCTACGGCGTGTCGCTCGGCACCCTGCGGGCCTGGAGCCGCGCCGGGGAGATAGATGCCGTCATCAGCAACGGCCCCGGCGGGCGCCGGTGGCTGGTCACCCCGGCATCGCTAGCGGCCCGCCTGCGCCGCAAAGGAGCCGGGGCCCGGACCGCAGTCGGGCCTACCGCCGACGGCAACGCCATGCTCGTGCCCCGCGACGCCTGGGACCGCCTCGTGGCGCAGCTGGGGAACCTTCACCAGGCGGGGCAGCAGCTCGCCGAGGCCCGCGAGCGCGCTGCCCGGGCCGAGACCGAGGCCACGTTCCTGCGGGAGCGCCTCTCCGAGATGCGCCAGGAGCGTGACGGGCTACGGCAACGCCTCGATGCCGGTGCCCCCGCCCCGGCCGCCGACCCCCGACGCCGCCGGCGCCGCCTGCTCCTCCGCCGCGGGCCGCGGCTCTAGGCCCCCTGCCGATGCGGGCCAGGGTCTGGGCGGCCATCATCATCTGCACCCTGGGCTGGGGCACGGCCGGGATCGCCACCAGGGCCGCCTTTCGGGAGGACCTGGGCCCGTACACCATCATCGGCCTGCGCGCCCTGATCGCCACCGCCGCCGTGTTCGCCTATCGGGCCCTGCGCCGGCAGCCCTGGCCGAGCCGGAGGCTGTGGGGCCTCGGGGCGGTCATCGGCCTCACCAACTACACCGCCCCCGCCCTCCTGTTCACCCTGGCGGTGCAGTACGCCTCGGCCGGGGTCCTCGGGCTGCTCGGCGCCAACAGCCCGCCGGTCACCGCGGTGTGGGCTCACTTCCTCCTGCCCAACGAGCCGCTCAACCGGGGCAAGGTCGTGGGGCTCTCCCTGGCCGTGGCCGGGGTGGGAGTGCTGATCGCCACCGGCGAGTCCGGGCTCGGTGAGGGCGGCCGTCCCGGCCTGGCGGTGATGCTGGCCCTGGCCGGGGTCGTGGTGTCGGCCTTCGGCGGCGTGCACGCCCGCATGCACGCGCCCGACCATGACGTGCTCGACATGGCCGGGCCGCAACTCGCCCTGGGGGCGGTGGTGCTGGTCCCCATCATGCTCGCCGTCGAGGGCCTGCCCACGGGGATCTCGGCCGCCGGCTGGGGCCTGATCGTCTACATGGCGCTGGCCGGCACCTTCCTCCCCTACCTTGCTCTTCTTCTGGATGCTGCAGCGGGTCGGCGCCACTACCGCCTCGCTGCCCACCTACCTGCTGCCGATCGTCGCCCTCGACCGGCGGCGCCCTGCTCCTCGGCGAGCAGGTGACGGCTCTGATCGGCCTGGGCGGCGCCTTGATCCTCGCCGGGGTGCTGTTCACCGAGCGCGCCGATCGGTTGCCGCCTCCGGCCGGCGCCGGGCCCGAGAGGAGAGCCCGGAAGGGTAGTCGCCGCGGCAAACCCGGCCGCCCGCGCTAGGTTGGCCCGGTGAGCGAGTGGATCGTCGCCGCCCGGGGCCTCGGGTTCTCCTACGGGAGCATCGTCGCCCTGCACGACGTCGACCTCGACGTCCCCGCCGGCTGCATCGGCCTGGTGGGAGCCAACGGGGCCGGCAAGACCACCCTGCTCAAGCTGCTGCTGGGCATCCTCCGCCCCGGCGCCGGCTCGGTCTGGACCCTCGGCCGATCCATCCCGGCAGAGGCCCTGGCCGTCCGCTCCCGGGTGGGCTACATGCCGGAGAGCGCCTGCCTGCCCCCCGACCAGACCGCGGCCGACTTCCTGGGCTACGCCGCCGAGCTGGCCGGCCTCCCCACCCGGGCCGCCCGCCAGCGGGCCAGCGACATCCTCGGCCTGGTGGGCCTCCACGAGGAGCGCTTCCGCCACATGGGCGGCTTCTCCACCGGCATGCAGCAGCGAGCCAAGCTCGCCCAGGCCATCGTCCACGACCCCGACCTGGTCCTCCTCGACGAGCCCACCGCCGGGCTCGACCCGGAGGGCCGCGAGGAGATGCTGGGCCTCATCGGCCGCCTGGAGAGCTTCGGCATCAACTCGATCGTCTCCTCGCACGTGCTCACCGACATCGAGCGCACCTGCCGCTGGGTGGTGATGCTCGACGGGGGCCGGGTGCTGCGCTCCGGCCCGCTCACCGAGATCTCCGCCACCGGCGAGGTGGCGGTCGAGGTCCTCGACGACCCGGCCCCGCTGGCCGCCGCCCTCACCGCCGCCGGCGCCGAAGTGGAGGTGACAGGGCAACACCGTCATCGTGCGCCAGGCGCCCGGCGATCCCTTCGACCTGGTCCGCGACGCCCTGGCCACCACCGGGACGGCGCTGCGCCGCCTGGGTTCGCGCCGCACCACGCTCGAGGACGTCTTCCTCCAGGGGGCCGGCGATGACTGAGGGCGTCGTCTACGACCTGGGTTACCGGCCCCACGAGGGCGAGCGGCTGGGGCGCGCCGGGGCGGTGCGCGCCCTGTACCGCGATGGCCTGCGCCGGGTGCTCGGTCTGCGGCGGCGAGCCCGGGCCAAGGCGCTCCCCTGGGGCCTGCTCGCCATCGCGGTGATCCCGGCCATCTTCTTCGTCGGCATCACCGTGTTCACCAGGGAGATCGGGGCCGAGGACGTCGACTTCTTCTCCCACGCCCAGTACTTCGACCTCACCGGCACCATCGCCCTGCTCTTCATCGCCGCCGCCGCCGGGGAGTTGCTCGTGCCCGACCGGGTGCACGGCGTGCTCCAGGTGTACGCCTCCCGGCCCCTGACCACCAGCGACTACCTGACGGGCCGGGCGGCCGCCCTGGCCGCCGTGGTGTTCGGCTTCATGTACTTCCCCCACCTGGTGCTCTTCTTCGGCCGGGCCTGGACCTCCAGACGACGGCTTCGGCTCCTACGTGGCCGCGCAACGCCGGGGCGTTGTGGCAGACGGCGCTGGCCTCCCTGGTGTACTTCGTCGCCCTCGCCCCCCTCGCCTTCCTCTTCGCCGCCTACAGCAAGCGCCTCACCCTGGGGGCGGGCGCCTTCATCGGGGTCATGGCGCTGTCCACCCCGGTGACCAACGCCCTGGTGGAGAGTCGGGCTTCGACCCGGCCGGCCTGCTCGCCCTGCAGCAGCACCCGGTGGTGGTCAAGGACTGGATCCTGGGGGTCCGCTCGGCGCACCTGGTCCCCCAGCAGGCCGGGTTCGACCCCTGGGTTTCGCTGGCGGCGATCGTCGTCATCGCCCTGCTCGCCGCGGTGCTGGTGATGCGCCGCTACCGGAGGCCGGTGTGACCACCCCCTCCCCTTCCTGGGTGGCCGAGCCGACCATCGAAGTCCGCGACCGTGTCCAAGTGGTTCGGGCAGAAGGTGGCGGTGTCCGACCTCACCTGCTCGTTCGGCCCCGGGGTCACCGGCCTGCTCGGGCCCAACGGGGCGGGGAAGACCACCCTGCTGCGCATGGTGGTCGGGCTGCTCTCACCCTCCGACCGGGACGGTGACGGTGCTGGGCCGCGACCCGCGGCGCTCCCCGGAGGTGTACCGCTCGCTGGCCATGGTCCCCGAGGAGGACGCGGTCTACGGGTTCCAGACCGCCCGCCAGTTCGTCGCCTACGCCGCCGTCCTGTCGGGGGCCAGCCCCGGCTCGGTGGAACGGGCCATCGCCACCGTGACCCTCGGCGACGCGGCCGACCGGCCCATCTCCGGGTTCAGCAAGGGCATGCGCCAGCGGGCCAAGGTGGCCGCCGCCCTGGTGAACGACGCCCCGGTGCTGGTGCTCGACGAGCCGCTGAACGGCACCGACCCGGTGCAGCGCGCCCACCTCATCGCCACCTTCCGCCGCCTGGGGGCCGAGGGCCGCACCGTGGTGGTCTCCTCCCACGTGCTCGCCGAGGTGGAGCGCATGGCCGACCGGGTGCTGGCCATCGTCGACGGCAAGCTGGCCGCCGCCGGCGACGTCGCCGCCATCCGCCGGGCGATGACCGACATCCCCTACCGGGTGCGCCTCGAGGCCGACGACCCCCGCCGCCTGGCCGCCGCCCTGCTGGAGTCGGGAGCGGTGGAGAGCGTCGACCGTGGGGGGCCGGATCCTCACCGTGGAGACCGGCGACCTCACCGGCCTGGGGCGCTCCCTGCCCCCCTGGCCCGCTCGCTGGGGATCCGGTTCACCCTCTTCGAGCCCGAAGACCTCTCGCTGGAGAGCGTCTTCCGCTACCTGGTGAGGGGCCGATGAGGGCCTTCGCCGCCCTGCTGGCCAACACCCTGCGGCAGCTGCTGGGCGGGCGGCGCATCATCCTGCTCGCCCTGATGGGGCTGCTCCCCGCCGCGGTGGTGGCCGTGCTGCTCGCCGACGACCGGACGCGCCACCGGCCGTCGGGGCCCGGGAGGTCTTCCACGAGGCCCCGCTCACCATCCTGTTCTTCATCGTGCTGCCGGTGGTCTCCCTGGTCTTCGGGACGGGCGCCCTGGGCGACGAGCGGCGCGACGGCACCCTCTCCTTCATCCTGCTGCGGCCGCTGCCCCGCTCGCTGCTGGCCGGGGCCAAGCTGCTCGGCGCCTGGCTGGCCACCCTCGCCGTGGTGGGCATCGGGGCCGTCTCATGTCGGTGGTGCTCGGCCTGCGCTTCTCGGACTGGGGGACGCTGGGGCCGCTGCTCCTGGCGGTGGCCCTCACCTCGCTGTCCTACGTGTCGGTCTTCCTCGTCCTCGGCTACCTGACCCAGCGGGCGGTGCTCATCGGCCTCGTGTACGCCTTCATCTGGGAGAGCGGCATGACCACCGCGGTCACCTCGCTGGCCACCGTCTCGCTGATGCGCATCGGCCTCAGCGCCTACGCCGGCCTCGTGCCCACGAGCCGCGTCTACCTCGACGACCTGCTCGGGGCGGTGCAGCCGGGGGCCGGCGGGGCGGTGGCCAAGGCCGTGGTGATCGCCGCTGCTGGCGGTGGCCGGTCGCCGCTGCCCTGCTCCGCCGACCGCGACGTCACCTGAGGGCCGCCGGGGGAACAGGCGGCGCGGCCAGGCGGGCGGCGGCCGCGGCCGCCGCGGCGGGCCCTGCCATCTCGATCACTTCCGCCGCCGGCCAGCGGCGGTGGGCCTCCGGCAGAAGGCGAGGCCGCACCACCACCACCGCGGCGGTGAAGGCGCCCGAGTCGACCGCCGCCAGGCCCGCCGAGCCAGCCCCGGCCCTCCTCGAACTCGAGGGGCCCCAGCTCGTCCACCACCAGCAGGTCGCAGGGGGTGGCCGAGCGGAGCACCTCGTTCCCCCAGGCCAGGGCCTCCTCGTCGAACCGCCAGAGCTTGGTGGCCTCGCTCAGGGCGGGCTCGCCCGGCGAGCGGAGTGTGGCGAGGCGGCGGCGCCGGCCGGTGCGCAGGTCCTCGACGTCGATCCCGACCTGTTCCCCGCCCTCGTACACCCGCGGCGAGACGACGCCCGCCACCGCCGGCGGCCCGGGCAGGGCGCGGACCGCTTCCACCAGCGCCCGGCAGAACACCGTCTTGCCGGCGTCCCGCTCACCGGTCACCAGGATGCGGGCGGGACGACGCGCGGGGCTCATCCCTTCCCCCGGCCGAGCAGCACCACCGGCCGGCCGTCCACCTCCACCACCCGCACCGGCACCCCGTAGGTGGCGCTGAGGCGCTCGGCGTCGAGCACCTCCCGCAGCGGGCCGGCGTCGAGCACCTGCCCGTCCCGCATCAGCACCAGGAACCCGGCCGCCAGGGAGGCCGTCTCCGGGTCGTGGGTGGTCAACAGCACCGTCGTCCCCTTCCCGGCCAGCCCCGCCAGGGTGTCGAGCAGGCGCCCCTTGTTGCCCAGGTCGAGGTGGGCGGTGGGCTCGTCGAGCAGCAGGATCGGCGTGCGCTGGGCGAGGGCCCGGGCCAGGGTCACCATCTGCCGCTCGCCGCCGCTCAGTTCCGGCACCGGGCGGCGCCAGAGGTGGTCCAGCGACAGCGCCTCCAGGGTCTCCATGGCGATGCGGTGGTCCTCCTCGCTCGGCATGTCCAGGACCCCCAGGTAGGGGGTGCGCCCCATCAGCACGTACTCGAGGACCGAGAAGTCGAAGGGGACGTGCTCCGCCTGCGGGACCAGGGCCACCAGGCGGCCCCGCTCCCGCCGGGGGATCCCCGCCAGCGGCCGGCCGTCCACGAGCACCTCGCCGCCCCGGGGCGCCAGCCAGCCGAGGACCACGTGGAGCAGGGTCGTCTTGCCGCAGCCGTTGGGGCCGAGGATCGCGGTGGTGGTCCCCGCCGGGATGTCGAGCGACAGGCTGCGCAGCACCTCGGGCGCCTCGGGCCCGTAGCCGAAGCGGAGGCCCCGCAGCGAGAAGGCCGGGCTCGCCGTCATGCCGGCACCCGCAGCCGGGCCCGGGTCATGAGCAGGGCGAAGCCGAGCGCCCCGAGCAGGGAGGTGAGGATGCCGAGGGGGATCTCCCCGGCCAGCAGGGTGCGGGCCAGGTCGTCGCAGAGCACGGCGAAGATCCCCCCGATCAGCAGGGCGGCGGGCAGGGCCACCCGGCTGTCGGCGCCGTAGGCGCGCCGGGCGATGTGCGGCACCACCAGGCCCACCCAGCCCGACGATGCCGCTCACCGCGGTGACGGCCGCGGTGGCGGCCACCGCCCCGACGAGCACCAGCGCCCGTTCCCGGCCGGGCGAGGTGCCCAGGGAGAAGGCCGTCTCATCGTGCAGGGCGAGCAGGTTGAGGCGCCAGCGCATCAGGACCACCAGCGTCATCCCGGGGATCACGAAGGGCAACAGGTACAGCAGGCCGGTCCAGGTGAGGCTCGACAGGCCGCCCAGCAGCCAGAAGGTGATCTCGGGCAACTGGGTCAGCGGGTCGGCCAGGTACTTGAGCACCCCCACGCCCGACGAGAACAGCGCCGACACGGCGATGCCGGCGAGCACCAGGCGCAGCACCCAGCCCCCGAAGTGGAGGCGGCGGGCCAGGCCGTAGGAGAGCACCAGCCCGGTCAGGGCGAACACCGAGGCGATGGCCTCGGTGGCCAGCGGGGGGGCCCCGCCCCCCAGGGTGAGGATGCCCAGAGCCGCCCCGAAGGCCGCCCCCTGGGAGACACCGAGGAAGCCCGGCTCCACCAGGGGGTTGCGGAAGACGGTCTGCAGCACCGTCCCCGCCCCGGCCAGGGTCATGCCGAGCAGCATCGCCGCCAGCAGGCGGGGCAGGCGGAGTGAGAAGACCAGGCGCCGGGCCAGTTCGTCCTCCCACAGCAGGCGGGGCGGGGTGAAGCCCGGGCCGGGGTAGCGCCCGATGAACAGCGAGAGGACGAGCACCACCAGCAGGGCCAGGCCCAGGGGCCAGAGTGCCCTGATGAGTGAGGGGCGTTGCGGCGCAGGTGGCGCGGTCACTCAGGGCAGGCTACCGAACAACCGGAGGATCGCCCTGTCTGGGAGGTCGCCCGCCGGCGGGACCTTCGTCGTTGAGAGGCGGGCAACCTCGGTCAGCACCCGGATCCGGTTGGCTCCGGCGACCCTTCGGAGCCCTCTCGACGCCTTGCTACCATTCCCACTACTCAATTGGCACAAGCTGATCCCGCTCTGCCAGGAGGCCTGACCTTGAAGCGCTCTCTGCCCGTCGTCCTCGCCATCTTGAGCCTGCTCGCCGCGGCGTGCGGCGGCGGCACCACCGTCGACGTGGCCCTCGAAGTGACGGGCCCGGGAGGGGCGGTCACGCTGGACATGGGGGACCTGGAAGATCTGCCCCTCACCGAGGGCTGGGGCGGGTTCGTCTCGAGCACCGGGGAGATCACCATCCCCGAGCGGTACGAGGGCGTTTCGCTGGCCGACCTGGCCGCTCAGGTAGGGGGCATCGAGCCCGGGATGGGCCTCACGGTGGTGGCCGAGGACGGCTACGCCATGACCCTCTCCTACGACCAGGCGATCAACGGCGCCTTCATCGCCTACGACCCGAGCACCGGGGCGGAGATCACTCCGTCGGGGCCGTTGTACCCCATCGTCGCCTACGCCCGCGACGGTGAGCCGATCGGCGACGACGGCCCGCTGCGCCTGGAAGTGGTCAGCGACGAGCGTGACCAGGTGGTGGACGGCCACTGGTCGGTGAAGTGGGTCACCGCCATCGAGATCAAGGAGCTCGGCGCGGAGTGGACCCTGGAGATGAGCGGGCTCAGCGACGAGTCCATGGACCGGGGCACCTTCGAGTCGGGGGCCAACTGCCACGAGGCCTCCTGGACCGACGACGAGGGCCACGTCTACACCGGCATCCCCCTGTGGCTCCTGGCCGGCCGCCTCGACGGGGGCCCCCAGCACGGCGACGACGCCTACGACGACGACCTGGCGGAGGCCGGCTACACCATCGAGGTGATCGCCGCCGACGGTTACAGCGCCACCATCGAGAGCGCCCTGTTCCACCGCGACGACGCCGTCATCGTCGCCAACCAGATGGACGGCGCCGCCCTGCCCGACGAGGAGTACCCGCTCCGGCTCGTGGGCGAGGGGCTGACCGGCGGGCAGATGGTCTCCCAGATCGCCTCCCTGGTCGGCCACTTCCCGGGTGATGCGGGCGACGGCGCGGGCCAGGCGGCACCGGGAGCCGATGCCCTGCTGACGTTCACGGGCGCCGTGGCCCAGGAGGTCACCCTGTCGGCCGACACGGCCGGGGCGCTCGAGGTCGTGGAGGTGACCGTCGAGCACCCGCGCGACGGCAACCGCGACTACACGGGGGTGCGCCTCAACGACCTCCTCGACCAGGCAGGAGCCGACGCCGCGGCCTCCACCCTGATCGTCACCGCTTCCGACGGGTACTCGGTCCGGGTGGGCTTCGCCGACGCCCGCGCCTGCGCCGACTGCCTGGTGGCCTTCAACGACGACGGGGGCTTCGACCTGGCCATGCCCGACATGGAGATCGGCGCCTGGGTCAAAGACGTGGTCTCCATCGAGGTCGAGTAGAGCCCGCGAACGCAACACGCCAACCAACACAGAGATAGGAGCGACATGCGCAAGGCGACCATCCTGCTGCTGGCCCTGCTGCTGGCCATGGCGGCAGCCGGCTGCGGGGACGAGGCCGAGGAGACCACCACTACCGCCTCGGCCAGCACCACCGAGGCGGCGACCACCACCGGTGCCGCCGGCGAGGCCGTGCTGACCGTCGGCGGCCAAGCCTTCACCACGGCAGAACTCGAGGCCCTGGGAGTCGAGACGCTCACCCTGGAGCATCCCAAGAACGGGCCCGGCGAGTACACCGGCGTGCGCCTCAACGCAGTGCTGACGGCGGCCGGAGTCGACACGGCGGCGGCGACTCTGACCATCACGGCCTCCGACGGCTACACGTACGACGCCCCGATGGCCGACATCCTCGCCTGCGCCGACTGCCTGGTGGCCTTCGACGACGACGGGACCCTGCGCACCGCCATGCCCGGCATGGAGAGCAAGGCGTGGGTCAAGGACATCGTCGAGATCGCGGCGGGCTGAACCAGTGGTGACCGGTGACCTCTCGGCGGCCTCACCCCCGGCCGCCGGGAGGCGCACCGTGCGGCGTGCCTTCGCCGCCCTGGCGGTGGCGCTGTCCCTCGCCCTCGCCGCTCCTGCCTGCTCTTCGGACGGTGGGGCGGTGGTCACGGTGCTCTACGCCGGGAGCCTCATCATCCCCTTCACCGCCCTGGAGGAGGCCTACGAGGCCGCTCACCCCGGGGTGGACGTGCAGACGGAGGGCCACGGCAGCATCCAGGTGATGCGCCATGTCACCGAGATCGGCGACCTGGTGGACGTAGTGGCCACCGCCGACGGCGCGCTCATCCCCCTCCTCATGTACTCGAAGGAGGACCCGGAGACCGGCCGTCCCTACGCCGACTGGTACGTCGAGTTCGCCACCAACCGGCTGGCCCTCGCCTACACCCCCTCCAGCCGCGGGGCCGGCGACATCACCCCCGAGAACTGGTACGAGGTGCTGAGGCAGCCCGGGGTCACCCTCGGCCTGGCCGACCCCCGCCTCGACGCGGCCGGCTACCGGGCCCTCATGGTGCTGGCCATGGCCGAGGAGGAGTACGGCGAACCCGCGCTCTTCTTCGATCTGGCCGGGTCCCGCTTCGAACCGGTGGTGGCCACGACCCGGGAGGATGACCGAACCGTGATCGTGGTGCCGGAACTGCTCGAGCCCCGCTCCGGATCCGGCCTGTTGATGCGGGGGGCCAGCCTCCAACTGATCGCCTTGCTCGAATCGGGCGACCTGGACTACGCCTTCGAATACGAGAGCGTCATCCTCCAGCACGGGCTGGAGATGATCGCCCTCCCCGACTCCCTGAACCTGGGCGCCGACGCCTACCGCGACGAGTACCGTCGGGTGCAGGTGCACCTCGACTTCCGCCGCTTCGCCTCGGTCGAACCGGTCTTCGACGGCGACATCATCCGCTACGCGGTGACTATCCCGACCAACGCCCCCAACCCTGAGGAGGCTGAGCGGTTCCTCGCCTTCCTCCTCGGGCCGGAAGGCCGGGCGATCATGGCGGCCAACCAGCAGGAGATGCTGACCCACCCGGAGGCAGATCACCATGACGCTCTCCCCGACGCTCTCCAGCCGCTCGCCGTCCCGGCACCGTAGGCGGCCTACCGGCTTCACCATCGGCATGGTGGCGGCGGCGTCGCTGCTGCTGCTCTTCGTGATCGCCCCGCTGCTCAGCCTGCTGCTGGGGACCGGGCCCGAAGCGTTGCGGGAGACGCTGCTGGACGAGGAGGTGCTTCGCTCGCTGGGGCTCACCTTCACCGCCGGGGCCTGGGCCACCCTGCTCGCCCTGCTCGCCGGGGTGCCCCTCGCCTACCTGCTCGCCCGGCGCGACTTCCCCGGCAAGCGCTGGGTGGAGGGGGTGGTCAACCTCCCCATCGTCGTCCCCCACACCGCCGCCGGCATCGCCCTGCTCACCGTGTTCGGGCGGGGCGGCCCGGCCGGCCGGGCGCTGGCGCCCCTGGGGATCGTCTTCACCGACGCCATGGCCGGCATCGTGGTGGGCATGCTGTTCGTCGGCCTGCCCTTCCTGGTCAACGGGGCCCGCCAGGCATTCGAGGGGGTAGACCCAGAACTGGAAGAGATGGCGGCGGCCGACGGCGCCTCCCCCTGGCAGGCCTTCTCCCGGGTGACCCTCCCCCTGTCGTGGCGGGGCATCGCCTCGGGATCGGTGCTCATGTGGGGGCGGGGGATCAGCGAGTTCGGGGCGGTGATCATCCTCGCCTACCACCCCAAGATCGTCCCGGTGCTGGTCTACGAGCGCTTCACCGCCTTCGGGTTGGAGGCCGTGAAGCCGGTGGCGGTGCTGCTGGTCGTCGCCTCCCTGGCGGTGTTCGTCACCCTGCGCCTGCTGGTGACCCGGCGCGAGCGGCTCCCGGCGACGAGAATGTCCCGAGGAGCCTGAGGAGCCGGCCCGTACCCACCCATCGACCTCCGCTGCACCAGCAGATCGCCGAGTCGTTGCGGCGGCGCATCGCCGCCGGCGACCTGGCGGCCGGCGAGCGCCTGCCGCCGGTACGGGAGACGGCCGAGCGCTGGGGCTGCGCCCCCGGCACGGCGGGACGGGCGTACGCCCAGTTGGCCCGGGAGGGCCTGGTCGAGGGCTACGCCGGCGGGGGCACCCGGGTCCGTCCCGGGCCGCTGCACCCCCGCGAGCCCGGGCTGGCCTGGGCAGCCCTGGTCAACCGGGCCGAGGGATTCCTGCTGGAGGGGCTCGGGGAAGGCCACTCCGCCTCACAGGTTGAAGCGGCGCTGGGACTGGCGGTCGCCCGCTGGGGTGACCTGCAACGGAAGGCCGCCCCGGCTCCGCCCACTACCGAGGCACGGGCAGGCCTGCGCTTCGCCGGGAGCCACGACCTCGCCTTCGAGTTGCTGGGGGAGATGCTGGCGCCGGGGGTGCTCGCCTCCATCGAATACGTCGGCAGCCTCGGCGGCCTGATCGCCCTGGCCCGGGGTGAGGCCGACCTGGCCGGCAGTCACTTGTGGGACTCCCCCACCGACTCGTACAACCTGCCCTTCATCTCCCGCCTGCTCCCCGGGCGCCGGGTGGCGGTGCTCACCTTGGCCCACCGCGTCCTGGGGCTGATCACCCGGCCGGGGAACCCGCAGGGCCTGTCCGGCCTGGCCGACCTGGCCAGGCCCGGAGTGCGTTTCGTCAACCGTCAAGCGGGATCGGGGACCCGCGTGTGGCTCGACGCCCACCTGCATCGGATCGGGGTGGAGCCGGCGGCGCTGGCGGGCTACGAGCAGGAGGCGCCCACCCACCTGGCGGTGGCCCGGGCGGTGCACGACGGAGACGCCGACGCCGGCCTGGGTATCGCCGCCGCCGCCCACGCCTACGGCCTCGGCTTCGCCCCGCTGGTCACCGAGCGCTACGACCTGGTGCTCCCGGAGGAGGCCTGGGCCACGCGGCCCGCCCGGGCGGTGCGGGAAATGGTGCGCTCCCCCGCCTTCGCCACCGCCGTGACCGACCTCGGCGGTTACGACACCTCGCACACCGGCGAGGAGGAGTGGGTGTCGGGGTGACTCCGGGCTTCCCCCGTTCATCGCTCTCCCCCACCACAGGCCGAGCCGTGGGCGAAGCCGGCGCGGCTGGCGAGGTCCCTAGGGCAGGCTCCCGAACAGCCGGGTGACCACCTCCGCCTCGATCACCGCCGGGTCGAGCGAGTACATCTCCTCGAAGAAGGCCCGAAGGTCGCTCATCACGTCCACGTCGGCGGCCAGGTCGGGCTGCACTTTGGTGAACAGCCAGGTGAGGCCGAGGATCCAGCGGGGGTCGGGCTGGTCCCAACTGACGAAGTCGCCGGGAAACCCGTAGATGCTGCCCGACCGGACGGCGGCGAGTGCCTGCCAGTTGGCGTCGCCTTTGAGCCGCTCCACCACTCCGTCGGAGTCGCCGGCGTAGTCGACCACGTAGATCTGGTCGGGATCCCAGGCCGCGATCTGCTCCAGGCCGACGACCGTCCAGCCGCCGCCCTCAGAGGCCTCGGTCCACACCGGGTCCCCACCCGCCAGCTCCACCATGGTCGTCTGCAGCCAGCCGGCCGCGGGCACGCTGAAGGCCACGGTGCCCTCCTCCTCGCTGTACTCGATCACCAGGACCGTCGGCCGGGCGTCCTCGGCGAGCCCTGCGGTGGCGTCGGCGATGCGATCGAGTCGCTCCCGATAGAAGGCAGCCACCTCCTCGGCCCGGCCGGGGTCGCCGAGCACCTCACCCAGGGCGGCCAGGTCGCGCTCGTACTGCTCGGGGGTCTCGAAGTCCACATAGAACACCGGGATGCCCACCGCTTCCAGCGGGGGCCCCAGATCCTCGGCCATGGCGCTCTTGGCGATGACCAGATCGGGGTCGGTGGGCGCGATCTGCTCGGCGCCGGCGTTGTCGAGCAGGATCTTGTCTCCCCAGTCCGGGTCGACAACGGCCAGGAACTCCTTGATGTTCTGCCCCCGCTCCTCGAGGGCGACCAGCCGCTCCCGGCCCACCGGGAAGAGGTAGAGGGCATCGACGATCAGCAGCCCGGCCCTGCCGGCGACCGTGATGCGCTCCGGCGGGCCGGCCAGCTCCACGGTGCGGCCGAGCGCATCGGTGACCGTGAGCGCACCGCTGCCCCCGCCATCGCCGCCGCAGGCGGTGAGCAGGACGGCGGCGAGCAGGATCAGCGTCAGCAGGCGTCCTGTTCGGGGCAGATGTGTCGCCGGCATGGCTCCTCCAGTGCGGACCCAGGATGTCTCACTGAGACTAGCGCTCTCGCGGGAGGATCAGTCATGGCAGACTGATGGTCGTGGCACGGATCTCCCTGGCCGAGTGGACCGTGCTGGCCATCCTCGCCGAGCGGCCGGCACACCTCTTCGCCGTGTCCCGCCTCCTCGCCAAGCACGGGGACCTGGGCAGGGTGCTGACGCTGCGGCGACCCCTCGTCTACCGGGCGGCGGACCGGCTGGCGGCGGCCGGCCTGTGCCGCCCGGACCACACCGAGCCCGGTGAGGGGGGACCGGAGCGGACCGTCTACCGGATCACCGCGGCCGGCCGGCGAGCCCTGGCGCAGTGGCTGGCCGAGCCGGTGGCCCACGTACGCGACCTGCGCACCGAGTTCCTGCTCAAGGTCCGGCTCACGGTGCGCGCCGGGCGCTCCCCCCTGGCGCTGGTGGAGGCGCAGCAAGCCGCGCTGGCCCCGACCTTCGCCGGGCTGGCGGGCTCCGCCGGCGAGGACGAGGTGAGCCTCTGGAGGCAGCACAACGCCGCGGGGGCGAAGGACTTCCTCGGCGACCTGGCGGCCCGCTTCCGGGCCGCCCCGCTGCCCGACGCGCCGGGCCCCGGGGCTCGGCCGCCGTCATCGGCGCCCGCCTGACCGCCACCGCGCCGCGCCGTCGCTCACCCAGGCACTAAGTTGCCCGTCGTGAGCGAACTCGATCCCGAGGTGGGCCGGCCCGGGCTCTATCGCCGCATGGGCTACGCCGCCCTCATCGTGGCCGGCGGCACCCTGCTCTCCCGCTTCCTGGGCCTGCTGCGCCAGGTGGTCTTCGCCTGGCTGCTCGGCGCCGGGGCGGCCGGGGACGAGTACTTCGTGGCGTTCCTCATCCCCGACTTCGTCAACTACCTGCTCGCCGGCGCCTACATGGCCATCACCCTCATCCCCATCCTCACCCGCCGCTTCGCCGCCGGCGACGAGGAGGACGCCTGGCGGGCCTTCTGGGCGGTCACCAGGGTGCTGCTCATCGGGGCGGTCGTGGTGATGGCGGCGGTGATGCCCTTCATCGACCGGTTGCTGCGGGCTGTGGAACCGGGCTTCAGCGACGCCCAGGTGGCCGAGGCGGCCCGCCTCACCCGCATCGTGCTCCCCGCCCAGATCTTCTTCATCCTGGGCCAACTCTTCACCGCGGTGCAGTTCGCCCGGGAACGCTTCGTGATCGCCACCCTCGGCCCCATCATCTACAACCTGGGGATCATCCTCGGCGGTCTCATCGGGGCCCTGGGCCGCGAGGAGCCCACCGCCGACGGCTTCGCCTGGGGCGTGCTCGGCGGGCTCGTTCGTCGGCATCTTCCTGCTCCAGTGGTGGGGGGCGCGGCGCTGCGGGCTCAGGGCCCCCACCGGTTCGCTGCGCCACCACCCGGCCGTCCGCCGCTACTTCGCCCTCGCCGTGCCGCTGATGCTCGGCCAGTCGCTGGTGGTCCTCGACGAGCAGCTGGGCCGCACCTTCGGTTCGCTGGTGACCGACGGGGGCGTCTCCTGGCTCACCTTCGGGCGGCAGGTGATGCTGGTCCCCGTAGGGGTGATCGCCCAGGCGGCCGGGGTGGCCGCCTACCCCTTCCTGGCCCGTCTGGCGGCCGAGGGGAAGCTGCAGCAGCTGTCCGAGGCGGTGAGCCGCGCCGTGCGCTACATCGTGGTCCTCAGCCTGGCGGCCGCCGCCGGCGTCATGGCCCTCTCCATGCCCGTGGTGCGCGCCCTCTACGAGCGGGGCTCCTTCGACGCCGCCGACACCGCCGCCACCGCCGGCACCGTGGTCTTCTTCGCCCTGGGGATCCCGATGTGGGGGGTGCAGCAGATCCTGGCCCGCGGCTTCTACGCCCGCGAGCAGATGTGGGCGCCGGTGATCATCGGGACGGTGGCCACCGCGGCGGCGGTCCCGATCTACTGGGGCCTGCAACACACCATGGGGGTGGACGGCCTCGCCCTCGCTTCGAGCATCGCCATCACCCTCTACACCGTGGCGCTGGCCGTGGTCTGGTACGGGCGCACCGGCTGGGGGCAAGCGCGGCCGGTGGCGGTGACGGCCTTGCGCAACCTGCCGCTGGCCGCCGTGGCCGGCCTGGCCGCCTGGGCGGCGGCGGAAGGGGTGCTGGGGCTGTTCACCAGTCCGCGCTTCTGGCCCACCGTGGCCGCCCTGGCCGCCGGCGGCGCGGTGCTGGTGGCCATGACCCTGGGCCCGCCCTGGGTGCGGCGGGACCTGAAGACCTGAGATGCCCCTGGATGCCTCCCCCGGCCCCCTCGGGCCGGGGGAGGCGCGCGGGCCTGCGGCCCGCGCGGAGAGGGCTTCCGCTGAGTTGTCCGTGGCCCGGCCCCTGTGAGGCCGGGCCACGTTCGAACGGCAATCCGCGGTCCTACCATCACCCCACATGACCGCCTCCTCCACCTTCTGGCGGGCCGTTCTCAAGTGGCCCTCGCTGCAGCGCCTCGAGGTCCTCGATGTCCCCGAACTGGAGGCCCGGGCGGTTCAGGTGCCGAAGACCGGGTCGGGCACCATCCGCATGCAGGTGCTGCGCCAGTTGCGGGAGCAGAAGGGCCCCGACCTGCCCAAGGAGGCGCTCTGGCAGTACGTGCGCTTCGTCCCGGCCGAGGACCTGCCCGGGCTGGCGCCGCCCCGGTTCTCCTTCGGGTTCGTCCGCGACCCCTACGCCCGCCTCGTCTCCTGCTACCGCCACAAGATCCTGGCCGAGCGCCGCCGGGGGAAGCGCCTATCGCCACTCTTCGCCGTGTACGGGCGGGCCTTCTCCCTGCAGATGAACTTCCCCGACTTCGTTCGGGCCGTGGGGACCGTGCCCGACGAGCGGGCCGAGAAGCACTTCCGCAGCCAGACCCGGTTCCTGTTCCGCGAGGGCCGCCCCCTGGTCGATCTCGTCGGCCACCTGGAGCGCTTCGACGAGGATTGGGCGGAGGTCTGCCGCCACACCCGCCTGCAGCCCGTCGCCCGGGCCTACAACGTCACCGGCGCCGACGGGCTGCGGCTCGACGAGTGGTACGACCCCGACCTCCTCACCCTGGTCGAGCAGCGCTACGCCGAGGACTTCGCCTTGCTCGGCTACCCGATGCGCCCGCGCTCAGACGCGTCGGAGGGCGGCCGACGGGCCGCCCTCCGCTCGCCGGGCCTTAGCCCTTCTTGGTCTTCGCAGAAGATGACGGCGATCTCGTCGATGAGGGCCAGCAGCTCGTCCCCCACCGCGGGGTCCATGGTCTTCTTGGCATCCCCGGCCTTCTTGGTGGCCCGCCAGAACAGGTCGTGCAACTGGGGGAACTGCTCCACGTGAGGGGGCTTGAAGTAGTCGGTCCACAGCACCCACAGGTGGTGCTTGACCAGCTCCGCCCGCTGCTCCTTGAGGATGATGCAGCGCTGGCGGAAGACTTCGTCGGTGGAGTCCTGGTACTTCTGGGCGATGGCCTTCACCGACTCGGCCTCGATCCGCGGCCTGAGCCGGGTCGTAGACCCCGCACATCAAGTCGCAGTGGGCGTGAGCCACGCGACGGGGCCGCAGCAACATAGGTCCTCCTTCTGAGTGTCCGGGCCGACTCACCCTACACTCGCTCGAATTCCTGACGGAGGTCGGCGTGCGGCGCTTTGTCGGCCTGCTGGCGGTGGCTGCCGCTGCCGGGGCGACGGCCGGGCTGGCGCGGCGGCTGGTGGCCTACGAGATCGCCGACCACAGCATGGAACCCGGGTTGCGCCCCGGCGACTGGGTGCTCGGGCTGCGTTGCCGGGACGCCCGCCGCGGGGCGGTCGTCGTGTTCGAGCACCCGCAGCAGCCCGGCTTCGAGATGGTCAAGCGTGTCGCGGCCGGGCCCGGCGAGGAGGTGGCCGGCGTGGCCCTCGGGCCGGGTGAGATGTGGGTGCTGGGCGACAACCCGGAGGCCGGGAGCGTGGACAGCCGCGCCCTGGGCGCCATCCCCTGCGGACGGCTGCGCGCCCGCCTGCTGCTGCGGTACCGGCCGGGACCTCCCGCCCGGGTGCGCTAGGCGCCCGCCACCCGCCGGTACACCTCGCGGTACTCGACGGCCCGGGTCCCCCAGGAGAAGTCCTTCTTCATGCCGTTGATCACCAGCCGCCGCCACTCGTCCCGGCTCTCGTACGCGGCCAGGGCGTCTTCGAGGGCGGCGGCGAAGGCCTCGGGGGTGTGCGGCGAGAACAGGAAGCCGGTGCCCGCCCGCCCGTCCCACTGCTCGACGGTGTCGGCCAGTCCCCCGGTGCGGTGCGCCACCGGGATGGTGCCGTAGCGCATGCTGTACATCTGGTTGAGCCCCGAAGGCTCGTACAAGGAGGGCATCAGGAACAGGTCGGACCCGGCCTCCACCAGATGGGCCAGGTCGACGTCGAAGGCGGCCACGTATCCCACTTCGCCGGGGAAGCGGCGCGCCAGGCCGGCGAACAGCGACTCCAGGGCGGGGTCGCCCGTGCCCATGGCGGCCAGCTGCACCCGCCCCCTCGCCAGCAGGGGGGGCATGGTCTCGCGGAGCAGGTCGAACCCCTTCTGCCGGTCCATGCGCGACACGATCCCCGCCACCGGCACCCCGGGCCGGTCGCGCAGCACGAAGCGGTGGCGCAAGGCGGCCGTGTTGACCGCTTTGCCCTTCAGGTCGCCGGCCTTGTAGCGCTGGGGGATCCGCTCGTCGGTGGCCGGGTCCCAGTCCTCCCCGATGCCGTTGAGGATGCCCACGGGCAGGTCGCCGCGGGCCCGAAGCGTGGCGTCGAGGGCCATGCCCCGCTCCGGGGTGAGCATCTCCCGGGCGAAGGAAGGGCTCACGGTGGTCACCGCCGAAGCAGTGGCGATCCCGGTCTTGAGCGCGTTGAGCCATCCCCCGGCCAGGTCGCCGGGGTCGAAGCGATGCGCCCATCCCTCGAGGCCGAGCCGGGGAAGGTCGGTGGCGGGGAACAGCCCCTGGTAGCCCAGGTTGTGGACGGTGAAGACCACCGGCCGCGACGCCCACGGCTCCCCCGCCGCCGCCAGGTAGAGCGCGGTGAGGCCGGTGTGCCAGTCGTTGGCATGCACCACGTCGGGCACCCAGCCGACCGCCGCGCACAGCGGCGCCAGCGCGGCCGACAGGGCCGCAAAGCGGAGGTGCTCCTCCTCCTCGCCGTACACGGCCCCGGTGTGGAACCACTGCGGGGCGCTGACCAGGTACACGGTGGGCAGGCCCGGGACGGAGTCGCCCAGGGTGCGCAGGCCCACCGTGCCCAGGGGCCCGATGGCCACGTCGCCCGGGCCGAGCACCTCGCGTACCGGCAGGCCGGCCGGGTCGAGCACGTCGTAGTCGGGCAGGAACACGGCCACCTCGTCCCCGGCTGCGGCCAGGGCCCGGGGCAGCCAGCGGGCGACATCGCCCAGGCCCCCGACGTGCGCGTGCGGGGCGAGCTCGGCGGTGAGGAAGGCGAGTCGCATCAGACCACGGTACCCGGCAAGATCACCTCATTGCGGGGCACGACCACCACCCCTTCACGGATGTGCCACCCCTGCCCGTCGGCGTGCCAGAGGCCCGCCTCGTTGAAGAGGCGGGCGCCGTCGCCGATCCGGGCGTTCTTGTCGATGATGGCGTTGCGGATGAAGCAGCCGTGGCCGATGCCCAGGAGCGGCAGCCCCGGTGGAGGCGCCGCCTCGAAGAAGTCGGCGCCCATCATCACCGTGCGCTCCAGCACCGCCCCCGCAGTGCACCACCCCGCGGATGCCCACGATCGACGAGGTGACCTGGGCGCCCTCGATGACGCTGCCGTCGCAGAGGATGGACTCGTACACGCTGCACTGGGTGATCTTGCTGCCCGGCAGGAACCGGGGCCGGCTGAAGATGGGATAGTCAGCGTCGTAGAGGTTGAGGGCGGGCAGCTGGTGGGTCAGTTCGAGGCTGGCCTCGTGGAACGAGCCGATCGTCCCGATGTCCCGCCAGTAGCCGCGATGGGCGAAGCCGAACACGGCGAAGTCCTTGACCGCCTGCGGGATCAGGTCGCGCCCGAAGTCGTCGCCCTCGTACTCGAGGAGCAGCCGCACCAGCACTTCGGTGCGGAACACGTAGATGCCCATGCTGGCCAGCAGCGACCCTGGGTCGGCGTTCACCCCGGTGGCGGCGACGGTGGCCTCATCCAGGGTGAGCCGGGCGATCACCTCCGGATCCTGCGGCTTCTCCACGAACTCCACCAGCCGGCTGTCCTCGTCGAGGCGCAGGATGCCCAGGGCTCGGGCCTCGCCGGGGCTCACCGGCTTCACCGCGATGGTCAGGTCGGCACCGTGGCGGCGGTGCTCGGAGATCAAGGCGGCCAGGTCCATCAGGTACAGCTGGTCGCCTGAGAGGATGACCATGTCGCTGGGGCTCTGGTCCACCAGCCGGCGCAGGTTCTGGCGCACCGCGTCGGCCGTGCCCTGGTACCAGTCCCGGTTCTCCAGGCTCTGCTCGGCGGCGAGGATCTGGACGAACCCGTTGGAGAAGATGTCGAAGCGATAGGTCTGGGCGATGTGGCGGTGCAGACTGACCGAGTTGAACTGGGTCAGCACGAAGATGCGGTCGATGCCGGCGTGCAGGCTGTTGGAGATGGGCACGTCGATGAGGCGGAACTTGCCCGCCACCGGCACCGCCGGCTTCGCCCGGTCGCGGGTCAGCGGCCACAGCCGCGCCCCCTGGCCACCGCCGAGGATGGCCGTCACCGCATCACGCATCGTCCCCTCCGCTCGGCCCTGGGCCAACGATACCCCACCCCACCGCCCCCATCGATAGCATCGGGCCATGGTCAACCTGCCCAGACTGGCCCTGCGAGCGGCGGGGAAGCGCCTCCCCACCGTCGAGGGAACCCTGACGGTCGAAGGCGTCTCCGCCCCCGTCGAAATCCGGCGCGACCGCTTCGGCATCCCCCACATCGAGGCCGCCGACGACGCCGACGCCTGGTTCGGGGTGGGCTTCTGCCACGGGCAGGACCGCACCTTCCAGATCGAGACCCGCCTCCGCATCGTGCGGGGCACCCTGGCCGCCCTGCTCGGGCCGGCCGGGCTCCCCCTCGACCGCCTCTCCTGCCGCATCGGGTTCGGCCACTACGCCGAGGCGGCGGTGGAGGCGCTCTCGCCCGAGCACCGCCTCCTGGCCGAGGCCTACGCCCGCGGGCGTGACCGTGGGCGGCTCCGTGGGCCTGAGGCGCCGCCCTCACGAGTTCGCCCTCCTGCGGGCCCATCCCACCCCCTATCGGGCGGCCGACGCCCTCGGCTACATGGCCTTGTTCACCTTCGCCATGGCCTCCAACTGGGACGTGGAGCTGGCCCGGCTCAAGGTCCTCACCCTCGACGGCCCCGAGGCTCTGGCCGCCCTCGACCCGGCCTACCCGGAGTGGCAGCCGGCCAGCGACCGGCCCGGCGAGGCGGCCGGGCGGGCCGCCGACCGGCTGGCCGACGACGCCGCCCTCCTGGCCGCGGCCATCGGCCTGGGGGGCGCCTCCAACAACTGGGCCATCGCCCCGACGCGCACCCGTACCGGGCGCCCGGTGCTGGCCAACGACCCGCACCTGTCCCCCATGCTCCCCCCGTACTGGTACCTGCTCCACGTCACCACCCCGGAGTGGTCGCTGGCCGGCGCCTCTCTCGCCGGCGCCCCGGCGGTGGCCGCCGCCCACAACGGCCACCTCGCCTGGGGGGTGACGGCCGGACTGATCGACAACACCGACTTCTTCGTAGAGGAGGTCGGCCCCGACGGCGCCAGCGTGCGGCGCGGCGATCGCTTCGTCCCCTGTGAGGTGCGCACCGAGGTGATCGAGGTGCGCGGCCGGGAGCCCGAGGTGATCGAGGTGCTGGTCACCGACCGCGGCCCGCTGGTAGGTCCCGCCTTCCTCGGAGAGGTGGGGAACCTGTCGATGTCGGCCACCTGGCTGGTGCCCCGCTCCCTGGGCGCCCTGTTCGAGCTGGGCCGGGCCCGCACCCCCGAGGACCTGCGGCGCGCCTTCGCCGGATGGAACTCGGTGCCGCTGAACGTCGCCTACGCCGACTCCCGGGGCAGCATCGGCTGGCAACTGATCGGCGCCGCGCCGGTGCGCCGGCGCGGGGCGGGTGCCCTGCCGCTGCCCGCCTGGGACGAGACGACGGGGTGGGAGCCCGACCCCGTCCCCTTCGCCGACCTGCCGCACCTGGCCGACCCCGCCACCGGCTACGTGGCCACCGCCAACAACCTGCCCTCGACGACCGGCCCCTACCTGGGCTGCGACTTCCTCGACGGCTACCGGGTGGCCCGCATCTCCGAGGCGCTCGCCGCCCGCACCGACTGGGACGTGCCGGCCGCGCTGGCCCTGCAGATGGACTGCCTCTCCAAGCCCTGGCAGGAGATGCGCGACGTCGTCCTCCACGCCGCGGCCGGCGACCCCGGCCTCGCCCCGCTGGCCGCCTTGCTGAGCGACTGGGACGGGAGGGTCTCGGTGGACTCGCCCGCCGCCGCCGTCTTCGAGTTCCTGGTCGCCGAGATGTCGCACCGGGTCGCCCGCGCCCGGGCCCCCCGCAGCGCCGAATGGGCCCTGGGCCGGGGTTTCGTCTCCCTCATCCCCATCAACTCGTTCATCGTGCGCCGGGTGGGCCACCTGGTGCGCCTGCTCCGCGAGCAGCCGCCCGGCTGGTTCCCCGAAGGCTGGGACGAGGAACTGCGCCGCGGCTCTGCGCGCCGCCGGCGACCGGCTCGCCTCTCTCGCTGCGGGCCCGACCCCGCCGGCTGGGCCTGGGGCACGCTGCGCCCGCTGACCTTCCGGCATCCGGTGAGCGAGCGCAAGCCCCTCGCCCGGATCTTCGACCTGGGCCCCTACCCCTGGGGAGGCGACACCAACACGGTCAGCCCCGCCGTGGTGGACCCGGCCGACCCCACCGCCAACCCCGACGCGGCCGTGGCCTCGATGCGCATGGCCATCGACCTCGGGGAGTGGGAACTGGCCGCTTCGTGCTCCCCGGCGGGCAATCGGGCAACCCCTTCTCCCCGCACTACGCCGACCAGATGCGGCTGTGGCTCAAAGGCGACGCCCTCCCCATCCACTGGTCCCCGGAGGCGGTGGCGCGGGCCACCCGGCACACGCTGGTGCTCGACCCCCTCGGCGATCCTCTTAGCCTCCCCCGGCACCCTCGTGCCGGGGGAGGCGCGGCAGGCCGCAGGCCGGCCGCGGAGAGGGCTTCCGCTCAACGGGAGTGGGGCCCGGCGTGAGGCCGGGCCCCACAGCCCGCCAAGCAGCCCGGCGCAGGCCGGCCCCACAGCCCATCCTTGCGCAGCGCAGCCTCACTACCCGGCTAGCGTTTCCCCCGATGAGACGCGCCCAGCCCCTCCTCGCCCTCGGCCTTGCCGCGGCCTTGCTCCTGACTGCGTGCACCGGGTCCGATGGCGCCGAGACCACGACCACTGCGCCTTCGACCACGACCACGACGTCGGCGTCCACCACTACGACGTCGAACTCGACCACCACCACCACCTCCACCACCACGACGACCACGCTGCCCGACGGGCCGCCCTCGCCCCTCAACGGGCTCCCCGTCGCCGACGAGGACCTGCTGGACCGCCGGGTGATCGCCGTCAAGGTGGACAATCACCCCGAAGCCCGCCCCCAGTCCGGCCTGCAGGAAGCCGACGCGGTCATCGAGATCCTCGTGGAAGGCGGCTTCACCCGCCTGATCGCCCTGTTCCACCACAGCGACAGCGAGTACGTGGGCCCGGTGCGCTCGGTGCGCCCCACCGACTCGGCGGTGCTGGCGATCCTCGACGCCCCCCTCGCCACCTCGGGCGGCCAGGCCTGGATCCAGGCCCTGGCCAACGAGCGGGGCATCCCCCTCATCGGGGAGGGCGCCGGCGGCTTGTTCCGCATGTCCCATCGCCGGGCGCCGCACAACCTCTACGCGAACACCTTCGATCTGCGCGCCACCGCCGACGCCCGGGGCTACGACGACGACATCAACGGCCCCCTCTACGCCATCGGCGAGTGGGAGGAGCCGGAGGAGACGGCCGACACCCTGACCCTCGAATGGCCGTACGGTCACACGGTCACCTGGACGTACCAGGACGGTCGCTATCTGCGCTTCGAGGGGACCCGTGCCCACGAGTGGGTCGACCGGGAAGGTAACGCCGGCCAGCTGGCCTTCGACGTGCTGGTGGTCATCGCAGAGCCACCAGTACGCCGCCGGCCCGTCGGGAGGAGGCGGCTCCCAGGTGCCGGCGGTCGAGACCCTCGGCACGGGCCGGCTGCTCATCTTCGCCGACGGCAAGGTCATGGAGGGCACCTGGGAGCGGGACGCGGTCGACGAGGCGTATCGCCTGTTCGACGGCGACGGCAACCCGGCGGTGGTTCCCCCCGGGATCCCGTGGATCTCCCTGTTCCCCCAGGAGCGGACGATCACCTGGTCGTGATCGGCGCCACCGCCGCCGCCATCGCCCTCGCCGTGGCAGATCGGGAGACCACTGCCGCCGCCGTAACCGCCGCTCATCTCGCGGCGATCGACCGGGCGGCCGGCCTCAACGCCTTCACCCTGGTCGATGCCGAGGCCGCCCTCGCCGCGGCCTCCGACCTCGACCGGCGCCTGGCCGCCGGGGAGCCTCCCGGCCCGCTGGCCGGTGTGCCGGTGGCGCTCAAGGACCTCATCGACCAGGAGGGCCGTCCCACCACCTGCGGGTCGTCCTTCTACCGGCAGGTCGCCACCGCTTCGGCCACCGTGGTCCGCCGTCTGGAAGCAGCCGGGGCGGTGGTCCTGGGACGCACCGGCCTGCACGAGTTCGCCTTCGGGTTCTCCAGCGAGAACCACTGGTGGGGACCGGTGCGCAACCCCTGGGACCCGGCGACCTCACCGGGCGGGTCGTCGGGAGGATCGGCAGCGGCGGTCGCCGCAGGCCTGAGCCCGGTGGGCATCGGCACCGACACCGGCGGCTCGGTGCGGGTGCCCGCCGCCCTCTGCGGCCTGGTGGGCCTCAAGCCCACCCACGGCCGGGTTCCTCTCACCGGGGTCTTCCCGCTGGCCCCCTCGCTCGACACTGTCGGCCCGCTGACCCGCACCGTGGGAGACGCCGCCCTGGTGTACGAGGTGATCGCCGGCGCCGACCCGGCCGACGGCTGGTCGGAGGATCGGCCGGTGCGGGCCCCGGCCGATCCCATGGATCTGTCCCGGTGCCGTTTCGCCGTCCCCCTCCCCTGGGCCGCCCACCCCCTGTCCCCCGAGGTGCGGGACGGCTTTCGCCTCGCCCTGGAGGGCCTGACGCGACAGGGCGCGGTGGTGGAGCAGGTCCACGCCCCCGACCTGGATCCCCCGGGCCTCGCCGAGGCCTCGATGTACCCGGAGGTGGCCCGTATCCACCGGGAGTGGATGCACGCCCACCCGGAGCGCTACGGGCCCGAGGTACGCCGGCGGCTGGAGCAGGCCCTGGCGATAGGGGCGGCCGAGCACGCCGCCGGCCTCGCCTGGCGAGCCCGCGTCCGGCGAGCCCTCGACGGCCTCTTGACCCGCTTCGACGCGGTGCTCACCCCCACCACCGCGGTCCTGCGCAAGGAGATCGGCGAGGAGCAGGTGGCCACCGAAGAGGGCCCCATGGGCTACCGCCGGGCGCTCTCGGCCTTCGCCAGCCTGGTCAACCACGCCGGGCATCCCGCCCTGGCCCTGCCCCTGGCCTTCCCGGTCTCCCCCCAGAGCGACCCGCCCCCCTCCCTCCAGATCATCTCCCGCCGCTGGGAGGAGCATCGCCTGCTGGAGATCGGCCTGGCCCTCGAGGAAGCCGGCGTGGTGGCCTTCCGCCCGCCCGGCGGCTGGAAGGCGTCGTAGCGGACTCGGCCCCTTCCGAGCCCCGATCGCCCCGGCAGACGCGATAATCGGGACCACTGAGCGCTCCCCCACGGGAGGCGCCGCCAGCCAGGAGAGGATGAGCCCCAATGGACGGATGGACCGGGCAGATCCTGCGGGTGAACCTGACGACCCGCACGCACCGGATTGAGCCCTTCTCGGAGGAGTTCGCCCATAGCTGGATCGGCGGGCGCGGCTTCGCCGTCAAGATCCTCTACGACGAACTGGCGCCGGGCATCGACCCCCTGGGCCCCGAGAACAAGCTGGTGGTGGCCGTCGGCCCGATCAGCGGCATCTCCGCCCCGAACACCGGCAAGACGGTGGTGGCGGCCAAGTCGCCGATGACCGGCGGCTACGGCGACGGCAACCTGGGCACCCGGGTCACCGAGAAGCTGCGCAAGGCCGGCTACGACGCCCTGATCGTGGAAGGCCGGGCCGAGCGGCCCACCCTGCTCTACATCGACGACGACCGGGTCGAGTTCGTGCCGGCCGAGGAGATCTGGGGCAAGGGCACCTACGAGGCCAACGACTGGATCTACGCCCGCTACGGCAAGGGCGCCGGGGTGCTCAACATCGGCCAGGGCGGCGAGAACCTGGTGCGCTACGCCGTGGTCCGCAGCATGGAGGGGCGGTCCGGCGGGCAGGCCGGGCATGGGCGCGGTGATGGGGTCCAAGCTCCTCAAGGCCATCGTGGTCAAGGGGTCCAAGCCCATCCCCCAGGCCTTCCCCGCCGAGATGAAGACGATCGGGCGCGACGACCTGCGAACGGTGCACGCCATGGACCAGAAGGCGGCCTGGTCGGTGCAGGGCACCACCGGGGTCCTCCCCTGGTGCAACGAGGTGGCCGCCCTCCCGGTGCACAACTTCCGCAGAGACCCAGCACCCCGAGGCCTGGCGGGTGGACGGCCAGCGGCTGGCGGAGGCCAAGGTGGCCGTCTACGGCTGCCCCAACTGCACCATGCAGTGCGGGATCGCCATGCTCGACACCGAGGGCCGCGAGTCGGAGCTGGACTACGAGAACATGGGTCTGCTCGGCCCCAACCTCGACCTGTACGACATACAGCAGGTGGCCACCCTCAACTACCTGTGCGACGACTTCGGGCTCGACACCATGTCGGCCGGGGGCGTGCTCGGCTTCTACGCCGACGCCATCGAGCAGGGGGCGGTGCGAAGGCGACTTGCGCTTCGGGGACTTCGCCGGGTTCCGGGACGCTCCTCGACGGACATCGCCCTCCGCCGGGGCCCGGTGGGCGAACCTGCTGGCCGAAGGCACGATGCGGGCCGCCCGGGTCATCGGCGGCGGCTCCGAGGCCTACGCCATGCAAGTCAAGGGCCTCGAGGTCTCGGCCTACAACTGCAAGTTCATCCCCGGCATGGCCCTCGCCTTCGGCGTCAGCCCCATCGGCGCCCACCACAAGGAGTCCTGGATCATCAGCTACGAGATCACCCAGACGCCCCGCGAGTCCTACGGGCGCGAAAAGGCGCAGAAGGTGGTCGACCTGCAGCGGATCAGGGGCGGCATGTTCGAGTCGATCGTCTCCTGCCGCTTCCCCTGGGTCGAGCTGGGCTTCGGCCTGGAGAACTACCCGAAGTACTACAACACGGTCACCGGCCGCGACTGGGAGCTCGAGGACTTCTGGCCCAGCGCCGACCGGATCTACGCCCTGATGAAGCTGTTCTGGCTGCGGGAGTTCCCGGACACCGACCGGAGGGCCGACTACCCGCCCGCCGTCTGGTTCGACCCGGCCAACGCCGACACGGAAGGTCCCATCGCCGGGCGGCACCTGGAGTACGACCGCTACGACGCCCTGCTCCAGCACTACTACGACATCCGCGGCTACGACGAGCCGGGGCATCCCCACCCGCGAGACGCTGGAGCGGCTCGGGCTGGCCGCCGAGGCGGCGGCCGCGGAGCGCTTCGCCACTCTGACGTGAAGGTCATCGTCCGGCTGATCGGCGGGCTGGCCCACAGGCTCGGTTTCACCGAGCAGGAGATCGACCTGCCGGCGGGCACCACCGCCGGGGCCCTCCTCGCCGGGCTGGGCATCGATCACCCCGGCTCGGTCCTCACCACCCGCGACGGGCAGGGCATCGCCCTCGACGACCCCCTCGGCGAGGGCGACCGGATCCTGATCTCCCCGCCCTTCTCGGGAGGCTGAGCCGCCCGGATTGCGCACCCGCCGCCATAAGATCCCCGGTGTAGCCATGGAGGCCCCCTCGACCCTCGTCAGCGCCGGTCGCCCCGGCCTGCCGCCGCCCCCCGCCGGGAGCAAGTGACCCGCGCGTGGACGAGACCCCCACCCTCGAGCAGCAGAGCGTCGACCGGGTTCGCATCCGCTTCGCCGGCGACTCCGGCGACGGCATGCAGCTGGCCGGCAGCCGCTTCACCGAGGCGTCGGCCATCTTCGGCAACGACCTGGCCACCCTGCCCTCCTACCCGGCCGAGATACGCGCCCCCGCCGGCTACGGTGGCCGGGGTCTCCTCCTTCCAGGTGCACATCGCCGACAGCGACATCCTGACCCCGGGAGACAACCCCGACGTGCTGGTCGCCATGAACCCGGCCGCCCTCAAGGCCAACCTGGCCGACCTGGCGCCCGGCCGGCATGATCGTGGTCAACCGGGACGCCTTCGACGAGCGCAACCTGGCGCGGGCCGGCTACGAGACCAACCCGCTGCTCGACGGGTCGCTGCACGGCTACAACGTGGTCGAGGTCCCCATGGAGGAGCTGACCCGGGAGGCGGTCAAGGACAGCGGCGTCGGCGGGCGGGAGGCGCTGCGCTCCAAGAACTTCTTCGCCCTGGGCCTGATGATCTGGATGTTCAGCCGTCCCGTCGAGCCCACCCTGGCCTGGATCGAGCGCACCTTCGCCGGCGACGAGGCGGTGCGCAAGGCCAACCTCGCCGCCTTCCGGGCCGGCTACAACTTCGGACTCAACACCGAGCAGTTCCGCCACACCTACCAGGTCGAGCCGGCCCGGCTGCGCCCCGGCGTCTACGCCAACGTGACCGGCAACCAGACGCTGGCCTGGGGCCTGGTGGCCGCCGCCCAGGCCGCCCGGCTCCCCCTCCTCTACTCCTCCTACCCGATCACCCCCGCCTCCGAGATCCTCCACGAGCTGGCCCGCTACCAGAAGCTGGGCGTGCGCACCTTCCAGGCCGAGGACGAGATCGCCGCCATCGGCATCGCCCTGGGGGCATCGTTCGCCGGCCACCTGGGGGTCACCGGCACCAGCGGCCCCGGCCTGGCGCTCAAGTCGGAGACGATGAGCCTGGCGGTGATGACCGAGCTGCCCCTGTTGGTCATCGACGTGCAGCGCGGCGGCCCCTCCACCGGCCTGCCCACCAAGACCGAGCAGGCCGACCTGCTGATGGCCATGTACGGGCGGCACGGGGAGGCGCCCCTGCCGGTGCTGGCCATCTCCTCCCCCGGCGACGCCTTCGCCACCGTGGTCGAGGCGGCCCGCATCGCCCTGAAGTACATGACCCCGGTGATCGTGCTCTCCGACGGCTACATCGCCAACAGCGCCGAGCCCTGGCTGCTGCCCGACCTGGACGCCCTGCCCGACATCTCGGTGACCTTCGCCACCGACCCCGGCCCGGGCGGCAAGTTCCTGCCCTACCGGCGCGACGAGCGCACCCTGGCCCGGGCCTGGGCCGTCCCCGGCACCCCCGGCCTGGAGCACCGGGTGGGCGGCCTGGAGAAGGAGGACGTCACCGGCGAGGTCTCCTACGACCCCGCCAACCACGAGCACATGGTGCGGCTCAGGGAGCGCAAGATCGCCGGCATCGCCGACGACATCCCCGAGGTCTGCGGTGGACGCCGACGAGGGGGCCGAGCTGCTGGTGCTCGGCTGGGGATCTACCTACGCCGCCATCCACGCCGGGGTACGCCAGGCCCGGGCCCGCGGAGCCAAGGTGGCCCGGGCCCACCTCCGTCACCTGAACCCCTTCCCCCGCAACCTGGGTGAGGTGGTCCGGCGCTACCGCACCGTGCTCGTCCCCGAGCTGAACCGGGGGCACCTGCTCCGCCTGCTGCGCGCCGAGTTCCTGGTCGACGCGGTGGGCATGAGCAAGGTGCAGGGGATGCCGTTCAAGACGTTCGAGATCGAGGACAAGATCGTGGAGATGACCGGCTCATGACCGACACCGAGGCCAGCGCTACACCCGGGCCGACTTCCAGTCCGACCAGGAGGTCCGCTGGTGCCCCGGGATGCGGGGACTACGCCATCCTCGCCTCGGTGCAGACCTTCCTGGCCGAGGTGGGCCTCGACCGGGAGAAGGTGGTGTTCGTCTCCGGGATCGGCTGCTCGTCCCGCTTCCCCTACTACGTGAACACCTACGGCTTCCACGGCATCCACGGCCGGGCACCGGCGGTCGCCACGGGCATCGCCCTGGCCAACCCCGACCTGTCGGTGTGGGTGGTCACCGGGGACGGCGATGCCCTCTCCATCGGCGGGCAACCACTTCATCCACGCCATCCGGCGCAACCTGAACATCAAGATCCTGCTGTTCAACAACCAGATCTACGGGCTGACCAAGGGCCAGTACTCCCCCACCAGCGAGCCGGGGAAGCGCACCAAGTCGAGCCCGGGCGGGTCCATCGGCTCGCCCTTCAACCCGGTGAGCCTGGCCCTGGGGGCGGAGGCCGCCTTCGTCGCCCGCACCATCGACAGCGACCGGGCCCTCACCATCGAGGTGCTGCACCGTGCCCAGCGGCACCGCGGCACGGCCTTCATCGAGATCTACCAGCGCTGCAACGTGTTCAACGACCAGGCCTTCGTCGCCCTCACCGGCAAGGAGGAGCGCCTCGAGAACCGCATCAACCTGCGGCACGGCAAACCGGTGATGTTCGGCCGGCACGACGAGAAGGGAGTAGTGCTCCACGCCGGGGGCGCCCGGATCGTGGACGTGGCCGAGGTGGGCCTCGCCGCCCTGCACGTTCACGACGAGCACGCCCCCGACCCCTCGGCCGCCTTCGCCCTCAGCCGCCTGTCGCCGGGCCCGCAGGGCCCCACTCCGGTGGGGGTGTTCCGCGACGTGCAACGGCCCGTCTACGAGGACGAACTGCAGCGCCAGATGCGCGACGCCCAGCAGCGGCCGGGCCCTGCCGACCTGAGCGAGTTGATCCGCCAGACGGGGACGTGGACGGTCGACTGACCGCCTCTCGGCCTTCGATGAGAACCCTTTCCGCCCCTCCCGCGGGGCCAGGCGTCTTCGGGCGAGCCGGCACCCGGGGGTTACCATGACCGGGCCCCGGAGACAGGAGAACTGCCCATGAGCTCATCGGCGGAGGCCGGGGGCATGTCCGCCGGCCTCTTCCCGGCCCGCACGAGCGGGAGGGAAGGGGCCTTGCCGCCGAGGGCTCGTCTCCGGGATACCGCGGCGAGAGTGGAGCGGGTCCACCGCGCCCGCCGCCGCCGACCCACCCGGCCGGGCCCGGCCACGACAACGGAGGAGTGATGAGCCCATCGTTCGGACCGCGGCGAGGGACCTGGGTCGAGGTGGCCCGGCCCGATGAGTCCCTGCTCGGCGACGGCATCGTCGAGCACCTCATCCGCTACGACCTGGTGTACCGATCGCTGTGCTCGATCCTGTTCAACTACGCCCAGTCGGGCCACCCGGGCGGGTCGGTGTCGTCGGGCCGCTTCGTCGCCGCCGCCCTGTTCGCCTCCATGGACTACGACATCGGGGACCCCAACCGCGACGACGCCGACATCCTCTCCTACTCGGCCGGCCACAAGGCCCTCGGCCTCTACGCCATGCTCGCGCTGCGGGACGAGGTGGTGCGCATCGGCGACCCCGGCGCCCTTCCCCGGGAGGACCGGCTCCGGCTGCGCTTCGAGGACCTGCTCGGCTTCCGCCGCAACCCCACCCAGCCCACTCCCCTCTTCCGGCAGTTCGGCAGCAAGGCCCTGGACGGCCATCCCACCCCGGCGACGCCCTTCGTCAAGCTGGCCACCGGTGCCTCCGGCATCGGCTTCGGCTCCTCACTGGGCCTGGCGCTGGGGGCGGCCGACTTCTACGGCGCCGACGCGCCCCGGGTGCACATCGTCGAGGGAGAGGGCGGCATGACCCCGGGGCGGGTGGCCGAGGCGGCGGCTTTCGCCGGCACCGCCGGGCTGAGCAACGCCGTCGTCCACCTCGACTGGAACCAGGCCTCCATCGACTCCAACGCCGTGACCCGCGACGGCGACCATCCCGGCGACTATGTGCAGTGGGACCCCCGTGAGTACTTCTACCTGCACGACTGGAACGTGGTCGAGGTCCCCGACGGCTTCGACATCCCGCTGGTCCTGACCGCCCAGCGCCGCGCCCTGGAGATGAGCACCGGCCAGCCGACGGCCATCGTCTACCGCACCACCAAGGGCTGGCAGTACGGCATCGAGGGGCGCAAGTCCCACGGCGCCGGCCACAAGTTGTGCAGCCCCGAGTTCCGCGCCTCCCTGGAGCCGCTCCTCGGACCCGGCGCCCCCGGCCTCCCCGGTTGCGACGACGACCGCTGCCGCAAGGGAGAGGACCTGGCCGAGGTGGAGAAGTGCTATTGGGAGACCCTGCTGATGGTGCGGGGCATCCTGGAGAAGGACGCCGACACCTGCCGGGCCCTGGCCGGGCGGGTCACCGAGGCCAAGGCCAGGCTGGCGGCCCGCGCGGCGCGCCCCGCGGCCCACCGCCCCCGACGTCGAGCGCATCTACCTGGCCGCCGACCCCGACCTCACCCCCGAGACCCTGGTCCCGGCGCCCGGCGGCGGCATCGCCCTGCGCGAGCAACTGGGCAAGGCGCTCGGCCACCTGAACCGGGCGTCGGGCGGGGCGATCCTCATCGCTGCAGCCGACCTGCTCGGCTCGACCGCGATCTCGCATGGCGGCGGTGGGCTTCCCGGAAGGGTTCCTGCACGTCCTCGCCAACCCGGACAGTCGGACCCTGTCGGTGGGCGGGATCTGCGAGGACGGCCTCTCCTGCGTGCTCTCCGGCCTGTCGTCGTTCGGCCGGCACGTGGGGGCGGGGGCTTCCTACGGTGCCTTCATCGCCCCGCTGGGGCACATCGCCGCCCGCCTGCACGCCATCGGCAACCAGATGCGCGCCCACGTAGAGCCGGGCCCCCAGCGGCCCTTCGTGCTCATCTGCGGGCACGCCGGCATGAAGACCGGGGAGGACGGCCCCACCCACGCCGACCCGCAGGCCCTGCAGCTGCTGCAGGAGAACTTCCCCGCCGGCAGCGCGATCACCCTCACCCCCTGGGAGCCTGCCGAGGTGTGGCCCACGCTGGCCGCCGCCTTCCGGGCGCGTCCGGCGCTGATCGCCCCGTTCGTCACCCGGCCCAAGGAGCCGGTGCCCGACCGGGCGGCCCTCGGCTTGCCCCCGGCAGAGGTGGCGGCCCGGGGCGTGTATCGGCTGGTCGATTCGCCCGACCCGGCCGGGGCGGTGGTGCTCCAGGGCTCTGAGGTGGCCTACGTCTTCGTGCAGGAAGTGCTGCCCCGGTTGCGCGCCGAGGGCGTTGACCTGGCCGTGCTCTACGTGGCCAGCGCCGAGTTGTTCGACATGCTGCCGCCGGCGGAACGCGAGGCCGTGTATCCCGAGTGGCTGGCCGAGCGGGCGATGGGGATCACCGGGTTCACCCTGCCCACCATGTATCGCTGGGTCCCCTCCCGGCTGGGCCGCACCCACACCCTGCACCCGTTCCGCAAGGGCCACTACCTGGGGAGTGGCTCGGGCGAACGGGTCATCCACGAGGCCGGCCTCGACGGCGAGGGCCAGTACCGGGGGATCCGGGCTTTCCTGGACGCGCTCACCCGAGAGCGCTGAGGGCCGGGATCAGGCGGCGGCCGGGGATCGGCCAGGCTCGTCAGGCCTCACCTTCCGCCGCAGCACCCGCTCGATCACACTCGACAGCACGTCCTCAGCGTGATCGGGGCCGACGAGCACTGTGGCGTAGCGCACCAGCTCCCCACTGTGCTCCCGCCAGATCTCGGCTTCCTCCACACCCCTATCGCACATGAGCAGCGCGAATGGTTGCACGGACGACGGCGGCGTTCGGTGCGACCGCTCCGGACTCCCCGGCCGCGGGCTCAGATGGTGATGACGACCTTGCCCCGGGCGTGCCACTGTTCGAGGTACCTGAAGGCCTCGGGGACCTCCGCCAGCGGGTACGCCCGGTCGATCACCGGCGTCACGGTCCCGGCCTCGATGAGGTCCTTGAGGGTGTGCAGATCCTCCGTCCTCGGCTGAGCGTTGAAGGTCGTCAGCTTCTGACCGACAAACGGGGACAGCATGGCCGCCCTGGCCAGGAACAACATGGGCCCGAGCCAGGTGTGCTCGGGCTGCCCGTGGGACGCCAGGTACATGCCTTTCGGCTGGAGGGCGCGGCGGTACTCCGAGAGCGAACGGTTGCCCACGTTGTCGAGCAGCAGGTCGTACCGCGGGGAGCTCGAAGTGAAGTCGTCGCGGGTGTAGTCGATGACATGGTCGGCGCCGATCGACCGGACCATGTCGACGTTGCCGGTGCTGCACACACCGGTCACCTCGGCGCCATCCGCCTTGGCGATCTGCACCGCGAAGGTGCCGACGCCGCCGGAGGCACCGTTGATCAGGACCTTCTGTCCAGGTTGGACCCGGCCACGGTCCCGGATGGCCTGCAAGGCGGTGCCTCCGGCGAGGGGCACTGCCGCGGCCTGCTCGAACGTGAGATTGACCGGTCTGGGGGCGAGTTCGGCTTCGGCGACCGCGACGTACTCGGCGTAGGCCCCCGCGGTCGTCAGGCCGTACACCTCGTCGCCGGGCACGAAGCGGGTGACATTGGGCCCGACCGCTTCGACCTGGCCGGCGAGGTCGGCGCCGAGGATGCGGTGCTTGGGTCTGAGCAGCCCGAACGCCGCCCGAAAGAGCTTGGGGCGGCCGGTGAAGAGGTGCCAGTCGTACGGGTTGACGGAGGACGCGCGAACCCGGACGAGCACCTGGCCGTCGCCGGCAACCGGCTTGTCGACCTCCTCGAGCCGAAGAACGTCTGGTTCGCCGTAGCGGTCGATGACTATCGCCTTCATGTCACTCCCTCGGGTCCGTGGACGTTGCCGGAGCCTACGCCCAACAGTGCCCTCCACCGTACTAGGCGGGGACTGCCGCCCCGGTCCCGCGGGCCGAAGAGGGCCGAGGTGCTCGGGCTGCAACCAGCGGAGCACCAGTCGCTGCTGCCGAATGGCTAGCGTCCCTCCCGGAACGGGGGCGTGTCGGCATGAGATGGCTCCTGGGTGCAGTCCTGATAGCCCACGGATGGGTCCACGGGGTGATGTGGGCCCTGTCCTTCAGCGACGAGGCCGTCGCCGACCTGCCCATGAACCCCGCCCACTCCTGGCTGCTGGGCGACTCCCGAGCCTTCGCCGTCGGCCTGGCGCTGGCTACCGCCGTGGTCCTCATCGTGGCCGGCATCGTCCGCCTCACCGATGCCGGCTGGTGGCCGGGCGTGGCCATCGCCGGGGCAGCCCTCTCCGTGGTGATCCTGAGCCTCTACTTCTCCCCCTGGTGGCTGTTCGGGTTCCTCATCGACGGGTCGATCATCTTCCTGGCCTGGCGCGCCCTGACGGACTCGTGATTCGGTAGCCGCCCGCCGTTCGGGCGGAGCCTCCTCAGATGGGCCGGCGCGCGGGAGTGCCACCTGCCTGAGGCACCAGCGGCCGCAGGCGCTTGGGAAGGTGCCGGTACTGCCAATCCCGTTCCTTGGCGGCGGCAGCGGCGGCAGCCTCGGGGCCGGCGGCCCGGGTGGCGGCCGTGACTGCGTGGGTGGCCGCGTGGTCGGCGTGACCGGCAACGTGCGCAGTTGCGGCGGCGTGGCCAGCGGCGCGAGCGGCGGCGCGGGCCGCAGCCTGACGGGCTTCGCGGGCGGCGGCGTGGGCGGCGAACGCCGCGGCGCGGGCCTCGCTCACCGTCATCTCGCCACGTGCCCAGGCCCGCCCCGCTTCCACGGCCTTCCGAGGTCGATCGTCGTCCGGGCATATCTCCTCGAAGTGCGGGAGCACGTGCTCGGCACAGTCGGCAGCCCAGAGCGCCAATGACCTGTGATCGCCCTCGTCGAGGCCCATTGCCCTCCCTGACGGTGGCACCGATGGTCGCACACCGCCGGGACTGCTCCTTGACGCGAAGACGCCTCCGCCCGGGCGGAGCACGTCAGGGTCTGGGCAAGTCCCCCGACTGCCCGCCGGCGGGCACATGTTCCAGGCTTGAGTTGGGTTGCCGCCCTACAAGGTCTGCTCGAGGGACCCGAGCCTCTCGTGGTCGGCCATCTGCCGCACGTAGGGCTCCCCCAGCAGAGGCGAGGAGATGATGAAGTCGGCCGACGCCCGGTTGCAGGCGACGGGGATGTTGTAGACGGCGGCGATGCGCAGTAGGGCCTTCACATCGACGTCGTGGGGATGGGGCGCCAGGGGGTCCCAGAAGAAGATGAGCAGGTCCAGGTCGCCTTCGGCGATGCGGGCGCCCACTTGCTGGTCCCCGCCCAGGGGGCCGCTGCGGACCCGGGTGATCTCCAGGTCCAGTTCCCGGGCGAGGAGGGCGCCGGTGCTCCCGGTGGCGCTCAGGTCGTGGGCGGCGAGCAGCCCCCGGTTGAAGCGGGCCCACTCCACCAGGTCCTGCTTGCGGTTGTCGTGGGCGATCAGGGCGATGTGCTTGCGCAGGCCCATGGGCTGCCCGTCGGTTGGTTGGTTGATGGTCTCGGTGAGCATGGCTGCCTTCCGGACGCGTGTGATCCCCGTTTGAGTTCGGGGGATGGGGTGATTGTCGCGGGACTCCGGCGGAAGCACCACCGCCGGCCTGAGGGGCCCCACAGGTGAAGCATGCACTGCCACCTCGCCACCGGCACTCTGCCCACCGATATCGCCGAGTCGTCCCCCGGGATTGCGGCACAGTGCCCGCGGATGTGCCATGCGCATATGCGGGTAGAATCGCCCGGCACCGTCGATGGCGACGACACCGTGATCGTGGTCGCCGCCGAAGGAACGAGCGGAACCGAATTGACCGAGACCCGGGGCAGATGGCGGAGGTGATGTCGTGAAGGTCGTGCTCGCCTACTCGGGTGGCTTGGACACCTCGATCATCGTCAGGTGGATCATGGAGACCTACGGAGCCGAGGTGATCACCTACACCGGCGACGTCGGTCAGGGCGAGGAGGTCGAGCAGGCCCGCCAGAAGGCGCTGGCGACGGGGGCGGTGCAGGCCATCACCGAGGATCTCCGCCACGCCTTCGTGAGCGAGGCGGTATTCCCGGCGCTGCGCGCCAACGCCATCTACGAGGGTTACTACCTCCTGGGGACGTCGCTGGCCCGCCCCATCATCTCCGAGGGCCTGATTCGTGCGGCAGACGCGGTGGGGGCTGATGCCATTGCCCACGGGGCGACCGGCAAGGGGAATGATCAGATCCGCTTCGAGCTGTCCGCATACGCCCTGCGGCCCAGCATCCGGGTGATCGCGCCGTGGCGCGAATGGCAGTTCCGGGGCCGGGCCGACCTCATCGCGTACGCCCAGGAGCACGGCATCCCGGTGCCGGTGACTGCGGACCGGCCCTACTCGACCGACGCCAACCTGCTCCACGTGTCATACGAGGGTGGCGTCCTGGAGGACCCGTGGGCCCCACCCCCTCCCGGCATCTTCCAGCGCACCACCGATCCCGAGGCCGCCCCCGATACTCCCGAGTGGGTCGTGGTCACGTTCCGCCAGGGGAACCCGGTTGCCGTCGACGGTGAGGCCCTGGAGCCGCTGGACCTGCTTGACCCGGGTCAACGACCTCGCCGGGCGGCATGGGGTGGGGAGGGTGGACATGGTGGAGAACCGCTTCATCGGGATGAAGAGCCGCGGCGTCTACGAGACGCCCGGGGGAACGCTGCTCTACCAGGCCCATCGGGCGGTGGAGTCCATCACCCTCGACCGGGAGGTCCAGCACCTCCGGGACGAACTGGTGCCCCGGTACGCGGAGATGGTCTACAACGGCTTCTGGCACTCACCCGAGCGCGTGGCGCTGCAGGCGTTCATGGATGACGTCCAGACGCGGGTGAACGGTGACGCCCGGCTCAAGCTGTACAAGGGGAGCATCACCATCGAGGGCCGCCGGTCCGAGACCCACACCCTCTACAGCCAGGAGACGGCCACCTTCGAGGCCGACGACATCTTCAACCAGGGCGACGCCGGCGGCTTCATACGGTTGCAGGCGCTGCGCCTGCGCACCCTGGCCGAGAAGCGGCTCGGGGAGGGCGAATGACCCTGTGGGGCGGGCGGTTCGAAGAGGCGCCCGACAAGACCACCTGGGAGTTCACGGTGTCTCGCGCCGACCGTCGCCTGCTCGAGGTGGATGTGCAGGGTTCGATGGCCCATGTGGCAGGGCTGGCGGCGGCCGGTCTGCTCACGAGGGTCGAGGAGGGCCTCCTCGCCGGCGCGCTCAGGAAGATCCTCTCCGAAGCTGCGGCGGGCCGCTTCGTGTGGCTCGACAGCGACGAGGACGTGCACACCGCGGTGGAGCGCTACCTCGGGGAACTCGTGGGCCCGGTGGCGGGCAAGCTGCGCACCGGCCGGTCGCGCAACGACCAGATCGCCCTGGATCTTCGGCTGTGGATGCGCCGCGGAGCCGGGGAGGCCCTGGGCGGGATTGCCGCCATGGTCCGCGCCCTGGTGGAGGCGGCGCGGGGCGTCGGCGACTCCATCGTGCCCTGCCACACCCACCTCCAACAGGCACAGGCCGTCCCTCTGGCCCACGTGCTGCTGGCGCACGCCTGGCCGCTGCTGCCGCGACGCCGACCGCTTCCGGGATGCCCTCACCCGGATCGAGGTGTCGCCCCTCGGGGCGGCCGCCGCCGGCGGGAGCCGCTTTCCCCTGGATCCGGCGATCCCCGCCCGTTACCTCGGCTTGCCCCGGGTGTTCGACAACTCCCTGGACGCGGTGGCCTCACGCGATGCCTCCACCGAGTACATGTTCTGCGCCGCCCGCACCCTGGTCGACCTTTCCCGCCTCGCCGAGGAGGTCACGCTGTGGGCGTCGGCGGAGTTCGGCTGGCTGATCCCCTCCGACCGCCATGCCACGGGCTCCTCGATCCTGCCGCACAAGAGGAATCCCGACATCGCCGAGCTGGTCAGGGCCAAGGCGGCTTCGGCGGTCGGCCACCTCGCCGCGGCCCTGGCGATCGAGAAGGGGCTCCCCCACTCCTACGGAAGGGACCTCCAGCAGGCCCAGGAGCATCTGTTCGCGCTCCACGACGACCTCATCGGGTCCCTCGGCGCCCTGGCGGGCATGGTCGAGGGGGCCCGCTTCGACCCGCCGCCGCCCTCCGCTGCCGTGATCGCCCCGGATCTCGCCGAGATCCTGGTGGGAAGAGGGGTCCCCTTCCGCGACGCCCATCGCGCTGTAGGCCGGCTGGTGGCCTCGCTCGAGGCTCGAGGGTGCAGCCTGGGCGAGGCCACCGCGGCAGACCTGGCCCACGCTCACCCTCGCTTCGAGCCGGGTGACCTCGGGGCCATCGATCCCGTCGCCTCTGTGCAAGCCCGCTCCTCCGCCGGCGGCGGCTCGTTCGCCTCGGTCGAGGAACAGCTGGCCCGAATCGACCGGCGACTGGAGGACCTGGGCAGACCCGACCCGGCGGCACCGGCTGCCGGCCCGGGCGGCGGGCGCTGACATCGGCAGGGCGCCGGCCGGGTGGGCCGCTCTGTCAAAGCGAGCCGGGCCCAGATTCAGGACTTTCAGCCATCATCAGAGGCGCACCAACCCGGGGCGCCCGCTGGGGAGTAGCCCAGAGCAAGGGGGCGGGGAGGTGTGCGGCGCCGCCGGCCTGGTAGCACTGGCAGAGGCGGGTGAGATCCCGGTGGCCTGCGGGCCCGAAGCGCCCTTGGACGGCTTCAACACCTTCCCCACCAGTTGGCGGGTAGCCGCCGACGATGCCTGGGGTCTGGAGCTGCCCGTTGGGGGTGCGCCGTCGGGTCTGCCGGCTCCCGAGCTGCTGGTGTCGGTGATCGAGGCGGAGGCCGATCCGGTAGTGGTGTTCACTGACGGCCCGCTCACCAACCTGGCGGCGGCCCTTCGCCTGGACCCAGGAATCGCGGGCAACATCGCCGTGGTCTATGCCATGGGCGGCGTGATCGATGTGCCGGGCAACACGCCCCGCAACCCCGACGCGGAGTACAACTTCTGGGTCGACCCGGTGGCCGCCGCTGAGGTGCTCGCCTCGGGAGTTCCGCTCACGCTCATCCCACTGGACGCCACCAATCAGGTCCCTCTGCATGCTCGGCACCTGCGCGCCCTCGAGGAACATCAGTCGAGTCCGGTGGGGGCGGCAGTAGTTGCGATGCTGGAGGCCAACTCGGAGTTCGTGACAGGCGGTGGGGGGTACTTCTGGGACCAGCTGGCGGCGGCGCTGCTCGCCGATGAGACACTTGCCAGCTTCGAGACAACGCGCCTCGCGGTGGTAACTGAGGGCGAACGCGACGTCGTGGGGCGGACGGTGCGAGCGAGCAACGGGGCCGAGGTACGAGTCCCCGTCACGGTGGATGTGGAGCGCTTCGAACGGGAGTTTCTGTCCGCCCTGGCGGGGGAAGACGTCGGGCCGATCGAGTCCCCGACGAAGACCCCGGCGGCGACCATGGAAGCCCTCGTCACCGGCCTATTCGCCGCTGCCGAGGACGGGGACGGCGACGCCTGGCAGGCGCTCTGCTCGGATGACGCCACGCAAGCGGTGTTCCTCGTGACTGGGGAGAGTGGGTCGTTCGTGGACGAATACGCCATGGCGGAGTGGAACCCGGCGGCTGCCCCCCTAGTGGACACGGCGGTAGAGGGGGCGGCGGTGGTGTCCGGAGACGTAGCGACCATCCCGATCCGCTCCACCTACCAATCCGGCCCAGCACGGGACGTCGCCGGCTTCGCTGTGATCATCGGAACCCGCGTCGAAGGCGGCCTGCTCGTCGCTGGAGGCGCCAGTTTCCTCGCCGAGGATGGAGTCGAGGCCGACCCCGCCGCGGCCCAGACCCTCATAGAGACCCAACTGGCAGCCTGGAACGCTGACGACTTGGAGGGCGTCCTAGCGACGCTGACCGACGACCTCGGCGCCCAGGTTCGGGAGACTCTAGAGGCGGACGCCTTCGGGTACCAGGTCGAGATCACCGGGCCGCCGCAACTCTCAGGGCCCTTCGCCGTGGTACCGGACCGCCTCACCGAGGACACATCGGGCGTCGGCACCGACGGTTTCTTCGTCTACTGGATCCAAGACGGGAAGATCGCTCTGTTCCTCCCTGTCCAGGGCTACTGAGGGAACGATCCCCAAACCCGAAGGGGCGACCCTCTCGCTGCCCTGACGAGATCGCCGAGGGGCCGAGCCCCGTGCTGGAAGCGGCTCGATCGAGATTCAACTTCCAGGGTGGTGATGGGCCGGGCGGGGGTTAAACAGGGATGCCACGAGCCGCCCGTATGCGTGCCACGGCGGCGTCGCGCACCATGCCATCGCTCTTCTTGTTATAGCCCCACTTGCTGGCGGTGGTGAGCAGACGCAGGGAGCCTTCGGTCGTATCGATGCGGAGGATCGAGCCTCGCACGTCGTCGGGCCGCACGTCGGTGATCTCGTCGAGAGGGAGGATTATGCCGCTCCGGTCACCGAGGACGGCCCCCACCGCGGCGTCGAGACCCCTCAGCACCAGGCCGTCGGGGGTCAGGCGGAAGACACCCTTCCGGCTCATGAGCCGCGTTACCTCCCAGATCAGGCGCCGGTCGGTGAGGAAGAGAGTCCCACCCCAATTCACCCTCCTCCCGCTCTTGCCGGGGATGCCGGCAACCCACTGCTCGACGATGGCTTCAGCGGGCTCGAGCGTGAAGCGATGACTCATCCATGACTCCTTCGACGAAGCGTCGCGACGATTCAGGATAGACGGCAGGCGGCGGACCAATGGAGCGGCGCTACCCCAGGTGGAGACCAAACGGCACCGAGCCCGCCGTGAAGTCTTGACAGGGGTCCCGAGGGGTCGGTGACGTTGCCGTTTCTTGCCTGAGGGTGCCGGAATGCCCCTCAAGACCTCTTGGCTTGTCCGCCGTAACGGTCCCCGCCCCCGGGGGGGCCGGGGGCCGGGAACCGACTTCAGCCGTTGGCCGCGGGTCTACCCGCCTGTGGCGCCGAGCATCTCGGTGATCGTGGCCGTGGCCACCTGGGTGATGCGGATCAGCTCGGCATCGTCAATGGTGGGCGGTTCGGCCGAGTCGCATCCTTGTGCCTGCCCTGCGGGGTCACAGACGTTGACGGCGGCGCTCACCTGGATGGTGAAGCGTCCGATCCGGACCCCGATCTGGCGCATCTCCGCCCACGGTGGCTCTCCGGCAGTCCCTGATGTCATGCGGATGGCGTAGCTTGCGTCCCCCATGTCGGGGGCCTCCAGCCGCTCGATGCGCACCAGGGGCCAACCCGGGGCGACTTCCCAGGGGTCGATGCCAGTGCAGGCGTCGATGGCGGAGACCATCGTGGTGAAGTGGCTCACGTTCTGGTCGGGTTCCTCCTGCGACATGATTTCGGACACGAATGAGCTAGACGTGTCCAGCCCCTCGGGGACGAAAATCACCCAGAGCTGGTCCCGGTAGAGCGAGGCCAGGGCATTGGCGATCGCCTGTCCCGCAGGGCAGAGCACCCCGCTGGTGGGGATGGGTTCGGGATGGGGGATCTCGTTCTCTTCCTCTACCCAGCCGCTTCCGATGTCTGCAGCAGTCATGAAGAGGGTCATGGGGTTGGGGACCGAGTTAGGTATGACCTCAGTGGTGGTGGTCGTGACCGCCTCGGTGGTAGTGGTGGTAACTGCCACGGTTGTGATGGTGGCTTGGGTGGTGGCTGCCGCCTGCGTGGAAGTGACCTCCACCGCCCCCTCCCCACAGGCTGCCACCAGCAGGCTCGGAGCTAGGGCCAGGATCATCCCGGCCCCTCCCAGCCATCGGATGTGGCTTCGTGTCGTCATGGCTGCCTCCCCGCAAAGCCTTGCAGCCTGAACCTACTCCCGCTCGGCCTTTCCCGGCATCCGTTACAACCCTGACCCCATCCCCGAGCTTGACCGGAATCTGTAGCCAACCACGCAGCGTGGACCCACACAAGCCACGTCACTCGTGGGGAACCTGCAGAGAGAAGACCGCCCTGGCGAAGTTCTGACAGGGGTGCTGAGGCACCTCGCCCGATGGCCGCGCATTGGGCCCAGAGTCGTGTCGGTGAACTTCGGTGGATCCGGGCGACCGGGCGTGGAGACTCAGGCTGTGGCCCGGGTCATCGCCCTGCGGGTGAGAGAGCGCAACCGCCCACACCCTGTGTGGGCAGCCTTCTCTGGACCCAACTGCTGAGACCCCGCGAGGTGGGTGGGGCCCACCCCGGGTCGCCGTCTGGTGCGGTCACCCCGCACCTGGTGGTATCCGTTCGCCCCGTTCCGCCCCTTTCCGTTTCCCCGTCTGGGTTCCCCGCGGCCAGCCCAGCGCGGAGCGGCCGCCCGGTGGGCGGCCGCTTCCGTTCCCCCCGGTGCCCTCAGCGGGGGTCAGGGGGTACTGAGAGTGTGGACGCCCTCAGAGTCCGTGTACCAGACGGTCCCGTCGGGGGCAACATCGACGCTTAGGTATGGGAGCGGTGCTGGGTCGCCTGCGAAGTAGGGGGTTCCCTGGGTCCCGTCGAACGACCCGAAGCCGCCGGGGTAGGCCAACCACAGCGCCCCGTCGGGGCCTACCGCCATGTCGAGCAAGGGGACAGTGCAGTCCGCGATCGGGTTAGGGAGAGGCCAGTCGTAGAGGGTCCACGCCTCACCGTCGAACCGGGCGAGCACGACCGGTTCGGTCCATGTCTGTACATCATTCACGGGAAATCCCGGCTCGCCGCCGAGGAACCCCGCGACCCACAGGTCTCCGTTAGGTGCGGCCTCGATCGCCGAGACGTAGGAGCGAAGGAACTCCCGGCCGCCGACCTGGACTGCCGCCAGTGTGGCCCCGTCGTAGTGCATCAAGCGACTCGTCATGCAGTAGCTGCCCGTGGTGGCCCAGACATCACCACCGGGCAACACCGCCATGTCGGCCCACTCAGTCCCCCCCGGACCTACAGGAGACGTCACTCGCTCCCAGGATTCACCGTCCCATCGGGCCAGCCACACCCCCGACGATTCGCCCCAGCCGCCGATCCACACGGTCCCGTCCCCACCGACGGTGACCCCTCCCGCGTCTTCGTCGAATCTCCGGGTCCACTCCTCACCGTCGAAGGAGAACACCCCGACCAGGGTGGCAGCCCACACCGTCCCGTTGGGCGCCACCGCGAGTCCTTTGATGAAGGGCCCGTCAGTGCCCGTGAGGCGCCAGAACGTCCAGGCTCCATCCTTGAGGTGGCCGACCAGGTCGGCGACGGCGTCCGTATCCGTTCTCATGACGGTCCACACCTCCCCGGCCGAGAGCGCCACCAGAGGACGGTAAGGCCATGAGGTGTCCTCAAGAGAGATCGAAGCGGCCACGATCCCCGGCATCGCGGCCGGGGCAGTCGTCGCGGTCGTGGTGATCGTCGTTGTCCCCTCCGTGGCGACCGTGAACGATTCGTCTCCGCCTCGCAGGAACAGAAGGGGAAGCGCGATCGCCAGCGCCGCCGCAAATGCGGCCGCGGCGATTGCGGGACCGCGCCAGCGGTGCCGAGCTTCCGGGGGCGCGGTGTGGTTGGGACGCATGGCATGCCTCCTGCGGCTCACCAGGCGCGACACCGCTAGCGATCGCGTCGAGTCGGCGAGAGCCGAGGGATACGGCACGGGGTTCGCCAGCCGCAGCGCGGCCTCCAGCCACTCCAAGCTCTCCTGGCTCTTGCGCATCATCGGGTGGGCTCCTGAGGTAGGGGCACCGGTCTGGTGCCGCCGGCCACTACATGTCCGGATCGGCGGCAAGCGCTTCGCATCCGGCGCAGAGCCTTCCCGTATCGCTGCTCGGCAGCATGGGGCGAGCATCCCAAGACCGAGGCGGCCGCTTCGAAGGTGAGCTCCTCCCACAGCCGCAGCCGCAGGATCTCCCGGGCGGCGGGGGGGAGCCTGTCCAGCGCTGTCAGCAGCTCGGCTTCCTCGGCGCGGCGCACCACGATCGTCTCAGGCTGCACCGGAGAGTCGACGGGGGTCGAGGCAACCCGGGCTATCAGCCGCGTCAAGCGCCGGCCCATGCGCTGCCGATTCCACAGCACGTTGTGGGCCACGCCGAAGAGCCACAGCCTCCTTTCGGAGACCGGCGGCAACTGATCGATGCGACGCCAGACAACCAGGAACACATCCGCGGTGGCTTCGGCAGCATCCTCGGGACTGAGCCGACGCAGGAAGTAGGCGAGCACATCAGTCCGGTGTTGGTCGTACACCGACCGAAATGGCGCTTCGCCTCCCGCCGAACCCATACGCCAGCCTCCCCCCGACACCCCCACATGTCCGGTTCGGGACGATCCTCTCCAATTCTGGCCGCCCCGGCTGCCCCGTGACGGTCGGGAAAGACCGATTGCTGAGTCAGACCCCCACACCTCCGTGCCGGGAAGCCAGAAGGTGACCACGAGAGGGTGAACCCCGCCGCCCGGGCTGTAAGGCCGAACGCGAGCGAGAAGGCGAACCTGGCGGAGCTTTCCGGCGGGGTGCCAAGGCGTCAATGACGTCACCCCTGCCTGAGCCAGCGTGTGAGAAGGTTCCCGAAGCGGTAGGGCGGATCGGTGAACCTTGGGTGGATTCAGGCGACCCGGCGTGGAGACTGTGCGACTGGCCGGGTCGGCTTCTTCCGGGTGAGGGAGCATCAAGCTCATCTGGCCGATCCGACACGGAGAGGCTGGTCCGGTGATGGGCAGCCGCCGGAGTCTGCGGTCAGTTGGGTGGGGCAGCGAGCATCCTGCCCGGCCCCGCACGGGTGTCATCCTCATGTAGATCGATTAGGGAGTGCCTCGCTGTACGCTCGGCAACGGCAAGGAGGCGCGATGTGGCGCGAACAGGCGAGCCCATAGGGGCAAGGGGCGGCGCGGCGAGCGAGGGGGTAGTCCCTGCGGCCGCCGTGGCCGTTGCCATCGCTGCCGTCGGCGTCTTCGCGCTCCGGTATCGACGGGATCTCAACAGTGCCCGTGCCCGTCTCGACACAGTGGATCGCCGGGCTATGCCGACCGAGTTCGGCACGCTGGAGTACGCCGAGCACGGCGCCGGTGATCCCGTGCTGGTGAGCCACGGCATTTTCCACGGTTGCGATGGAGGCTTGTTTTCCACGCGGGATGTCGTCATTGACCGTCGGGTCGTCTCGCCCTCGCGATTCGGCTACCTCGGGTCAACTCTCCCGGCGGGAGCGACCGGCGCCGATCAAGCCGACGCGTTCGTGGTCCTCCTCGACCACCTTCAGATCGACAAGATCGACGTCATCGGCCTATCGGCCGGAACAGGGGCGGCTGTGCAACTCGCGCTTCGCCACCCCGACCGTGTCGAGCACCTGGTGATCATCTCAGGGAACTGGCCCGGCAGCCCCACAGCGAAGGCCCCGCCCGGCTGGGCGAAGATCTTCTACTCGGATCCGGCTATGTGGACACTCAAGGCGTTCGTCCCGAAGCTGATCCGGCGGCTCATGGGAGTCCCGAAGGGTTTCCCCAGGGACGCCGAAGACTCCCGCTGGGTCGACGAATGGCTTGACAGCTTCTTCCCGTTCGGCCCACGGGCAGAGGGTGCCATCTTCGACGCGTTCACCAGCAACCCAGAGATCAATGGCTATTCCTTGGAGGACCTGAGAGTTCCGACGCTGCTCCTTCACGCCAAGGATGACCAGTTGGCGACCTATGACGCCGCGGAACGTGCTGCTGAGCGCATCCCGGGGTCGGTCATGATCAGTCTCGATTCGGGCGGTCACCTTGTACTGGGGCAGACGGACCGTGTGCGAGCCGAGGTGGCCTCGTTTCTCGCAGCTTCAACACAGGCTTGAACCAAGCGTGAGCAGGGTGATGCGGGCGCAGCCCACTCACCCGCAGGTCGAGCACTCGGGTCGCGGGTTCCACGGCTACTAGCGCCAGGAGGTCATCGCATGAAGATTGAGTACTTCCATCACTCTGTGTTTGGGAACGGGGCCCTGGTCGCGGAGGAGTTCAAGAAGCTGATGGTCGCCAGGGGGGTCACGGTGAACGTCCATCACATCCGGGAAGTGAGTCCGACGGAGCTGCCGCCGGCCGATCTCTACCTGTTCAGCTCACCGGGGCGCAGAGGTAAGCCCATCAAAGACGTGCGGCGCTTTCTAGAGGGGACCGCGTTGCCCACGGGAACGAAGTACGCCATCCTGGCCACTGAGCTTGCACCTCACCCAAACAAGATGACCCGGCGGATGCCCACGGAAGCGGAGTTGGCCAAGTGGCAGCGCGTCAGGCCAGTCATGAACGAGATCCTGCAGGGCAAAGGCCTTGTCAAGGTAGCCGAGGACGTGGTCCTGGTGACTCGAATTAGGGGGCCGTTGGAGGAGGGCTGGCAGAAGAAGGTGGAGGCCTTCGTGGCCCGGATCCCGATGCTGCCCTGATCGCGGGCTCGCTCGAGGCCGGGGTGCTCCCGAGGTTGTGGCCTAAGGCGGAGGACGGACCCCCTAAGGGATCGCCGTCAGGAGTTCACTGTGCTTGGAGTCCTGTTTGGCCTCGTGGTCTCCACACGACCGAGCGGTCTCTCCCACGCCCTCGATGATGATCGTGCCTGCCGCGAGCCTTCGGTCGATTCGACCGATTCACGGTGGAGGCTCAGACAGTGGGGTTCCTCGGGGTAAAGGAGCCTCTGGTCGACCCGGCCGATCCAAGGTGAAGGCTCGGGCCGTGGGAGGGCTGGCCGCCTGGCTTCGCAGACCCGAAGCCGGAACCGGGCCGGCCCTGGGTAGCCGTGGGCGACAAGGACCCGCCTGGAACTCCCTGCATCAAGATGCTGGCGAAGATGGCCTAGGTTGGCACAAGGGCACGCCCGTTCTAAGCCCGGGCTGCGGGGTATGGTGAGGGGGAGACGACCGGGAGGCTCCAAGGTGGACGAAGCCTGGGACAAGGCGAAGGATGTGGCCCACGACGCCAAGAACAAGGCGAAGGACGTGGCCCACGACGCCAAGAACAAGGCGAAGGACGTAGCCCACGACGCCAAGAACAAGGCCAAGCGTCGGTAGGGTGACCCGCCGGCGACGTCAGGTGCGGAGTCCGAGTGCTGCACCACCGACGATCACCAGACCCCATCAGTAGCAGTGAGGCCCGCCTCGACGGCGGGCCTCACTGTTACTCGGGTTGGTGTCTGACCTGGCTAGTCGAAAGCGCCGAAGATGTTGAGTCCGCCGAGCAGGATCCCAATGATGCAGAGCACCACGCCGAGGAGCATCCTGCGCCGGAACAGCGAGATCACCCCGGCGATGATCAGGACTATGCCCACAGCCCAAAGCACCGGCACCGTGGCCGATGCGAGGATCACATTCGCCAGCACTGGAACCTCCTTGCCATGATCTCGATGCTAGAGAGCGCCCCGCATCAACGCAGGGCTCTTGCCGATGGGGTTTGGGTGTTGCGCGGTGAGGAGCCAGCGGGCCGAGTCGGCTGCCCTCTGCCGGAGGTTTCGGGGTGGGCCGGCCTCAGACGGTGCCGCCTTGATCTGATACTCGTCTGACTGCAACCGGGCCGGCAGAAGCACTCGACCCGTAGCCGTACTGAGCCGACCCGCGCTCCGCTGCCCGCTCGGCCTTACCGGCCTTCCTGGCCTTCTGGTCCTGGCGTTTCAGCTCCTGACGCTTCTGCTTGCGGTTACGAGTGGCATCCTTCTTGAAGTTGAAGTCGCCACCTCCGCCCTTGCTCGCCACACGATCCTCCGCTGCTCTCCTGCGGCCTCTCGCCGCAAGCACTACGCCCCTTCATCCTGCTGCAGACTGGGGCGTGCCGTTAGCTGGCCGGGAGGCACAATCACCTGCGCCGTCTGGTAATGGTCCACCCCCCACCGAACACCAGCACCACCGCCACGATGATGAGAATGATGAGCCAGATACTCATGCCACTCGCCTCCTGCGTGCGGGCCGGGGGTCTCGCTGAAGGTCCCTACACCAAGGCCGGCCCGGCACGAACGCCGACCCGGCCTCACTGCTCTACGGAAACTAGCAGGCGAACTACGGCCGCGTCGGTGCTTCGGTCACGGCGGCGCTGCGTCGCACACCCGGAGTGTTCGCCCTCCCCTGGCCCAGCGTGCGGGAAGCTCACTGGAGAACGGAACGGTCAGGTCAGGGATGCTGAGGGGACGTCCCGTGGGCTCCGGCAGCGCAACGCCGAGGACCCGCCGGTCGACGTGTTGAGCCGAACGTCAATGTCTGGGGCTGCCGAGCTTCGTGCGTACGGTCGCCTCGAGAAGATCGGGGTACCGGCAACCGGCGGCGGCGCACGCAGACCGACCGTCTTGTGCCATGAACTCGGCCATGCTCTCAGCAGCGGTCCACTGGCTGACCGGGTCCAGACCGACGAGAGTCGTGGCAATGGCCGATAGGCGTTCACCACCCAGGTGGACCCCGAGCTTCTCGTATCCACCCGGCCACGAGTCGGGTGCATCCATCCACCACACCAGATCCACTGCCTCCCGACGGGCCTGTTCTAGGTAGCCGTACGCCGTCCAGAACCTACCTCGCGCCGCCGCGGTCGCGAACAGCGAGAGCTGACGCCAGAACCAGGCCACGGTCCGTTGTAGCGATCGGATGCGCTGCTCCGGCGTTGGACGCTGCCGCGGAAAGGTCACACCGTCGAGCAAGCCGCCGGGATCCTCTAGGACTCCGTAGGCGCCTGCATGGATGTGCAGGAACTTCGTCCGGCGCGCGAAGCCCAGCTCGCCCTCGACACCGTTGGTCAGCATGAATACGACCATGTCGAACCCGAACCCGTCGAAGTCCTCCGCCAACACAACCCTGCCCATCGCCTCCAGGAACGAGAGGCGGCGGGCGAACACATCGTGGTAGTGGTCATCCGCGACGATGAGATACAGATCGAGGTCGGAATGCTCATCCCACGTAGCCGTGGCGTACGAGCCGCCGATGAATGACGCCACCACCTGCGGGTCGCCTGCTGCCGCCCGGCGGAAGCCTGTGATCGCATCCCGGATCTTCCCCGGAGCCTCACTCGGCACAACCCGAGCGCGACCCCCGTGACGGAACCATGGCATCAGCACCTTACAGACGCTTGATCCGGCTGACAGGTGAAGCCGGCCCGTCGCTGTCCGGGCATGTCGACCGGTGGCCGCGTGGCTCAGCCCGCCACCCGTCGAGCGTAGATGTCCCAGCCGCGGGTCAACTCGTCGCGGTCATCCGCCCGGACGACCAGGTACTGGCCGGCCGTGCCGTTCCACGCCACTGCCGGCTTCCATTCGTCGGAGGTGGCCCCGGGCCCGCTGATGCGGAATTCGGCCCCCGCCGCCACCCCGGCCGCGGACAGTCGTCTGCCGTAGACATCCCAGCCGCGAGTCGCCATGTCCCGCTCATCGTCCCAGACGACAAGGTACCTGTTGGCCCTGCTGTTCCACGCCACCGCGGGAACCCCTTCGTTCCAGGTGGCACCGGGGCTGCTGATACGGAACTCGGCTCCCGCCATGGCCCCAGCCGCCGACACTCGCTGCCCATAGATGTCCAGGCCGCGGGTCGTCGAGTCCCGTTCGTCCTGCCAGACGACCAGGCACTCGTTGTCGGTGCCGTTCCATGCCACAGACGCCCAGTCCTCGTTGGAGGTAGCGCCGGCGCCGCTGACGCGGAAGTCCAACCCCATCGCTGCCCCGGCCGCCGACACCCGCCGCCCGTAGGTGTCCCCGCCGCGGGTCCCTTCGTTGCGGCGGTCCGTCCAGACGACCAGGTACTGGTTGGCGGTGCCGTTCCAAGCCACCGCTGGATACCAGTCGTCGGCGGTCGCGGCGGGGCCGCTGATACGAAAGTCCGCCCCTACCGTGGCCCCGGCCGCCGACACCCGCCGTCCATAGATGTCTTCGCCGCGGGTCGATTGGCTACGGAAGTCCGCCCACACCACCAGGTACTGATTGGCGGTGCCGTTCCAGGCCACGTCTGGAACCCCGTCGTCCCGGGTGGCGCCGGGGCCGCTGATACGGAAATCCGCCCCCAGCGGGGCCCCGGCCGCCGACACCCGCCGCCCGTAGACATCCGAGCCGCGGGTCGATTCCTTGCGGCCATCCGTCCAGACGACCAGGTACTCGTTGGCCGTGCCGTTCCAGGCCACCGCCGTATACCAGTCGTCGGCGGTGGCGCCGGGGCCGCTGATACGGAAGTCCGCCCCCAGCGGGGCCCCGGCCGCCGACACCCGCCGCCCATAGATGTCTTCGCCGCGCGTGGCCTCGTTGCGCGAATCTGACCAGACGACCAGGTACTCGTTGACCGTGCCGTTCCAGGCCACCGCCCCCCAGTTCTCACCGGAGGTGGCACGAGGGCCGCTGACGCGGAAGTCGGCCCCCACGGTCGGCGACGCCCTGGTTGCGGCCGGCCCTCCCGGTCCCTCGGCACCCGCTCCGGCGGCCAGCCCCAGCAGCAGAGCCACTATCGCAACGCTCACCAGAACCCGCGTTTCCCTGCGCATCACCACCCCCTCGAGGTTTCCCGCTGAGGATACGCCGGTGCGCGACCCAGGGTCGCCCGACCGCCGTCCTCCTTGACTTGATATGCAGCCGAACTGGCCGGGGGGGACCGGGCAACGAAGGGGGGATGAGTTGTCGCGGCGCGGGCTCTCAGGCCGACCCGGCCGGGGATGCGGAATCGGTTCGTCTGAGCACAGGGACCAGTTGCCAAATGCTCACCGCCGTCAGCAGACCCACGATCACGAATGCGATCGGGCGGCCGAACGCTAGGGCGCGGTGAAGCCAAGACGGATACCAGGTGGGGAAGGTGGGAAACCTTCCGAGGAAGACCGGGAGGTGCACCAGGAACAGGAGGACCGCCGGTATCGCGGAGACGAGCCAGTGGTATCGGGCAGCCAACGTCACCAGTCCAAGGCCGACGCCGAGAAGCATGTACCAGATGAGTGCGAGCCGGTACGGGCCGATTTGACCGAGGGCTGCGGCCAGGTCATGGTCCTCGCCGATCTCATTGAGAGCGAGGATCGTCACTGCGGTGACGGCGAGACCCGCAATGCTCGCCACGACTGCTCGTTTCATAACCCCCCTTCGCGACTGATGGGAATCCTACGCGCGCAGGCCGAGCCTGTCGGTTGTGTGAGAACGCAACGAGACCAGGGGGCGCGGTAATCCGGCAAGGGATGGGGCCCGCCCCTACCTCACCCCACCGGCCACCACACCGTCACCACCCCGGGATCATCGCGGACGCTCAACCAGCCCCCCTCCTCCACGATGTCGGGGGCGAGCAGGGCGGCCAACTCCGCGGACCGCTCCACCGGCACCAGCAGGCGCCTCCGGTATAGATCGACCAGCTCCCGGAGGTCGGCGAAGCGCAGCCGGCCAGGGCCCCTCCACCGCTCCACTTGCGGGCTCACCCCCAGCGCCTCCTCGACCACCTCCACCAGCAGGGCGGAGTTGGGACCATCGGGACGGTCCAGCCCGTGCAGCGCCCGGTAGTACTTCGTCAGCCCGGACCATGGGTGCCGCTGACCCGCCTCGAGCACGACCCCGGCTCGGGCCGCGCGGTGCAGCGCCTGCAGAAAGGGCGCCAAATCGGCCACGTCGTACACCACGTGGGCGGCCAGGGCGACGTCGTGCCGGCCCGCTCGCGGCGCCACCGCCGGCCACGGCCCCTTCGATCAACCGCACCTTGACCCCGGCGGCCTCGGCCTCGTCGCGCAGCGCCGCCGCCATCTTCGGGTTCGGCTCGACCGCCGTCAGGGGATGCCCGCGGGCGGCCAGCGCCAGCGAAGCACGGCCGGTCCCCGCCCCCACGTCGAGCAGAGAGCCGCCGGGCGGCAGCAGGGCCCCAACCACCCGCACGGTGGGGGTGTCGGTCTCCGGCTCCGCCTTTCGCCGCCACAGCCCGGCCGGCCACTCGTAGGGCGAGTCGGGGACCGCCGCGAGCAGATTGGGAGGAAGGGCCCAGGCCTCGAGCAGCGCCCGCCAGCGCTCCGCCGCGCTCACCCGGCTCCGAGGTAGTCCCGGCAGCCTCTCAGCACCGTGCCCCAGGCCCGGTTGAAGTACTCGACATCCTCATCCCAGACGGGGCCTTCCCCGAAGCCGGTCTGCACCAGCCGCACCCGCGTCGGTCCCTCCGGCGGCCCCTGGAAGGTGACCACCACCCATGTGTGGCTCGACCTGATCTCGGCCAATTGGGGCGGGGCGTTCCAGGAGAACGCGAGCATCTCCCCCGGCAGGTAGGCGAGGATGCGGCAGCCTTCCGAGCCCTGCTGGCCCTCCGGGGCGTCGGGCAGGAAGATGATCTCGTAGCGGCCCCCGATGCGCAGGTCGATGCGCGGCTTCCTCTCCCAGGAAGTTCGTCACCCGGGCCGGGTCCACCCAGGCTTCCCAGGCGTCCCGCGGGGAGGCGGCCACCACCACCTCGTGCTCCACCCGGCGTTGGACGATGCCCTGGGCGGCGAAGGTCGCGGGATCGATCACGGGGCCGATCGTACCCTCGCCGACCTCAGCGCAGCCCGGCGAAGAGGTCCGACTCGGAGGCCGGGCCGTCCACCTGGGAGGCGGCCAGGATGAACGCCTCCCGACCGAAGGCGCTGCGCCGGACTTCCTCGGGCAGCGTCATGAGCCAGGAGCCCTCGGCCATCTGGGTGCGGTGGGCGAGGATGGCCGCCCACTTGCGGTCGAACCAGGGGGCCACGTCCAGGTACATGGTGATGTGCTGGTCGGGCATGCCCGTGCCCGGCTCCCGCTCCGCCTCTTCTTGCGGGATCTGGCCGGCCGCGGCCATGACCCGCTGGCGCAACCGGGTGCGCTCGCGCGGCCAGGTCACCCAGTACAGGCTGGGATGGCTGCCAGGGCTTCTCCCCCTTCTCCGGGGGGAAGCGGCCGACGTCCGACGCCCCGAAGTAGGCGGCCGTCCCCACCCGGTGCACCTGTATGTGGTCCGGATGGCCGTAGCCCCCGAAGGGGTCGTAGGCGGTGACCACCTCCGGCCGGTAGCGTCGGATGAGTCGCACCAGGCGCCCCACCGCCTCCACGAAGTCGGCCCGACAGAAGGCATCGGGGCGGTTGTTGTCGGGAGTGCCCTCCATCCCCGAATCGCGGTAGCCGAGCACCTCCACCTCGCCCACCCCCAGGATGGCGCAGGCGGCCCGAAGCTCCGCCTCGCGGATCTCCCCCAGACCCTCCCGCAGCGACTCGGGGTCGTCGTGGTTGTGGATCTCCCCCGCCTCGCCCCGGGTGGCGGTCACCACCACCACGTGCTCGCCGGCGGCGGCGTAACGGGCGAGGGTTCCCCCCATCGAAAGGGACTCGTCGTCGGGATGGGCGTGGAAGGCGAGCAATCCGGGCACGGCGGGGCAGAGTAGCGAACACCGGGCGGCATCCCGGCTTCGCCCCTGAGCGCCCAGCCGGGGGCGTGCGGGTGAGGCCTTCCCCATGTCCGCGTGGAGAGCCCCAGAACCCCTAGTTGGCCGGCCCGCCCCCGGCCTCGGCGGCCATCGCCGCCGCCACCCGGCGTGCCTCCTCGACGTCGCCCTCGACCTGCCGGGCCATGTCGGTGAGCACGGTGACCCGGTTGCCCCCGATCTGCAGGAACCCGCCCCGCACCGCCAGGGTCACTCTGGGGCCGGCGGCCGGGGTGATCTCGGCGCTCCACGGGACCAGCGAGGCCATGAGCGGCTGGTGGTGGGCCAGCACGCCCATCTCCCCCTCGGTGGTGCGGGTGATGAGCATCACCGCTTCCCCCGACCAGAGGACTTCCTCGGGGGAGACGATGTCGAGGTGAAAGGTGTTGGCCACTATGCCGACTCGAGCTCCCGCGCCCGGGCGAACACGTCGTCGATGCCGCCCACCATGAAGAACGCCTGCTCGGGCAGGTGGTCCACCTCGCCATCCACCACCATCTTGAACGAGCGGATCGTCTCGTCCAGGGCCACGGACTTGCCCGGGATGCCGGTGAAGGTCTCGCCCACGAAGAAGGGCTGCGACAGGAACCGCTGAATGCGGCGGGCCCGGCCCACGATCAGCTTGTCCTCCTCCGACAGCTCGTCGATGCCGAGGATGGCGATGATGTCCTGCAGGTCCTTGTAGCGCTGCAGGATCTGCTGCACCCGCCGGGCGACGTCGTAGTGCTCCTGGCCCACGACGCGCGGGTCGAGGATGCGGGAGGTGCTGTCGAGCGGGTCCACCGCCGGGTAGATGCCCAGCTCCGAGATCTGCCGGGAGAGCACCGTGGTGGCGTCCAGGTGGGAGAAGGTGGTGGCCGGCGCCGGGTCGGTGATGTCGTCGGCGGGCACGTAGATGGCCTGCAGCGAGGTGATCGACCGCCCGCGCACGCTGGTGATGCGCTCCTGCAGGGCACCCATCTCCGTCGGCCAGGGTCGGCTGGTAGCCGACGGCCGAGGGCATGCGCCCCAGCAGGGTGGACACCTCGGACCCCGCCTGGGTGAAACGGAAGATGTTGTCGATGAACAGCAGGACGTCCTGGCCCATCTCGTCGCGGAAGTACTCCGCCATGGTCAGTGCCGACAGGCCGACGCGCAGCCGCACCCCGGGAGGCTCGTCCATCTGCCCGAACACCAGGGCGGCGTTCTTGATGACTCCCGAGCGGGTCATCTCCAGCCACAGGTCGTTGCCCTCACGGGTGCGCTCCCCCACCCCGGCGAACACCGACACGCCGCCGTGCTGGGTGGCCACCCGGTGGATCATCTCCTGGATGATCACCGTCTTGCCCACGCCGGCACCGCCGAACATGCCGATCTTGCCGCCCCGCACGTAGGGCTCGAGCAGGTCGATGACCTTGATGCCCGTCTCGAACATCTCCCGCTGGGCGCCCACGTCGGCGAACGGCGGGGCGGGCCGGTGAATGGGCCAACGCTCCGCCTTGGCCAGAGCGTCTGCCTCCTCCGGCTCGAGGTGGTCGAGAGGCTCGCCCAGGACGTTGAAGATGTGGCCCAGTGTCGCCGGGCCCACCGGCACCGCGATGGCCTGGCCGGTGTCGGTGACCTCGGTGCCGCGCACCACGCCGTCGGTTGGCTTCATGGACACGGCGCGCACCCGGCCGCCGCCCAGGTGCTGGGCGACCTCGGCCACCACCCGCTCGGGCCGACCCTCGACGAGCACGTCGAACTCGAGGGCATGGCTGATCTCGGGCATCGCCTCGGGCGGGAACTCGACGTCCACCACCGGTCCGGCCACCCTGACGATGCGTCCCTTGCTCACGGTCTCTCCTTGGTTCAGCCTCGGGTGAGCGCCTCGGCGCCCCCGACGATCTCCGAAATCTCAGTGGTGATCTCCGCCTGGCGGGCCCGATTGGCCCCGCGGTTGAGTAGTCGGATCAGTTCCTCGCCGTTCTCGGTGGCCGCCTTCATCGCCCGTCGCCGGGCAGCGTGCTCCGAAGCCGAAGCATCGAGGAGGATCCCGAAGATGGCGCCTTCCACGTAGCTCGGCAGCAGGCGGGCGAGGAGTTCGGGCGCCCCTCCCTCGTAGCTGTAGCCGATGGGCGCCTGCCCCTCCGCCGTCGCCGGCGGGCTCACCGGCAGCAGCGGCAACATGGCGGCCGTCTGGGTCATGGCCGACAGGTACCGGGTGGAGAAGGCCTCCACCGAATCCACCGTCTCGGCCGCGTAGTCGTTCATCAGCGCCCGGGCGACCTCCCGGGCGTTCTCGTAGGTGGGGGCGTCGGTGATTCCCGACGAAGGACCGCTCGATGTTGTAGCCCCGGTAGCGGAAGTACGACAGCGCCCGCTTTCCCACCACGTACACCCGGCAGGCGACCCCGGCAGCGACGTGCTCCTGCAGCCGGACCTCAGCAAGGCGGATGACGTTGGTGTTGTAGGCCCCGGCGAGCCCCCGGTCGCTGGCCACCACCAGCACCCCGGCGGTCGTCAGGGGCCGGGCGGCGAGCAACGGGTGCTGCACCGACCCGGAGGCCCGCGACAGGTTGCCGACTACCTCCCGCATGCGAGCCGTGTAGGGCTGGCCGCCGGTGACTCGTTGCTGCGCCCGCACGATGCGCGAGGAGGCGATGAGCTCCATCGCGCGGGTGATCTTCATGGTCGACTGCACCGTGCGGATGCGGCGGCGGATCAGCCGTAGCTCGGCACCGGGCACCGGCTACCCCTTCCCTCGGCTCAGCTTGTAGGCGGTGATGGCCTCGTCCAGCGTCCCGGTCGCCGGCAGCTCGCCGGTGTCGGCGATCATCCGCAGCAGGTCGGCGTAGCGGGTGCGGAACCACTCGCGCAGCCCCAGTTCGAAGGCCGCCACCTGCCCGACCGGAACGTCGTCCAGGAGCCCGCCGGTGACCGCGTAGATGGCGAGCACCTGCTCGGCCACCGGCACCGGCTCGTACTGGCGCTGCTTGAGCATCTCGACCACGCGGCGGCCCCGCTCCAGCTGAGACTGGCTGGCGGCGTCCAGCTCGGAGCCGAACTCGGCGAAAGCCTCCAGCTCCCGGTACTGGGCCAGGTTCAGCCGCAGCGGGCCGGCCACCCTCTTCATCGCCCGTACCTGGGCGGCACCGCCCACCCGGGACACCGAGATGCCCGCGTTGATCGCCGGGCGCACGCCGGCGTAGAACAGGTCGGTCTCCAGGTAGATCTGGCCGTCGGTGATCGAGATGACGTTGGTGGGGATGTAGGCGGAGACGTCGCCGGCCTTGGTCTCGACGATGGGCAGGCCGGTGAGGGAACCTCCGCCCAACTCGTCGCTGAGCTTGGCGCAGCGCTCCAGCAGGCGGGAGTGCAAGTAGAAGATGTCGCCCGGGTAGGCCTCACGGCCCGGCGGGCGGCGCAGGAGCAGGGAGATCTCCCGGTAGGCGACCGCCTGCTTGGAGAGGTCGTCGAAGACCACCAGGGCGTGCTCGCCTTTGTACATCCAGTGCTGGCCGATGGCCGACCCGGTGTAGGGCGCGTACATCTGCAGGGCCGGCGACGACGAGGCGGCGGCGTTGACCACCACGGTGTACTCCATGGCCCCGTTCGCCTCGAGCACATCGACCACCTCGGCCACGGTGGAAGCCTTCTGGCCGATGGCCACGTAGATGCACTTCACATCGGCGCCGCGCTGATTGAGGATCGTGTCGACGACGATGGCCGTCTTGCCGGTCTGACGGTCGCCGATGATCAGCTCGCGCTGGCCCCGGCCGATGGGCATCATGCCGTCGATGGCCTTGATCCCGGTCTGCAGCGGCTGGTGCACCGGCCGGCGCTGCACTACCGAGGGGGCCTGGGTCTCCAGCAGGCGGCGTTCGGTGGTGTTGATCGGGCCCTTGCCGTCCATGGGAACACCCAGCGGGTCGATGACCCGCCCGAGCAACTCGTCGCCCACCGGGACGGAGAGCACCCGTCCGGTCTGGCGCACCGGGTCGCCCTCGTGGACGTGGGAAGCCTCGCCCAGGATCACCGCCCCCACCGAGTCCTCGTCGAGGTTGAGGGCCACGCCGATCAGGCCTTGGGGGAACTCGAGCAGCTCGTTGGCCATGGTGCTGGGGAGGCCGTGGACGCGCGCCACCCCGTCGCCGACCGTGGCGACGTAGCCCACCGCCGAGGCTTCCAACCCGGGCTCCCACCCCTCCAGGTTGCGCCGCAGCGCCTCGCCGATCTGCTGGGGGTCGATGGTCAATTCCGCCATTTGTGTGCCCTGCCTCTATCGCCGCTGCAGCGCCTGCCGCAGACCCTCCAAACGGTGCCGCAGCGACCCGTCGATCACCGTGTCTCCCACCGTGGCCACCAGGCCACCGAGGAGGGAAGGGTCGACCACGGTCTTGACTTCCACCTGCTTGCCGGTCGCCCGGCTCAAGGACGCAGCGAGACGACGCACCGTCTCCTCGTCGAGCTCGAAGGTGGTGCGCACCTCGGCCACGGCCCGGTCGCGCTCCGCCGCGGCCCGCTCCGCCAGCCGGTCGGCGATGGCGGGGAGGTCGCTGCTGCGCCCCGCCGCCACCACGAAGCTGACCAGGTTCAGCGTGAGCGGCAGCACCCGCCCGCCGAGCAGGTCCTCGACGATCCCCTGCTTGCGGTCCAGGGGGAGCCGCGGGTCGCTGAGGGCCAGGCGCAGCTCGGTCGAAGTCTCCAGGGCGCGGGCGACCCGGTACAGCTCGTCGCTGACGCGATCGACCATGCCCTCCGCTCGCGCCACCTCGAGCATGCCGGCGGCGTACCCATGAACGAGATCGGGGGAGGCCATGGCTAGTGCGGCATCCCCTCGAGCTCGTCGATGTAGCGGTTCACCAGCGCCTGTTGGGCGTCGGCGTCCACGCTGCCGGCGACGACCTTCTGGGCCAGCTCCAGTGAGAGGACCGCCACCAGGTCGCGCACCTGCTCGCTGGCCCGCTCCCGGTCGGCCTCGATGCCCTCGCGGGAGCGCCGGGCAGTCTCGTCGCTCTCGGCCTTCGCCTTGGCCAGGATCTCTGCCCGGATCGCCTCGGCCGAGCGGCGGCCCTCCTCGACGATGCGGTTGGCCTCATCCTGGGCCCCGGCCACTTCCTTGCGCCGCTCCGCCAGCAGCGTCTCCGCCTCCACCTTGGCCTGCTCGGCTTCGTTGAGACGGCTGGTCACGGCCTCCTGGCGGGCGGCCAGGAGACGGCCGATCCAGTGCCGCCCCTTGAACCAGATGAACCCGAACACGATCAGGAAGGCGACGATGCCGGCGATCAGCTCGTCCGTGTCGGGCAGGATCAGGTTGATGCCGCCACTGGTCTCCTCGGCCTCCTGGGCCATTACCTGCAACATGAAGAAGGTCATGGCATCGTCCTCAAGTGATGAAGTAGAGCAGCAGGCCGATCAGCGCCAGCGCTTCGGTCAGGGCGATGCCGAGGAACATGTTGGTGCGCACCATGCCCGCGGTCTCCGGCTGGCGAGCCATGGCCTGCATGGCGTTGCCCACCACGACGCCGATGCCGATGCCCGGGCCGATGGCAGCGGCCCCGTAGCCGATCAGGGCCAGGGCTCCCTTGAGCTCCGTGATGTCGCCGGTGATCCCGGCGGCTTGGGCGAGAAGGTCCATACCTGATTCCTCCGATCAGTGCGCGATGTCCAGCGACGTCTGGATGTACACGGCGGACAGCAGCAAGAAGACGTATGCCTGCAGCACCGCCACGAAGATCTCGAACGGGTAGATGATGAGCCCGAAGGCCAGCCAGAGCACCCCGAGTACCGACTTCATTTCGAGGGCCCTGATGAACACGATGCCGGAGCCGAGCAGCACCGTCAGCAGCAGGTGGCCGGCGATCATGTTGGCGAAGAGCCGGACCGCCAGGGTGAAGGGCCGCAGGAAGAACGTGGAGATGAACTCGAGCAGCCCGATGAACCAGCGCAGTCCCACCGGCACCGAGCGGGGCCACACGATGGACAACAGGTAGCGGCCCTTGTGCTTGACGAGGCCCACGATCACGAAGATGAACCAGGTGACCAGGGCGAGGAAGAGGGGAATGGCCATGCGCGAGGTGACCGGGAAGCTGATGAAGGGGGTCACCCCGAACAGGTTCGAGACCAGGACGAACAGGAACAGCGAGAGCAGGTAGGGGAAGTAGCGGGAGCCTTCCGGCCCGATCACCTCCACGCACTGGTTGTGCACGAAGCCCACCAGGCTCTCGACGGCCGCCCCGAACTTGGTGGGCACCAGCCGCACCCGCCCGTAGGCGACCCACACGATGGCCACGACGACGAGGGCGGCCAGCACCATCAGCAACATGGTCCGGCTGACCCCGAAACCCCCGATGCTGAACAGAGTCGGGGTCTCGAACAGCTCATTGACGTTCGGCGGCTTGCACAGGATCGGCGTCTCGGGGTCGCACTCCAACGCGAGGATCAAGGGGTCCATTCCAGCTCCCTATGCCGGCCGCGGGCCACGGCCACCACTTCCCAGATCACCATGACCAGGTACGCCATCACCGCGGACACGGCGGCGGCGATCCGGTCCAAACCCGTCGCCTGCTGCAGCAGGACCAGCGTGGCGGTCAGCAGCGCCAGTCGCAGCACGAAGCTCAACAGAGCCGTGGCCGCCAGCAGCTGCGGGCGCCGCCGGACCACCAGCGAGAGCAGGTAGCCGGAGAGCAGCAGGTTCCCGGCCACCAGCGCTACCCCCAGGACCGCCGCCCCCGCCGACCCCGGGCCCCGCAGGAGCCAGAACGATGAGGGCGAGCACCGGGGCGAGGACGATCGCCGGCCGGCAGGTGTGCAGGGCCAGGATCATCTCCACGTCTCGCTTCATTGGCCGCCACCCTTGAGGTACAGCCACAGCTTCCAGAAGGCGAGCCCCGAACCGGCCACCAGCCCCAGGGCCAGGAAGAGGGGGTCGGTGCCCAGGAAGTAGTCGGCACCCCAGCCGACGAGCCCACCGGCACCTACCGAGGCGTAGAAGCCCCAGCCTTCCGCGCCCGCCGTGAGCAGATCACCGTTCGACACGCGCTTGGCGCTGTCCACCACGATCGACGACCTCCCCTGGCCCTCACCGATCATGTCCACCTCACCCGCGCCGGCCATCCGGCCCGACGCGACGAGAGGATAGAACAACGACGGGATGGCCGGATCACCCGCGGCGGCTGCCGGCGAGCGGCCGGCCGACGCAGGCATCTGCGCTGGGCAGGCGAGGCGGCCGTCTCCGGGTCGGTTGTGTCGAGTCGGCGCGGACTGGTCACCGCGGTCGCAACTCCCGGGGTGGGTTAACACAGGTTAACACAGGCTGGCGGCCCCTGCCTCGCGTCCAGCCGACGCCCGCTCGTCAACGGGAACGAGGCCACCTGGTCGGCGGCCGGTCCTCACCCAGGGGCAGGATCGCCGCCCGCCGCTCGGCGAGGGCATCGGCCCAGGCGATGGCGGGAAGGGCGAGCAGAGGCGCGGTGACCACCCCGACGAGCGGGGTGAAGCGCAGGAGCAGGAACATGTAGGCGGTGATCAAGACAGCGGCCAGCGCCCGGCGGCCGATGGTGTGCTCCGGCTCCGCTCGCAGCGCCACCACCCCGCCGGCGGCGAAGCCGGCCACCATGGGAGTCACCGGCTCACCGACCAGGAAGGGGAGCCACAGCCACATCCCCCCGCCGAGGAGCGTGGCCAGAGCCACCGCCCGCAGAGGGCGCGAGTGACGGGAGATCACGGCGAGCGCGGCGAAGGCGGCCGTCATCAGGGTGAAGCCGCCGGCCAGGCCCAGCACCACCCCGGCGGTGAGGGGGACCTCGACGCCGGCGTCGAGCTGCTCGCTGGTCAAGTCGCCCAGCCAGGCCCGGAAGGCGAGCAGCACCACCCAGAACGAGCCGGCGAGCAGCAGGGTGGCCACCCCGATGGCCGCCCACTTGCGCCGGGTGGAGATGCGCTCGTCGGGCAGGCTGAGGCTCACATCCCCTCCCAGGGCACCGGGCCCGCCCGCAGCACCCGCGGGGACCTGCCGGTGAGATCGACCACCGTGGACGGGGCTCCCCCCGCCCCGGCACCGGGCAGGTAGGCGGCCACCCCGTCGGCGAAGATCGCCCGAGCCCCGGCGTCGTCGTCGGCAGCGGCCCCGCCCGAGCGGTTGGCGCTGGTCACCGCCAGCGGGCCGGCCTCGGCCAGGAGGGAGAGAGCGGCCGGATGGTCGGGCACCCGGATCCCCACGGAGCCCCGGGCGGGGTTGCCCAGCCAGTCCGGGAGGCCGGGCACCCGGCCCACCACCAGCGTCAGGGCCCCCGGCCAGTACCGCTCCGCCGCCCGCCGGGCCGGCCCCGCCAGCACCCCCACCCTCTCCGCCTGCTCGATGGAGGCAGCCAGGATCGGGATTGCCTTGACGGCCGGGCGGCGCTTGAGGCTGAACAGGAGCGCCACCGCCTCCCGGCAGAAGGGATCGGCGGCCAGCCCGTAGACGGTGTCGGTGGGAATGCCGACCACCGCCCCCCGGCGGAGGGCGGCCACCACCGCTGCCAGGTCGTCGGGCGCGCTCACCGACAGCACGGCGCCCCCTTGCGCGCCACCAGGAACCGGGGCCGCCCGGCCAGGTCGGGGCGCACCTCCCGCTCATAGGCGCCGAACGAGCCGAGGACCGCCTCGCCCTGGTCCTCCCCGATCTCGCACAGCACCCAGCCGCCGATCCCCAGCCACCAGTAGGCCTCGTCGGCGATGCGGGCGAGCACTTCGGTGCCGGCGGGCCCGGCCACCAGGGCCTCCCGGGGCTCGTGGAGGCGGATCTCGTCGGGGAGCCGCTCCCACTCGTCCTCGGAGAGGTACGGCGGGTTGGCCACGATCAGCTCGACCCGGCCGCGCACGGCCGAGGGCAGCGGGTCGAGGAGGTCGCCGTGCAGGAAGGCCACCTCGAGCCCGTTGGCCGCCGCGTTCTCCCGGGCCAACTCGAGCGCCTCGGCGCTGAGGTCGGTGGCGTACACCGGGGCCGTCGGGAAGGCGTGCCTCAGGGCGAGGGCGAGCACCCCCGAGCCGGTTCCCAGATCCACGATGGGCGTGCCCGGGCCGGCTTCCCCCAGGGCGGCCACCGCCTGCTCCCACAGCTGTTCGGTCTCGGGACGGGGGATGAGCACCCTGCGGTCCACCCTCACCTCGATGGGGCCGAAGGGCACCCGCCCTTCGAGGTACTGCAGCGGCTCCCCCGCCAGGCGCCGGGCCACCAGGGCGTCGAAACGGGCCCGTTCCGCCGGATCGAGGGTGGGATCGGCCAGCAGATCCGCCCGCGAGCGCCCGGTGGCCGCCATCTGCAGGCGCACCAACTCATGGGAAGGGATCGTCCCCGACACGGCCCCATCATGCCAGGCGCATAGGGGCTAGGGTCGCGGCGCCGAGCCGAGGAGGTCAGCTGTGGCCGTGGCGCCGTACGGGGCCTGGGAATCGCCGATCAGCGCGCTGTCGGTGACCCGCGCCGAGATCCTGTTCACCGACAGCCTGGAGGTCGACGGCGGGACGCGTGTACTGGGCCGAGAGCCGCCCCGGCGAGGAAGGGCGAACGGTGATCATGCGGCGCGGCGCCGACGGGTCGCCGGAGGACGTCACCCCTGCCGGCTACAACGCCCGCACCCGGGTGCACGAGTACGGGTGCGGCGCCTACGCGGTGCACGACGGAGACGTGTACTTCGCCAATTTCGCCGACCAGCGCCTCTACCGCCACCGCCCCGGGGAGGCTCCCCGGCCGATCACCCCGGAGCCGCCGCTACCCGCCGGCGACCGCTACGCCGACCTGGCCTTCGGCGACGGGTTCCTCATCTGCGTGCGGGAGCGGCACGGCGAAGGCGAAGCGACCAACGAGCTGGTGCGCCTGCCCCTCGACGGCGGCGCCCCCGAGGCCATCGTCGGCGGCCACGACTTCTTCTCCTCTCCGCGCCTCTCCCCCGACGGGCGGCTGCTCGCCTGGCTCGCCTGGGATCACCCCAACATGCCCTGGAACGGCACCGGCCTGTGGCTGGCCGAGCTGGGGCCCGACGGGCGGCCCGGCGAGCCGCGCCTGGTGGCCGGCGGCCCGAATGAGTCCATCTTCCAGCCGGAGTGGTCCCCGGAGGGAGTGCTCCACTTCGCCTCGGACCGCAGCGGCTGGTGGAACCTCTACCGCCTCCGCGACGGCGAGGCGGAACCGGTGGCCGCGGTGGCCGGCGACGTCGGCGGTCCGCAGTGGGTGTTCCGCCTGCGGCGCTACGCCTTCCTGGGCGACGGCTCGATCGCCGCCGTCTACACCGGCCCCGCCGGCACGAACCTGCTGATCCACGAGCCCGACGGGCCCACCCGCGCCCTGCCCGCCCCGGGGACCTGGCTGTCCTCGCTGGTCGCCGAGGGGCGGGACCTGTACATGGTCGCCGGCTCGCCCACCGCCCCCTACGCGGTGGTCCGGGTGGACGCGGTCACCGGCGACACGGAGGTGGTGCGCGCGCCCGAGGGGCCGGGCCTCGACCCCCGGTACACGTCGGTCCCCGAGCGCGTCGCCTTCCCCACTCCCGACGGCGCGCGCCCACCTCTACTACTACCCGCCCACCAACCCCGAGTTCGCCGCCCCCGCCGGCGACCTGCCGCCGCTGCTCGTGGCCATCCACGGGGGCCCGACTTCGGCGGCCCGGCCGGTGCTGGACCCCGAGGTGCAGTTCTGGACCAGCCGCGGCTTCGCCGTGGCCGACGTGGACTACGGGGGCTCCACCGGCTACGGGCGTGCCTACTGGGAGCGCCTCCACAGGCGCTGGGGCATCGTGGACGTGCGCGGACTGCGCCCTCGCCGCCGCCCACCTGGCGGACGACCGGCAAGGCCGACCCGGCCCGCCTGGCCATCCGCGGCGGCAGCGCCGGCGGCTACACGACCCTGGCGGCGCTCGCCTTCCGCGACGAGTTCGCCGCCGGCGCCAGCCACTACGGCGTCGCCGACCTGGAGCTGCTCGCCCGGGACACCCACAAGTTCGAGTCCCGCTACCTCGACTGGCTGGTCGGCCCCTACCCGCAGGCAGCAGGCGACCTACCGGGAGCGCTCCCCCATCTACCACGTGGAGGGCATCGACCGGCCGGTGATCCTCTTCCAGGGCCTGGAGGACCGGGTGGTGCCGCCGAAGCAGGCGGAGATCATGGCCGCCGCCCTCCGGCAGCGGGGGGTGCCGGTGGCCCACCTCACCTTCCCGGGCGAGGGGCACGGCTTTCGCAAGGCGGAGAACATCGCCCGCACCCTGGAGGCCGAGCTGTCCTTCTACGGGCAGGTGTTCGGCTTCACCCCGGCCGGGGACATCGAGCCGGTGGCGGTGGAGGGGCTGTAGGGGCAGGCTCACACCGAGGGCCGGTGAGGCGTGGAGTCCCCGAGGGGGTGCCGGGCATCCCGGTTGTCGTCGGACTCTCAGGAGGGGATGTCGAGGATCAGGCCTAGCACCTCGCGGATCTGGGCGAGCGCCACGCTGCCCACGTTGCCCAGTACCCTCTCGACACGGCCGACCGACACGGCCCGGACGTGTTGGCACTGGGCGGCCGACAGCCGGTCGAGGCCGTTGGCGTCGTCGGGCTCGAGCGGTACCTCTGACCCGAAGCCGCGCCCGGTTGTAGTCAGGGGTACGACTTGGATGACGCTGGGCGAAGCGTCGAGGAGCCTCTGGGCAGTGGCCACCACGGCCGGGCGGCGCAATCCTGCCTCTCGTCCCGACGGGATTCCCAGGTGCAGTTCTACGACGTCACCCGAGTTCAGCACCGAGCCACGCAGCCTCGTCGGTTGAGAGCGCGGCGGCCAGTTCCTCACCGAGGCGCTCTTGTCGAAGCCGTCGCACCGCCAGCGCCACCGTCTCGCCGACGGTCGTGCCCAGCGAAGAGGCAAGGCGCTTCAACTCGTCGTGCGTGGCCACGTCGATCCGCACGCTTGTGCTCTGCATGCAAATCAGCATACACCCCCGTATGCGACTTGGGCAGCCCCCTACGCACTGCCCGGATTGAGGTCGTCATGGGAAGACAGTCAGCTCCAAGGCGAGAGACGAACTTGGTGATGCTCCCGAGGGGCCCCCAGGGGAGTTCGCCCCTGGTGCCCTGGGAGTCGCGGGCGCCGGGGGTGGCAGGCCGCCCGGGATGTCGCCGGTGCGGTCGGGCACCAGCCTCCACCGGCCCGGGGAGGTTCGCCGGCCTGGTGTCGGTCTCAGGAACTGCCGCTCCCAGGCCTGGGACCGGCAGAAACCGGTAACGCACCAGGCCCAGTGTCCCGATGTGCTGGTATGAGAACCCGGCTCTCCCCGCAGAGTCGGCGACCCCGCCGGCGGCTGGTCGCCTGGGCGGCGATCGCCTGGCTGCTCCTGGGGGCGTGCAGCGGAGAAGGGGCGGGGTCGGGTCGCGAGGGGGTCAGGATCGGCGCCAACCTCTGGGTGGGCTTCGACCTCCTGGCGGTGGCTGAGGATCTGGGTTGGTTTGCCGAAGAAGGGTTCGACGTCGAGATAGTGGATCTGGGCACGCCGGCCGACGTCAAAGCGGCGTTCGAGCGCGGCTACGTCGACGGGATGGCCACCACCCTGTTGGAGTTGATCGAGTCGCGCTCAGAAACCGATCTCAATCCGGTGGCGGTGCTGATCACCGACTACTCCAACGGCGCCGACCTGGTGGTGGCCAGGCGGGGCATCACCTCGATCGCCGGCCTGGAAGGGGCCCGGATAGCCGTGGACCCGCCTCTCGGCATCTACCTCCTCTCCCGCATGCTGTCGAAGGCGGGGATGGCCCTCGACGATGTCGAGGTGGTCTGGACCTCCCAGCCGGACATACCCGCCCTCGCCTGGTCGGGGCAGATCGACGCCGCGGTCACCTTCCCCCCGGCATCCACCGAGCTCACCCGCGACCTGGGCTACAACACCCTCTTCTCCTCGGCCGACATCCCCGGCGAAGTGATGGACGTGGTGACCTTCAGCGAGCAGTTCGCCAGGGACCACCCGGAGGCGGTGCGGGCCATCCTCCGGGTGTGGGACCGCGCCCTGGGCTACCTGAGCGAGCACCCCCAGGAGGCGGTGGCCGCGATTGCTGCTCGAGAGGGCCTGGACGCCGCGGAGGCCGAGGAAGCCCTTGCCGGCGTGAACCTGCTCACCCTCGACGAGCAGGCGGAGTTGTTCCACGGCGGGGTCTTGGCCGCCACCTGCCTCCGGGCCGCCCGGGTTCTGGTGCAGGTAGCCGCCATCACCGAGACCGAGACCGCGGCCGGGTGCGCTTCGTCGGAGTTCATCGACGGGGTTCTCGAGGCCGGGAAGTGAAGGCGTTCACCACGCTCAGGCGGACGGTCCTGCCCCTGCTGCTGGCCGGAGCCATCTTCGGCGGGGTGGTCGGTCTGAGAGTCATGAGCGACTCCCACGCCCGGGAGATCGAGCAGCGCGAGCGGCGCGCCGAGTCGGTGCTCCTGGAGATCCAGGCCGTGGCCGGGATGTCAGTGAAGCCGACCTGCGCCGGGCCATCATGATGCTCGGCGCCAATCCCATCATCGAGGAGATCGTGGTGGTGAGAGGCGAGCCCGGAGTGGTCGTCGCCGCTTCCCGATTCGAGTGGCTGGGGAGGTCCTCGTCGGCATTGCCCGCCGACGTCACCCAGCAGCTGTCCGCCGGGTCCGGCAGCTTCCTGCCCGTCTTCGCGCTCGACGAGGAGACCCACACCCTCTCGGCGGCCGCGTCCCTGCGCAGCCTGAAGACGGCGACCCCCGGCACCCCCCTATCCGACCGGCGGGCTTACGTGGCCCTGGACCTGGAGACGCTGTCGACCGACCTCGCGTCCGAACAGAACCTGGCCCTGCTGGCGCTGGTTCTCGGTGGGATCCTGGTGACCGGGGTGCTTGCGCTGTGGCTCCAGCGCATCCCGCTGCTCGCCAACCGCCGTCTCCACCACCAGCTGTCCGAGAAGAACCAGCTTCTGTCCTCGGTGGGTCACGAACTCCGCACGCCGCTGACGGTGGTGACCGGGTTCGGCCGGGTGCTGCAGGACGACTGGGCCAACCTCTCCGAGGAGGAGCGGCGGGAGATGGTGACCATGATCGTGCACCAGGGAGACGACCTGGCAAACATCCTCGAAGACCTGCTGACCTCGGGCCAGGTGGAGGCAGGCATGCTCCGGCTGGAGGCGGGGGCGGTCGATCTGTCGGCCGAGGCCGCCACCATCATCGAGGGGCTCGAGGGCGGCACCGACAAATGCATCGAGGCCGCGACTGGGCCGGTCTGGGCGCACGCCGATCCCAGGCGGGTGCGCCAGGTGATCCGGAACTTGCTGACCAACGCCCTCAAGTACGGCGGAGGGAAGATCGACGTGGAGGCGAGTCGCCGCGACTCCCTGGCCGTGCTCCGGGTGATCGACGACGGGACCGGGGTCGCGGAGCACATGAGAGAGCGCATCTTCGAGCCGTTCGAAAGGGCGCACACCACGGCCGGGGGAGCGCAGAGCCTCGGCCTGGGCCTGGCCATCTCGCGCCAGCTGGCCCGGGCCATGGGCGGGGACCTGACCTACCGGTACGACGAAGGTCACAGCACCTTCGAGTTCACCGCGCCGGCGCTCGAGCCCGAATCCGCTTCCTCTGCCTAGCCGGGGTCGGGTCGTCAGGGGCTCG
>CAWCKE010000002.1:0-28375 GCA_963796115.1 uncultured Acidimicrobiia bacterium
TCATCCCTCCGGGCGGAGGGCCGGGAAGAGGATCACCTCGCGGAGGCTCTCCTCCCCGGTGAGCAGCATGACCAGGCGGTCCACCCCCAGGCCCATGCCCCCGTGGGGGGCATGCCGTACTCGAGGGCCATCAGGATAGTCCTCGTCGAGGGGATGGGCCTCTTCGTCGCCGTGGGCCCGGGCCTGCGACCTGCGCCTCGAAGCGGCGGCGCTGCTCCAGGGGTCGTTGAGCTCGCTGAAGGCGTTGGCCAGCTCCCGGCCGGCGACGATCACCTCGAACCGCTCCACCAGCCCCGGCAGGCGGCGATGGTCGCGGGCCAGGGCGAGATCTCCTTGGGTAGTCCATGACCACCGTCGGCTCCCAGAAGCTGGGCTCGGCGTGGGCATCGAAGACCTCGGAGACGATCTTGCCCACTCCCCAGGCAGGCCGCACCTCCACCCCCAGCCCCCGGGCCTGCTCCCGGGCCCGGTCGAGGGGCATGCCCATGTCCCACTCCACCCCGGTGGCCTGGGAGGCTGGCCTCCAGGTAGCCGACCCGGCGCCACGGGGGCCGCAGCGACAGCGGCCGTCCCAGGTACTCGATCTCGGTGGTCCCCGCCACCGTCTGCGGCCGCCTCGGCCACCAGGGCCTCGGTCAGGTCCATCATGTCGAAGTAGTCGCCGTAGGCCTGGTAGACCTCGAGCATGGTGAACTCGGGGTTGTGCCGGGGCTGATGCCCTCGTTGCGGAAGATCCGGCCGATCTCGTAGACCCGCTCCATCCCGCCGACCAGGAGCCGCTTCAGGTGCAGCTCCGGGGCGATGCGCAGGTACAGGTCCATGCCCAGCGCGTTGTGGTGGGTGATGAACGGCTTGGCCGGCGCCCCGCCCGCCTCGCCTGCAGGGTCGGGCGTCTCCACCTCGAGGAAGCCCCGGCCGTCCAGGGAGCGGCGCAGCGAGGCCAGGATCCCGCTGCGGGCGGCGAGCAGCCGGCGCGCCTCGGGTTGACGGCCAGGTCCAGGTAGCGCTGCCGGTGGCGCACCTCGACGTCCTGCAGGCCGTGCCACTTCTCGGGCAGGGGGCGCAGGGCCTTGGCCAGCAGCGCGAAGTCCTCCACCCGGATGCTCAGCTCGCCCCGTTTCGTTCGGACCACCTCCCCGGAGGCGCCCACCCAGTCGCCGGGGTCGAGGTCGACGAACCGCGACGAGGCGATCGCCGAGCACGGCCGCGTCGGCGAACAGCTGCAGGCGGCCCGAGCCGTCCTGGATGACCGCGAAGGCCAGGCCGCCGAGGCGGCGCATGGCCAGCAGCGCCCGGCCACCGTCTCCCGGGCCCCGAGGACTCCCCCGCGGCGAGGCCGGCGTGGGCCTCATGCAGTGCGGCGGCGGTGGCCGTCGGGCTGAAGGAGACCGGGTAGGGGTCACTCCCGACGCCCGCAGCGCCTCCACCTGGCCAGGCGGGCGGCGGTGAGGAAGTGCTCCTCCAGGTGCTCCCCCTCGGCCGTTTCGTCGCCGCTCATCTCATTCCCCTGTGTTCATCTCGTAGATCAGCCGCAGGCCGTCGAGGGTGAGGCGGCCGTCGACCGTGCTCACCGTGCGGCACAGGGGACGATGGTGGCGCCAGCCCCCCGGTGGCCACCACCGCCGGCTTCCCGCCGACTTCGGCCGCCAGCCGTTCGACGATGCCGTCCACCATGCCGGCGTGGCCGAAGAGCAGGCCGCTCTGCATGGCCTCCACCGTGTTCTTGCCGATGGCGGCGCGGGGCACCCGGGTCTCCACCCGCCGCAGGGCGGCGGTGGCGCTGATGAGCGCCTGCTCGGAGACCCGCAGGCCGGGGGCGATCGCCCCGCCGATGTAGGCGCCGTCCTGGTCCACCACGTCGAAGTTGGTCGAGGTGCCGAAGTCGATGCTGATGGCCGGCGCCCCGTACTTGTGCAGGGTGGCCACCGCGTTCACCACCCGGTCGGCGCCCACCTCGCGCGGGTTGTCGATGTTGATCGCCATGCCGGTGCGCACCCCGGGGCCGACCACCACCAGCGGGCCCTGCACCATCTGCCCGGCGAGCTCGACCATGGCCTCCTTCACCTCGGGCACCACGCTCGACAGGCCGACGCCCCGTGCAGTCCTCCACCCGCCAGCGATCCTGGCGGAGCAGCCCCTCGAAGTAGAGGCGGTACTCGTCGGCGGTGCGGTCGTGCACCGTCGAGAGACGCCACTGGTCGAGCAGTTCGGCCCCGTCGAAGAGGCCCATGACCGTCTGGGAGTTGCCCACGTCGATGGCGATCAGCATCACGTCCCTCTCGCGTAGAGGATGGAAGGCTCCTCGAGCCACCTGCCCCGATCGGCCGTCCCGTCCGGCTCGAGGCGCACGTTGTCGATCAGGCGGACCGGGCCCACCCGCACCGCCACCGCGAGGACGGCGGGCCGGTCGAGGACGGGGATCCGCACGGCGGCGGCGGCATCCGCCAGAGCCACGTAGTCGGGCGATACCAGGCCGGCCGTCTCCATCTCGGCGGCCACCAGGCCCTCGAGGGCCGCCCCGGAGCGCTCCCCCGCCCCGGCGGCGTCGGCGGCGGCCATGAGGCCCCGCGAGATGGAGAGGGCGGCTCCCCGGTCGGCCGGCGGCAGGAAGACGTTGCGGCTGGAGAGGGCGAGGCCGTCCTGCTCGCGCACGGTCGGGCAGCCGACCACCTCGACCGGGAACGAGAGATCGGCGGCGAGGCGGGTGACCAGGGCCAGCTGCTGCGCGTCCTTGCGGCCGAAGAAGGCGAGGTCGGGAGCGAGGCCGGCGTACAGCTTGGCCACCACGACGGCCACCCCGTCGAGGTGGCCGGGGCGGTAGGCGCCTTCGAGCTCGGTGCTCAGCGCCGGCAGCGACACCCGGGTGACCGGCGGCACCGGGTACATCTCGGCGAGGGGCGGAGCGAAGAGCAGGTCCCCACCCGCCGCCTCGGCCAGGGCGGCGTCGCGCGCCGCGTCGCGGGGGTAGCGCTCCAGGTCACCGGAGTCGTTGAACTGGAGCGGGTTGACGAACAGGCTCACCACCACCGTGTCGGCACGCTCCCGGGCCGCCTCGATCAGCGCCAGATGCCCCTCGTGGAAGAACCCCATGGTCGGCACCAGCGCGGTGACACCCCGGGCGGCCGCCCGGGTCTCGGCGAAGGTGGTGGTGACCCTCACGGGAGGGCGGCCTCGATGTCCGCATCGGTGCCGGCCAGGTGGGCCGTGACCCGGGCGAGGGCGGCGAAGTCGGCGGCCAGCTCCGGGGCCCCCGCGGCCACCGCCTCCACTTGAGCGCGCACCGTGCCCCCGTCGCCACGCGCGACCGGGCCGGTCAGGGCGGCCTCCGGCCCCAGGCGGAAGGCGTTGTCGATGGCCGCCCGCACCAGCGGCTCGGCCACCCCGAAGCCCACCCCGGCTGCCTCGAAGAGGCGCCTGGCCATGGCCAGGGCGGCCACCGGGTAGTTGGCCGCCGCCGACGCGGCCGCGTGGTAGAGGGCCTTGCGCTCGTCGGCCAGAGCGAAGGGATGGCACCCGATGGACTGGGCCAGCTCCACCAGGCGGCGGAAGAGCCCGTCGTCGTCGCTGGTGATCGCCACCCAGGCCCCACGCAGGCGGTCCCGCCCGTCGCGGGGGTTGGGGAGGGTCTGCAGCGGGTGGAACGACCCCACCGGGCAGTGGGCGGCCAGCGGTTGGAGCGCGCTCACCGACGTGACCCCGGACAGGTGCACCGCCCCCCGGACCGCCGCGGCATGGGGCGCCAGCCGCTCGGCCACCTCGGGGATGGCGGCGTCGCTGACGGCGATCGAGCAGCAGGTCGGCGGCGGGCAGCGGCTCGTGCCAGTCCAGCCAGCGGCCGCCGGGCAGGGTGGCCGACGCCGCTTCCAGCCCCTCGAAGTCCCGGGCGAGCACCCCGATCACCCGGTGGCCGGCATCCACCAGCGCCAGGCACAACGCCAGCCCGGCCCGGCCGGGCCCCACCAGGATGACGTCCATGTTCTGCCTCCAGTCCACCGCGGGTACCGGGACATCGCGAGTGTAGGGGCGGCTGAGCCGACCGTCCGCGGCAGTTGCCCGCGGCCGATCACCCCGAGGAGAGCGCCGTCTGCTCCCACCACCCCGGCCCGGCCACCACCTCGGCCTCTTGCTCTGCCACCCCCGGCAGGAGCGAGGCCGCGGTCGTGCCGTCGGGCAGGGCCGCCTCCGGCCAGGCCTCGACCAGCGGTTCCAGGGCGAAGCGGCGGAGGACCAGTCGAGGATGCGGCACCCGCAGCCCCGGCTCCTCCACGACCATCCCCTCGTAGAGGAGCAGGTCGATGTCCAGAGAGCGCGGGCCCCAGCGCACCAGGCGCCGCCGCCCCGCCTCCCGCTCGATGGCCTGGCACAACTCGAGCAGCGGCCGGGGAGCAAGGCCCGTGTCGACGATCACCACCGCGTTCAGGAAGGGGCCCTGCGCCGGCCCCCCGACGGGGGCCGTCTCGTACAGCGACGACACCGCCACGATCGGCCCGGCCTCCCGCAAGCGGACGCACGGCCGCGGCCAGACGGGCCCGCCGATCGCCCAGATTGGAGCCCAGCCCGAGGGCGGCCCGGGCCACGGCTCAGGCGCCGGCCGTCTGCGGGATGACCGCCCGCGCCTCGGGCCCCAGCGGGCGGCGCAGGATCCGTTGGATGGTGTCGGTGGCGACGATGGGCTGGGACACCAGCCCCGCGTACACCAGGTAGCCGGCGAGGATGCCGGCCACCGCCTCGTCGATGGTGTCGCGGTGGAGGAGCACGGTGGTCTGCTCCCGGAGCAGGGTGCGCAGGGCGGAGAACACCCGCTCCGCCGAGGCCGGCTCGAGGTCGAGGAGCGGCTCGTGCACGGCGACCAGGCCGGCCGCCCGGTAGGCGGCCAGGTTCTGGTTCCCGGGCAGCAGAGAGAGCACCGCGGTGACAGCCGGCGGCCCGCAGCCAGGCGATCTCCTCCTCGCGGCGGACCCGCCGGTGCTGGAAGCCGTGGCCGCCCACGCGCTCGGCCACCGCCAGGCGGCCGGTGATCACCCAGGTGAACTCCCTGGGCTCGAGGCCGGTCATGGTAACCTTCTCGCTGGGACCGCCCTCACGATAGCGTCGGCCACGCGCGCTGTTTGTAGTCCCACGACCACGTTGTGCACTCGAATGACGGCCGCCCCACCGGCGATGGCGAGAACGTGCGCGGCCGCAGTGGCGGCGTCCCTCTCCCCCGGGGGGATGGGGCCCAGGATGCCGGCCAGGAAGCGCTTGCGGGAGGCTCCCACCAGCACCGGATAGCCCAGGTCCACCAGATCCGGGATCCCCCGCAGCAGGGCCAGGTTGTGCTCGAGGGCCTTGCCGAAGCCGATCCCCGGGTCCACGCAGAGGCAGGCCGGGTCGATGCCCGCCGCCTGCGCCGCCGCCGCCCGGCCCGCCAGGAACCGGGCGACCTCGGCGACGACGTCCTCGTATCGAGGGTCCTCCTGCATGGTGCGCGGCGTCCCCTGCATGTGCAGCAGCACCAGGCCCGCCCCGGCAGCGGCGACCACCCCCGCCATGGCGGGGTCGCCGAGGGCGGTGACGTCGTTGACCACCGCCGCCCCCGATCGCCAGCGCGGCGGCCGCCACCTCGGCCTTTGCGGTGTCGATGGAGACCACGGCCCCGGCGGCGGCCAGGTCCCGCACCACCGGGATCACCCGGCGCAGTTCCTCCTCGGCGTCCACCGGCTGCGGCCCCCGGGCGGGTGGACTCTCCGCCGACGTCCACCAGGTCGGCCCCTTCGTCGAGCATCTCCAGGCCCCGGGCAACTGCCGACGCGGCATCGGCATGGAGGCCGCCGTCGCTGAAGGAGTCGGGGGTGACGTTGAGCGCGCCCATCACCAGGGTGTGGGCGGTGTTGTCGAGCACCCTCCCACGCACCTGCCACCTCACCGGGCGGAAGGGAGCGAACGGGGCGGGGGGCACCTCAGGGAGAGGGCGGGCTCTCGTCGGCGGCGGCGGGCAGCGCCACCACGTTGCCGCCCACCTGGCCGTTGGGCGGCTGGATGCGCATGGTGCCGTTGGAGGCGTGCTCCCACTTGGGGACGTCGAAGAAGGTCTCCTTGATCTCCGTCGGCGTCCAGCGTCTCCCGCTCCATGAGCACTTCGGTGATCCGGTCCAGGGCGGCCCGGTGGGCGGTGAGGATGGCCCGGGCCTCGTCGTGCGCCCGGGTGACGAGCTTGCGGACCTCATCGTCGATCATGGAGGCGACCTCGTCGGAGTGGTCCTGGTGCCGGATGTAGTCGCGGCCCAGGAACACCTCTCCCTCGGGCTCGCCGTACTTCATGGGCCCCAGGCGCTCGCTCATGCCGTACTCCATGACCATGCGCCGCGCCAGGACGGTGACCTGTTCGATGTCGTTGTGGGCCCCGGTCGAGGGATCGCCGAACACGATCTCCTCGGCGGTGCGCCCGGCCAGGCCCACCGCCAGGTGGTCCACCAGCTCGCTCTTGCGCTGGTAGGTCTTGTCGGTCAGGGGCAGCGAGCGGGTGTAGCCGCCGGCCCGGCCACGCGGGATGATCGTCACCTTGTGCACCGGGTCGGCCATGGGCAGGGCATGGCCCACCAGGGCATGCCCGCCCTCGTGGACGGCGGTGAGCCGCTTGTCCTCGTCGGTCATCACCCGGCTGCGCCGCTCGGGGCCGGCCATGACCCGGTCCACCGCCTCCTCGAGCTCCTACTGGGTGATGACCTCCTTGCCCCGCCGGGCGGCGAGGATGGCCGCCTCGTTGATGGTGTTGGCCAGGTCGGCCCCGCTGAACCCGGGCGTGGAGCGGGCCAGCACTGCCAGGTCGGCCTGCTTCTCCAGCGGCTTGCCCTTGGCGTGCACCTCGAGGATGCCCAGGCGGCCCTTGATGTCCGGCAGGGCGACGTAGATCTGGCGGTCGAAGCGGCCGGGCCGCAGCAGGGCCGGGTCGAGGATGTCGGGGCGGTTGGTGGCGGCGATGAGGATGACCCCCGCCTTGGGGTCGAAACCGTCCATCTCCACCAGCAGCTGGTTCAGGGTCTGCTCCCGCTCGTCGTGGCCACCGCCCAGGCCGGCGCCGCGGTGGCGGCCCACGGCGTCGAGCTCGTCGATGAAGACGATCGCCGGGGCATGGGTCTTGGCCTGCTCGAAGAGGTCGCGCACCCGGCTCGCCCCCACACCGACGAACATCTCCACGAAGTCCGAGCCGGAGATCGAGAAGAAGGGGACGCCCGCCTCCCCGGCCAGCGCCCGGGCGAGCAGGGTCTTGCCGGTGCCCGGCGGCCCGAACAGCAGCACGCCCTTGGGGATCTTGGCTCCCATGGCCCGGAACTTCTGGGGACGGGCGAGGAACTCCTTGATCTCCTGCAGCTCCTCGACCGCCTCGTCGATGCCGGCCACATCCTTGAAGGTGACCTTGGGCTGGTCGCGGGTGACTTGCTTGGCCTTGGACCGGCCGAAGGCCATCACCCGGTTGCCGCCGCCCTGCATCTGCATGAGGATGAAGATGAAGACCCCGAAAATGAGGACGTAGGGGAGGATGGTGCCGAGGAACCACTGCATGACCCCCGGGTTCTCCGCATCCACGTCGACCTCGACCCCGGCGTCGATGAGTTGGCCGGTGAGGACCTCCTCGTAGCCGTCCGGGTAGGGGGTCTCGAAGTGCACCGTCCGGCCGGAGGAATCCAACAGGTCTCCCTCCACCACGTTGGAGTCCTGCCTGATGGTGACCGCTTCCACCTGGCCACCGGCGATACGGGCCTCCAGTTCGGTGAGCGTGAGCTTCTCGGGAGCGGTAGCGCTGCTCACGAAGGCGTTGATCGCCATGACCGCCACCACGATGACGATCAGGTAGATCAGCACTGTACGGACGGTTCGGCTCACCTCGCTCCTCTGTCGGGGCACCCCCAGCCCTGGCCCTGCACGGGAGATGCTATTCGCGTTGGACGGCTATCCCGCCCCAGCCCCGTCCCCCTTTCATCGCCGGCGACGGCCGCCCCCTTGAGCCTCACGGGAACGGCGGCGGGGCCTGCTCGCCGTCCTCTTCCATGATCGCCACGTAGGGCAGGTTGCGGTACTTGCCGAGGTAGTCCAGGCCGTAGCCGATGACGAAATCGGCCGGGATCTCGAAGCCCACGTAGCGCACCTGCACCGGCACCACCTGAAGGCCGGTCTTGAGCAGCAGGGTGGCGATCTCCAGCGAGGCGGGGCGGCGCACCTCCAGGTTGCGCCGCAGGTACTGCAGGGTGAGGCCCGAGTCGATGATGTCCTCGACGATGAGCACGTGGCGCCCGCTGATCTCGCGGTCCAGGTCCTTGAGGATGCGGACCACCCCCGAGGTCCGGGTGGATTCCCCGTAGGAGGAGACGGCCATGAAGTCCATGTCCACCGGCAGGGCGATGTGGCGGGACAGGTCGGCCATCACCATGAAGGCCCCCTTGAGCACCGCTACCAGCAGCAGGTCCTTGTCCCGGTAGTCGGCGGTGATCTGGGCGCCCATCGCCGACAGGCGCTCCTCGATCTGCTGTGCCGAGATCAGGGCCCTGCCGATCCTCACCGCAACTCCTTCAACCCGAGCACGACCACCGCGGGCCCCCGGGGCGCCGCCCAGGCGGCGAGGCGAGACCCCGCCACCCAGGCGATTCTGCCACCCGACTCCACCACCGGCCAGTCCCCCCGCCGCCGGGCGGGCACCCCCACCTCCCGCAGCGCCTCGGCCACCGCCTTGCTGCCCTGCCCGGTGTCCACCCGGTCGCCCGACGCGGCGGCACGCACGGTGAGCCCGGCGGAGGCCACCGCCGGGTCGGTCAGGGCGCGGCGCCGGCCCACGGGGATCGGCTCCCTCCACTCCAGAGGGCCCTCCGCCGCCAGCACCCATGCGCCGAAAGCGGCCTCCCCGGGGACGGGGAGCGGCACGGGGCCGGAAGGAGGCGGCGGCTGCCGCGGGGCACAGCACCACCCAGGGCCCCTCCCGGCAGACGAGGTGGCCGCCCTGGATGGCCAGGCACGGCGCTTCCCCGGCGGCCACCCGCAGCACCGCCCGCACGTCGTCGCCGACCCCAGGGTAGGGGTCCAGCAGCAGACGCAGGGCACGACGGGCCGCCCGGGCGGCCACCGGCTCCGGCAGCGTGGAGAGAGCGGCAGCCGGCAGCCGCAGCGCGTCGCGGTCCCGGCGCAGCGGCACCCTCCCCGCCGCCTTCTCCAGTTCGGCATCGTCGGCGGCCAGCAGGCCGGCGGCCCGGGCCAGGGCGGGGCGCACCCCCGGGCCGGCCTCCTCCTCGAGAAGGGGGATCACCCGGTGGCGCAGCAGGTTGCGCCGCCGGGACGGGTCCTCGTTCTCCGGATCGTCGGTATAGGGAAGGCCCAGGTCGTCGGCGGCGGCTCGGGCCTCCGCCCGGCTCACCCGCAACAGCGGCCGGCACCAGAGCCCCCGGCGAGCCGGGATACCGGCCAGCCCCGGCGTGCCCGCCCCCCGCACCAGGTTGGCCAGCACCGTCTCCGCCTGGTCGTCGCGGGTGTGGCCGGTGACGATGAGTTCGCCGGGCCGGGCCTCCGCCTCCAGGGCCCGGTAGCGGGCCAGCCGCAGATCCTCCTCGGTCCTTCCCTCGGCCGGGGCGGGCAGCAGCCGATGGTCGAGGTGGAGGTGGGCGGCCGCCCGGCGGGCGGCCTCGATCAGAGAAGGCGAGGCGGCCAGGCCATGATCGACGGTGGCCGTCCGCACCCGGCGCCCCAGTGTCACCGCAGCCCAGGCGCACACCGCGCTGTCGGCCCCGCCGCCCAGGGCCATGAGCAGCGGCGCATCGGGGAACTCGCCGGCAACGGCTTGCAGGACCAGGCCCGCCGGGCCGGTCAAGCCACTCGTTCCAGCCATCGCGACGGGTCGCGGATCTCGTCGAGGGTGGGCAGGTTCTGCGGCCCTTCCCAGACCCGGTCGATAGCCCCGAAGCCCCCCTGGCGCTCGACGGCGAGCATGAAGCGCTCCCCCTGCTCGTACTGCTTCATCTTCATCTCCAGGCCGGTGAGCCGAAGGAACGCGGAGAAGCGGGCGTCCCGGCGCCGCGCCTTGAGGACCCGGGCCATGCGGTCCTGGCCCACCAGCAGGCGGGCGCCGATGCGGTCCATGACCACGTGCCCGTGCCCCTCCAGCACGCTCATCAGCGCCTGGGCCTCGTCGATGAGCCGCCGCTGCTCCGGAGTCGCCAGCAGGCCCAACACGCCGGTCTCGTCGACGATCGGCCGGCCCTCCCGGGCGGCGGCTCGCATCTCGCCGGCGAGGCGAGACGCCCGGCCCGGCTCGCCGGCGGAGGATTCGATGAGACGGGCCACCAGACCGAGGAAGTGCGGGCCCACCCAGGGCACCGCGGTGAACTGGAGCCGGTGGGTGCACTCGTGCAGCGCCACCCAGAGGCGGAACTCGGCGGGGCGGAACTCGTGCTGGCGCTCCATGGCCAGCAGGTTGCCGCCGACGAGCATCACCGTATCGCCTGAGCCGTTGCCGGTGGGGACCACCAGCTCGTATTGCCCCAGCACCCGCCGGGCGAGAACACCTACCAGCGCCCCGACCTCGGCCCCCATCAGGCGGCCGGCGAGGCGCCTGCCCAACCCCGCCCCGGAGGCGGCCAGCTTCGCCTCGGCCGGGGCCAGCAGGCGACCGAAGGCGGCCACGTTCGCCCGGCACCACTCGGCGCGGGTGACCACTTCCACCTGGGGCTCACCCGTCCAGGGCAGCCGGGTCTCGGCCGAGGCCAGCTCGGCGGCCCGGCGCACCAGCTCGGGCGCCTGCCGGTCGAGCATGGCGAAGTGGTAGCTGCCCTCCAGCGGGTAGCGGCCGGCCAGGCGGGCGGCGACTGCGGCGGCCAGGGGCCAGTGGACGGCGCTCACCGGGAACCGTGCAGGGGAATCACCGACCGAGCATACCCCCCGGCCGGCGCCAGGTTCGGGGGCGCCTCAGGTCTCGCGCACCACCCGTCCCCGCAGGCGGGGGAAGCGGGTCGGGGCGTGGGCGTAGCAGAACTCGCGGTTGTTGTATCGCGACAGCCGCGTGGTGCAGCCGCGCTGGCCGCAGAGGCGCTCGCCGTCTTGCGACCGGGGGGCGCGCAGCTTCCCGGTCACTCGATTGCCCTTGAGGATCTCGGACATCCAATACCTCCCTGAGGGAGGCTGTCACCTTATCGGCCGGGGCCCTCGCCCTGGGTGTACTCCCTGAGAACCGCCCTCAGTCTTTCGTACACCACGATGGGGATTTCCTCGCGGCAGCCGTCGTGGACCCGCTGCTTGAGCCGCCGCTCGAAGAGGAACCCCTCGTCACATTGCTGGCAGCGATGGAGGTGCCACTCCACTCGCCTCCGGCGGAACCAGATCATCTCCCCGTCGATGTAGCGGTGCGCCAGGGACAGGGCCCTCTCACAGCTGTGCTTCATGCCGTCGTCCCCACGCTGCCTCGCCGCTCGTTGATATCCCACAACGCCTTCTCGAGGGCCTTTCTTCCCCGGTGGAGCCGCGACATCACAGTGCCGATGGGCACGTCCATGATTCGGGCGATCTCCTTGTAGGAGAAGCCTTCGACGTCGGCGAGCAGCACGGGGATGCGAAAGATCTCGGGGAGAGCCTCCACCGCCGCCTTGACGTCCTCATCCACGAAGCGGTCGAGGGCCTCGTCCTCGGCGCTCCGGGAGGCGCCCGACTCCTGCCCGAGGCGGCGGAAGAGGTAGAGGTCCTCGAGCTCACCCAGCTCCACCTCCGCCGGCTGGCGCGCCTGGTGGCGGTACTGGTTGATGAAGGTGTTGGTCAAGATGCGGTACATCCAGGCCCGCAGGTTGGTGCCCGGCTTGAAGGTGCGGTAGCCGCGGTAGGCCCGCAGCAGCGTCTCCTGGAGCACGTCCTCGGCGTCTTGCGGGTTGCGGGTCATGCGCCGCGCCGCCGAGTACAGCTGCGGCACGAGAGGCATGACATCGTCTTCGAAGGTGGCTGGGTCGGCCATCCACAACTCCGGGCCGGGCGGCCAGGTTACCAAGGGCCGGCCCCTGACCCCCGGAGCGGCCGGTACCATGCGGCCCCCAGCCGGAGTAGCTCAGGGGTAGAGCAGCTCACTCGTAATGAGCAGGTCGGGGGTTCGAATCCCCCCTCCGGCTCCATGACGCCGGGCCGAGCGCCGGGCGCCCGTGCTCAGTTGAACGTCGCCGCCACCCAGTCCCCCAGGAACTGAGCGGCCACGATCACGAGTGTGGCGATCAGCAGATGCTCCCCCACCACCCGATACACGGGTTCGTTGTTCGAACGGGCGATCGCCCAGCTGAGCGCGACCAGCACCACTCCCCCCCATACCACGCTCACCCAGACCGCGGTGCTGAGGCTCAAGACGAGCACCGGGACGATGAAGGTGAGCGCCATGACGAGCTTGCTGAGGAAGGTGGACAGGGTCACGGCCCAGATGTGACCGGGTCGGGCCTCCCCACGGCCCTCCTCGGAGATGTGGATGCCCAGGGCATCCGAGAAGGCGTCGGCCACCGCGATCGTGACGATGCCGCCTATGACGGCCAGCCGCGAGCCCGTGCCGGAGCGGAGGCCGACGATCAGCCCGAGCGTGGTGATCACTCCCGAGGTCAAGCCGAAGCTGATACCGCTCGCCCAGGCCGGTACTTTCAGGGGACCCACGCCGAGAGAGCCTAGGGCCGCGGGCCCGTTCGCGAAAGCGGTGCGAGCGTTGCTCGCTCGCTCACCCGGTCAGGTCGGCCAGGGCCCCCTCCAGGATGTCCAGCCCCTCCTCGATGATCTCATCCGAGGCGGTGAGCGGCACCAGGAAGCGGATCACGTTGGCGTCCTCGCCGGCGGAGAGCAGCACCAGGCCCCGCTGACCAACGGCCCGGATCAGGGCCTTGGTCAGCTCGGTGGCCGGCTCCCTGGTCTCCCGGTCCTTCACCAGCTCCGCCGCCGCCATGGCCCCCAGGGCACGCACCTCCCCGATCTGGGGAAAGCGCTCCGCCATCGCGTCGAGCCGCCGGGTGATCAGAACCCCGATCGCTTGCGCCCGCTCGACCAGGTGCTCTTCCTCGATCACCTCGAGCACGGCCAACGCAGCCGCGCACCCTACGGGCGAGCCGCTGAAGGTCCCACCGAGGCCGCCGCGCTGCACGGAATCCATGATCGGCGCCTTGCCCACCACAGCCGAGAGGGGAAACCCGCCGCCCAGGCTCTTGGCCATGGCCATCAGGTCCGGCTCGATCCCCGCCCACTCGGTGGCGAAGAGGCGCCCGGTACGCCCGAAGCCGGTCTGGATCTCGTCCACGATCAGCACCATGCCGTGCCGGTCGCAGACCTCCCGCAGGCGCTGCAGCAGTTCGGGAGGGCCGATCACGAAGCCACCCTCACCCAGCACCGGCTCCACCAGGACGGCCGCCACCCGGCCGGGCTCGATGTCCTCCCTGAGGACATGGTCCAGGGCCGCCAGGGTGTCCTCGAGACTCACCCCGCGATAGGGGTAGGGGTAGGGGATGCGGTACACGTCCCCGGGGAAGGGCCCGAAGCCGAGCTTGTACGGGGACATCTTGCCGGTGAGCGCCATTGCCATCATCGTGCGCCCGTGGAAAGCGGCGGAGAAGGCGACGATCCCCGGGCGGCCGGTGAAGCGGCGAGCGATCTTGATCGCGTTCTCGATCGCCTCAGCCCCCGAGTTCACCAGCAGGGTCTTCTTGGGTGTGTCCCCGGGGACGAGGGCGTTGAGGCGCTCGGCGAGGGCGACGGCCGACTCGTAGGGGACCACCGCGAAGCAGGTGTGAGAGAACCTCTCCAGCTGCGCCGCCACCGCCGCCCGCACCTTGGGATGCAGGTGCCCCACGTTGAGGGAGGCGATGCCTCCGGCAAAGTCGATGTGCCGGCCCCCCTCGACGTCCCAGACCTCGGCGTTGCGGGCCCGATCAGCGTAGAACGGGTAGACGCTCGACCAGCCGTCGGCCACGGCCGATGCCCGGCGCTGCTCCAATTCGGCGTTGCTGACCACAGTGCGACTCCTCCTCGCGCCCGGCGGGCACCGGCAGGCGGGGCCGGGGACGATCCCGGGTGCGACTGCCGCCTCGCCGTTTGGCCGGCTCCGGGCGTTGGGTAGCCTAGGCGGCACAATGGCGGCCCGGCAGATCGGCGAAGAGCACAAGGACGACGACGGCACGACAGCGACCCGGCGAGGACCCACCGAGTTCACCTTCGACCGGTACCACGTCGACCTCACCGCCGGCACGGCCCGCCGGGAGCGCCGAGTATGCGGGGACTTCGAGGACGCCCTCGGCGGCATCGCCCGGTCCTACAAGTTGCTGAGCGGGCTGTCGGTCGCCGACCCGTACGACCCCGCGGCGCCGCTGGTGATGAACATCGGAGTCCTCACCGGCACGCGGGTGATGACCGGCCTGCGCACCTACCTGACCGGCTTCTCCCCGCTCAAGACGGCGCTCACCGGGGCCCCCGGGCTCATGTGGTCGGCGGGCAGCGGCAGCTTCGGGTCCAAGCTGCGGGCACTGGGCGTCGACGAGATCGTCCTCACCGGCCGCGCCCCCCGGCCCACGCTCCTTCACCTGACGCCGGGCAGCGAAGGAGGCCCGGCCCGGTTCGCCTTCCTCGATGCCTCCGACCTGGTAGGGATCCGGGCCAACGCCCGGGTGCGAGAGCTGCACCAACGCTTCCCCGAGGCCCAATTCGCGGTGATCGGCCCTGCCGGTGAGCACTATCGCGAGGTCGCCTACGCCGCCGTGGCGCTCACCACCCACAACCAGACGCAAACCGGCGACGCCAAGGCACGCTTCTGCGGACGCGGCGGCTTCGGCGGCGTACTCGGCGCCAAGAACCTGTTGGCGGTCGCCGCCGACGGGCCCGACCCGCGCGGCTCGGCCGCGGGGCTCAAGGAGGTCAACCGGGAGATCAACCTGGGCCCGGGAAGCGCCCGTTACCGTGACCTGCCCGACGACAAAGGCGGGACCTGGCGAACGTTCCACGTTCTGCACGAGGTGGGCGCGGTGCCGGAGATGAACTTCCGCCCGCTGGGGACCGACGACTCCGTCGCCCTGTATCGGGCCAGCGTCGAAGCCGGCCCCTACGTGGTCAAGGCCGAAGGCTGCCACCTCTGCGGGATCCGCTGCCATCGCAACGTGTACGAGGCCGTCGAATCGGGTGACACCGGGCCCTTCCTGTCCAGGGTGGACTACGAGCCCTTGGCACTGCTGTCGTCGAACCTGGGGCTATTCGATGCCGCCCAAGCCCTGGAGCTCATGGCCCTGACGGACGAACTGGGGCTGGACGCGGTGTCCTTGGGGGTCACCCTCGGTTACGCCATGGAGTACAACCGCCGCCACCCCGAGGCGCCTATCGCCGGCGGGCTCTCCTACGGGGACTTCGATGCCACCCGGGAGGCCATCGCCGCCGTCGGGGCAGGGCGGCGGCCCGAGCTGGGCCGGGGGGTCAAGCGGCTCTCCGAGCAGACGGGAGAGACCGGCTATGCCATGCAGTCCAAGGGAGTCGAGTACCCCGCCCACCTCCCCCAGGTCAATCCGGCGTACCCCTGGGCCCTGGCCGGGGGCCACATGTCGATGCGCACGTTCTTCCTCCTGCTGAACGAGCGGGAGACGGGTCTGGACTACTGGGTGGACGCGATCACCAACCGGGGGCCCCAGATCATGCTCGACGACATAACCGGCATCTGCAAGCTCGCCATGATCACCCCGGAGATGGAAGCAGAGGCGATCGGCGCCGCGACCGGGCTTGCCGTGACCGGCGACGAGCTCCGGGAGGTGGTGCGGCGCACCTACCTGCGGGGCTACGCCGGCGAGCGGCGTCAGGGGTTCACCGCCGACGACTACGTGATGCCCGCCGAGGCCCACGACCACTACCCCCACATCCAGCTCCCCTACTTCAACACTCGCGAGTTCTTCGCCGCCCTGCAGGAACGGGTGCTGGCCACCTTCGACGAGCGCCTCGCCGCCGCCGGGCTCTGAGGCCCGCCATCGCCTCCGATGGCTTCCGGTGCGTTCTAACCTCTGGCGGCAGTCGGAAGGAGGGCGATGCCGCTCATCGCGGGAGTCGACACGTCGACCCAGGCCACCAAGGTCGTGGTCGTGGATGCCGAGACGGGTGCGACCGTTGCGCTGGGCCGAGCGCCCCACGAGGTCACCGGCACCGGGGGCGCCCGGGAGACCGACCCCGAGCTCTGGTGGCGGGCGCTGCGCGACGCCCTCCTCCAGACCGGGCGGGCGGCGGAGATCGCCGCCATCTCGGTCGCCGGCCAGCAGCACGGGCTCGTCGTGCTCGACGGTGACGGGCAGCCGGTGCGGCCGGCAAAGCTCTGGAACGACACCGAGTCCGCCGAAGACGCCCAACGCATGGTGGCCGCTTTCGGCGGACCTGCCTGGTGGGCGGAGCACATCGGGCTGGTGCCGGTGGCGTCGTTCACCGCCACCAAGTGGGCGTGGCTGAGGCGGGTCGAACCGCACTCGGCGGCCGCCACCCGAGCCATACGGCTCCCCCACGACTTCCTCACCGAGCGCCTCACCGGGGCCGGCGTCACCGACCGCGGCGACGCCTCCGGCACGGCGTGGTGGTCGACGGCGACCGAGGCGTACGCCGACGAAGTGCTTGCCCACCCGAGCCAGCAGCTCGACCCTTCTCTGCTTCCCCGGGTGCTCGGACCGCGCGATCCCGCGGGCGAGATGACGGCGGAGGCGGCCGCCTACCTGGGCCTGCGGCCGGGGATCCCCGTCGGCCCGGGGACCGGGGACAACGCCGGTGCGGCGGTCGGGCTGGGGCTCACTCCCGGGGTCCCGGTCATCAGCCTCGGCACTTCGGGCACCGCCTTCGTCAGCTCCGCCACCCGCACCGTGGATGCCTCCGGGAGCGTGGCCGGGTTCGCCGACGCCACGGGGCGATTCCTCCCCCTGGCCTGCACCCTCAACTGCACGCTCGCCGTCGACCGGATCGCCGGCTGGCTCGGCCTCGACCGCGACGCCGCCGCCGAGCACACCGAGGTCGTCGTGCTCCCCTACCTCGACGGTGAACGGACCCCCAACCTCCCCAACGCGGCAGCGTCGATCACCGGGCTGCGCCACACCACCGAGCCCGGCGAGATCCTGCTCGCCGCATACCAGGGAGCCGTGCTGTCGCTGCTCGAAGCCCTCGATGTCATCGACACCCACAGCTCCGGCCTCGACCCCGAGGCCCCGATCATCCTCATCGGGGGCGGAGCGCGAGGGGCCACCTGGCGCCGGGTGGTGCAAGCCCTGTCGGGCCGGCCGGTCCAGATCCCGGAGGCGACCGAGTTGGTCGCTCTCGGCGCCGCCGCCCAGGCCGCCGCCGTCCTCGGCGGCGATGCCCCCGACGCGATCGCCCGCGGCTGGGACACCCGGCGCGGGACGCTGCTCGACCCCATCCCGCGCGACACCACCAGCCTCGAGCGCATTCGGGGCGTACGCGCCCGCCTGGCCGAACTGAACGGCTAGCAGCGAAGCCCGGGGCGGGACGCTCCTCAGTCCCGCGTTCGGTCGGCAGTCCGCCCAGCGGGGATGCCGAGCTGATCCCACCTCATGGTGCACTCGGCGACCAACGGCCGGCCTGGCTCGACGACGAAGGGGTCGTGGTTCAGGGCGTCGGGCGGCGCCGTCTGAGGCTCGACGCACAGGGCGTGGTCGCGCTCGGTGAACACGACCCAGCAACGGCACGTGGACTCCAGTTCGAGACGCAGCACGCCCGGCCACGTGATCGCCGGAGCCCCGTCCACATCGCCGAAGCAATCGTCCCAGGGTCCCTCGGCCACCGGCTGCCGCTTCCGGGTGGCGATACCGGCATCGTCCCGCTCGTACATGAAGCCGGGGTGGAAGTCCAGCACCGCCTCCGCTCCGGCAAGGACCCGGCGGAACCACGGGTGCCATCCGCACGAGGCCGGCATGGCACCGCTCTCGGAGTGCACCTCCAGACGGAAGCTGACTCCGTCGGCCCTGAGCCGGATCTCCTGGCGGGCCCGCCCCGCCATCGGCCACTCGGGGCCCAGTCCGGTCTGGAAGACGGTGTCGCTCTCGGCTTCCCAGCGACGCAAGTACACCGAACCATGGATGGCGTGCCCGCCCAGAGTCCGCGGAAGCTCGTAGCTCCTGCCCCGGAAGGTGAAGCGGCCATCCCGGACGCGCCCGGCGTACGGCGCCATCGGGTAGCACCCCCAGTCGATGGGGCTGGGCGCCGAGGTCACCAACAGCTCGTGGCCGCCGGCCTGCAGCGAGGCCAGCCGGCAGCCGGCGTCGAGATCGATCTCGATGCGGGCACCGCCGACCGACTGGGTCACCACGGCGGGTGCCTCCCCCGGGGCTCTCAGTTGGCCTCGTGGATGCTGCGCATCGACCACACCAGGGTGCGCATGCTGGGGGGCTGCTTCAGTACCGTCACCACCGCGGCGGCGACGTCCTCGGCCCGCAGCATTCTGGCCAGGCCCGGCATGTCGGGGGTGCGCCCGGCGCCCATGGCGAACTCGGTGGCCACCCCGCCCGGGCAGATCGCCGACACCCTGATGCCCTTCTCCCGCAGCTCGCGATCGAGGCTCCCCGCCAGGCCCACCTGGGCATGCTTCGTCGCCGCGTAGACGGCCTCGTCGTGCTCGCCGCGCAATCCGGCCACCGAGGCCACGATCACGATGTCGCCGCCGCCCGCCTTCAGCAGAAGGGGCACCGCCGCCCGGATGGGCCACACGGTGCCGGCGACGTTGATGTCCATCATGGCCTTGAGCTGCTCGTCGCTGAGATCCATGATGCCCCCGTACGCCCCGATGCCCGCACAGGCCACCAGCGCGTCGAGGCGCCCGAAGCGGTCGAGGGCCGTCTCCACCAGGCGGCGCGCTCCCTCGGGGTCGCGCACGTCCATCTCCACGGCCGCGGCCGCGTCGCCGATCTCGGCCACGAGGCGGTCGAGCCGTTCCCGGCGCCGCCCGGCCACCACGACCGAAACGCCCTCACCGGCCAGCGCTCGGGCCGTGGCTGCGCCGATTCCGGAGGTGGCCCCGGTGATGGCAGCTACCTTGCCGCTCAGGTCACTCATTGCGTCTCCTCCCGGCGCCGGCCGGGTCGTCACCGGCCGGACCTGATCGCTTGCCACAGAGTCCTGTTGACGAGGTTCTCGAGCCGCTCCTGCCCGCCCGAGACCGGTTGCGGATCGATGTCGCCGGCCACGACCTTCTGCTCGAGGTCGCCGAGGGAGAGGCTCCCGTCGATGATCGACTTCCCGAGCGGACCGGCCCAACCGGCGTACCGCTCGTCGCGGGCCGCTTCGAGCCTGCCGTCCTCGATGAGCCGGGCCGCCACCAGCAGCGACTGGGCGAGGGTGTCGATGCCGCCAACGTGCGCGTGGAACAGGTCGTCGCGCTCCAGGCTCTGGCGACGCAGGTGGGCGTCGAAGTTGAAGCCCCCGGTGGTCAAGCCCCCGCCGCGGAGGATCTCGTAGATCGCCAGGCTCATGCTCCTCGACGGAGTTGGGGAACTGGTCGGTGTCCCAGCCGCTCTGCGGGTCGCCCCGGTTGGCGTCGACGCTGCCGAAGATGCCGTTGTCGATGGCGTAGGCCACTTCGTGGTGGAAGCTGTGACCGGCCAGCGTCGCGTGGTTCACCTCGATGTTGACGAACACCTCCCCGATGAGGCCGTAGCGCTCCAGGAACCCGTGCACCGTGGCACAGTCGTAGTCGTACTGGTGCTTGGTCGGCTCCTGTGGCTTCGGCTCGATGAGCAGGGTGCCCTTGAACCCGATCTGGTGCTTGTACTCCGACCACCATGGTCAGGAACCGGGCCAACTGGTCGGCCTCCCGGCGCAGGCGGGTGTTGAGCAGGGTCTCGTAGCCTTCCCGGCCCCCCCACAGCACGTAGTTGGCGCCGCCCAGGCGGTGGGTGGCGTCGATGGCGTTCTTGACCTGTGCCGCCGCGTAGGCGAACACCTCCGGGTCCGGGTTGGTCGCCGCCCCCGCGGCGAACCGGGGGTGGCCGAAGAGGTTGGCGGTGCCCCACAGGAGCCGGACGCCGGTGCGCCGCATGTGCTCCTCGGCGTAGGCGACCATCTCCTCGAGGTTGCGCTTGGTCTCGGCGAAGGTCGCCCCGGCCGGCGCGATGTCGATGTCGTGGAAGCAGAAGAAGGGCGTGCCCAGCTTGGCGAAGAACTCGAAGGCGGCGTCCATCTTCTGGCGGGCGGCCTGCATCGGGTCCGCCCCCGCATCGAGCCAGGGGCGGTCGAAGGTACCCGCGCCGAAGGTGTCGTCGCCGGGCGCGGCGAAGGAATGCCAGTAGGCCACGGCGATGCGGAGGTGATCCTCCATGCGCTTGCCCGCCACGATCCGGTCCGGGTCGTACACCCGGTAGGCCAGCTCGGCCTCCGCGTCGGGGCCGCCGTACCGAATCGGCTCGGGAACGTTGGGGAAGAACTCCGTCATGCTGCTCCTACTTTCCTGTGCGGCCGGCCGGTCGGCGACCGGCCGGTCGTCGTTTCTCATCCTGTCGCCAGGATCGCTTCGATCACCTTCATGTTGGCCACGGCATCCTCTACCGGCACCGGGACCCCGGTGCCCTCGAGCACCGCCCGGGCGAACAGGCTCGCCTGGATCGAGTACTGGTCGGCCGGGGGAAAGGTGCGCGCCTCGGTGGCCGGCGCCACCGGAGGATCTCCCCCCGAGGTCAGCAAGACCCGGGTCTCCCGGTCGGGGGGGATGTTGAACGGGATCTCGACCTCGATCCGCCCGGAGGTGCCGAAGATGTGCACCCGCTGGTAGGGCTCGGCCCGGATGCTGCAGGTGAAGGCCGACTGGCCGCCACCCGGGAACTCCAGCAGCGCCGAGGCGACGATGTCGACGCCCATCTCGGGGTCACGACGCACCGCCGCCTCGATCCGGGACGGCTCCGCCCCGAACAGCATCCGCGACAGGTTGATGCAGTAGCAGCCGATGTCCATGATCGCCCCGCCGCCGTGCTCGACCCGGTTGCGGATGTTGGCCGGGTCGTCGTTGTAGTAGCTGAAGAAGCTCTGCACGGCCTGCAGCCGGCCGATGGCGCCGGTCCGCACCAGCCGAACCGTCTCGACCCAGGCGGGGTGGTGCCGGTACATGAATGCCTCGCCCAGCTTCACCCCGGCCGCGGCGCAGGCTCGCGCCATCTCCTCCGCCTGCGCGGAGCTGAGGGCCAGCGGCTTCTCGCAGAGCACGTGCTTGCCGGCTCCGGCCGCCTTGATCGTCCACTCAGCGTGGGCGTCGTTGGGGAGCGGGATGTAGACCGCGTCCACGTCGCCGGCGGCCAGCAGCTCCTCGTAGCTGCCGTACGCCGTGGGGATCCCCAGCCGGGCGGCGGCCGCGGCCGCGCGGTCGCTGCGGCGCGAGGCGATGGCCACGACCTCGCAGAGCTCGGCGCGCTGGATAGCGGGGATCACCTTGGTCATCCCGATATCGGCGGTGCTGAGGATCCCCCAGCGGAGGTTCTTCATGCGCGTTGCCTCGTCCTGCCCGTCAGCCCGTCATGCCCGTGAGGCCGGGCTATCAGTGGAGCTCGGCGAGCTCGGTCTTGCGTCGCCGTGCCCGGGAGCTTGCCGATGATGATCATGGCCAGCACCTCGTCCTTGGTCACCTCGCTCTTGTTGACCGTGCCGACGAGGCGGCCCTGCAACATGACGCTGATCCGGTCGGACAGGTCGAAGACGCCGTGGATGTCGTGGCTGATGAGGAAGATGCCGATGCCCTCGGCCTTCAGTTGCTGGATCAGGTCGTGGACCTGGGCGGTCTCGGCCGGCCCCAGCGCCGCCGTGGGCTCGTCCATGATCAGGATCCTGGCGTTGAAGTGGACCGCCCGAGCGATGGCCACCGACTGGCGCTGGCCGCCGGACAACGACTGCACGGGGGTCATGAGGTTCTGGAACTGGGGGTTGAGCCGGCCCATGATCCGGCGGGCGGCCTGCTCCATTGCCCGGTCGTCCACCGTCCCCCAGCGGGTGCGCAGCTCACGGCCGAGGAACATGTTGGAGGGCGCGTCGATGTTCTCCGCCAGGGCGAGGGTCTGGTAGATCGTCTCGATGTTGTACTTCTTGGCGTCGCGCGGCGTTTGGATGACGACCTTCTCGCCGTTGATGTAGATCTCGCCCGAGTCGGCCGGGTGCGCCCCGGAAAGGGTCTTGATGAGAGTGGTCTTGCCGGCCCCGTTGCCGCCCACGAGACCGACCACCTCGCCGGCATAGAGGTCCATGCTGACGCCGTCCACCGCGTGAACGCCGCCGAACGACACGCGGATGTCGCGGAACTCGACCAGCGGGACCCCTCGGGAGGCTTCTCCTTCTCTGGTGGCTTCGCTTGTCATGGTCATTTCGCTCTCCGCCTGTAGTACGAGTCGACGGCCACGGCCGCGACCAGGACGATGCCGGCGGCGACGTCCTGGATCGGGGCCTCGACACCGACGAGCGCCATCCCAGACTGCAGCGACTGCATCACGAGGGCGCCGAGCACGGCGCCCGCCGCGGTGCCGACACCGCCGGCCAGCGAAGTGCCACCGATCACCGCGGCGGCGATCACGTACAGCTCGGCGCTGGTGCCGAGGGCACTCACGGCGGCGTTGAGGCGGGCGGTCTGCACGGCAGCAGCCAGGGCCACCAGGATCCCCATGACGATGAAGGTCCACATGATCGTGGCCCGGGTCTTGATGCCGGCCAGCTCGGCGGCCTCGGGATTGCCGCCGATGGCGAACACATAGCGGCCGAAGCGGAGCCGGGTGGCGATGAAGGTCATGACCAGGGTCACCCCGATCATGATGAGCACCGGGATGGCCAACCCGAACGGGATGTCGCCGCCGCCCCGGTCGGCGGCGACCAGCGGCGGCAGGTAGTAGCGGTTGAGGTAGGCGACGGCCCCGAGGACCACGCCGCAGAAGAGGACGCCGAGGGAGATCTCGGCCCACAGCGGGACGGAGGCGCAACCCGTACTTGTGGCGCTGGCGCCGGCTGTTGGCCAACAGCGCGACGATTCCCACGCAGGCAACGGCGGCGACGATCCAGCTCCAGAACCCGCCGATGTTGCCGCGGGAGCCGCCCCCGATCAGCTGGAACGTCTTGTCCATGGGGGCGATCGTCTGCCCGCTGGCCATAGCCCAGGCGACGCCGCGCCACACCAGGAGGCCTCCGAGCGTGACGATGAACGCGGGCACACCGACGTAGGCGACCAGGAAGCCGTGCAGCGCACCTATCAGCGCTCCCATGAGAAGGCCGGCCAGCAGGACGATGATCCACATCGCCCAGTGGTCGAAGCCGAGCCAGTCGGGGAGGATCTTGGCTTGCAGCATGGCCATCGCCATGCCGACCGCGCCCAGCACCGACCCGACCGAGAGGTCGATGTTGCGGGACACGATGATCAGCACCATGCCCGTGGCCATGATGGCGACGGTGGCGGTCTGCACCGAGAGGTTCCACAAGTTGCGGGGGGTGAGGAACGTCCCACCGGACCAGAAGTGAAAAGCGACCCAGATGACCAGCAGCAACCCCAGCATGCCGAGCAGGCGCGTGTCGACCTCGGCCGATCCGCAGCAGGGAGCCGAAACGCGATCTGGGTCGCGTGGCCTCCGCGGGCTGCGGTGAGAGGGGCGGGCCCTCACTCACGCTCATGGCACCTCCCGGCCGGTGAGCATCCGAAGAATAGGACGCGCCGCGCTTCCGGGAGTCCCGTGAGCGCGGCGCGTCCTGGTCAACTTGCCATCGACCTGAGTCGATTAGCCACACACTTCGACGGTACCGGCGGTGACGCCCTGGCAGAGCGTCGCCACGTCGATCCATCCGGCATCGACCACGACGTCCAAGTTGTCCATGGTGATCGGAACCGGGGTCAGCAGGATGGAAACCATCTGGTTCCCGCCCGGCGAGTCGAACATCACGGTGCCGGGGATGTCCGCGAGGGCAGTGCCCTGGGCGAGCAGCACTGCTGCCTCGCCGGCGGCCCGGCCCAGTTCACGAGCGTCCTTCCACACCGAGACCGTCTGGGTCCCCAGTGCGATCCGGTTGAGGGCGGCGGCGTCGCCGTCCTGGCCGGACACCGGCACGATGCCGGCCAGGCCCTGGGCAGCCAGGGCGGTGACCACACCGCCGGCGGTGCCGTCGTTGGAGGCGACGACCGCGTCGACGTTGTTGTCGTTCTGGGTCAGGATCTGCTCCATGTTGGTCTGGGCAACCGCCGGATCCCAGTTGTCGGTGTACATCTCGCCCACGTTGACGATGGCGCCGGAGTCCAGGGCCGCCTGCAGGATCTCCTGCTGGCCGCCACGGAGGAAGTCGGCGTTGGCATCGGCCGAGTTGCCCTTGATGAAGACGTAGTTGCCTTCGGGCACCACCGCGAAGATGGCCCGCGCCTGCATCCGGCCCACCTCGACGTTGTCGAAGGTGATGTAGAGCGCACCCGGGTCCTCGATCAGGCGGTCGTACGCGATGACCGGGATGCCCTGCTCCAGTGCGCTGGCCACCGCCGGCTTAATGGCGGTGCCGTCCTGGGCCAGGATGATGAGGGCGTCGGCGCCCTGCGCGATCAGCTGCTCCACGTCGGCGAGCTGCTGCTCGGCAGACGAACCGGCGTCGGTGCTGATGTAGGTGCCGCCGGCGGCCTCGATGGCCCCCTTCATGTCCGGCTCATCCCACTTGGCCCAGCGCTCTTCGTTGTAGTTGTTCCACGAGACGCCGACGATGAATCCTTCTTCGGCGGCGGCCGTCGTAGTGGTTGCTGCGGCTGTAGTCGTGGTCTCTTCGCCCTCGTCGTCGCCGCAGGCTGCTACTACCAGCACCAGGGCGAGGATGGCGAGGATGGCCACCAGTTTGCGATTGAGCACTCTCGGATTCCTCCCTAAGAGATAGCTGTCCAGGATCGGATACATGAGCGGCGGTGAGTCTGTGCTCGGCCCCCGCTCACACGGCTTGTGTGACGAACTCCGTCACCTCCTCGTCGTCGTGACGTGCGGGCGGCCAAGCCGCCTACCCGCAGATCCCTGTGCAAGAGCATACCCTCAATATGTTCGGTCGTGCAACATAAACCACCCTAGGTGGGGGCGCGGCGCCTGCGGCGCCCGCACCGCCGCAGGCGCCGCCCACGAAATCGCCATGTCCCCGAAGGATTCTGCTTCGTTCATCAGTGCTCGGCAACGATATAGTGGAGCCGCCAACAAAATCAGGAGCCCCCGGGTGCCCGGCGCCGACATCAACGGAAATTCAGGCCCTCCCGGCCGAGGGGTAGCGGCCGACGAGTTGCGGCGCCACAACCTCGCGGTCGTGCTGAGCCGTCTCCATCTCGGGGGAAGGTCCTCCCGTTCCGAGCTCGCCTCCGGCACCGGCCTCAACCGCTCGACGATCGCCGACCTGGTCGGGGAGCTGCTGACGCTCGGGCTGGTCGAGGAAGGGCCCGCCCTCGTGGTGTCCGGGCCGGGGCGGCCGTCCCCCGTCGTCCGCACCCGGCCCGATGGCGCCGTTGTCCTCGCCGTCGAGCTCTCCGTGGATTCGATCGCCGTGGCCACCGTCGGCCTGGGCGGCCACGTCTACAACCACCTTCGGATCGAGCGGCCCAGAGAGCACCTCTCACCGGCAGAGGCGGTGAACGACATCGCCAACCTGGCACGACCGCTCATCGCCTCGCTTCCCGCCCAACACACCTTCGTGGGCGTCGGGGTGGGAGTCGTCGGGATCACCCGTCGCTCCGATGGGTTCCTGCACTTCGCCCCGAACCTGGGCTGGAGGGACGTGCCCCTCGGGGAGTTGCTCGCCGCCGAGCTCCAGGTGGAGCACCCCGTGCCGGTGGCCAACGAGGCCGACCTCGGGGCGCTGGCCGAGCATCGGCGGGGGGTCCGCCCCGGCGCCCCCAACCTCATCTACGTCTCTGGGGAGGTCGGGATCGGGGCCGGGGTGATCGTGAACGGCGAGCCGCTGCTCGGTGCGGCGGGCTGCGCCGGCGAAGCCGGCCATACCCTGATCAACCCCGCCGGCCGGGCGTGCCGGTGCGGGGCGATCGGCTGCTGGGAGACCGAAGCCGGGGAGACCGCGCTCCTGCGGCACGTCGGCTCACAAGTGAGCACCACCGGCCTGAGCGCCCTCAACACGCTGCGCAAACGGGCCGCCGCCGGTGACGAAGCCACCCTGGCGGCGATTGCCGAGATCGGCCGCTGGCTCGGCCTCGGCATCGGGAACCTCATCAACGTGTTCAACCCCGACGTCGTGGTGCTGGGTGGGCTCTTCCACCGCTTCTACCCCTTCCTGGAAGCGTCGGTGGTACAGGGCGCCCGGTCCCAGGCGCTCGACGCTCCCTGGTCGGGCGTGGCCATCGTCCCCAGCGGCCTCGGCATCGACTCCCCGCTCATCGGGGCGGCCGAATTCGCGTTCTCCGAAGTCCTCGCCGACCCCGCCCGGGTCGGCCTCGCCCGGCCGCATCGGCCGGCGGGCACTTCCCGGCGGCGGAAGGCCCAGCCCGAGCCACCGGCGAACCGCTGATGCCGTCCGCCCGACCCACGCGGCCGGTGCTGCTGGGAGCCATCCTCGGGGTGGCGCTGGTGCTCGTGCCCTACTTCGCCCTGGGCCGAGATCGGACCGAGGCTCAGTCCTGCCCTCCTATCGCGGAGCATCCCGAGTGGTCGGTGGCACGGCGCTGGGACGAGGCGCTCCTCGACGCCATCCGGCGCGATCTCCCCGCACCCACCAGGCACGCCCGGAACCTGTTCCACGTCTCGGCGGCGATGTGGGATGCCTGGGCCGCCTACGACGTCCAGGCCGCCGGCGTCTTCGTAGACGAGGAGCACTCGGCTGCCGACGTCGCCGCCGCCCGCAACGAGGCGATCAGCTACGCCGCCTACCGGATCCTCGAGCACCGCTACATGAACGCGGTCGGGGCCCCGGACACCATCGCCCAGTTCGATGCGCTGATGGAGGCACTCTGCTATCCCATCGACGTGACCACGACGGAGGGCGACAGCCCGGCCGCCGTCGGCAACCGCATCGCCGCCACGATCATCGAGGCAGGCCTCTCCGACGGGTCGAACGAGTCGGACGGCTACAGCAACCACTACCAACCGGTGAACGAGCCGCTCGTGGTGAAGGAGCCGGGGGCGGAGATGACCGACCCGAACCGCTGGCAGCCGCTGGAGATCGAGAACATGGTCTCCCAGAACGGCATCCTGCTCACCTCGGGGCCTCAGCAGTGCATCGATCCCCATTGGGGCCACGTCGCCGGCTTCGCCCTACCGGACGGAGGCGCCGATGGCCTTCCCATCGATCCCGGGGACCCGCCTTACCTCGGCGATCCTGAGTCGGACCAGGAGTTCAAGGATCAGGCCGTCGAGGTGATCCGCTACAGCAGCCTGCTCGACCCCGCCGCCGGGGTGATCATCGACATCTCGCCGGGCTCGCTGGGCGCGCAACTCGCTCGGGACCAACGACGGCTCGGGGCACGCGGTCAACCCCAGCACCGGTCTCCCCTACGAGCCCAACCTGGTCAACCAGGCCGACTTCGCCCGTGCCCTGGCCGAGTTCTGGGCCGACGGCCCGCGCTCGGAGACGCCGCCGGGGCACTGGAACACGCTGGCCAACGCTGTCTCCGACGCTCTCGACCCCGAGTTGCGCATCGGCGGTGGCGGGAGCGTGGTCGACCGGCTCGAGTGGGACGTGAAGCTGTATCTGGCCCTGAACGGCGCCAACCACGACGCGGCCGTGGCCGCCTGGGGCATCAAGGGGTACTACGACGGTGCCCGCCCCATCTCCATGATCCGCTACATGGGGGGCCTGGGTCAGTCCAGCGACCCCGAGGGGCCGTCCTACGACCCCGAGGGCCTCCCGCTGGTCCCCGGCCTGGTCGAGGTGATCACCGCCGAGACCACCGCCCCGGGGCAGCGCCATGAGGCGCTCGCCGGGCACGAGGGCGAGATCGCCGTGTACGCCTGGACCGGCCGCCCGGACGACCCGGAGACGGAGGTGGGCGGCGCGGCGTGGATCCGCGCCGTCGACTGGGTCCCCTACCAGCTGCCCACCTTCGTGACCCCGTCCTTCCCCGGGTACGTGTCGGGGCACAGCACCTTCAGCCGGGCCTCGGCCGAGGTGCTGGCCGCGTTCACCGGCAGCGAGTACTTCCCCGGCGGGCTGGCAGAGTGGACGGTGGCGGCAGGGGCGTTCAAGTTCGAAGCCGGGCCCGATCAGGACGTCGTGCTGCAGTGGGCGACCTACGCCGACGCAGCCGACCAGGCCGGCCTGTCCCGCCTCTACGGCGGGATCCACGTCCGGGCAGATGACTTCGCCGGGCGCATCCTGGGTGCCTCCATCGGCCGGGCGGCGTGGGCCCAGGCCCAGCAGTACTTCGCCGGGGAGCCCCATGCCTAGCAGGAGAGCGATCGGTTGGTTCTCGATCGGCCTCGTCGGCGGC
>CAWCKE010000003.1:0-103523 GCA_963796115.1 uncultured Acidimicrobiia bacterium
CAGGGAGGAGTTCGATCCATTCGGTGGTGCGGGTGTCGAAGGCCCACATCTCGGTCGCCGGTACCGAGTTCCCTCCAACACTCGGGTAGTGGCCACCGAGGACGATCAGCGGGTCGTTGGCCGAGTCATACACCAGGTAGGCGCCGAAGCTGTAGCCGTAGCCATCCAGGGGATGCTGGTCGTACGCGTCCAGGATCTCCCATGCCGAGACTGCCGGGTCCAAGGCGACGAGTGTCCCGGCCGAGAAGACGACCATCCGACCGGCGGCCTCGTCGAAGGCATGCTCGCCACCATGGTTCCAGTCCCCCCAAGAGAACCAGACTCTGGCAGGTCCGCCGCGATCTTCTCCCAGCCTTGCCCGGGGTCATACCGCCACGTCGATCCGACCAAGGCCGCCTCCGGAGTGTTCGGGGAGTGCGTGGTGTAGGCGTAGAAACGGTTGCCGGGCGGGTCGCAGGTGACGATCGGGCTTGTCGAGTCGGTGGGTGGCAAGGACACGCCGAGGGATTCCAGCGTGTCGCTGGTGATGTCGTACCCCCCAGGCTGCTTCCCCACTGCTGAAAACGACAAGCCCGGAGGGGTTGTGGTAGAGCAGTGGCCTGCCGTCGACTATCCGGCCGGTGGGCCTCCAGGTGTCGGTGTCCACGTTCGTACCCCCAGACCTCCCCTTCTGGGTCGCGGGCGACGATCAGGTCGGAGTCAGCGTCGTAGACCATGGGGCGGCCATCGAGGACAGGTCCCTCGACCCCATCTCCTCCCAGCGGTTCCAGCAGGGATCGAAGGTCCAGGTCGAACCGTTCACGCTGAGCACCAGCAGGCCACTCTCCCGGTCGAAAGCAGCCGACGTGCCCCACTCGTCGAGGGGTAGCGTGGGCCTCGCTGCGGTGGGATCGCCGGGAGTGTCGGGTGTCGATCCCGGTGGGCAAACCGCGTCCGCGGGGACCGGCCCCGCCCGGAAGGCGGCGAGGCCGTCAAGGCCCCGAGCAGTCAGGATCGGAGCGGTCGTCAGGGTGTGGATGCCGTAGTCGTCGGCGTACCAGACGGTCCCGTCGGGGGCGACATCGACGCTGCCGACCCACCGCCCATCAATATGGGTGGTCCACTCCGTCCCGTCGAAGGACACGAGACCACTCATGGAGGCCCACCAAACCACCCCGTCGGGGCCTACCGCCAGGTCGAGCAGGGCGCCATAGCAGTTCCCGGTCGGGTCATAGGGCGGCGAGTCGTAGACGGTCCACCGCTCACCGTCGAAACGGGCCAGCACCGGCGGGTCGGTCAATGGCTCCACACCCGTTCCAGACACTCCCGGGTTGCCGCCGAGGAAACCCCCGACCCACAGGTCCCCGTTGGGGGCAGCCTCCATCGCCCAGACATAGGAGCCGCCGAGCAGGGAACGGGCGGTCTCGACCTCGACGGCCTCCAGGGTGGTCCCGTCGTAGTGCATCAACGGACTCGTACCGCAGACGTAACCCGTGCACCGTCACCCAGACCTCACCACCCGGCAACGCGGCCATCGCCATCGACCCCGCCGACGCCCAGCGAGGCCACTGCACCCGTTCCCACGATTCACCGTCCCATCGGGCCAGTGCAACCACCCAGTCTCGAAGGTAGCCCGTCATCCCTCCGCTGATCCACACCGTGCCGCCCTCGTCGACGGCGACGGCTCGCCGCCGGGTCGTCGAATCTCCGGGTCCATTCCACGCCGTCGAAAGAGAACCCCCGGTCGGTCGCCGCCGACACCGCCCATTCGGAGCCACCGCCAGTCCCCTCACTCCCTTGGGGGCCCCCAGCCCCGACCTCTCTTCGCCAGGGGTGGTGCGCCAGAACGTCCAGGCGCCGTCCTCCAGGTGGCCGATCAGGTCTCCTTCGGGCGTGCCCATGACGGTCCACGCCTCCCCGGCCGACACCGCCACCAGGGGACCGTCAGGCCATAGGTAGGCATCCTGAGCCAGGATCGGGGCGGCCACGATCCCCGGCACGGCGGTCGTCGTGGTCACAGCCGTCGTTGTGGTCGTCGCCCCGCTCGTCGTGGTCACCGCCGTCATCGTGGGGGCAGCCAGCGTGGTGGGGACCGTGGTCTCCTCCACCGCCCCATCCCGACCCAGAAGCCAGAGGGCCACGATCAGCAGCACCCAAGGCCGAGGGCGACCGCCACCGCCGCCTGCCAGCGGGGACGGCGAGCGGGTTCCTCCTCAAGGACGGGGCGTACCGGACCCGTGCTACTGGACTGCATCACACACACTCCAACAGGGCGGCCACCAGGTTGACCGGGATCGCCGGCCGCCTGCCGCCGCCACTCGCCTCATCACTCCACCTCCAGCCCCGGGCGCCGGGGCCCTTGTGGCGCCATGCCACTGCGCACCTTCTCGCTCCGTCCCCTCCTCCACTCCTACTCGGCAGGGAGGAGTTCGACCCACTCGGTGGTGCGGGTGTCGAAGGCCCACATCTCGGTCGCCGGTACCGAGTTCCCTCCACGCCGGTACTCGCCACCGAGGACGATCAGCCGGTCGTTGGCCGAGTCATACACCAGGTGGGCGCAGGAGCCGTAGCCGTGTCCCTCCTCGGGGTGCTGGTAGTACGCGTCCAGGGTCTCCCATGCCGAGGCTGCCGGGTCCAAGGCGGCGAGTATCCCGGCGGAGAAGACGACCATCCGGCCCGTTGCCTCGTCAAAAGCTTGCTCGCCACCAGGGTCGAAGAACCCGCACTGGGGGACACGGAAGACTTGAGCTAGTTCGATCTTCTCCCAACCTTGCCCGGGGTCATACCGCCATGTCGATCCGGCCAAGGCCCCCAGGGAGTTCAGGGTGTAGGCGTAGAAGTGGTTGCCGAGCGGGTCGTAGGTGACGATCGGGCTTGTCAAGTCGGTGGGTGGCAAGGACACGCCGAGGGATTCCAGCGTGTCGCTGGCGATGTCGTTCTCCCAGGCTGCTTGCCCGCGGCTGAAGATGACCAGGCCGGAGGGGTCGTGGTAGAGCAGTGGCCTGCCGTCGGGGTCGAAGAGCGGCTCGGCGGAGATCGTCCGGCCGGTGGGCCTCCAGGTGTCGGTGTCCACGTCGTATCCCCAGACCTCCCCCCCTGCTGGGTCGCGGGCGACGATCAGGTCGGAGTCAGCGTCGTAGACCATGGTGTGACCAGCGAGGACAGGTCCCTGCGACCCCATCTCCTCCCAGCGGTTCCAGCAGGGATCGAAGGTCCAGGTCGAACCGTTCACGCTGAGTACCAGCAGGCCGCTCTCCCGGTCGAAAGCAGCCGATGTGCCCCACTCGTCGAGGGGTACCGGGGGCCTCGGTGCGGTGGGATCGCCGGGAGTATCGGGGGTCGATCCCGGCGGGCAGGCCGCCTCCGCGGGGACCGGCCCTGCCTGGAAGGCGGCGAGGCCGTCCAAGCCCAACACAAGTGCCGCTGTACTCGCAGTGGTTGTCGAAGTCGAAGCCACCGTGGTGGGGACCGTGGTTCCCTCATCGACGAACGGGGCCGGCCCGCTACCGCCGGGCCAGAGCAGCACCGCCAGGGCGACCGCCGCCAACGCTGCCCCCCGCAGCGGCGGCGATCAGCCAGCGGCGCCGGTGCGGCGGCTCCCGGTCCACGATCGCCCGGACCGGTCCGGCGCCGACCCGTACGAAGCGCACATCCTCCACCTCCAGCACCCCCATGCGGGCCTCGAGCTGCTCGCCGTAGCCGTGCAACTGCTTGAGCAGGTCGGTCACCGTGTCACCCCCAACGCCCGGCGCAGCTTCCCCAAGGCCCGCTCGTCATGGGTCTGCACCGACCCCCGGGCCACGCCGAGCAGCTCCGCCACCTCTGCCACGGACCAGTCGAAACAGTGGAGGAGCACCACCGTCGTCCGCTGCGCCCGGGAGAGCCGGCGCAGCGCCGCCGGCAGGCCGGGCTCCACCCACGGCCAGCGGTCCTCCTCCACCTCGGGAAACAGCCACCCCGAGGGACGGGTCCGGGGCCGGGAATGGCAGCCCACCCGGTACAGGTACCCGGCCGGGTTCCCCAGCGTCTCCACCCGATCCCAATGCTCCCAGGCGTACACCATCGCCTCCGCCGTCGCCTCACCACCTTGGTCCAGGCCGAGAGCGGCCACCAGGCCCCGGCGCAGCCGTGGCTCCACCTGATGGAAGAAGGCGGTGAAGCTATCGACCTTGACCTGATCGACCGTCATCCCACTCCCGGCTCTCACCCTGAAAGGGGTCCTGGGGGGCACTCTGTAAGACAGGCTATTCCGCCACCCGTTCCCCGGCCCCTACCACCGACCCCCGCCCCGAAGGTCGAAGAGACCCTCCTCACCCGCCGCCCGCCATATCCGACCCACGGCACCGGGAACCCATGCCCCCGTCAGTGGGGCTTGGGCGACACGGGTGCCCGGGCCGCTCGACCCGCAGAAGCCGCTGGCGCCGGGGCCAGTGCCAAGACATGCCCACCTGCCCTCAAGTGACGTTTCCGCACGCTGGCCCGGGCAGGGCGGGTGCTCCCCACGCGTGCTAGCCGGACAGACCTCCTCCCTCCGGCGGTGTTTCTGACCGCGCATCAAGTCGAGTACGAAGCGGCCGCCGTCTTTGTGGGTCAGGGGGTCCTCAGCCGGGCGCCAGCTGGGCGCGCCGGGGTGTCGGCTACTCGGGACCCGGGTCGGCATTCCAATGCCGCCAGGACTGCCGCCTTCTGGATGGGGTGAATGGGCCGGTGTACGCGGTCTCAGGTGGCTGGTGCAACTATCGCCTGCCCGGCAACCTGCGACTCCTCTGTCGAAGACACCACCGGATCGCCCACGACAACGCGGCGTATCCGCAAAGGGAGTAGACGCCGGCCCGGGCGGTCAGGCCCTCAGGCGCCGGGGCGAGCACGCCTTGACATAGGCGATCGCCTCCCCCACCGGGAGGGATCTCCCCACCGTGACCTCGCGCCTGGCATGCCGGAGAACAACTGCTCAACCGACCGGGTGAGGAACTGCGCCAGGGAATCCAGCTTGGGCGCCGCCTCGCCCTCCGGCGAGGACGATGATGCCCTCACCAAAGAAGGGGAACCATGCAGAGGGAATGGTTGCGGGTTGTCACCGCGGTGGTGGTGGGGATCATCTGCGGCTGGGGCGGGTACTGGCTCGGCCACCTGGCCGGGTGGAGTGCCGACGCCGACTGGCCGGTCCAGATCGGTGGCGGGGCGGGCGCCATCATGCTGTCGATCGCCCTGGCGGTGGCCGGCCGCTCTGATCACCATCGCCCTCCTGTCGCGCCGGGCGCGCCGCGGAGACTGAGAGCTGCGGACCCGCGCGGAGTCAGGCACCCAGACCCCCGGAGCCCCGGAGCGAGCAGGCCTCCAGGTAGGCGATCGCCTCCTCCGCCGGGAGGAACCGCCCCACCGCGGTCTCCCGGCCGGGCATGCCGGAGAACAACTGCAGGATCCCGCGGGTGAGGACCGGGATCACCGGCGCCAGGTCCGGTAGCGCCTCCCCCACCGGGACCGCCAGCACGTTGTGGTCCACCACCCCGGCCTCCCTCTGCTCCATGAGGGCGATGGGCTCGCAGTCCACCAGGTCGCCGGTGCGCAGCGGCCGCTCGGTGATGATGAAGCAGTCCACGCAGTCACCGTCGGGGCCGCGGGTGCCGGGGACGAAGCCGTAGGGGTACGGGTAGGCCCCGCTCACCGGCTCGACCCGCAGCAGCTCCAGCGTCTCCTCGTCGTGGTGGTGCTTCAGGCGGGAACCGGCCAGGTTCTCGACGAACACCTGGATCGTGGGCATGGCGATCACCCTAGGCAGAACGGCACTCGGTTCGGCCGAGCGCGACAGGTCGCCCCGGTCCGCGGGGCTTGACCCTTACGTAACGTCAGGGTGTACCTTGCCCGGCATGACCGAGGAAGGCTTGACCATCGGGGCCATCGCCCGGCTCGCCGGGGTTACGGTGCGCACCCTCCACCACTACGACCGAATCGGGCTGGTGGTGCCGGAAGAGCGCACCGACGGCGGCTACCGCCTGTACGGCCACCGCCAGGTGGAGCGCCTCCAGGAGGTGCTCTTCTTCCGGGAGTTGGGCTTCGGGCTCGACGAGATCCGCCGGATCGTGGACCAACCCTCCTACGACCGGGCGGCGGCCCTGGCCCGCCAGCGGGCCCTGCTGGTGGAGCGGGCCGGCCACCTGCAAGACCTGATCGAGGCCGTCGACGCGGCCCTGGACGCCGAGAAACGAGGGACGAGGATGACCAACGAGGAGATGCTGGAGGTGTTCGGGGACTTCGACCCCTCCCAGTACGAGGAAGAGGCCCGGCAGCGCTGGGGCGACACCGAGGCCTACCGGGAGTCGGCGCGCCGCACCTCCCGCTACACCAAGGCCGACTGGCAGCAGATCGGGCGGGAGGGGGCGGAGATCAACGCTGCCTTCCTCGCCCTCATGGAGGCGGGCACCCCCGCCGCCGACCCCGCCGCCATGGAGGTGGCGGAGCGCCACCGTGCCTACATCTCGAAGTGGTTCTACGAGTGCTCCCCGGAGATCCACGCCGGCCTGGGGCAGATGTACGTGGCCGACCCCCGCTTCACCGAGAGCATCGACCGGGCCGGCCCCGGCCTGGCCCGCTACATGTCGGAGGCCATCGCCGCCAACGCCCGGCGCCGCGCCTAGTCGGCTTCCGCCAGGCGCCGCGCCTCGTCGTCGAAGGTGAGGGCGTCCACGAACTCGTCGAGGTCGCCCTCCAGTATCTCGGGGAGCCGCTTGATGGTCAGGCCGATGCGATGGTCGGTGACCCGGTTCTCCCGGTAGTTGTAGGTGCGGATCTTCTCGGCCCGCTCCCCCGTCCCCACCTGGGAGCGGCGGCTGCTGGCCTGGGCGGCGTGCTGCCGGTCGGCCTCTATCTGATAGAGGCGGGCCCGCAGCACCCGCAGGGCCTTGACCTTGTTCTGCAGCTGGCTCTTCTCGTCCTGGCAGGTGACCACCAGCCCGGTGGGCTTGTGGGTGATGCGCACCGCCGAGTCGGTGGTGTTCACCGACTGGCCCCCCGGCCCGGTGGAGCGGAAGACGTCGATCTGCAGGTCGTTCTCGGCGATCTGCACCTCCACCTCCTCCACCTCGGGCAGGACCGCCACCGTGGCGATGGAGGTGTGGATGCGGCCCTGTGATTCGGTCCTGGGCACCCGCTGCACCCGGTGGGGGCCGGCCTCGAACTTGAGCCGCGAGTAGGCGCCCCGCCCCTTGACTGCGAAGATGACCTCCTTGAAGCCCCCCGAGTCGGCGGGCGACGACGTCATCGGCTCCAGGGCCCAGTGGTGCCGCTCGGCGTAGCGCTGGTACATGCGGAACAGGTCGCCCGCCCAGATGCCGGCCTCGTCGCCGCCGGCGGCGGCCCGCACCTCCATGATGACGTCCTTCTCGTCGTTGGGGTCGCGGGGGGCGAGCACCAGGCGCAGCCGCTGCTCCAGGGCGGCGGCGTCGGCCTCCCGATCTTGGGCCAGGGCTTCGAGCTCGGCCACCATACCCGGGTCGCTCTCCACCGCGGCCAGCTCCCGGGCCTCCCGGGCGTCGGCGTCGGCCGCCAGGTAGGCCGCGAAGGCCTGGGCAACGGGCTTCAGGTCGGCGTAGCGGCGGCCCGCCTCCACATAGCGGGTGCGGTCGCCGATCACCTCCGGGTCGGACAGGGCGGCTTCCGCCAGGTCCAGGGCCCGGCGCACCTCCTGCAGGCGGGCGAGCAGGACGGCGTCCATCAGGTGTACTCGGCTTCGAGGGCCGCCGGCACGATGGGGCCGCGACGGTCCACGTCCTCCCGTTCGGCGGGGGTCAGCGAGGCGAGGAGGCTGGTCACCGCCACCTCCACCTGGTCGTCGCCCGGCTGGCGGGTGGTCAGCGCCTGCAGCCACATGCCCGGGGCGGCCAGGAAGCGCAGCCAGCGCCGGTCGGCGCCGATCTTGAGCACCTCATAGGAGAGACCGGCGATCACCGGGATGCCCAGTACCCGGCTGGTGATCAGCCAGGGCCAGGCGGGGCGGCCCAGCGTGGTGAAGATGATGAGAGCGAGGAGCACCACGATCAGCAGGAAGTTGGTGCCGCAGCGGGGGTGCCGGGGGCTGTAACGCTGGATGGCCTCGACCATGAGCGGATCCCCCGCCTCGTAGGCGTGGATGGTCTTGTGCTCGGCCCCGTGGTAGGCGAAGACGCGGCGGATGTCCTTGGAGAAGCTGATCAGCCAGATGTAGCCGACGAAGAGGGCGACCCGCACCACCCCGTCCACCACGTTGAAGACCACCGAGTTCTCCCCCACCAGCGCCTCCACGCCCCGGGCCACCCCGAGGGGCACGAGCATGAAGATGGCGATGAAGAAGGCCAGGGCGAGGATCATCGAGAAGACGATCTCGCGGCGCTTGATCTCGACGCCTTCCTCCTCGCCCGACTTCTGGGCGGACCAGCCGAGAGCGCGGAAGCCCAGGCTCAGCGACTCACCGAGCACCAGCACACCGCGCACGAAGGGGACCCGGGCCCAGCGCGAGCGCGAGGACAGCCGGGGCAGTTCGTGGGAGATCGCCTCGATGACCCCGTCGGGGCGGCGCACCGCCACGGCCCACTTGTTGGGGGCCCGCATCATGACCCCCTCGAGGACCGCCTGACCACCGACGGTGGCCCCCGGGGACCGGCTCATTAGCCCTCCGCGGGCTCGGGCTCGGCCTCGGCGGCCGGGGCGGCCTTCTTCTGCTTGGGGCGCCGGGTGACGGGCTGCTCGCCGTAGCGGCGGCGGAAGCGCTCCACCCGGCCGCCGGAGTCCACCAGGATCTGGCGGCCGGTGTAGAACGGGTGGCTGGCGCTGCTGATCTCTACCCGAGCCAGCGGGTAGGTGTTCCCGTCCTCCCACTCGACGGTCTCGTCGGTCTGCACCGTCGAGCGGCTCAAGAACGAGAACCCCGACGAGGTGTCCAGAAACACCACCGGGCGGTACTTGGGATGGATGCCTTCCTTCACTTTCCTGCTCCTCTGCGGCCCGGCATCCTACGACGATCCCGAACCCGACTTGGCGACATCGGCCAGGAACTGCCGATTCGACTTGGTCTGGCGGAGCCGGTCGATGAGCAGCTCCAGCCCGGCGGCCGGCTCGGGCAGGGCCAGCAGCACCCGGCGCAGCTTCCACACCTGCACCCGCTCGTCCTCGTCGAAGAGCAGCTCCTCCTTGCGGGTGCCCGACGCCTCGATGTCGATGGCCGGGTAGACCCGCTTGTCGGCGAGCTTGCGGTCGAGGCGCAGCTCCATGTTGCCGGTGCCCTTGAACTCCTCGAAGATCACCTCGTCCATGCGGGACCCGGTCTCGACCAGGGCGGTGCCCAGGATGGTCAGGCTCCCGCCTTCCTCGATGTTGCGGGCGGCCCCGAAGAACCGCTTCGGCGGGTAGAGGGCAGTGGAGTCGACGCCGCCGGACAGGATGCGGCCGCTGGCCGGGCTGGCCAGGTTGTAGGCCCGGGCCAGCCGGGTGATCGAGTCGAGCAGGATCACCACGTCCTGCTTCATCTCGACCAGCCGCTTGGCCCGCTCGATGGCCAGCTCGGCCACCTGGGTGTGCTCCTCGGCGGGGCGGTCGAAGGTGGAGAAGACCACCTCACCCTTGACCGAGCGCTGCATGTCGGTGACTTCCTCGGGCCGCTCGTCCACCAGCACCACGATCAGCTTGCACTCGGGGTTGTTGTGGGTGATCGAGTTGGCGATCTCCTTGAGCACGGTGGTCTTGCCCGCCTTGGGCGGGGAGACGATCAGGCCGCGCTGCCCCTTGCCGATGGGGGCGATGAGGTCCACGATCCGGACGAGCACGTGGTTGGGCTGCCCCTCCACCTCCAGGCGGAGCCGCTGGTCGGGGAAGAGCGGGGTCAGGTCGCCGAACTTGGGGCGGTCCCGGGCCTCCTCCACCGTCATCCCGTTCACGTGGTCGATGCGCACCAGGGCAGGGAACTTCTCCTGGGTCCGCGGCGGGCGGACGGGGCCGGCGATCACGTCGCCCTTGCGCAAGCCGAACTTGCGGATCTGGTTGGCGGCCACGTAGACGTCCCGCTCGCCCGGCAGGTAGCCGGTGACCCGCAGGAAGCCGTAGGACTCCGGGAGCACGTCGAGGATGCCCTCGCGCACCTCCAGCTCGGCCTCGTCGTAGAACTGCTCGCGACGCTCGCCGCCCCCACTGCGCCGGCGCCGCCGGCGGCCGCGCTGGCCGCCCTCCCAGCGGTCCTCGCCGGGCTCCTCGCCCTCACGCGGCTCGCCCTCTTCGGGCTCGTCCTCGCCTTCCGGCGGGCCCGCCGTCCGGCCCGCACCTCACCGTCGGGGGGCGCACCTCTTCGATGGCCGGCAGCTCGATCTGCGCCGGCTCGGTGCTCCCCTCGAAGCCGTCGGCGCCGATGATGGCGGCGATCAGCTTCGTCTTCTGCAGGCTCTCATGATCCGGCACCCCGAGCGAGGCGGCGATGACTCGCAGCTCGTCGAGTGACTTCTCCTGGAGCATTGCTCGGCTGGTCATAAGGTCCTTTCGGCGGGCCTCACCCACCACGTTTGCTCTGGAGGGCCCGTTGATAGGCCTCCCAGTCGGCGTTGAACCGCTTCATCCCGATATCGGTCAGGGGATGGTGGAAGAGCTTCTCCATGACGGCGAAGGGCATGGTGGCCGCATCGGCCCCGAGGCGTGCCGACTCGACCACGTGTACCGGGTGGCGCAGGCTGGCGGCGAGCACCTCGGTCTCGTAGGCCTGGACGGCGAACACTTCCACGATGTCCCGTAGGAGGCCGAGCCCGTCGTTGCCGGCGTCGTCCACCCGGCCCAGGAACGGGGACACGAAGGTGGCGCCGATGCGAGCGGCGAGGATGGCCTGGGCCACCGAGAACACCAGGGTCACGTTGATGCCCATCCCCGCCTCGACCATGCGGGCACCGGCGGAGACCCCCTCCTTGCTCATCGGCACCTTGACGATCACGTTGTCGGCAATGGCGGCGAGGTGCCGGGCCTGCTCGAGCATGCCCTCCACGTCGGGCGCCACCACCTCGGCCGAGACGGGGCCGGGAGTGATCTCACAGATGCGGGCGATGAGATCGTCGAACTCGAGCCCCTCCTTTGCCGCCAGAGACGGGTTGGTGGTCACCCCGTCGAGCAGGCCCCAGTCGTGCGACGGTGCGGATGTCATCGAGATGGGCGGTATCCAGGAAAAGCTTCAAGGGCCCTCCAGAGTCCGGGGCCCCTCCCGCGCGTCGGACACGCAAGGAGAGCTCGCCGGAACGGGAACGTCGGGTCGGATGCCCGAAAAGCCATTCTAGGCAGTTCACGGCCGCGAGCAAGATCATCCGGGGCCTCAGCCCTCGGCCGGCGGCTCCTCCACCAGATAGACCTCGACGTCCCGGAGGCCCTCGACGGCCGCCAGAGGCTCCCCCACCTCGGCCAGGTAAGCCTCACGCAGGGCGCCCTCCGGCTCCCGGGGGTCGCCCTCGAAGAAGAGCATGAACGATGGCCCATCGGCGATCGCGGGCAGGCGAACCTGCCGGAGGTTGAAGAGCCGGGCGTCGCAACCCGAGTACCACATCACCTGGGGGAGCCGGCCGGTCACCACCAGGCAGGGCCGGCCGGCGGCTTCCTCGGCAATGGCCTCCGAGGCGCGGCGCAATCCCAGGAGGCTCTGGCTCGCCTCGCGGTTGCGTTCCTGGGCCGACCCCACCGCGCCTGCCGCAAGCGCCGCCAGGACCAGGACGGCCGCTACCGGGCCCGCCCGGCCCGGGACGGCCCGCGCCAGGCGGTCCAGGCCGGGGGCACCGGCGATCCACAGCCAGGGGTAGGCCGGGGCCAGGTAGCGCACCTCACCGTGCAGGACGATCGCGATGACGACTGCCGTGGCCAGGCCGACGGCGGCCGCCGCGACCAGGGTTCCTCGATCGATGCCGCCCTGCCCGGCGAAGCCCCAGGCGGCGACCGCGCCGACCAGGGCGAGCACCACCGCTGCCGGCAGAACCTGCAGGCCCAGGCCGGCGTAGTCGGCGAACCCGGCGAACCACGCGTCGCTCATGCGCCCGATGGCCCTCAGCGGCGACGCCCCGGCGCCGGTGAGGAAGGGGACCTGGAGTATCACCGCCACCGCCGCCGTCGCCGCCACCGCGGTCACCGCGACCGGGGCGATCCCCCGCACCAGCACCCGGCGCCGCCAGACCGCCAACACCACCAACCCGATCGCCATCGGCAGAGGGGCCCCGAAGCGCAAGTAGGTGGCGGCCACCGCCACAGGGACCACCGACAGGATCCACCACGAGGGGCGCTCGCCCCCGGTGGAAAAGACGAACAACGCGATGGCGAGCAGGCCGACCGCCGCCCCCGGCACGTCGGGCCACACCTGGGTGGCGGCCAGCAGCAGGGGCGGGGTGACCGCCACCCCGGCGGCGGCCACCAGCCCGGCCCGCCGCCCGAACAGGTGACGGGTGAGCAGCCACGTCACTCCCACCAGGCCCAGGCCGAAGCCGGCGACCAGCAGGCGGAGCATGACGGCCTCCCGGCCCTCGATCCACCACAGGTGGCCCAACCAGGGCAAGCCGGGCGCCCGGTAGTCATCCCAGTAGCCGAGCGGCGCGACCCCGTCGGCAAAGTCGCCGGCCCGCAGGGCGTACACGGACTCATCCCACCCCAGGGGCGGCCCGCGCCGCACCGACAACAGGACGACGACCAGGTAGACGAGGGTGATGAGCGCCACACCCAGCCACTCCCCGCGGCCTATGGGCCCACCGACGGAGAACCGGCGGCGGGAGGGAGCCTCCGCGGCGATCCCCTGGGTGACGGCGGCCATGGCCCTTCGATGCTATCCCCCACCGGGGAGCCGCCGCGGGCGCCCCCTACATGTGATCGGGGGCGGAGAGGCCGAGCAGGCCGAGGACGGCGAGCAGCACGCTCTCCGCCGCCTCCACCAGCCAGAGGCGCGCCTGGGTGAGGGCGGCGTCGTCGGTGACGATGCGGCAGTCGGTGTAGAACTTGTGGAAGGCCGTGGCGAAGTCCTGCCCGTAGGCGGCGATGCGGTGCGGGGCGCGGCGGGCCGCCGCCTCCCGCACCTCCTCACCCAAGCGGTCGGCCTGCTTCAGCAGCTCGACTTCGGCCGGGTGGGCCAGGAGGGAGAGGTCCACCTCCCCCAGCGGGCGCCGCTCGGCCCCGCCGGCGGTGGCGAACTCCTTCAGGCTGCGCACCCGGGCATAGGCGTACTGCAGGTAGTAGACGGGGTTCTCCATGCTCTGCCGCTTGGCCGTCTCCAGGTCGAAGGAGATCGTGGTGTCCGGGCTGACGGCCACCAGGTTGTAGCGAGCCGCGTCCACTCCCACCTCGTCGATGACCTCGCGGAAGGTGACGAACTCGCCCGATCGTGTGGACATGCGGATGGGCTCGCCGGCGCGGAAGAGGTTCACCATCTGGGTGATGATCAGCTCCAGCCGGTCCGGGTCGAAGCCGAGGGCGGCAACCGCCGCCTTCATACGCGGCACGTAGCCGTGGTGGTCGGCGCCCCATATGTTGATCAGGCGGTCGAATCCCCGGGAGAACTTGTCGAGGTGGTAGGCCACATCGGGGGCGAGGTAGGTGTAGCGGCCGTCCCCGGTGACCAGCACCCGGTCCTTCTCGTCCCCGAACTCGGTGGAGCGGAACCAGCGCGCCCCCTCGGCTTCGTAGACGTGGCCCCGTTCCTCGAGGAGGCGGATGGCCTTGTCCACCTCGCCGCGCCGGTGCAGCTCCGCCTCGCTGAACCAGGAGTCGAAGGGAATGCGGGCGATGGCCAGCGTCTCCTCGATGTCCCGCATCGCCCGGGCCAGGCCCCAGCGGAGGACCTGCGAGCGCAGCTCGGCGGGGGGCAGTGCCGGTCAGGGCCTGGCCCATATCGGCGGCGAGCTCCCGCCCCCACTCCTCCAGGTAGGCGCCGTGGTACCCGTCCTCGGGGACGATGCCTTCGCGGCCCAGCGCCTGCATGTACCGGGCTTCGAGGCTGGCGGCGAAGCGGCCCATCTGGGCGCCGGCGTCGTTGTAGTAGTACTCCCTCTCCACGGGGTGCCCCACGTACTCGAGCACCCGGCACAGCACGTCGCCCACCACGCCGCCCCGCCCGTGGCCGATGTGGAGCGGCCCGTTGGGGTTCGTGGAGACGAATTCCACCTGGATCCGCTCACCTGCTCCCAGTTGCGAGCGGGCGTGGCCCGGCCCGCCCTGCGCCGCCCGGGTCAGGACCTCCAGGTACCACGAGGGACCGAGAGTGAAGTTCACGAACCCGGGCCCGGCCACCTCGGCCCGTTCCAGGTGCGGAACGGCCGGCAGGTGCCGGACGATCAGCGCGGCCACCTCGGACGGCGGGCGCCGGGCGCCCCGCGCCGCCACCAGGGCGGCGTTGGTCGCCCAGTCGCCGTGGCTGCGGTCGCGGGGGCGCTCGACCGAGAAGGCCAGCCCCCCCAGGTCGGGCAGGTCACCGGCGGCGGTGGCGGCGGCCAGGGCCTCGGCGACGGCCCGGTGGATGGCGGCGGGGAACATGGGATCGGCATCGTAGCCCCGGGAGGGCCGCGGTCCCCTTGATACAATCTGGCCGGTCGCCCTCGTAGCTCAGGGGATAGAGCACCGGCCTCCGGAGCCGGGTGCGTGGGTTCGAATCCCGCCGAGGGCACCGTGCGGGTGGGGTGTGGAGGGCACCCCCGCCGCTAGAACACGGCCCGGGCCATGGCCGCCCAGCCGATCTCCCGGCCGATCACGAACACGTCCATGGCGATCCCCACCGACCAGTGGAGCAGGGCCCCCCACAGGAACGACCGCGATCGCAGCGCCAGATACCCGAGCACCGACCCGGCCACGATGGCGGCGAAGGTCTCCGGCATCGGCTTGCCGAAGTGGATCATCACGTAGGGGATCACCATGACCGGCACCGCGTTCCAGCCCAGCCGGGGCCACAGCCCGAAGAGCAGGAAGCCCCGGAAGAAGGCTTCCACCCCCAGGAACTGCAGGCCGTAGAAGAGCTGGAACCCCCAGAAGTGCCAGCCCCCGGCCACCGCCCCGCCGTAGAAGGGGTACTTGCGCTGGAAGGAGCCCAGCGCCGACGCGCCGAACAGAACCGGGATCATCACCACCAGGAAGATCACGTAGGGCCAGATGTGGTGCCAGTCGGTGGGGAATCGCCAGCCCCAGTCCCGCGGGGACTCCCGCAGCACCACCGTCACCACCGCCAGCGGCACCAGTACCCGCAGCACCAGCGAGCCCACGCCCCAGTACTGGTAAGGCAGCAGATCGAAGTACGGCCGGTACCCGTCGCCGAGCAGGTCGGCGAGCCGCTCGTGGAAGCGAGTCCCGCTGAAGCTGGTCGGCAGCGCCCAGTACTCGAACACGATCAGGAGCAGCACCGCCGTGCCGAAGACCACCACCGTGCGGCGGTCCAGGCGCGCCGCCCCGGGGGAGGGCTCGAGGAGGGGGGTGTCTCGCTGGGCCATCGCGCTTCCGGACGGGGACGCTAGCCGGGCCGGGCCTAGCAACGGCAGGTCCGTATCATTTGGCTCCCCCGAACGAGGAACCGAATGCCCCGCCCAATCTGGAAGGGAGCCATCTCTTTCGGCCTGGTCACCATCCCGGTGGCCCTCTACCCGGCCACCGAGAGCAGGCGCCCGAGCTTCCACCAGTTGCGCCGCGACGACCACTCCCGCATCCGCTACCGGCGGGTGGCCGAGAGCGACGGGGCGGAGGTGCGTCTCGACGACATCGTCAAGGGGTTCGAGGTCGAGAAGGACCGCTACGTCGTCTTCACCGACGAGGAGGTCGAGGCGGCCCTCAAGGCACGGCGGGGCGGCATGGTGGAAGTCGCTCAATTCGTCGATGCCGGACAGATCGACCCCGTCTACTACCGGCAGTCGTACTACCTGGCCCCGGAGAAGGCAGGGGTCAAGGCGTACCGGATCCTCGTGCGGGCCCTGGCGGAGAGCGGCGTCGTGGGGCTGGCCCGGGTGGCGCTGCGCGAGCGGGAGTACCCGGCCACACTGCGCCCGGCCGAGGGCGTGCTGCTCCTGGAGACCATGTACTGGCCCGACGAGATCCGGGAGCCGGCCTTCGAGATCCTCGAGGAGCCGGTGAGGATACGGTCCGAGGAACTGAAGCTCGCCCGCACCATCATCGACAACCTCACCGCCCCGTTCGACCCCTCGGCCTGGGTGGACGAGTCCCGGGAGGCCGTGGAGGAACTGGCCAGGCGCAAGGTGGCAGGAGAAGAGGTGGTCGCCGCCGAGGCCCAGCCGGTGGCCGGTGTGATCGACCTCATGGAGGCGCTGCGCGCCAGCGTGGAAGCCACCGAGAAGAGGACGGCCACTCGGAAGAAGAGGGCGGCCGTCGGCTGAGCCGCCGCCGGCCGAGGGCGCTCAGCCCCGCAGGGTCTCCCGCAGCTCCCGGCGGTAGCTGTCGGCGACATCGCGGGCCTTGACCTGCACGGCCAACAGGAAGCCGACCAGGGAGCCGACCCCGGCAACCGCAGCAGTGACGGCGACAAACGGATCCATCAAGCTCCCATCGTCTGGCGGGCCCCGCGACTTGAGCCGCGGCCCGTCTGCCCTGCGAGCAGGTGCACGCTCACCCGGACAGCTCCTCGCGTACGAGGCGGTTCACCAACGAGCCGTCCACCGTGCCCGCCCCCGCCTTCATGACCTGGCCGATCACCCGGCCCGACATCCTGGGGTCGGCGGCCCCCAGCTCGGCGATGGCCGCCCGTACCAGCGCCCGGGTGGCATCCTCGTCCAGGGTCTGGGCCTGCCAGCGCTTCAGGTACTCGATCTCGAAGGCCAGCTTCTCCGCCTGTGGCCGGCCCCGCTCCCCGGCGGCGACGAATTCCAGGCGAGCCTTATCCATCTTCTTCACATAGGCGGCGATGACCCGCCGATACAGGGCGTCGTCCACCTCGCCGTGGAAGCCGGGCTCGGTGCGGGCACGGGCCACCTCAGTCTCCACCTGCCGGATCACGTCCATGCGCCGGCGATCGCGGGCGCGCATCGCCTCTCGCAGTTCAGCGGCGAGTTCTTCGTGGATGGGCATTGTTTCTCACGATACAGCCGCGCCAGGCCAGGGTCGGTTCATTCCTGGGAAACGCTTTCAGATTCCCTTGACGTATTCGCGCCCGCCACCTATCGTGGGTTCGGCTGCTTGTGAACCACTTCACATTGCCTGCCGAGTAATGGAGAAAAGAAGCCGATCTTGATAACGCTGACCGTCACCGATTGGCGTGACACCGCTGCTTGCAGGGATTCCGAGCCCAATCTCTTCTTTCCCATAGGCTCCACCGGACCGGCCGTAGACCAGATCGAAGCCGCCAAGGCCATCTGTCTCGAGTGCTCGGTGCGCGAGGACTGCCTGACCTACGCCCTGGAGACCAACCAGGAAGCCGGGGTGTGGGGAGGGTACGCCGAAGACGAGCGTCGGCGCCTGCGCAAGCGCTGGCTGGCCGAGCGGCGCCGCCGCGCCGGCTGATCCGCCCAACGCCGAGCCGGTGTCCCCGGCCCGGGTGCTGTCATTCCCTCCTGAAGCCGACCATCGTCGAGCGCTCCGCCTCGACGTCGAGGTAGGCGATCTTGTCCACCACGAGGCCGTGGCGGTGCCCCTCCTCGTCGGTCACCCATAGGACCCGCTCCCCTGCCTCCATGGCTCGCTGGAAAGAACGCACCAATTCCTCGGCGTCTGCCACCTCGAGGTCCAGCTCCCGGGGGGTCATCGTCATGCCGATCCTCACCCGCACCTGCGCCTCCTCATCTCTCAACACGTAGCTCGGGCCTGCGGCGCACCCTCGGCCGGGCCTCGCTCAGCCGGGCGGCGATCTCGTCGAAAGCAGCCGCCGCTTCCGAGTCGGGAGCGGCTACCACCGCGGGGTCCCCGCGATCGGCGCCCTCCCGCACCGCGGGCACCAGCGGGACCCGGCCGAGAAGCGGCACGCCCAGCTCGTCGGCCAGCGCCTGTCCACCGCCGCTGCCGAAGATCTCGTAGCGACGCCCGTCGTCCCCGGTGAACCACGACATGTTCTCCACCACGCCGGCCAGCTCCTGCTCCACCTTCTCCACCATGAGGGCGGCTCGCCGGGCCACCCGCTGCGCCGTGACCTGCGGGGTGGTCACCACCACCGTCAATGCGCCCCGGCACGAACTGGGACAGGGAGATGGGCACATCCCCGGTGCCCGGCGGCAGGTCGAGGAGGAGGAACTCGGGCTCGTCCCAGAACACCTCGTCGAGGAACTGCTCGAGTGCCTTGTGCAGCATCGGCCCTCGCCAGACGACCGCCTGGTCGGGCGGTACGAAGAAGTCCATGGAGATCACCCGCACCCCGTGGGCCGAGGGAGGCACGATGAGGCCACCCACCATCGCCGGGGCCTCGGAGACACCGAGCATCCCGGGTATGGAGAAGCCCCAGACGTCGGCATCCAGCACCGCCACGTCGTGGCCCCGCCGGGCCAGGGCAACCGCGGTGTTGGCGGTCACCGAGGACTTGCCCACCCCGCCCTTCCCGGAGGCGATGGCGAACACCCGAGTCCGCGAACCATCCCCGCCGGGGCGGGACGGCCGCCCCGCCTTCAGGCGGGAGGCCAGCGATTCCGCTTCGGCCGCGTCCATGGGCACCGGCTCCAACTCGATCGCCTCCGCCCCCGCCTGCCGAGCGGCCGAGGTGACGGCCGCCGTGATCGGCCCCAGCGCCCAACCGGCCTCGGGCACCGCCAATCCCAGGCGCCACCGGCCCTTCCCGGCCTCCTCGAGGTGGCGTATGACGCCGAGCTCCCCGAGCGTGCGCCGGAGCCGGGGCTCGGGGACGGCGGAGATGGCGTCACGGACGGTCGGCTCGGCCATGGGGCTCCAGGGAGGGATCGGAGAGGAGACTAGCCACCGCCTTCCCCCTATCATTTCGGATATGAGCACCGACGAATTCGACCGCGACCTCGGCCGTTTGGCGGGGGCTCTCGGAGACCCCACCCGGCGAGGCATCTACCTGACGGTGCGCAGCTCGGAAGCGCCGATGACCGCGGCGCTGATCGCCCGGCTCTTCGCCATCCACCCCAACGTCGCCCGCCATCACATCGACCGCCTGGTGGCCGAGGGCTACCTGCAGGTCAGCGACCGGCCCGCCGCTCGCCCCACCGGTGCGGGACGGCCGCCCCGCAGCTTCGAGGCCACAGATACCGACGTCGGCGTCTCCTATCCCACCCGTCGCCTGGACCTGCTGGCGAAGCTGCTCGTGCGGGTGGTGGAACGGCTCGCCCCCGGTGAAGCGACGCGGGTGGCCGAAGAGGTGGGCCGGGAGTACGGGGAGGAGCTGGCCGGGGACATGGGCCTGTCGGCCGGCCACGACTTCTCCGAGGCTCTGGCGGAGGTCGCGCGGGTGATGACCGGTGCCGGGTTCGAGATAACGGCCGACGCTGCCCAGCGCCGGCTGGTGCGCGGGCACTGCCCCTTCGGCCGGCCCGACGCCATCGGCCACTCCAACATCATGTGCCACCTCGACCAGGGGATAGTGGAGGGCCTGATGCACGCGGCCGGGGCCGGTGCCGACGAGCTCGTCATCACCTCGCGGCGGCATCTCGGCCAGTCCTGCTTCCACTCCTGAGCAGGGGGCGGCCGGCCCGTCAGATCCCGGGGCAGCCGCGGCGCAGCAGGACCCGCCGCAACGCGGCGACGATCACCGGGTCGTAGTCGTAGGCGACGCCGCGGTGGAGCACCTCGAGGGCATCCACCGGTTCCAGTCCCTCGCCGACTGCCTGGTCGTAGGCCGCGGCCACCTTCACCACCTGGGCGGAAGCCGGCAAGCCCGAATCGCGCTCCTCCCCCGGCCGGCGGTAGGGCCGGGCGGACTGGGCGACGATCGTCGCCACCCGCTGCAAGGCAGGGGCCTCGGCAACGATGGCGGAGCCCCATTTGGCCACCTCAGGCTCCGCGCCCTCTCCCACCCGGTGAGCACCCGAGCCCGCCAGCACCACGCGGCCGATACCGGCCAGGAGGGCGGCGTGCTCCACCCGGTGGGTCTCCGCCGGCGACAGCCCCAGCTCACCACCGATGGCCACCGCCAGGTCGGCCGTGCGCTCGGCATGCCCGGGCAGCGCCAAGCCGCCCGCCTCGGGCACCCGGCCCAGCGCCCGTATGGTCTGCTCATAGGTGGCCGCGGTGGTCGCCAGGCGAGTGAAGGCAACGTGGGTGTAGGCATAGGCCAGGGCCGCCAGGAGGACCGCCCACCAGCCCATGGCCTCGCGAGTCAGCCCGTACAGGGCGCCGGCTGTGACCAGCACCACGAAGGGCGGCCACTCACCCAGCGCGGTCCGCCACAACAGGCCGGCGGCGAAGCGCTGCCGCATCTCCGTCCAGCCGATGCGGGCTCCCGAAGAGACCAGGTGCCAGGCCCCCCCGGCAGGGATGAGCATGGCCAGGTCCTCCCAGGAGCCGTCCGCCTCGGGGAACGCGGCACCCAGAGCGGCCAGGACGCCACTGAAGGCGGCCATCCCCGCGGCCTCGCCGGGCAACAGGTCGGCGGTAGCTTCCTCGCCGAAGCGCGCCCGGGCCAGCAGCCAGCCCAACGGAAGGCCGAGAGCGGCCCCGCACAGGACGGGGAGCATGGGAAGGGTGAGAGCCGCGGCGACGGCCACCGCCGGGCTGAGGGGCTGCAGCCGCCCGCCGCTGGAAGGAAGCGGGACCAGATGGCCGAGGGCGAACGCGGCGCCCATCGCCAGGGTGAGAACGATCTCTCCGGTTGCCAGCGACACTCCCACCCCACCCGCGGCGCAGACCCCGGCGAGGACCCAGCGGAGAAAGCGACGGCTACGCACGGATGGCACGCTCCTTGACCAGGCGCTCCACCTCGGCAGCGCTCGCCTCATCGGGCGACCCGTACACCTCGCCCCGGCGCAGGATGGCCGAACTCAGGGCCTCGACGACCTCTGCCCCCAGGGAAGCCGGAGCGGCTGCGCAACTCGGCGAATGCCTGCGACTGGGTGACCGCCGCCCGGTAGGACCGCGTGCTGGTCATGGCGTCGAAAGCGTCGGCGACGGCCAGCACCCTCGCCTCCAGCCGGCCCTCGCCCCCGACCACCACCCGGTGCCACTCCTCGACTATCTCCAGGACCGGGGAGAGGATCTCGATCTCGGCGAGCAGGTCCTCCACCACCCGCATGTGCCCGACCAGGGTGGCCTGCTCCTCCTCGCTGAGGGGGCCGGCGCTGCGCACCAACTCGGGGGGGGCCGCCAGCTTGCCGACGTCGTGCAGGAGGGCCGCCCAGCGCAGACGCTCCATCTGCTCGGGGCTCATGCCCAGCTCCCGGCCGGTGGCAGCGGCAAAGTGAACAACGCGATCGGTGTGGCCGCGGGTATAGGGGTCGAGGGCCTCGACGGCCTTGACGAACCCGTGCACCGTGTCCAGGTGCGCCCCCCGCAGCCGGGCATACGAGGCGAACCCGACATGGCCGGCCACGAAGGTGAGCCCCACCACGGGCAGCACCACCGGGCCCACCAGCAGGTAGGCCATGCCGCAGAGGCTGCCGAGCACCGCGAGCAGCGCCATGGTCGACGTGCTGGGACATGAGCCGCGACCAGGGCTGCAGCTCCCGCTCGGGGTAGAAGCGGCGGGTCATGAAGGCCACCAGCTGGAAGTTGACCCACTCGTACACCAGTGCGGCCGGCAGGCCGCCGCCAGGACGCGAGGGATGTCCCCCCGGGTCGCGGGGTGGCGGGGAGCAGCGCGGCGAACAGGCCCATGGCCACCGTCGGTGGAGACGACCAACTGCCCGAAGTTGGCCACCGGCAGCTGCCAGCGGCGCAGACGGCGCAGGTAGGACGGATGGAGCACGGCGAGGGCGGCCATGACGCCAGCAGCGAGCACTCCGCTCTCGCGGCCCCACTGCCAAGACCAGCGCTGAAGGCCACCATGCCCGACGAGCTGATCAGCAGCCGCTCGTTCACCTCGACCCCGGCGTACTCCAGTGTCACGTAGGCCACGGTGAGCACGCCCCAGAGCCACAGCGGGCGGGGCACCGACTGCAGCACGGATGAGCACGGCCAGCGCGGCGGCGCCGCCGGCGGCCATGGCCACCGCCAACAGGCTGTTCCGGCGGTCTCGTGCTCGTGTGCTCATGGGTAGCGGGCGCCCGGGTCAGGGATTAGCCGATCCTCCAGTTCACAGGAGGGTCGGCAGGTCCTTCAGCTTCTCGTCACACTCACGGTCAGCCTTCCGGTTCACCTACCGACTCCCTTTCATCGGGGCTCGACACCGGTGCTAGTCCGGCGGCGGCGGTTCGCTCCGCTCTTATGGTCGGGTTGCGTCTGTAGGTTGACCCGGGCTGCCCTTTCGGGGCGGCCGTCCGTACGGTGACTCATCGGCAGGAATCCGCCGACCTTCACCTCCACGAGCGCGCCGTCCCCGACTGCTACCCGGCCGGCTCGAGCCGGCTCTCCAGCACTGTATCCCCTGCTCGGCGAGGTTTCGAGGACTTTTTCAACAGGGGCCGATGGTGACCCTCGACATAGGTGACAAGCGGTTGTCGTGGTGACTACGCTATGTGGTGAGGAACGTCGGGGGAAGGTCGGAGGAGTGGACTACCGCGAGCTCGAGGACACGCTCGCCCGCCTGCCTTCGGTGAATGCCGTCCGCATCATCGGAGACCGCGACCGGGTGCGGGAAGTGCACGTCCTGGCCGCCCCCGAAAAGGCGGCCAAGCAGGTGGTGCGCGACGTCCAGACCCTCGTCCTGGCTCGCTTCGGGATAGACCTCGATCGCCGCCTCATCTCGGTGGTGCAGATCGGGCCCGACCGCCTGCGAGCCGAAGAGGAGCGCCCGGTGATCCTCGGGGTCCACGAGATCCCCGAAGGCGCCCGGACCACCGTCGCCGTGACCCTCCGCTGGCACGGCGAGGAGTACGCCGGAACCGCCACCGGCCCGGCGGCGCCCTCGGCCCGTCTCCGCCTGGTCGGCGAGGCGGCGCTGCGTGGCCATCGAGCACATAGTCGGCGATGAGGCTCTGGCCCTCGACGCGGTCGGCGCCCCCGCCGTCGGCATGCGCCGGGTGATCGTGGTGGTCGTGGTCAGTACCGGCCCGCGCGGCGAGGAGATCACGGTCGGCTCGGCCCTGAGCCAGGGAGACGACGCGGAGTGCACGGTGCGGGCCGTCCTCAACGCGCTCAACCGCCGCATCGGTCGTCCCGACTGACCCGGCTCCCCCAGGCCCCGGCGGGCCGCCCGCTCTACACTCCCCAGTTGGAGGAGCCGTGAAACGATTCCTGTGCTTCGTGATCCTGTTGTTGGCCGTGGCAGCCGCCGTGGTCGTCGCCTCCCGGCTCAGGGAGCGCCCCGCCGTCCTGCCTGCCGCCCGCCGGCCCGAAGAGGGAGAGGACGAGCCGGCCGGAGCCGGGGAGGCGCCCAGCCCGGCGGAAGCCGACGACCTGGCCGAGGTGTCGGGTATCGGCCCCGTCTACCGGGCCCGGCTGGCTGACGCCGGCATCACTACCTTCGCCCGGCTGGCGGCCGCCGATCCGGACGCGGTGGTCGCCGCCACCGGAGTGCCCCCGGCTCGGGCCGCCGACTGGATCGCCCAGGCAGCCGCCCGACGTTGACACGCCGGTGCCGTACCTGACTCATCCCGACGAGTTGGCCGGGCTGGTTCCCGGCGAGCCGCCCTATCGCGTGCGGCAGTTGCGCGACTGGCTGTACCGCACCCCGGTGCTCGAGGCCTCGGCCATGACCAACCTCCCGGGATCCATTCGCCAACGGCTCGACCCGCTCTGGCCGTTCACCGTCGAGGCGGAGCAGACCGACGACGAGGGGCGAACCGTCAAGTGGCTGATGCGGGCCCCCGACGGCGCCTCCTACGAAGCAGTGCTCATGGCCTACCCGGACCGCAACACCCTGTGCCTGTCCAGCCAGGCGGGGTGCGCCATGGGCTGCACCTTCTGCGCCACCGGCCAATTCGGCTTCGAGCGCCATCTGGCCGCCGGGGAGATGGTCGCCCAGGTGGCCTATGCCTCCGCCCGGCTGCGCCACGAGCCTCTCCCCGGGAGCCCGGAGCGGGTGGGGAACGTGGTGTTCATGGGCATGGGGGAGCCCCTGGCCAACTACGACAACCTGCGGGAGGCGGTGCGCCGCCTGGTGGAGGAGATGGGCATCTCCGGGCGTTCCATCACCATATCCACCGCGGGGGTGGTGCCCGGGATGCGCCGCCTCGCCGAGGAGCCCTGGCCGCTGACCCTGGCCCTCAGCCTGCACGCCGCCGACGACGAGCTCCGCAGCCGCCTGGTCCCCCTCAACGACCGCTACCCCATCGACGAGCTGATCGCCGCCGCCCGCCACTACGTGGAGGTGAAGGGGAGGCGCCTGACCCTCGAGTGGGTCCTCATCGCCGGGGTGAACGACACGCCGGAGCAGGCACGCGGCCTCGCCTCCATCGCCGCCGAGCTGGGCGCCCACTGCAACGTCATACCCCTCAATCCCACTCCCCTGACCGGATACCGCGCCCCGACCCGGGCGGCCGTGACGGCCTTCGTCGAGCAGGCGCGCCGGGCGGGGGCGAACGTCACGCTCCGGGAGACGCGGGGGCGGCGGATCGACGCGGCCTGCGGGCAGCTGCGCACCCGGCATGCCGCGGCCACCTGACCCTCGGCCCGCATCAGCCCCGGCGAACCGGTAGGGCTGCCGAGCCGATAGTGTCAACCCGACCCTGAGGAGTACAGCATGCTCGCTGCCGGCGACCCGGCCCCACCCTTCTCGCTGACCGATCACTCGGGGGCCACCGTGACCCTGGACGACTTCGCCGGCCGCCGCCTCCTGATCTACTTCTACCCGCGAGCGTTCACCCCCGGCTGCACCACCGAGGCCTGCGACCTGCGGGACCGCCATGAGACCTTCCTCCAGGCCGGGTGGCAGATCGTGGGGATCAGCCCGGACCCGCCCGAGCGGCTCGCCCGCTTTCGCCAGAAGCACGGGCTCCCCTTCCCCCTCCTCTCCGACCCCGATCACCGGGTGGCCGAGGCGTACGGGACCTGGGGGGCCAAGACGAGCTTCGGCCGGCAGACGCGAGGGATGATCCGCTCCACCTTCGCCGTCGGGCCCGACGGCCGCATCGTGGAGGCCTGGCGCAACGTGCACGCCGGCGGGCACGCGGAGCGGGTCGCCGCTCACCTGGGCGTCTGACCCGGCCGGGCGGACGCTGCCGGTACAGACAGCGCACCCCGGTACAATCCGCCGGGCCGCCGTCGCTTCCGCTGTTTGCCTTATGTCAAAGACCCTGCGCATCGCTCTGATCTGCCTGCTCGTACCGGTGGGCCTCGCCCTCATGGTCGGCATCGTGTTTGCCTCAGACCGGCTGACCAGAGGCGGCGAGATCCTCGGCCGGGTGACCGCGGCAGACGTCGAGCTGGGCGGCTTGAGCGAGGGTGACGCCCTGGCCGCCCTGCGCAACCTCGAGGACCGCTTGGCGGCGAGCCCCGTCCCCGTCACGGTGGCCGGGCACCACTTCTCGCTGTACCCGGCGGACGTGGGCTTCCAGATCGACGAGGCGGCCATGGTCGCCGAGGCCATGGGCCAGGGCCGGGAAGGCCACCTGGGCACCCAGTTCGGCTGGTGGATGACCCATTTCACCGGCGACGGCACGCACCTGGAGATCCCCTACGACTACGACGAGGCCGCGCTGGCCGCGGTGGTGGCCGACTGGGAGGCCACCGGTTTGGCCGACCCGCCCTTCCCCGGGGAGGTCACCATCACCGACGGCGAGGTCGAAGTCAGCTATCCAGCGCCCGGAGTGGGCATCGACCGGGCCGAGGCCACCCGCCTCCTCGACGCCGCTCTCGGCGACCCCGACCGGACCGAAGTGGCCCTCCCCACCAGCCGGCTCGAGCCTCCGCTCACCGACACCGACATCGACGCGGCGGCGGCCGAGGCGCAGAGGCTGCTCGCCGGTGACGTGACCCTGATCAGCGGCCAACTCGACCTCCGCCTCGTGATCCCCGCCTCGGTCCTCGGCCGCTCGCTCACCGTGACTCGCGACGACACGACCTCGCCGCCCTCGTTCGTCTTCACCTGGGACCCCGCCCCGCTTCGCTCCTACCTCGCCCCGCGCCGGGCGGCCTTGACCACCGACCCGGTCGACGCCGAACTGCTCATCGACGTGACCACCGACGAGGTGACCATCAAGCCCGGCCGGTCCGCCCAGGAGCCCGACCCGGAAGCCCTGGCGGCCCGGGTGGACCAGGCGGCCCGCTCGGGCGTCCGGGCGGCCAGCCTGCCCTATCGCGACGGAGCCGAGCCCGATGTGACCACGGCGGAGATCGAGGCCCTGGGAGTGACGGGGCTGATAGGCGAGTTCACCACCCCCCACCACTGCTGCGAGCCCCGGGTCACCAACATCCACCTCATCGCCGACGCCACCGACGGGGCGATAGTCATGCCCGGTGAGACATGGTCGCTGAACGAGCACGTCGGGCAGCGCACCACCGAGAAGGGGTATGTGCGCGCCCCGGCCATCATCGCCGGCGAGCTCGCCTGCTGCGACAGCCCCATCAACATCGGCGGCGGCACCAGCCAGTTCACCACCACGCTGTACAACGCGATCTTCTTCGCCGGCCTCGAGGACGTGTCCCACACCCCCCACTCCGAATGGATCTCGCGCTACCCGGAGGGGCGGGAGGCCACCCTCGGCTGGCCGGTGCCCGACCTCGTCTTCCGCAACAACACCGAGCACGCGGTGATCATCAAGACCCTGTACACCGACACCTCGGTGACGGCCAAGATCTACGGCGACAACGGAGGCCTGCAGGTGGAGGCCGGGCTCTCGGGCCGGTACAACTACACGGGGATCGTCACGCGCTACCTGCGCAACGCCGCGGTGCCGCCCGGGGAGGAACGGGTGACCCAGTCGGGCTCCGGCGGCTGGTCGGTGGACGTCTACCGCTACATCACCTACCCCGACGGCAGGCAGACCACCGAAGAGTGGACCTGGCACTACAGCGGGCTGTACAGGATCATCGAGCGCCACCCCTGCATGTTCAACAACAGCTGCCCCGACCCCGAGCCGTAGCTCTTCGCCGGCCGCTGGCCCCGCCCACCCTTCCCCTGCACCGGGCCGTCGCGCCCACGTAGCATCGGGCCAAACGAGCAGGAGGGGCAATGAGCACGGTGACCTTCTACCGAGAGCAGGATGCCGACCCCGCGGCCCTGACCGGCGAATGCGTGGCGGTGATCGGTTACGGCAATCTGGGGCGCTCCATGGCCCTGAACCTGCGGGACAGCGGGCTGAAGGTGGTGGTGGGCAACATCGACGACCCCTACCGCCGGGTCGCTGCCGACGACGGGTTCGAGGTGCTCGACATCGCCGACGCCGTCGAAGCAGCCCAACTGGTCTACATCCTCATCCCCGACGAGGCCATGCCGTCCTGCTTCGCCGCCGACATGCGCCCCCACCTGCGCCCCGGCCAGGCCATCGCCTTCGCTTCCGGCTACGCACTCGCCTTCGGGCTCCTCGACCTGCCGGCCGGCATCGACGTGCTGCTGCTTGCCCCCCGCATGCTGGGCGAGGAGGTGCGCCGCTCGTACCTCGAGGGCGGGGGCTTCTTCGGGTACGTCTCGGTGGAGCAGGACGCCTCCGGCCGGGCCCTCGACCGCCTGCTCGGCCTGGCCGCCGCCACCGGGTGCCTGCGGAAGGGGGCCATGCCGCTCAGCGCCCGCCAGGAGGCGCTCCTCGACCTGCTCATCGAGCAGACGGTGGGCCCCTACCTGGGCACCGGCATCCAGTTGGCCTTCTTCCTCGGAGTCGAGGCAGGCCTGCCCCCCGAGGCGATGGTCCTGGAGATGTACATGTCGGGGGAGATGGCCCGCACGTTCCAGGCCTTCGCCGAGGTCGGCTTCATGCAGTCGGTGGGGTGGCACGGAGCGGTGGCCCAGTACGGCGGCTTCATCCGCACCCTCGAGGTCGATCGCGAATCCATGCAGCGCATGTTCTCCTCGACCCTCGAGGACATCCGCAACGGCGGGTTCGCCCGCCGCTTCCAGGAGGAGCACGACGCCGGCTACCCGACCCTGGCGGCGATCGACGCAGTCAAAGAAGCGGGCAACCCGATGACCGAGGCGGAGCGCCGGGTGCGGGCGGCCCTGAGCGGGTGAGTCGGGCGCTCAGCGCCCCGCCAGCCACCGGAGCAAGCGCAGGCGGATGCCCAGCCCGCCCCGCCGGGGGAACCAGTACACCTCGCGGCGCAGGCGCAGCCGGCTCTCGGTGACCGAGACCGGGTAGGAGAAGGCACGCAGCCCCTCCTCCCCCCCGGTGCGGCCCCAGCCTGAGGCCCCTACCCCGCCGAAGGGGAGGTTGGGGATGCCGTAGTTGACGAGGGCGTCGTTGATGGCAACCGTCCCCGCCCGCAGCCGGGCGGCCACCCGCCTCCCCCGCGCCGCGTCGCGGGTCCACACCGAGGCGTGCAACCCGAACGGGGAGTCGTTGGCCAGGGTGACGGCCTCCTCCTCGCCGGAGACCCGCATCACCGCCAGCACCGGGCCGAAGGTCTCCTCCCTCATCACGGCCATCGAATGGTTGACCCCGAGCAGCACGGTGGGGGCGTAGAAGCGGTCCCCCACCCGCTCCCCGCCGGTGAGGATCGTCGCCCCCGCCGCCGCTGCGGCCTCGACCTGCGCCTCGATCACCCCCAGTTGCCCGGGCCCGAACACCGGCCCGATGCCCCGCCGCGCGTCGTCGGAGGCAGCCACGTCCTCCACGGCGCGCCGCAGCGCGGCGACGAAGGCGTGGTAGACCCCCTCGACGACGTAGACCCGCTCCACGGACACACAAGCCTGGCCCGCCGCGAAGAAGCCGCCCCAGACCGCGCCGCGGGCGGCCCTCACCGGATCGGCGTCCTCCAGCACCACCATGGGGTGCTTGCCACCCAATTCGAGCAGGGCGGGCACCAGCCGCTCGCCGGCGAGGGCGGCCACTTCCCGCCCCACCGCCGAAGACCCGGTGAACGACACCACGTCCACCCCACCGGTGATGATCGCCCGCCCGGTCTCCGCCCCTCCCTGCACTACCTGCAGCACCCCGTCGGGCAGCCCGGCCGCCTCGACTACCTCAGCCACCACTGCCCCCGACCGGGGAGTGGCGCTCGAGGGCTTGAGCACCACCCCGCACCCGGCGGCCAGGGCGGTGAGAGCCGGCTGGAAGGAGAGAAAGAACGGGAAGTTCCATGGGGAGATGACCCCGGCCACCCCGAGCGGCCGGTACTCCACCCACGCTCGCTTGTGGGCCACCGGGTACGGGGCCATCCGGCGGGTGGCCAGGTGCAGATGGGCATTGCGCGCCAGGTAGCGGGCATGGATGGCGGCGGGCAGCAGCTCCCCTTCCACGGCGGCCACCATCCCCTTGCCGGTCTCCTCCGCCACCACCTCGGCGATGTGCGAAGCCGCCCGGACCAGGGCCTGCTTCACCGCCCGCAGGCCGTCCCGGCGCTCCTCCAGGGTCAGCGACCCCCAGACGCGCTGCCCCCGGCGAGCGGCCGCCACGGCCGCCGCCACGGCGCCCGGCCCGGAATGGAGGAAAGGCTCAGCGGGCATCGCTACACGTCCCTTATCCCGTCCACCGCCAGCCACAGGCCGACCACCAGCAGCACCAGGGCCAGCACCCTCGCCAGCCACAGCAGCACCCGGTCGGTCAGCGCACGGCGAGGCAGGGCTCCCAGCGCCAGGAGGGCCGCCAGGGAGGCCCCGGCGGCGGCCAGAGTGGGCGCGACACCTTCCTGGGTGCCCGTGGCCACCGCCAGCGCCATGACCTCGGGCCCCACGAGCAATGGGAAGCACACCGGCCAGAGGGCCGCCCACCAGCCACCGGGCACCGGCTCGGCAGCCGGCCGGGGCGCGATCAGGATGTAGCCCGCGGCGAGCACCGCGGCGATGCCGGCGGCGATGCGGAACGTCTCCGGGGTGATCTGCAAGGCGCGCAGCAGGGGCCCGGACCACCCCGCCAGGGCCGCCACCAGCCCCAGGGCGAGGAGGCTCCCTCCGGCCAGGGGCCACGGCCGCGCCCGCTCGCCCGATGCCTCGGGCACCCCCAGGCGGGTGCGGGCCACGTTCATCCCCCCCAGATAGGCGGCCAGCAGCAGCCCGAAGCTCATCCTCCGCCCTCCCTCGACTCCAGCACCGGCAGCGAGGCCGCCAGCCCCGCCATCACATGCTGCACGTCGTCCATCTGCACGTAACCACGGTAGAACCAGGCGCCCTGCACCAGGCCGGGACGCGGGTACCCGAGGGCTTGCGCGGCCGTGGCCTGGCGCTCCACCATCATCCCGGCGAAGCAGGCCAGACGGTCCTCCACGTTGGGCACCAGGTCGGCGAGCCGCGGGTCCTCCTGCGCCAGCCGCCAGATGGCGGCCATGCCCTCCCCCGCCGTGCCCACCCCGGCGGGGGGGCCGGGCACCCAGCGCACCCCCAGGTTGATGCCGGTCCCCCGCCGCTGCGCCTCGAAGCGGAGCCGCACCCCGAAGTAGCCGGCCAGCTGCCGCGAGTAGGCGGATCGCACCTCGTCCAGGGCGGCCGGGCCGAGTTGGGCCATGGCGTAAGCGGCCCAGTGGTCGGGCATGCGGGTGAGGAAGCCCATGTCCCGGTCGCGGTGGAGGGCCAGGTAGTCGAGGGTGGGCAGGGCCCGATCCGCCCACCCCTCACCCGGAAGGGCATCGTCGAGCAGGGCGAGGGCCCAGGCCGCCTCACCGGTGGCAAACCGGCCCTGCTCCGGCACCGAGCGGTGGGTGGAGGGGTTCCAGTAGGCGTGCATGCTCCCGTCCGGCTGCTGCTGGGCGAGCAGGAAGCGCCCCACCCCGCGCATGAGGTCGTCGTACCCCTCGTCCCCGGTGGCCTGGCGGCGCATCGCCAGGGCCGCCACCAGCAGGGCGTTCGCCCCCAGCTGCACCTCCTCACCGGGGGAACGCCAGGCCTGCCACTCACCCTCGGTCAACAAGCGGTCCAGCATGAAGGCCAGCCCCCGATCGGCCGCCTCCACCACCTCCGGGCGGCCGGCAGCCGCGGCGTACTGGTACAGGGCCATGGTCACCCCGGCGTGGCGAGTGCCGTTGTAGTCGGGGCTGACCAGGTCGGCGTCCCGGTCGTAGCCGTACAGGTAGCGCCCGTCCTCCCCGAGCCCCCGCAGCAGCCAGGCGGCCGCCTCGTCGATGGTGTGCTCCACCTGGGCGGCGGTGACCACCGGGCACACCTCGGCGGGGACCACGGCCACCCGGAACACGCCCAGCCCCACGCCGAGCAGCGCCAGTTGGAGCACGACTCGCCGCGCCATGGGTCGAGGTTAGGCGGCTCCCTCCCCGGCAGCAGGCCGGCTCCCGAGGGCGGGACCACCCCACACCGGCAGGGGTCCATCCTTGGATCCCGTGGACCCGAGCAGGCGACATGGGCCCACCGGCTGCCCGGCGGCAAACCGGCGGCCCTAGCCGGGTGGGCCGAGGGGCAGGCGGCAGACCACCTCGCCGTCGTCCACCTCGCCGGTGTCCACGAAGCCGAACCCCTTGTAGAAGCCTTCGGGGCCGCCCTCGGCCGGGTCGTAGGAGGTGCCCAGGCCCGTCGCCCCGGGAAGGCCGCGCACCCGCTCCACGAGCAGCTCCAGCGCCCTCCGCCCGTAGCCCTTCCGCTGGTGCCCGTCGGCGATCATCAGCCGCCAGAGGAAGTACTCCGGCTTGTCCTGGTCCTCGTAGAGCATCATGAAGCCCACCGGGTCCTCCCCGGCGTAGATCGCCCGGAACCACGCCCGGGGCTCGAAGTGAGCCTGGGCGATGGACACGGCGATGGGCGCCACGAAGCGGTCCTGGCCGGGGCCGACCTGCAGCCGGCAGATATCGCGCACCGTGTCCCCGGTGATCTCCCGCAGGCTGACCTCGGCCGTCACTCAGATCCCTTCCGACGACGAGCCAGCCTACTTGCGCAGCCTTGGCGGCCGGGGCGACCACAATGGGGCCATGGCCGGGGCAAGAGGCAGAGCGACAACCCGAGCGATGGTGCTTCTGGCCCTGGTGGCCCTGGTCGCCGCGGCGTGCAGCAGCGAGGACGGGCAATCGACCTCCACCACCGCGGGCACCACGACCGCGGCCACCACCACCACGGCCGCCGTCACCACGACCGAGGCCGCCACCACCACTACCGAAGCCGCCACGACCACCCTCGGCGTGGACACCGTGCGGGTTGCCCCCGACGGCTCGGGCGAGGCCCCCGACCTGGCGGCCGCCCTGGCCGCGGTCGCTCCCGGGGGCACGATCCTCCTCGAGGCCGGCGAGCACATCCTCGGTGGCCCCTTGCTGATCGAGGCCCCGGTGACCATCCGGGGCATGGGCAGCGGGCAGACGACGGTGATCGGGGACAACGCCCCCGAGTTGCTGCGCTTCGCCGGCCCCGGCGACTTCGCGCTCGAGGGCATCACCTTCCGCTACCGGGGAACCGGGGAAGCCAACGGCCTGGTCGCCGAGGGGGGAACCATCTCCTTCACCGATGTGGTGGTTTCCGGGGCGGTGCGCGGTGAGGAGTTGGACGGCGCGGCCTTCCTGGTCCTGGGCGACGCCACCGGAACCGTCGAGCACTGCACCGCCGAGGACAACCAGGGCCCCGGGTTCCTCTTCGGCGGCACCACCGACATCCGGGTCACCGACTCGACGGGTTCCGCCAACGGCGGCTCGGGGTTCGCCTGGTCCGGGCAGGCGACGGGGGCGATCACGGCGAGCAGCGCCGGGCGCAATCGGCAAGACGGGTTCCGCATCACCGAGGCGGCCGCCCCGGACCTGACCGACAACGAGGCCGCGGCCAACACGGAAGCCGGGTTCCGCTGGTCCGACACAGCCGCAGGGAAGGCCGAGGCCAACCTCGCCGGCAACAACGGGTTCTCCGGCTTCGTCGTCCTGGACCGGGCGCGCCCCACCTTGACCGACAACCACGCCGAGGAGAACGGGGACGACGGGTTCCTCTTCAAGGAGACCAGCCGGGCCACCGTCGCCCGCAACCGGGCCACCGGCAACGCCTGGGCGGGTTTCCGCTGGGTGGACCAGGCGTCGGGTACCGCCGAGTCCAACACCGCCGCCGGCAACAGCGACGGCTTCTGGATCGCCGATCAGGCCGACCCCACGCTCATCGGCAACACCTCCCACGGACATCACACGGCTGCCGGGAACGGGTCGGGGCTGGTCTACTCCGGAACCGCGGGCGGGGCTGCGCGACACAACGAGATCTCCGACAACGACTGGGGCATCGCCATCGGTGCGGACGCCACACCCAGCCTGGCGGACAACGACGTCCACGACAACACCTCCAACCAGGTGAGCGACGTCATCTTCGGCTGAGCCGCCACCCCGGCCGGGAAGCCTCGGCCGCTCGCCGGGCAGCGACCAGAATGGGGGCATGACCAAGCGGCCAGACAGGTCCCCGATGCGCACCGCCGGCCTCGTGATCATCGTGGCTCTGGCGGCGGCCGGCTGCGGCGGCGAGGGGAGCCCGTGGGCTACTACGAGCGCAGCCCCCACCACCTCGGTGGTCACCACGACCTCGGTGGTCACCACGACCTCGGTGGTCACCACGACCTCGGTGGCCGCCACGACCACTGCCGGCGCGCCCACCACCGTTCGGGTCGCCCCCGACGGCACCGGTGACGCCCCCGACCTCGCCGCCGCCGTCGGCCTGGTCGCCGCCGGGGGCACGATCCTGCTCGACCCCGGGGAGCACCATCTCGCCGCGGCGCTGCTGGTGGACAAACCCCTCACGATCCGCGGCGCCGGCAGCGACACGACAGCCGTCGTCGGTGACCGGCCGCCCGAACTACTCCGTTTCGCCGGGCCCGGCACCTTCACCATGGAGGGCATCACCTTCCGCTATCAGGGCACCGAGCCCGCCGACGGAGTGGTCACCGACGGCGGCACTATCGCCTTCACCGACGTGCAGGTGACCGGCGCCGTCCGTACGGTGGATCCGGAGGCAATCGAACAGGCCGGCTCCGGCTTCGTGATCATCGGCGACGCCACCGGCACCATCGACCGCTGCCTGGCTGCCGACAATCAGCTCCATGGCTTCTCTTTCGTCGGCACGGCCCACGTCACCATCAGCGCCTCCACGCGCCGACGGCAACGGAGAGAACGGCTTCTACTGGGCAGGGAGCGCGGTCGGCACCGCCGAGGGCAACACGGCTCAAGGCAACGGCCTCCACGGCTTCGGGACGCAGGGACGGGGCCACCTCCACCCTCACCGGCAACACCGCCACCGACAACGCGCGAGGGTGGCTTCGCCTGGCTGGGCGGCGCCACCGGCACCGCCGAAGGCAACACCGCGCAAGGCAACGGCCTGCACGGCTTCGGGACCGAGGATCAGGCCACCTCCACCCTCACCGAGCAACACCGCCCAGGGCAACGAGCAGTGCGGGTTCCGCTGGGCCCAGGAGGCCACCGGCACCGCCCGCCGCAACACCTCGGAAGAGAACGGGCTATGCGGCTTCTGGGTGGCCGACAGCGCCGCCCCCACCCTGGTCAACAACATCGCCCGGGGCAATCGCCACGCCGAGGGGTACGGATCGGGCATCGTCTTCGCCGAAGCCGCCGGCGGGGTGGCCCGGCGCAACCAGGTCTATGACAACGACTGGGGGATCGCCATCGGCCCGGATGCCCAGCCCCGCCTGGCGGACAACGACGTCCACGACAACACCCGCGACCATCTACGAGGACGCCCCGGTCGCCTGAACGCCCGGCGGCAGCGCGGCGGCCCTCCCCAGCCGGCCCGCCCTGCCATCATGGTGGTGTGATCGACCTCCTGCTCCTGCTCGGCCTCCCCGCCTCGGGCAAGTCGGAGATCCGCCGCTACCTGGATGGCCTCGACCAGGACAGGCGCGCCGCCGACTTCCGGCTGGGCGTGCCGGTGCACCTCGACGACTACCCCTACGTCCACTTGATGCGCCGGATCTCCCGGGAGCTGCGCCGGCGCCGACGCGCATCCGGTCTTCTTCGCCACCGATGCCGAGCCGATGATGGAGCCCGGGGACTGGCTCGCCCTCACCGCCCTCCTCGACGAGGACTACGCCGGGCTCGCGCCTGCCCCCGGCCCTGCCGGAGCGCCCGGCCGCCCACCTGCTGGACCGCTTCGACCGGGCGCGTGCCGCCGCCGGCCTCCCCTCCCCCTTCGCCGGCCTGCCCTCCGGGCTTCGGGCGGAACTGGAGGCCGCCATCGCCGACGAGTCCGCCGCCCTCTTCCGCTCGCTCGCCCAATCCCGGCCGCTGTCACCGGCAGGCCACACGGTGGTGATGGAGTTCTCCCGCGGGGCGAGCCAGGAGATGCGACCCCCCTTCCCCGCCCCGTGGGGCTATGCCCACTCGCTCGCCGCCCTCTCCCCCGCCATCCTCGAACGGGCCGCCTGCTTCTACGTGTGGGTCACCCCCACCGAGAGCCGGCGCCGAAACCGGGAGCGGGCGCACCCCGGCGGGGAAGGCTCCACCCTCCACCACGGCGTGCCCGAAGCGGGTGATGCGCCACGACTACGCCCGCGACGACGTCGCCTGGCTGCTCGACCACGCCGACCGATCGGGGCACATCACTCTGGCTGCCCACGGGCGCCGCTACCAGATCCCCGCCGTCCGCTTCGACAACCGGGTCGACCGGACCTCCTTCCTGCGGGACGACCCGGCCGCGTGGCCTCCCCAGCGGGTGGCCGACCTCCACGAGCGGCTGACCGCCACCTTCACCCTGCTCCTGCGCCGCGGACGGCTGCCTGCGTAGCCGGCCCGGTTGTGCCAGGCTGCGGCCAGCGATCCGCCGAGGAGGACCATGACCCGCCCGACGCTCATTTCCGAGGAGATGGCCGCCCGCTTCCAGGACGGGCCGGTGCTGGCCAAGGAGTGCAAGGTGGTGGTGGCCGACGCGGTCGCCCACATCCTGCGGGCGGTGGGCGAGGACCCCGAGCGCGAGGGCCTGCGCGAGACACCGGCGCGGGTGGCCCGCATGTACGACGAGATCCTGGCCGGATACACCGTGGACCCGGTCGCCCTGCTCAACAACGCCCTCTTCGACGTGGACTACCGGGAGATGGTGGTGGTCGGCGACATCGACTTCTGGAGCATGTGCGAGCACCACTTGCTGCCCATCTTCGGCAAGGCCGACGTGGGTTACATCCCCCGGGACAAGGTGGTCGGCCTCTCCAAGATCCCCCGGGTGGTGGACGCCTTCGCCCGGCGCCTTCAGGTCCAGGAGCGCATGACCCGCCAGATCGCCGAGTTGCTCTGGGATCTGATCGACCCCCTCGGGCGTCGGGGTGGTGATCCGGGCCACCCACCTGTGCACGTCGATGCGGGGGGCGATGAAGTCGAACGCTCACATGCGCACCGCCTACCTGATGGGGACCTTCCTCAACGACCCGAAGAGCCGCGACGAGTTCCTCAACTCCATCGAGGGACCGAGCCGCCTGTCCTGAGGCGGCCGCCGGCGCCGGGCCATCCGGGCACCTCGCCGGGGCCATCTCCCCTAGCCACCCCGCCGGGCGGCGGTAGGGTGGGATGGTCACCCGGGAGAGAAAGGCTGATCCACATGCGGCTGCGCCCTGTCCTCGACCCCGCCTCCGGGGAGCGGTACCTGCCGGTAGAGGAGCGCGGGCGGCAACTCCTCTCCGACCCCCTGCTCAACAAGGGCACCGCCTTCACCCCCGAGGAGCGGGAGGCGTTCGGCCTGCGCGGCCTGCTCCCTCCGCAGCCGAGCACCATTGAAGAGCAGCTGGCCCGGGTGCGGAGCCAGTGGGACGCCAAGCCCACCCCGGTGGAGAAGCACATCTTCCTGGCCGGCCTCCTCAACCGCAACGAGACCCTCTTCCACCGCTTCGTGGTGGAGAACCTGCAGGAGACGGTGCCGATCGTCTACACCCCGACGGTGGCCGAGGCCTGCCGCCACTGGAGCCGCATGAACCGCCACGCCCGGGGCATCTACGTGACACCCGCCGACCGGGGCCAGATCGCCAGGATGCTGCGCAACCGGGGCATCGAAGAGGCGGCGGTGGTGGTGGTCACCGACAACGAGCGCATCCTGGGCCTCGGCGACCAGGGCTGCGGCGGCATGGGGATCCCCATCGGCAAACTCGCTCTCTACGTCGCCGGCGCCGGCATCCACCCGGCCCTGTGCGTGCCCGTGTCGCTCGACGTGGGCACGAACAACGCAGCAGCTGCTCGAGGACCCCCTCTACCTCGGCTGGCGGGAGCCGCGCCTGCGCGGCGACCCCTACTGGTCGCTGGTGGACGAGTTCGTCAACGCGGTCAAGGAGGTGTTCCCCGGGGCGCTGCTCCAGTGGGAGGACTTCGCCAACGTCACAGCCTTCCGCCTCATGGACACCTACCGCGACCAGGTCCTTTCCTTCAACGACGACATCGAGGGCACCGCGGCGATGGTGGTGGGGGGCCTCATGGCCGCGATGCGCAGCATCGGCAGCGGCCTCGGCGGACAGCTGTACACCATCTACGGCGGCGGCTCGGCCGGCACCGGCATGTACCGGCAGCTGGTCACCGAGATGAAGCGGGAGGGCCTCACCGCCGAGGAGGCGGCCCGGCGCATCTTCGTCATCGACCAGCAGGGCCTGCTCGTCGAGGACGACCCCACCCTCGACGACCGCATGCGCACGCTGGCCACCCAGCGCGAGGTGGTGGCGCAGTGGCATGTGCCCGGCGACCGCATCAGCCTGGAGCAGGTCGTCGAGCACGCCCGGCCCACCGTCCTCATCGGGGTTTGCGCCCGGCCGAACCAGTTCAGCGAGACGGCCATCCGGACCATGGCCTCGTACAACGAGCGGCCGATCGTCATGCCCATGTCCAACCCCACCGCCAACGCCGAGGCGGTCCCCGCCGACGTCATCGCCTGGTCCTCGGGCCGGGCCCTGGTCGCCACCGGCAGCCCGTTCGGGGACGTCGACTACGAGGGCCGGCGCCATCGCATCGGGCAGGCCAACAACGCCTTCATCTTCCCCGGCGTGGGACTGGGGGCGATCGCCGTCAAGGCGCGCAAGGTCACTTCGGGCATGTTCAGCGCCTCCGCCCACGCCCTGGCCGACATGGTGGACGAGCAGACCCTGGCCGAGGGCTCGCTCTACCCGCCGATGAGCAAGGTGCGCGAGGTGTCCCACCGGGTGGCGGTGGCCGTGGCCGGCCAGGCCGTGGCCGATGGCGTGGCCGACCCCGTCCCCGACCTCGAAGCGGCGGTCGCCGACGCCATGTGGTACCCCGAGTACCTGCCCTATCGGCCCGCCTGACCCGGCCCTGGCGGAGGGCCGGGCCGCGCAGTAGGGTCCGCCCAGCGGAGTAAGGGGCCTCTCAAGGGGACCTTGCAGCAGCCAGCCCCCGGCGGCGACTCAGGTCGCCGGGGGCCGCTGCGTCACGCGCCGCTCAGGACGCGGTGCTGCGCCGGGAGGATCGGTGATCGCCGAGGCGACGCTGGCGGCAACCAGCAGGCTCAGCGCAACTCGCCCACCGAGCACGGCGGCGACGCCGGCGTCCAGCGCCCTCGAGCCGGCAGCTGCAGGTCCCCGCCAGATAGGCCTTCGAGCCGTGTTCAGCCGGGAAGCCGGGCACTCGGCCGAGGCGGAGGCGCGTCGAGGGCAAGACGATCCCGGCCCGCTCGCCCGGCCGTCGCCTGTGGTCCGAGCCCCAGCGACCAGGAGCCCGGCGCGACCGCGCCCGCCCCGACCAGGGCCGGAGGCGATCCGATCCGTCACGCTGGCGCATGGCGATACCTCCTCAAACCTGACGGATGCCGGGGTCAGGGGCCACCGGTCCCCTCCGGGTGCGTGCCCTGCTGCCTGCGGCGCCGCCGGGAAACAGGCGGCCGCCCCCATCAGCAGGAACAGCACCGACCTGTCAAGGCCTCCACCGTCCAGCCCTGCTCATCCGCCAGAAGTAGCCGGGACGCGATGGCCACGGGAGCAGCCGCCCCAGCCATCGCCCTGGCCGTCACGGCTGGGAGGCCGCCCCGCCTTCGGCCTGTGGGCAGTGCTCGCCGCGCGGGATGTCCGCCGTCCATCCTGCTGGTGCGAGCCCAGCTCCGGCCGGCTCGCGGGAGAGCCGGCCCACCCGTCCGCCGATCCATGCCGCTCATGCCCTGGCGATCCTCGCGGTCTGGCCGCGCTCACGGCCGGCGGCGCCCTGCCCACCGCGGCTCGCGGTCGGCGCCTGGCCGTGCTCTGGGCCTGGGCCGCGTCGAGCCTGGCCCGCCCGCCGGTGCCGGCCACCACCCTCGGCTGGACTCAGGTCCTCGCCGGCCTCCTGCGTGGTGGCCTTCACTGCCGCCGGCCACCACTTCGAGCTGCTGAGGCGGCATCTGGCAGAATCGGCCCATGCGCATCCACAACGTCCACGAGCGGCATCTCCCCGCGGGCTGTGATCGCGTCGGCCGGCTGATCGACGGGCTCGGTTCCACCCCCGACCTGCTCTGGCCCACCGAGCAATGGCCGCCGATGCGCTTCGACCGGCCCCTCGGGCCCGGGGCCGCCGGCGGCCACGGGCCGATCCGCTACCGGGTCGAGGAGCACGAGCCGGGGAGCCGGGTGCGTTTCCGCTTCACCGGGCCGCCCGGGCTGGACGGCACCCACGACTTCACCGTCCAGGCGGCGCCCGGCGGCTGCCGTCTGTGCCACACCATCGAAGGCCGGGCCTCCGGCCGGATGCTGGCCGCCTGGCCCCTCGTCTTCCGCCCCCTGCACGACGCCCTCCTGGAAGACGCCCTGGACAAGGCGGAGCGGGCGATCACCGGAAGGGCGCCCGCACCGCCCTCGTGGTCGTGGTGGGTGCGCTTCCTGCGGAAGGCGGCGGCCCGCCGGCAGCCTCGCCGGCCGACGGCGTCAGCGGGCGGGTAGCACCTCACAGGGCTCGGCCAGCTCCTCCGCCCCCTCGGCCGTCTCCACCGCGGTGATCGCCGCCTGCACTTTCCAGCGGATGCGGTCTGTGTCCACGATGGGGAGGTTGCGGTAGTCGAGCTCCGGGGCGTAGTAGGGGTAGCCGAAGACCACCGTGGCGATGTCGTCGTAGTCGAGAGCGGCCGAGTACTCGATGAGGTCGGGCAGGAAGGAGAGGGGCATGTCGGTGGTGGTGCTCTCACGCACCGCCTCGGCGATCTGCGGGAAGCGCAGAGCCAGGGTCGCCGGCCGGGCCTCGGCGGCCAGCGCCCGCAGGGTGCAGCGCTGCCGACGCATGCGGGTGGCGTCGTTGGTGTCGGTTCGGTTGCGCACGAAGGCCAGCGCCTGATGCCCGTCGAAGTGGTAGTTGCCGGGCTCCAGCACCTCCACGGCCACGGGGTCCTCCCCCTCCCGGGCCGGTGAGAACGCCACGTCCATGGTCTCGGTGACGTAGACGTCCATCCCCCCGAGCGCATCCACCAGGTCCACGAAGCCGGCCATGTCCACCAGCACGTAGTAGTCGATGGGGAGCCCGAGGAGCAGGCTCAGGGTCTGCCGCAGCGCCTCCATGCCCGGGTCGCGGGCGTCGGGGAACGTCCGCACCCAGGTCTGGGTGTAGTGCCAGATGGCGTTGATCCGGTCGGGGAAGCACCCGCACGACTCGAATCCCTCCCGAGCCGGCGGCTCCACCCCGGCCCGCTCCGCCTCCCGCACCGCCAGGTCGTACTGGAAGTCGATGAAGGACTCGTCCCAGGCCTCCGGCAGCGGCGGCCGGATCATGTCCCGTGACACGCTGAAGAGCACCGCCTTGCCGGTCTCCAGGTTCATGGTGGCCACGATCATCACGTCGGTGCGCAGGCTGTAGCGGTTGGGGCCGGCGTCCCCTCCGGCGAGGAGGACCGTCAGCCGGTCCTTCTCCAGCCGCTCGTGCAGGGGCAGGAAGGGGGCGTCGAACGGGGTGACCTCGCGGGGCACGATCACCGGGTCCTCCGGGTGGAGGTCGGCGGAAGGGAACCAGCGCTCCTTGGCCCACTGGGCGGCGTTCGCCGGGAGGGTCGACGGGGTCACCGGCGGGACGGCGGTCGTGGTGGGGCCCAGGTCCTCCTCGCTCACCCCCTGGTCGATGAGGGCTTGCTCTCGTTCCTCCGCCGACTGCCCCTCCTCTTCGGCGAAGACCGACTCGAGGGTGTCGATGGCCTCCAGCCCGTAGTCGGTCAGCACCGCATGAGGGGCGGCCACCGCGACGATGAGCAGCCCCAGCATCCCCCGGGCCGGCCAGCCCCCGGCGGCCTGGTGCCCGGGGCGGAGGCGCCGCTCGAGCGCGTAGGCATCGGCCACGGCGAACAGCCGCACCGCCAGCACCACCAGGTTCACCGCCAGCAGCAGCCAGAGCCAGCGAGGCTGGACGAAGGTGCGCAACAGGTAGAGGGAGCCCCTCCCGGCGAACCACAGTGTGGCCGCCAGCCCGGCGCCGGCTACACCGAAGAGGAGCAGTGCCCGGCGGCGCCGGCCCGAGTACCACTGCCCGGCGCCCGGGACGAAGGTGGAGAACAGGGCGGCCAGGGCCGGCCGGCCCCGGCGCTCCCCCGGGCCCGGCTCGGGGCGCAGGTTGATCACGACGCCGGCCTCTCCCTCATGCCGTCACGTTAGGCCCGGCCGGGGGTAGAGCGGCCGGCTCGCCCAGCCCTGCTCCCGGGGAGCGCCCCTTGCCGCGCGAACGCGCCAGACTCGGGGGCGACATGGACCCATCCCCGGCCGCCGCCCGCCTCGCCGCCCGCGGTGTCTACCTCGGCACCTGCTCCTGGACCGACCCCACCCTGCTGGAAGCAGGCACCTTCTACCCGGAACGGGAGATGACCCCGGCCGAGCGCCTGGCCCACTACGCCCGCCACTTCCCCATCGTCGAGGTTGACGCCACCTACTACGCCCCGCCCGCCGAGCGCACCGCCGGCGCGTGGGTGGAGCGCACACCGCCCGACTTCACCTTCGACGTCAAGGCCTTTCGCCTGCTCACCCAGCACCCCACCCCGCCCCGGGCGCTGTGGAAGGATCTGCTCGCCACCCTCCCGGAGGACCTGCGAGCCAAGCGCAACCTGTACGCCCGCGACCTGCCCCGGGAGCTCATGGAGGAGGCCTTCGCCCGCTTCACCGCCGCCCTGCTCCCCCTGCACTCGGCCGGGAAGCTGGGGATGATCCTCTTCCAGCTCCCGCCGTACTCCTATCCATCTCGGGGGGCCTACGGCTACCTGTCCTGGGCGGCCGAGCGCCTGGCGGAGTACCGGGTGGCGGTGGAGTTCCGCCAGCAGCGCTGGATGGACGAGGAGCACCGCGAGTCCACCCTGGCCTTCCTGCAGGAGCACCACCTGGCCTACGTCTGCGTGGACGAGCCCCAGGGTTTCCGCAGCTCGGTGCCCCCGGTGGCCGCCGCCACCGCCCAGGTGGCCGAGGTCCGCTTCCACGGCCGCAACGCCGACACCTGGGAGGCGCCCGGCATCGGCGCGGCGGAGCGCTTCCGCTACGACTACCCGGCGGCCGAGCTCCAGGAGTGGGTGCCCCGCATCCGCTCGCTGGCCGAGCAGGCCCCCCGGGTGCATGTGCTCATGAACAACTGCTACGCCGACTACGGCGTGCGCAGCGCTCGCCTGCTCGCCGACCTGCTCGACCAGGCGTGGTGACCTAGTCGGCCCGGGGACCCGCGACGGGGCCCCGGCTCACCCGGCGGCGCTCATCAGGCTCAGTCGTCATCTTCCTCGCCGTGGTAACGGAACGACACCCGCACCTTGGCCCGGTAGGCGACCACCGCGCCGTCGTCGTCCAGTTGCAGGTCGAGTTCCTCGACCTCGGCGATGCGCAGGTCGCGCAGGCTGCGGGCGGCCTGGGCCACCGCAGCCACCGCCGCCTTCTCCCACGACTCCTCGCTGGTCCCGATGAGCTGGATCACCTTGTAGATGCTGTCTGCCATGGCTGCCTCCCGGGGGTCGCCGGACGTCCCCCTCAGCATGCCCGATCCGGCCGGTCCGTGACGGCTCCCTCCGGCCTTTCCTGCCGGTCCCGGGGACTACGGTGGCGCCATGAGACTCTCCTCCCCCGCCTTCGCCTCCGGGGAAGCCATCCCCGCCCGCCACACCTGCGACGGCCGCGACGTCTCCCCTCCCCTGGTCATCGAGGACATACCCCAGGGCACGGCGTGCCTGGCCCTCATCATGGACGATCCCGACGCCCCGGCGGGCACCTGGGACCACTGGGTGGCCTACGACATCCCCGTGACCGCCACTGTGCCGGAGGGCGTTCGCTCGCTGGGAGTGGCCGGTCGCAACTCCTGGCGCCGCACCGGGTACGGCGGTCCCTGCCCTCCCTCCGGCGAGCATCGCTACTACTTCCGCGTCTATGCCCTCGACGCCCGGCTCGGCCTGCGCGAGGGTGCCGGCAAGGGGCAGGTGCTCGAGGCGATGAAGGGCCACGTCCTCGCCGAGGCAACCCTCATGGGGCGCTACTCGCGGCGCTGACAGCCCGGCCGGGGCGGTGAATCGGGGACTGATCCGGCCGCCTAGGGGCACCTCTCGACCGCGCAGGTTCCCTGCTGGCAGGTGCCCAGGCACTTGACGTCACCCGACTGCCAGTAGTAGCAGGAGGCGCCCTCGTCCAGGGGCCCCTCCGGCCCCCAGCAGGCGCAGGCCTCCTTGTCCCCCCCGGTGCAGAGGCGGCAGAAGGTGGCCCCCGCCTGGTAGCAGGCGCCGTCGTAGGGGCAGAGCTCCGCGCCGTCGCCGCACGGGGAGCCGCAGGGCCCCACCACCTCGACGAACGGGACGACGTTGTACTCACACGGGTGGGTGTCGTAGAGCACCGGCCGCAGCCGGAGGGTGGTGTCGGTGAGGGTCAGCCGGGCGGAGCCCATGACGCACGAGCCCTGGGCCTCGCCTTCCCCCACGACCCCGGGCACCGGAGCCCCCACCCAGAAGCCACCCGCCGGCGAGCAACCGGGGCGGTCCAGGCAGTCCTGGGGAATCGGCAGGTCGGCGGCCTCCAGGGTCACCGTCCCGGAGACCACCAGGTCGGCGGTGATGGAGAGCGGACCCGACGTGTACTCGCCCAGGCTGTCCCACGAGGTGGCGGCCAGCACCGCCACCAGGTCCTGGGTGGAGGTGATCGTGATGGGCTCGGGACATTCCAGCGGCGGCAGAGTCGTCGAGGTCGTGGACGACGAGGCGTCGCCGCCGCCGTCCCCGCAGCCGGCGACGAGCGCGAGCGCCAGTCCCAACGCGATTGCCCCTTTCCTGCCCACCATCGTCATCCCTCCTCGGCGGCTGCCCCCAGCCTGGCACACCGGCGACGGCCCCGGCGGCATCGCGTAGCCTGCGGCCCATGTGCGACACGATCGTGGTGGTGGCGCCCGGACGGGTGCTCTTCGCCAAGAACTCCGACCGGGACCCCAACGAGGCCCAGCTGCTCGAGTGGCAACCCCGGCGCACCCATGGCCCCGATGCCACCGTGCGCTGCACCTGGATCGAGATACCCCAGGCCGCCGAGACCCACGCGGTGCTGCTCTCCCGCCCCTTCTGGATGTGGGGCGCCGAGATGGGCGCCAACGAGCACGGGGTGGTCATCGGCAACGAGGCGGTCTTCACCGACCAGCCCTACGCCCCCACCGGGCTCACCGGGATGGACCTGCTCCGCCTCGCCCTGGAGCGTGCTTCCACCGCCGCCGAGGGGGTCGAGGTCATCGCCACCCTGCTCGACCGCTACGGCCAGGGCGGGGGGTGCGGGCACGAGAACCGGAAGTTCACCTATCACAACTCGTTCCTGGTGGCCGACCCGTCCGAGGCCTACGTGCTGGAGACCGCCGGGCGCCTGCGGCAGGCGGAGAGGGTGACGGCCGGGGCACGCAGCATCTCCAACGGGCTCACCATCCCCGGCTTCGCCGAGGAGCACTCCGACTTCCTCAAGACCCGGGTGTCGGCCTGCCGCGTGCGCCAACCCCTCACCCAGGCGCGGGCCGGGCAGGCGGCCGGGCCGGGGGACCTGATGGCCATCCTGCGCGACCACGGAGGCGCCGCCCCCCGGTACCGCCTGCTCAACGGGGCGATGGCCGCCCCCTGCATGCACGCCGGGGGCCTGGCCACCGGGTCGCAGACCACCGCCTCCTGGGTGGCCGAACTCACTTCCGCCGGCGCCCGCCACTGGGTCACGGGCACGGCCGCCCCCTGCACCGGGCTGTTCAAGCCGGTCTCGGTCACCGATCCCCTCGACCTGGGCCGCTCCCCCACCGACCGCTTCCACCCCGACTGCCTGTGGTGGCGCCACGAGCGCTTCCATCGGAGGGCGATGCGCGACCCGCAGGCCAACTTCCCTTCCTTCGTCCCCGAACGGGACGAGATCGAGGCCCGCTGGCTGGCCTCGCCCCCCGACCCCGCCGACGCCTTCCGACGGGCCGACGAGGCCCTCGCCCGCTGGGTCATCGGCCTGCCCGAGATCCGGGACCGCCGGCCGCTGTTCGTCCGCCGCTACTGGGCGGTGCGCGACCGGAGAGCCGGGTTGGCCCACTGAGGGAGTGGCCGGGCCGGCAGGGTGGCGCCTCTTCACCCGCTAGCGTCGCCCCGGCACCCCTCCACCGAGCCTGAGGAAGCCCTTGACCGAGCCCGCGGCCCCCATCGCCAAGCTCAGCCACCGCCAGATCCTGGTGGTGTTCGCCGGGCTGATGACCGGCATGCTGCTCGCCGCCCTCGACCAGACGGTGGTGGCCACCGCCCTGCCCACCATCGTCGGGGAACTCGGCGGCCTCGAGCACCTCTCCTGGGTGGTGACCGCCTACCTGCTCACCTCCACGGCTTCCAGCCCCCTCTACGGGAAGGTCAGCGACCTGTACGGGCGGCGCCGGGTCTTCCAGTTCGCCATCGTGGTGTTCCTCATCGGGTCGGCCCTGGCCGGGTTGTCCCGGAACATGGGCCAACTGATCGCCTTCCGGGCAGTCCAGGGCCTCGGGGCCGGGGGGCTATTCGTGCATGGCGCTGACCATCATCGGCGACATCCTCTCCCCCCGGGAGCGGGGCCGCTACCAGGGCTACATCGGCTCGGTGTTCGCCTTCTCCAGCGTGGCCGGGCCCCTGCTCGGCGGGCTCTTCGTGGACCACCTCACCTGGCGCTGGATCTTCTACATCAACCTCCCCCTCGGCGCGGTGGCCCTGGTGGTCACCTCCTTCGCCCTCAACCTGCCCTTCGTGCGCCGGCCGCACCGCATCGACTACGAGGGGGCGGCCCTGCTGATCGCCGGGGTCTCCTGCCTGCTGCTGGTGACGGTCTGGGGCGGCACCGAGTACCCGTGGGGGTCGCCGCTCATCGTCGGCCTGGGCGCCGCCGGGGCGCTCCTCACCGTCCTGTTCGTGCTCCGCGAGCACTACGCCGCCGAACCGATCCTCCCCCTGCGCCTCTTCCGCAACCGGGTGTTCACCCTCACCGGGGGTGCCGGCTTCATCCTCGGCCTCTGCATGCTGGGCGGGGCCATCTTCCTGCCGCTCTTCCTGCAGGTGGCGACCGGGGCCAGCGCCACCAACTCCGGCCTGCTGATCCTGCCCCTCACGGCCGGAGTCGTGACCATGTCGATCACCACCGGCCGGCTCATCACCCGCACCGGCCGCTACAAGTTCTGGCCGGTGGTGGGGAGCGTCTTCATGACCGGCGGCCTGTTCCTGCTCTCCCGCATGGAGGTCTCCACCAGCCGCCTCGAGTCGTCGCTGTACATGCTGGTGCTCGGCCTCGGCCTGGGCATGGTGATGCAGGTGCTGATCATCGCCCTGCAGAACGCGGTGGAGCACCGCGACCTGGGCATCGCCACGTCCACCAACACCTTCTTCCGCTCGCTGGGCGGGGCCTTCGGGGCCGCCCTGTTCGGGGCGATCCTGTCCGGACGGCTCGCCTACCACCTCCCCCGCCTGCTCCCACCCGACGCCGGCGCCGATCGACCCGGCCCTGATCACCGGGAGCCCGGCAATGATCCGCACCCTCCCCCCCGACGGTGCAGACGGCGGTGGCCGAGGCCTTCGCCCGCTCCATCGTGTCGGTGTTCCGCTGGGCGATCCCCTTCGCCGCGGTCTCCCTGATCCTGGCGCTGGCCATCCCCGAGCACCCGCTGCGGGACACCGCCCACATCGGGGCGCCGGGGCCCGCGCACCGAGAGCCTCCCGAGACCCCGGCGGCAGCGGCCGGGCCGGATTAGCCGGCCCGATTCGGCGGCCCCGCTGATCCTCCGGTTCCCGACCCGGGCCGAACTCACCGCGTCCTAGCATCACGGGTTTGGTGCCTATGAGCGGATCCTGGACGCGCCTCAAGCAGCGGCTGATCGGCTCGCCGATCGCTTCGGCGGAGCACGAGCACCAGTTGCTCCCCAAGTTGCTCGCCCTGCCGGTGTTCTCCTCGGACTGCCTGTCTTCGGTGGCCTACGCCACCGAGGAGGTGGTGCTGGTGCTGGCCCTGGCCGGGGTGGCCGGGTCTCGGCTTCATCACCCCGGTGTCGCGTGGCCATCGCCGCCCTGATGGTGATCGTGGTCACCTCGTACCGCCAGACGGTGCGGGCCTACCCGCCAGGGGGCGGGGCGTTCATCGTCGCCCACGACAACCTGGGCCTGCGCCCGGCGATGGTGGCGGCGGCCTCGCTGCTCACCGACTACGTGCTCACGGTGGCGGTGTCGGTCTCCGCCGGGGTGGCGGCGATCACCTCGGCCGCCCCGTCACTTGCTGCCCTACCGGGTGCCGATGGCCCTCGGGTTCCTGTCCTGCTCCTCACGGTGGCCAACCTGCGGGGGGCGCGCGAGTCGGGCGCCCTGTTCGCCGGCCCCACCTACGTCTTCGTCGTGATCGTGGGGGTCACCCTGGGCACCGGGTTTGTCCGCTGCCTGCGGCGGCGCCTGCCCGCAGGCGGTGTCGGCCGGGGCGGAGCTGGCCCCGGAGATGGCCGGGGTCTCGCTCCTGCTGATCCTGCGGGCCTTCGCCTCGGGGGCCAGCGCCCTGACCGGGGTGGAGGCGATCGCCGACGGGGTGCAGGCCTTCCGGCCCGCCGAAGTCGCACAACGCCGCCACCACCCTGGGGATCATGGGGGCCATCGCCGTGACCATGTTCCTGGGGATCAGCACCCAGGCCCGCCTGTTCGACGTGCGGTCACCGAGGGCACCCTGGACACCTACGGCACGGTGCTCTCCCAGATCGGCCGGGCGGTGTTCGGGACCGGGGCCGGGTTCGTCACCCTGCAGATCGCCACCATGGCCATCCTGGTGCTGGGGGCGAACACCGCCTACCAGGACTTCCCCCGCCTGTCGGCGATCCTGGCGGACCACCGGCTGATGCCCCGCCAGTTCCGCAACCGGGGCGACCGGCTGGTGTTCTCCAACGGGATCCTGGTCGTCTCGGTGCTGGCCGGCCTGCTCATCGTGGCCTTCGGCGCCCAGGTGAGCCGGCTGATCCAGTTGTACGTGGTGGGGGTGTTCACCTCCTTCACCCTCAGCCAGACGGGCATGGTGCGCCACTGGCTGCGCTCCCGGGAGAAGGGCTGGCAGCGGTCGGTGGTCTTCAACGCCGTCGGGGCCACCGCCACCGGGGTGGTGCTGGTCGTGGTGATCTTCGCCAAGTTCACCCATGGGGCGTGGATCGTGATAGTGGCGTGCATCTTCGTTCCCGGGAGAAGGGCTGGCAGCGGTCGGTGGCCTTCAATGCGGTCGGGGCGGCGGTGACGGGTGTGGTCCTCGTGGTGGTCGTGATCACCAAGTTCCTCCACGGGGCCTGGATCGTGATGGTGGCGGTGCCCCTGTTCGTGTGGGGGATGGCCGCCATGCGCCGCCACTACCTGTGGGTGGCCTCCCGCCTCCGCCAGGTGGAGCCGGTGGACTGCACCCGCGCCCATGCCGCATCGGGTGGTGGTGCTGGCCTCCCGTTCCGGCAAGCACCTGGAGCGGGCGCTGCGCTTCGCCCGCCTGCTCCACTCCGACCGGCTGGAGACCTGGCATGTGCGGGAACCGGATGACCGGCGGCTGCGGGTGCACTGGCAGGAACGCCACGCCGACATCCCCCTCACCCTGCTCGACGCCGGCCCGGACGGGGTGGCCGCCACCCTGCGCCGCCACGTGCGCCGGGTGAAAGAGCAGGACCCGGGGACCCTGCATCACCGTGGTGGTCGCCGAACAGGTGGGGGCCCGCCGCTGGCGGCACGTCCTGGCCCACCGCCGGGGAGGCGCCCTCTCCATCCTCTGGGCGCTGCGCCAGGAGTCCGGGGTGGCGGTCGCCGACGTGCAACTACCGGCCCGCCGGCCATCAGGACCGATCCCGGCCGCGCAGCGACTCGCTGCTCACCCTGGTCTCCAAGCGGCTGGTGCGCATGGCCGGCACCAGCCTGGACTTCGGCCGGGGCCTGGGCGGCCCGCTGCGCCGGGTGGAGACGATCGTGCTGGTCTCCGAGGTCACCGCCCCCACCCTGCGGGCAGTGCAGTACGCCTGCACCGTCTGCCCCGGGGCGGTGCGGGCCCTGCACGTGGAGATCGAACCAGAACAGCGGGCCCGGGTCGAAGCCGCCTGGGCCCAGCACGAGGTGAAGGTGCCCCTGCGAGGTGGTCGACAGCCCCTACCGGGACCTCACCGCCACCGTCCTCCACCACCTCGACCAGGCGGCCCGCCGGGCCGGCGACGGAGACCATGCTCAACGTGATCATCCCCGAGTTCGTGGTCACCTCGACGGTCGGCAAGCTGCTCCACAACCAGTCCGCCCTGTGGATCCGCGGCGCCCTCTACGCCGACACCCGGGTCGCCGTCACCTCCGTCCCCTGGGTCCTCGAAGAGGCCAAGGCCCCTGCCGGCGCCGGGTGACGCCGCTCCCCCGGGCACCTCACCGGCCGCCTCACCCGGCCGGGCCCGGGCGCCGCGGATAGGATGGGAGAGTCGGTCCCCGACCCCGGCTGTCGCCTGGAAGGAGCCTCTCATGCTCGCCCCCGGCCATCACCCTGCCGGACTGCCTCTCGACCGCGACGGGCACCTGTTCATCGAGGAGCTGCGACACCGTCGGCCTCGTCGAGCGCTTCGGCTCGCCGATCTTCGTGTTCTCCGAGGCGCAGATCCGCGAGAACTACCGGCGCTTCCGCGATGCCTTCGCCCGCGGGCTGGCCGCACGGGCCGGTGGACGTGATGCCGGCGATGAAGGCCAACACGCTGCTCGCCACCCGGCAGATCCTCACCAACGAGGGGGCCGGCGCCGACATCTACTCCCCGGAGGAGCTCGAGGGCGCCCTGCGCACCGGGGTCGACCCGGAGCGGGTGTCGGTGAACGGCGGGGGCAAGGAGCGGGAGCACCTGCGCCGCTGCGTCCGGGACGGGGTGCGCATCACCGTCGAGGACGTGCGGGAGATCGACTGGATCCAGGAGGTGGCCGCCGAGCTGGGGGCGGTGGCCAAGATCCGCTTCCGGGTCAAGCCGGCCGCTGCCCAACCTGTGGCGCCGCACCGACTTCTCCCAGCTGTGGGTGCCCATCGACCTGGGCTACCAGGTGTACAAGTCGGGCATCCCGCCGGAGTACCTGGTGGAGATGGGCCGCAAGGTCTTCGCCATGCCCAACGTGGAACTGGTCGGCCTCCACTTCCACGCCGGCCGCCACCACCCCAGCCTCTGGTTCTGGGAAGGGCAGATGATCCGCTTCGCCCGCCTGGTGGGCGAGCTGTGCCGGGCCTGGGACGGCTGGAAGCCGCAGGAGATCGACATCGGCGGGGGCATGGCCAGCCGGCGCGACCCGCACAACAAGGAGTTCAGCCGCTGGGAGTTCCTCACCACCTGCCTCGGCTACCCGTTCCTGGTGGGGATGCGCGGCCTGGGCGAGCGGCTCTACCACAGCCTGCTCGGCAAGATCCTCGACGCGCTCACCGAGCACCCCGAGCCCAAGGGGGTGCCGACCATCGAGGACTACGCCGCCACCATCACCCGCACCCTGAGCCGGGAGCTGACCCGCCAGGGCGTGGACCTCGAGGGGGTGCGGCTGCAGACCGAGCCGGGGCGCAGCCTGTACGGCGACACCGGCATCCACCTGGCCAAGGTGAAGGTGGTGAAGACGCCAGACCCAGCCGATCCCCTACACCTGGGTGCTCACCGACACCACCTACTTCTTCCTGGCGGGCGGGGTCTTCGAGCACAACCGGCACCCGTTCGTGGTGGCCAACAAGGCCGACGCCCCCAACGCGATGAAGGCCGACATCGTGGGGCACTCCTGCTTCGCCGACCAGATCGTCCTGGGGGCCCACCTGCCCGAGGTCGAGCGGGGCGACGTGATCGCCTTCCTGGAGGCCGGGCGCCTACCAGGAGAGCAGCGCCTCCAACTTCAACTCGCTGCCCCGGCCGGCCACCGTGCTGGTCACGGGGACCAGGCGGAGCTGATCAAGCGCAGCCGAGTCGCTCGATGACATCTACGGCCGCGACGTCGATCCCCGACCGCCTCCGGGCCGAGCGCCGCCGCCAAGGAGGAGGAAGCCGTGACCGACAACGCCGCCACCTGGGTGACCGCCGGGCTCATGGTGCTCGGGGCGCTGGTGTTCGCCACGTTCTGGATCACCTGGTTCCGCCAGTCCCACGACCAGTCCTGGCTGCCCGCCGGCTACCGGGACCACGAGTCGCCCTTCGTGTTCTCCGACACGCTGCTGGCCCTGATCCTGCTGGCCGGGGCGGTCCTGCTGGTGCTGGAGGAGCCGCTCGGAGCGAGTCCTGGCCCTGGTCGCCGGGGGCATGCTCGTCTTCCTCAGCGTCCTCGACGCCGCCTACTTCTGGCGGACCGGGATGTTCGCCCCCGAGCACGAGGGCTACATGAACCTGGCGATCGTGGTCGCCGCCTTCGCCGGCGGCGTCTTCCTGATCGTCCGCTACGCCTGACGCGATCGAGCAGATGAGGTGAGCATGGACCCCTTCCGCGACACGCCACGCCCTGGTGACCGGGGGCTCCAGCGGCATCGGCCTGGCCACCGTGCGCCGGCTGGCCGCCCGGGGGGCCCGCATCTCGGTGATCGCCCTCGAGGACTCCTACATGGCGGCCCTGCGCGCCGACCCGCCGCCCCTCGCCTCCCTCCACCTGGAGGCGGCCGACGTCTCCCGCCGGGAGGAGGCCGAGGCGGCGATCGCCCGCTGCGTGGCCGCCCACGGCCCCTGCGACCTGCTGCTCACCTCGGCCGGCATCGCCCGCCCCGGCTACTTCCACGAGATCCCCATCGAGGTGTTCGAGCGCCACATGGAGGTGAACTACTTCGGCACGCTCTACTGCATCCGGGCGGTGGTCCCCTCGATGATGGCCCGGCGCCGGGGCACCATCGCCGCCATCTCCTCCTCGGCGGGGCTGATCAGTGTCTTCGGCTACACCGCCTACGGGCCCTCCAAGTTCGCCGTGCGCGGCCTGTGCGACGTCCTGCGCATCGAGATGAAGCCGCACGGGATCCACGTCGCCTGCATCTACCCCTCCGACGTGGACACCCCGCAGCTGGCCGGCGAGGAGCCCTACAAGCCTGCGGAACTGCACCGGATCGCCGGGACGATCAAGCCGATCCCTCCCGAGCAGGTGGCCGACGCCATCCTGCGGGGCATCGCACCGGCGCTCGCCGGTCATCTACGCCGACCCCAAGACCCGCCTGCTGGCCAGGCTCGCCGGCACGGCCCCCGGCTTCACCCGCCTCTACATGAACACCTCGACACGGCTGGCACACCGGGGGATGAAGCGGCGCCAGAGCTAGGCGGCACACTCGACCTGATGGGCGTCCACCCGCCCGGCTCGGGGCTGCGCCCGAGCGAGGGCGCGTGGTGCTGGCCTCCCCCGCCGCCTGATCTCCCCGGGCTGCCCTCCCGGACAACCGGCGCGCGGGCCGGAGCCGTCGACCAACATAGGGGGAGACAGCGCCGTGCCCGCCAACCTCACCCCCGAGTACAAGGAGGCCGAGGCGGCCTTCCGGGCCGCCCGGGAGCCGCGGGAGCGCCTGGAGTGCCTGCGGGAGATGCTGCGCACCATCCCCAAGCACAAGGGCACCGACCACCTCCAGGCCGACATCAAGGGCCGCATCAAGGAGCTCACCGACGAGCTCGTCGCCGCGCCGGCACGGCGCCACCCGCACCGGCCCGCCCACCGTGATCCGCCCGGAGGGAGCCGCCCAGATCGCCCTGCTCGGCCCGCCCAACTCGGGCAAGTCGTCCCTGCACCACGCCCTGACCCGGTCGCACGCCGCCGTCGGCCCCTACCCCTTCACCACCCAGTACCCCCAGCCGGGCATGCTCCCTTTCGAGGACGTCGCCTTCCAGCTGATCGACCTCCCCCCGCCCACCGCCGAGCACCCGGTGCCCTGGCTGGCCAACGCCCTCCAGCCGGCCGACGGGGCCATGCTGGTGGTCGACCTCACCGACCCCGGCTTGCGTCGACGCGGTGCTGCGCCTGCACGAGCTGCTCGGCCGCCCGCCGGGTGCACCTGGTCCCCACCTGGCCGCGGGGCCTCCCTCCCCCGGCCGGACGACGAGAGCGACCCCTTCGCCATCGTCCTGCCCACCGTGCTGGTGGTGGCCAAGGCCGACCTGCTGGCCGATCGCGACGGGGAGCTGGCGGTCTTCCGAGAACTCACCGGCCTCGCCTACCCGGCGCTGGCGGCCTCCGCCCTCACCGGCGAGGGGCTGGCGGACGTCGGGCGCCTGGCTCTTCGACCAGCTGGGGGTGGTCCGGGTGTACACCAAGGTCCCCCACCGCCCCGCCGACCTGAGCCGGCCCTACACCCTGCGGCGGGGCCAGACCGTGCACGACGTGGCCGTCCTGGTCCACAAGGAAGTGGCCGGTTCGCTGCGCCACGCCCGCCTGTGGAGCCGGGAGGGGACCGAGGGCCAGCAGGTCGGCCGGGACCACCCGGTCGCCGACGGCGACATCCTCGAGCTGCACGCCTGACCGGGCCGGGGCCCGGACGGGATCCTCGAGAGGCGGTATGGCAGCCCTCGTGGAGGTTGCGGAGCCGCTCGAGCAAAGCCTGCGGCGACGCTCGGATGAGGAGGAAGCGCTCGGCCACCTGCCGGGGGCACGCCCAGCCCACCCGCAGGCTCTCCCAGTCGATTCCAGGCCCATCGGCACGGCGCCGCCCCAAACGACCCGTCGGCCCGGGCGGATCGGGGATAAGGTCACGTATGCTCAAGTCGGGCTCGCGAAATCCGATGAAGCCCAGTAACTCCTCAGAACCTGCAAGCAAGTCCGCACAACCAACCACACACCATCGAGGCCAGCGTGAACGACGGGCTTTCCTTCTTCAGCAGGCTGGTGCGCCGGTTCCGGGTGCGCGGGGTGCGCGATCTGCGTGACCTCGACACCCGGGGACGCCTGGGCCACCCCCCGCGGCCGCTGCCGATGGCCCTGGCAGTCTTCGTCCTGGTCGCTCTACTGGGGCTGACCACCTTCGCCCTGGGCCGTGGCGCTGGAACCGCGGCGATACTGCTGATAGTCGCCGCCGTCGCCGTCTTCGGCATCGCGGTGGCGGTGGGGTCGGCGCTGGCGGTGGCCGAGTACCGGGCCGCGCAGCAGGCCGACCGGGCCGGGGCAGAACTGCTGACCCTGCACGCCGAACTCGACACGGGAGCGCCAGGCGAGACCGGCTCGCGGCTCCACGACGCCCGGGCCCTCACCGCCGCCATGGGCGCCGCCCTGCACGCCCTGCAGCAGTCCGGAGCCGACCCGACCATCGTCACCGCGCTATCGGACCAGTTGGCCGCACTGCGCCGCCTCCTCACCGAGAGCGCCGAGAGCCCACCTCGAGCCGATCGAGGTCGCCGAGGTGCTGCTCGAGGTGAGCCCCTTCGCCACCCTGCACGGGATCACCCTGCTCCACGAGGCCGCCGACGATGCCGTGGTCCTGGCCAACCGCGACCACCTGGTGGCCATCCTCCAGAACCTCGATCGACAATGCCCGCAAGTACGCCCCGGGCTCCCCGGTCCTGATCACCTGCGAGCCGGCGGGCCCCTACCTGAAGATCGTGCCATCGAGGACCAGGGGCCGGGCATCGCCGCAGACCGACGCCGAGGACCCTGTTCCTGCCCGGGGTGCGCCGCGGCGAGGACACCCAGGGGTTCGGGATGGGCCTGGCCATCGCCCGCAGCCTGGCCGAGGGCATGCACGGGGCCCTCTGGTACGAGCCCCGCTCCGGCCGGGGGTCCCGCTTCGTGCTCAAGCTGCCCCGGCCGGCCGACGGCCGCGGGACCGCGCCCGAGGAGGCGCCGTGACCCGGGTGCTCATCGTCGAGGACCACCGCCTCGTCGCCCAGGGGCTGGAACTGGGCCTGCGGGCAGAGGGATTCGAGGTGACGCTCCACCGACGGCGCGCCCGGCCGCCCTCCCCGGACTGCTGGCCGAGTTCCCGCCCGACGTGGTGCTGCTCGACCTCTACCTGGCCGACGCCGGCTCTCGGGGATCAGCCTGATCCCCGATGCTGCGCGCCCCGGGGCGCACGCGTGATCGTGCTCACCGCGAGACCGACCCCACGATCCTGGCCCGGGCCCTGGAGGCCGGGGTCGACGCCGTGCTCGGCAAGACCATGCCCTTCCCGCAGTTGATCCGGGAGATCGTGGCCATCCCCCGAGGGCCAATCGGTGGAGGCCGAGAACCGCCGCCACCAGGTGCTCCACGAGGCCCGGGCTGCCGACTCAGGACCGAGCCCGGCGCCTGGCACCCTTCGCCGCCCTCACCCCCCGGGAAGAGCAGGTGCTGGTCGATGCTCGTCGACGGGGTCCGGGCCGCCGACATCGCCGAGGCCTCCTACGTGTCGCTGTCCACGGTGCGCTCCCAGATCCGCTCCATCCTCGCCAAGCTGGGGGTGGGCTCGCAGCTGACTGCGGTCTCGCTGGCGATCAAGGCGGGGTGGGCGCCAGGGCCACACTGACCGGCCGACCGAAGGTGCGGAGCCGTGCGGCGGCCGGCCACGCCTGCGGAACAGGCGACGGCGAACTCGCCGCACCCGCTAGGGCACCAGTCACGAGCAGCATGAGTAGGGCCAGGCCCTCCTGCCACTCACGGTGCCACGGCATCTTGACCGTGTCCTGGAGTCGACCCTCGGCAAGGTACTGAGCACCCGCGGCACGAGAAGGTACCACCGGTGGCTACCCGGCACGCGTGGGGCAGTGGCCTTCGACTACTGAGAGTGGAATCCCCAGTTTTGGGGATGCGGCCGGGAGCCTCAACGGGCAGTATCGGTCACGTCACAAGGAATCGACATGGAGGGAGTGCCTTGTTGTACTACGCATGGTCCTGGATGCAGGCTCTGGGTGCCGGCCTGCGCCGTCGGGACGAGGGCGCCACGATGGTGGAGTACGGTCTCATGGTCGCCCTGATTGCCATTGTTGCCCTGCTCGCGGTGGCCGCGGTCGGCACCAACCTGTTCGGCCTGTTCAGCGACGTGGCCGACGAAATCGGCGGGTAGCGGCAATCAGCCGGGACTCGACCCGACGGTCGGAATCCCCGGGGGATTCAGTCCGCCGATGTTCCTTCGGCTGCGGGCCTGACTGGGTCGCGCCCGGAACCGCGTAAAGGAGAAGTATCGTGACCTCTCATTTCAAGGCCTCAGCCTTTCTCCGGTGGCTGTGTCCGCTCCTGGTGGTTGTCGTGATCCTCGCCATGTCGCCGGGGGCTGTTCTGGCCGCGGCCAAGCCGGGGGCCCCGACCGGCCTGACGGCGACCGCGGGGAACGGGCAGGTGTCTCTGGCCTGGACTGCCCCCGCCAGTGATGGCGGGGACCCGATCACCGACTACCGGGTGCAGTACCGGAAGGCCGGTTCGTTGACCTGGGTGACTTTCCCCGATGGGGGCGGGAACGCCACGACGGCGACGGTGAAGCTGCTGACCAACGGGACCTCCTATGAGTTCCGGGTGAAGGCGAAGAACGCCGTCGGGTTGGGAGCCCCGTCCAACGTCGCCTCCGCCACTCCGGGCGCCACCGGCCCCGGCAAGCCGGGGGCCCCGACCGGCCTGACGGCGACTGCGGGGGACAAGAAGGTGACCCTGTCCTGGACTGCCCCCGCCGATAATGGCGGGTCGGCGATCACCGACTACCGGGTGCAGTACCGCAAGGCCGGTGCGTTGACCTGGGTGACTTTCCCCGATGGGGGCGGGACCGCCACGACGGCAATAGTGAAGCCGCTGGCCAACGGGACCGCCTATGAGTTCCGGGTGAAGGCGAAGAACGCCGTCGGGTTGGGAGCCCCGTCCAACGTCGCCTCCGCCACCCCGGGCTCCACCGGCCCCACCGTGCCGGACGCCCCGACCGACCTGACGGCGACCGCGGGGGACGAGCAGGTGGCCCTGGACTGGGACGCCCCCTACAACGGCGGGTCCCCGATCACCGACTACCGGGTCCAGTACCGGGAACCCGGTGCGTTGACCTGGAGGACCTACCCCGACGGGACCTCGACCGCCACGGCGGCGACGGTGAAACTGCTCCCCAACGGAATCGCCTTCGAGTTCCAGGTGCGGGCGCTCAACGCCATCGGATGGGGCCCCCCCTCCAACATCGCCTCCGCCACCCCGAACGAGGCCACCCCGCCGGGGGCCCCGCTGAACCTGACAGCCACTCCGGGGAACCAGCAGGTGACCCTGGACCTGGGATGCCCCCTCCGACGGCGGGTCGCCGATCACCGACTACGTGGTGCAGTACTGCCAAGGCGCCGGGTGCAGCAACTGGACGACCTTCCCCGACGGGGGCGGGACCGCCACGGCAGCCACGGTGACCGGCCTGACCAACGGACACCCTGTACCAGTTCCGGGTCCAGGCACGTCAACGGGGATCGGATGGCGGCCCGTGGGCGACCACCTCCGCCACCCCCGACCAACCCCGCCGCACCGTGCCGGGAATCCCGGGCTAACCTCCACGTGCATTCGACGAGGCACTCGAGCACACAGCGTGGACCCTGGACTGGGATGCCCCTCAGTGATGGCGGGTCCCCGATCACCGACTACGAGGTGCAGTACCAACGCTGCACCGGCTGGATTCGTGGTCTGCGCCCGGACACTGTGACAGCTGGCGCGGCTGGACGTTCTTCGACGGTGGGACCTCGACCGACACCGACATGACGGTGACCGGCTTGCAGTCAGTGACGACTGACTATCGGGTTCCAGGTGCGGGCGGTCAACGCGGTCGGACCGGGCCCCTGGTCCGGCAGCGTCTATGTCGCATGAGACGGACTGACTAGCTGAGGGCGCGAGGCGCTCGGCGCCCGTTCCCCTCAGCCCTCGATGCTCTTCTGCCGGCCCCCGGGCCGGCAGAGGAGCATCCGAGCCGACGACCACCCGGCGCGCGTGGGACAGCGGTTTCGACCACCGAGAGTGGAATCCCCAGTTTTGGGGATGCGGCCGGGAGCCCCAACGGGCAGTATCACTCACGTCACCGGAATCGACATAGGAGGGAGTGCCTTGCTGTACTACGCATGGACCTGGATGCAGACTCTGGGCGCCGGCCTGCGCCGTCGGGACGAGGGCGCCACGATGGTGGAGTACGGCCTCATGGTCGCCCTGATCGCCGTCGTTGCCCTGCTCGCCGTCGCCGCGGTCGGCACCAACCTCTTCGGCCTGTTCAGCGACGTGGCCGACGAAATCGGCGGGTAGCAGCAACACGCCAAGGCGCAGCGAGAGGGTCCGGGTCGCCGTCCAGACTGCACCCGGGCCCTCTTGCTGCCCATGGCCCGCCTGCGGAATGCCTCCCGAGGAGAAGACCCCTACCATGAAGCCCCGGGGACTAGGTCTCGAGACTACTCTCAGTGTGCGGGCCTGATGCGTCGGGGGGATCCCTGCGAGAGGGAGGAAGCATGTCCCCACCAATCGAAAGGTCGGACGCTCGACGACGGCGGGAGCGCGGTGCCGCCCTGGTCGAGTTCGCCTTCGTCCTGCCCGTCCTGCTCCTCCTCATCCTGGGGATCATCGACTTCGGCCGGGCCTACGGCGCCAAGCAGGAACTCATCCACGCCACCCGCGAGGGGGTGCGGGTGTACGCGGTCACCCAGGACTACGACGAGGCCCGGGACGCCTTCGAGGCCGGGGCCACCGGCCTCGACCCCGCTCGAGTGAGCGTCACCATCCCGGCGGATGACTCCTGCAGTCCGGGCGAGCCGGTCGCGGTGAGCGCCACCTACGACTTCGACTTCATCGCCCTGCCGTCCTTCGCCAGCATCGACATCGGTTCGAAGGCGGTGATGCGATGCGGTGGCTGAGGCGGGACGAAGGCATCGTCATGGTCCTGGTGGGGGTGCTGCTGGTGGTGTTGCTCGGCATGGCGGGACTGGCCGTCGACCTGGGGGCCCTGTACTCCGAGCGCCGCCAACTCCGCAACGGGGCCGACGCCGCCGCCCTCGCCATCGCCGAGGACTGCGGCCCGGGCACCCGGGTCCTGCGACCAGGGCGCCGCCGAGGACACCGCCCAGTTGTACGCCGATGCCAACTCCGACGACGGTGCTTCCGGGGTGCAGGTGGACCTCACGCCGACCGGCAGCACCGGGACCGTGCAGGTCGTGACCTCGGCCTTCGACGGGAGGCCGGCGTGCCGGGGTGCGGGTCCCTCTCATGAGCCTGTTCGGCTTCGACCGGGTCAACGTCACGGCCGCGGCCACCGCCATCTTCGACCACCCGGCGTCGGGCACCGGATTGCCCCTGATCATCGACACCTGCGAGTTCTGCAGCTACCGGGTCGGGTGACGGATGACGCGATCCCTGTACGACATCGCGCTGGCTCCGGACCCGGACGCCGGCAGTGGGTGCCGGGCGACGGTCACCGCCGGGACCTGGAGCGCCCGGCGACGACCGACCTCGGGTGCAGCGCGCAGTACCTGCGGGACCACGTGTACGGCAGCGACGTCCTCATTCCCCTGTGCGTCCGACGTGGACCCGCACGACAACGAGTACCGGATGGCAGGCTTCGCGCTACTTCCACGTGACGGGCTACGACTTCGGGCCACGGGCGCACGCTACCCCTCCGGCTTCTCCTGCGATCCCCCGGACCCCGAGGATCGACGTGGCGGCCCTGCCTGCGCGGCTACTTCACCACCGGCAGGACCATCTACAGCGGCGACCCCGGCGGCCCGGACTACGGCGTAGTTTTGGTAAAGCTGATCGGGCTAGCGAGCCGAAGGAAGTACTCCGATGCGAAGAGTGATCGCCGTCGTCGTCGCCTTGGCTCCTTGCCGGGGTGGGCACCTTCCTCCTGGTGCGCTTCGTGCAGAGCGCCGAGGACCGGGCGCTCGAGGGGGAAGTCCTGGTGAGCGTGCTGGTGGTCGACACCCCCATCACGCGCCGGCACCCCCGCCGAGGACCTGGCCGACCAGGTGAGGGTGGAGGAGGTGCCGACCAAGGTGGCCGCCAGCGGCGCGGTGGCCGACCTCGCCTCCCTCGCCGGGAAGGTGGCGGCCATCGACCTGCTCCCCGGGGAGCAGGTCGTCTCCTCGCGGTTCGTGACCCCCGAGGAGTACGAGGGGTCGCTCACCACCGGGCCAAGGTCGACGTGCCGGCCAACATGCTGCAGGTGACCCTGTCCTTGAGCCCGGAACGGGTGGTGGGCGGCCAGGTGACGCCCGGCGACGTCGTCGCCGTCTTCGCCTCGTTCGACCCCTTCCCCCTGAACACCCTGGAGCCCACCGGCCTCACCGACCGGGAGATCCCGGTGAGTCACCACCACCACCTTGCCGGGCCAGGAGGCGCAGGCCGAGCGCCGGCTGCTGCAGTCCCCCAACTCGACCAAGATCATCCTGCACAAGGTGCTGGTGACCAACCTCCAGGCCGAGGAACTGCCCCGCGAGGTGACCGAGGAGGAAGCCGGTCGCCGGGGCCCCCGATCTGGCCCCCACCGGCAACCTCCTCATCACCCTGGCCCTGGAACCGGTCGCGGCCGAGCGCCTGGTGTTCGCCGCCGAGCACGGCTCGGTCTGGCTGGCCGTCGAGGGCAGCGAGGTCGACGAGGCCGACACCGAGATCCAGACCCGGCGCATCGTCTACGAGGCGCAATGAGCCTCGTCGTCGCCGTCGCCGTCGATGCCGCCTTCGAGCAGCGGGTGCGCGTCGCTGCTGCCGCGGCCCTTCACCGACAGCGTGCAGCGCTGGGAAGGGTCCCTCGCCGACGCCGACGCGACGTGAAGGCGATGGCCGACCGCGCCCCGGCGGTGGTGATCCTCGGACCCGAGCCTCGGCGAGGAGACCGCCTTCGAACTGGCCCGCCACTTCGACCGCTTCTACCCGACCATCTGCGTGCTGGTCGTCGCCGAACCGGGCCCCGACACCTGGCAGCGGGCACTGGCCGCCGGGGTCCGCGGGGTCATCACCCCCGACGCCACCGACGACGAACTGCGCATCCCACCTCGACCGGGCCCTCGAGATCGCCCGCCAGCGGGCGGCGGCCGGAGGCGCCGGCGCCGAGGCCGACCCGGTCGCTCCCGGGTGATCACCGTGGTCTCGCCGAAGGGGGGCAGCGGCAAGACCATCGTCAGCACCAACCTGGCGGTGGGCCTGGCGACCCGGGCCCCCGGCCAGACGTCGTGCTGATCGACCTCGACCTCCAGTTCGGCGACGTCGCCTACGCCCTGGGGCTGACGCCGCAGCACACCATGGCCGACGCCGTCTCGGCGCTCGACGACCTCGACGCCACCACCCTCAAGGTCTTCCTCACCCGCCACCAGTCGGGGCTCTACGCCCTCTGCGCCCCCGACGAGCCGGCCGACGGGGAGATGCATCTCCGCCGCCGCCACCACCGCCGTCATCCGCCTGATCGCCTCCGAGTTCCGCTACGTGGTGATCGACACCGCCGCCGGCCTCGGGGAGCACACCCTGGCCGCCCTGGAGCAGTCCACCGACATGGTGCTGATCTCCGACATGGACGTGCCCAGCGTGCGCAACCTGCGCAAGGCCCTCGACGCCCTCGACCTGCTCGGCATGATGACGCCGACCCGGCACTTCGTGCTCAACCGGGCCGACTCCCGGGTGGGGCTGAACAAGGACGAGGTGGCCGCCGCCGCCGGCATGGCCATCGATCTGGAGATCCCCAGCTCCCGCCACGTCCCCGTGTCCCTCAACCAGGGCAGGCCGCTGATGCTCGGCAGCCCACGCTCGCCGGTGGCCCGGCGCATCGCCCAACTGGTCGAGCGCCTCGACCAGCGCCCCGGTGGCCGGCCCGGCGAGAGGCCGCGGGAGGCCGCTCATGAAGCTGAGCGACCGGCTCAAGGCGGCCACGGAGGAGCAGCAGGAGCGCGCCGGCGAGCTCCTGCCAGCGCGCCGGCGCCGGCGCCCCGGCCGCCGACGGCTTCGCCGAGTACAAGACGCCGGGTGCGGGAGGCGCTGTTCTCCAAGCTGGGCGCCGCGCGTCTTCGACGCCTCGCTCACCGAGGCCCAGCTGCACCGGCTCATCGTCGAGGAACTGGAGCGTCTGATCGCCGAGGAGGGCACCCCGCTGTCCGAGCCGGAGCGGGAGCGCATCGCCGCCGAGATCGGCAAGGACATCCTCGGCTACGGCCCCATCGAGCCCTTCCTGCACGACCCGACCGTCACCGAGATCATGGTGAACGCCACCGAGCCCATCTACGTCGAGCGGGAGGGCCGTCTCCACCGGACCCGGGCCCGCTTCCCCACCGAGGAGCGCCTGCGCCGGGTGATCGACCGCATCGCCGCCAAGGTGGGACGCCGCATCGACGAGGCCTCCCCCATGGTGGACGCCCGCCTCCCCGACGGCTCCCGGGTGAACGCCATCATCCCGCCGCTGGCGGTGGACGGGCCCGCCCTGACCATCCGCAAGTTCTCCCGCGACCCCTTCCAGGTGGAGGACCTGATCCGCTTCGGCACCCTGACCCCCGAGATCGCCGACACTCCTGTCGGCCTGCGTCGAGGGTCGCCTCAACATCCTCATCACCGGGGGCACCGGCACCGGCAAGACCACGCTGCTCAACGTGCTCTCCTCGTTCATCCCCGAAGACCACCGCATCATCACCATCGAGGACGCCGTCGAACTGCAGCTGCGCCAGGACCACGTGGTCCGCCTGGAGTACCGGCCCCCCAACATCGAGGGCCGGGGGGAGGTCACCATCCGCGACCTGGTGCGCAACTCGCTGCGCATGCGGCCCGACCGCATCATCGTCGGCGAGGTGCGCGGCGGGGAGGCCCTCGACATGCTCCAGGCGATGAACACCGGCCACGAGGGCTCCATGTCCACCCTCCACTGCAACTCCCCCCGGGACGGCCTCAACCGCCTGGAGACGATGGTGATGATGGCCGGCATCGAACTGCCGGTGCGGGCCATCCGGGAGTACATCTCCTCGGCCCTGAGCCTGGTGGTGCACCTGGCCCGGTTCAAGGACGGGTCGCGCCGGATCACGCCACATCACCGAGGTGACCGGCATGGAGGGCGACCTGATCTCCCTGCAGGACGTCTTCCGCTTCGAGTACCTGGGTGGGGTCGACGAGGAAGGCCGGGTGAACGGAGCCATCCGGGCCACCGGGATCCGCCCCATGTTCGCCGACCACCTCGCCGAACTGGGCATCAACCTGCCCCAGACCATGTTCGACCGGGTCCCCCCTGGGGACGAAGGGGAAGCGGGGGTGACCCCCGCCGCCGTTCCTTGCCCCCGGCCCAGGCATCTTCGGCGCTCCCTGGGTGCTGCTCGCCGGGGCGGTTGCCTTCTTCCTGGCCGCCGTCTGCGTCTTCGGGATGGCCCTGGTCTCCACCGGCCGGCCCCGCAGCCAACTGGGGAGCGCACCTCGGAGGCGCTTCACGGCGTCGGGAGGAGTGCTGACCCGGCTGGCCGACCGGGCCGGGTGGCTCGCCGAGTCCGCCCTCAGCCGGGCCGGCCGCCGAACCACCCTCAGCCGTTCCCTCGACGCCGCCGGGGTGCGCCTCGCCGCCGGCGAGTTCGTGGTGCTCACCGTCTGCGCCGGCCTCGTGGGCGTCGCCGTGGGGGCGCTGCTCTTCCGCCTCCCCGGCGCCCTGATCCTCGGCGCACTGGGAGTGGTCCTGCCCCGGCTGGTGGTGCTCCACCTCCAGCAGAAGCGCCGCACCGCTTTCGCCGAGCAATTGGACGGCACCCTGCAACTGCTGGCGGGAAGCCTGCGGGCCGGGTACGGCCTGCTGCAGTCGGTCAACACCATCGCCGCCGAGGCGGCGGCCCCGACCGCCGAGGAGTTCGGCAGGATCATCGTGGAGACCCGGCTCGGCCGGGATCTGGTCGACTCCCTCACCGCTCTGGCGGACCGCATGGACAGCGAGGATTCCCGCTGGGTTGCCCAGGCGATCGACATCCAGCGGTCGGTCGGCGGAGACCTCGCCCAGGTCCTCGACACCGTGAGCCAGACCATCCGGGAGCGCAACCAGATCCGCCGCCAGGTGAAGGCGCTGAGTGCGGAGGGAGGTATCTCCGCCTACATCCTGATCGCTCTCCCCTTCGTGCTGGCCGGCTTCATTCTGATGACGGCCCCCGACTACCTCGCCCCTCTGGTGCAGACCACGACGGGGAAGATGGCATTCGGGGTCGGGGCGATCCTGATGGTCGTCGGCGTCGTCTGGATCCGCCGCCTCGTCCGCCTGTGGTTCTAGGAGCGAACATGAACGCTCAACTTCAAGTGATCCTCGCCGCGGCGGCGGTGGCGCTGGCACTCCCGATCCTCTTCTGGGGTCTGTCCGGGATCGGGCGCAGGCGGACCCGGTCATCGCATCAGGCCTCGAGGGCGAGGAGCACCGGGTGGTGGACGAGCACCAGTTGCGGCTCCAGCAGCCGGCCCGGCAGCGGTTCGTGCGGCCGCTGCTGGCGTCGATGGCGCGCCGGGCACGCAGGCTCACCCCGGCCGGCTGGGTGGCCTCGCTGGAGCGCCAGCGTGCGGCTCGCCGGGTCCCCGGCGGCCTGGTCGGTGGAGCGGATCCTGGGGATCAAGCTGCTGTTGGGGATCGCCACCCTGCTCGTGGGCATCTTCTGGATCGCCCGCTTCTCGATCTCCGGCGGCGGCCCTGGCGCAGACCCTGGTCCGCGTGGTGGCGGTTCCGGTGCTGGCCCTGATCGCCTACCTGCTCCCCGACCTCGTCCTGCGGCTCCAGGGGCGGGACCGCCAGCAGGCCATTCAGACCGCGCTGCCCGACGTCCTCGACCAGATGTCGATCAGCGTCGAGGCCGGCCTCGGGTTCGACGCCGCCCTGGGCCGGGTGGTGGAATCGGGACGGGGCCCGCTCGTGGACGAACTGCAGCGCACCCTGCGGGAGATCGCCATCGGGGTGCCGCGCAAGCAGGCCTTCCGCAACCTGGTGGAGCGCACCGACGTCCCCGAGCTGCGCCACTTCGTGTTCGCCGTCAACCAGGCCGAGGAGTACGGCCTCCCGATCGCCCAGGTGCTCCGGGTGCAGTCGAAGGAGCTGCGGGTGATCCGCCGCCAGCGCGCCGAGGAGCGGGCGATGAAGCTCCCGGTGAAGATCGTCTTCCCCCTGGTGTTCTGCATCTTCCCGGCCCTGTTCGTGGTGCTCCTGGTGCCGGCGGCCATCCGCATCTTCGAGGCTCGCAGTGAGCCGGCCGCGGCGCAGCGCGCACCTGCCGACTCGTGCTCGGCCAGGCCGGATGGCCGGCATCAGGCGGTGCGGCCGGCCCTCCTGCAGGTCGCGCAGACGCTCGAGCATGGCGACCACGAACACGTCGTCCGGGCGCCTCAGAGACCGACCCGAACCACTCCACCAGGCCGTAGCGGTGCAGGGCGGCGTCGGTGAGCAGATGGGCCACGACGTCGCCGCCGTCCACCACCAGCCAGGGCTCGCTGCCGTCGGGAGCCTCGCCCTCGGGACGGGCGCCGAGCAAGCCGCCCACCCGGCGGGCCAGCTTGCGGACGTGAGTGGCCGAGCGGCCCTTGACCACGATGGTGTACTCGGCGCCGCCCCGGTCGGAGAGGTCGAAGACCCCGGCCACGTAGGGGGCACAAACCTCGAGCGCCCCATGGAGGCGCTCGGCAGAGGTGTGAGGACCAGCGGTGATCGCCATTCCTGAAGCCTAGCCAGCACCGTGCGCCCACGCCCCGGGGCGGCCGCCGCGCGCCTAGCCTGCGCCGGGAAGGAGAGGGATGCGCAGGAGCCCAAGGGCGGCGGCGCTCGCCGGGGCGCTGGCCGCGGTGCTCGGGATCGCCGCGCTCCTTCCCGCCCTGCCGGCGGCCGCCCAGGAGCAAGCCAGCGGGCCGGACCTCACCGGGGCCGGCCTGCGCCTGGAGGACCTGCCGGGCGGCTTCGGGGAGACGGCCGACCTGTTCACCATCGGGGGCCTGATCACCGAACTGCTCACCCGAGCCGCAGCGGCGGAGGTCCACCAGCATCGGGTCTTCGCCGACACCGGCACCGAGGTGGTGGAGTCGCTGCTGATCGGGCCGCTCACCGCCGCCGAGCAAGACGACTTCGACGCCTGGTTCGCCGACGAAGCCGCGATGGTGCAGGTCGTGGCGCAGTCGGTGCCCCCCTTCGATCACTCAGGCGCCTCGGGGGTGCTGGACACCGCCGGCCTCGGCGATTCCTCCTTCGCCTGCTGGATCACCGCCACCGAGGGAGGCGAACGCGCGTCGGCGGCCGCCCAACCCGCCGGCTCCCCCACCCGCCTCGAGGTGGCCCTCGCCCGGCGCGGCGCCTACCTGCTGGTGGTGGCGGTGACCCACGACGGGGAAGGAGACCCTCTCGCCGATGCCTTGGGCCTGGCCCGGCTGCTCGACCGCCGCCTCGCCGAAGCCCTCGGCCTGTCGGTCGGGGGCTTCCGCCCGCCGGGGGTGCTGGAGCCCGAACTGACCACCCACATCCCCACCCCGCGTGGACATCTCCACCAGCCCCGCCGTGGCCGGCACCAACCTGCTGCTGGCCGCCCTGGCCATGGTGGCTTTCGCCATCGCCTCGGAGGTCCTCGACCGCACCCTGGCCGCCCACGAGGACCGGCTGCAGCAGGTCGATCCGGCCCGCCCATTGGCTGGGCCGGGTGCAGCAGCGCCTCGACGCCGCCCTCTTCACTCGCCTGGAGGGCAGCCGCTGGGGCGACCGGCTGCGGGTGGCGGGCATCGTGGCCCTCTACGGGCTGCTGTTCTCCTTCCTCCAGCGGGGATGGAACCCGTTCAGCGTCACCGGCTTCTACCTGTTCGTGGCCATGACGCTGGCCTGCGCCGCGGTCGGGCTCTCCGGCAGCGCCGCCAAATGGGTTACGGCCCGCCGGCTCCAGGTGCCCGCCGGCCTCGGCCTGCGCCCGGCCAACCTGCTGTTGGCCGGGGCCTCCACCGGGCTCTCGCGGGCGTTCTCGCTGGTCCCCGGGCTCATGTTCGGCAAGCCCGAGGCTTTCCACTTCGGCGGCGACGCGCCGGACGACCCCCGGCAGGGCAGGGTGCTCGGAGCGGGGGCGCTCGCGCTGGCCGGGGTCGGCGCTGCCGCCTGGCTGCTCACCATCCCCACCGCCCTGGCGCAGCGGGCGGAGCTGCCGGGCTGGCTCGACGGGGCCATCGGAGCGATCCAGGCCCTATTGCTGCTGGTGTTCGCCGTCGCGGTGCAGGGCCTGTTCCTCGAGATGCTCACGTTCCCCGCCACTGCCGGGCGCTTCCTGTCCCGGCGCCATCGACTGGCGTGGGTCGCCTGCCTGGTGGCCGTGGCCTTCGTCTTCTGGCACACGCTGGTCAACCCGGCCGGCCGCCTGGCCTCCGCCCTGCGCACGGCGAACGTCGTCTTCTTCCTGGCGGTGGTCGCCGCCTTCGTGCTCTTCGCCTTCGGCCTGCGCTGGTACGTCGGGCGGCAGCCTGCCGCCCCGGTGGAGCCCGGCAGCGCCGCCGCCCCGCCCGCGGCCCTGGACTCTGCGGAGGCCGCCGGCGCCCCGGTGGAGGCGGCTTCCGCCGTCCCGGCTTCTCCCCCTGCCTGGCACCCGGACCCCACCGGCCGCCACCAGCAGCGCTACTGGGACGGCGGCCGCTGGACGGGATGGGTCGCCGACGGAGGCGTCACCGGGCGCGATCCCCTGCGGACGCGGCTAGCGCCCCGCCCGGATGGGCTCACCGCCGCTCCTCGCGCTACCGCTTGCTCTTGGCCATGAAGTCGGTGATGCGCGCCAGACCCTCGTCGATGGCCTCGAACGACGACGCGTAGGAGAAGCGCACGTGCTCGCCGTCACCGGCGACGTGGCCGCCGAAGTGCATGTCGGCCATCACCGCGACTCCCGCCTCGTACAGGAGGCGCTTGCGGAACTCCTCGCTGTCGGCGGCGCCGACCATCCGGCAGGCCTCGGTCACGTTGGGCCAGACGTAGAAGGCCCCGCCCGGGCGCAGGCAGTGGAAGCCCTCGATACGGTTCAGACCCGTCCACGATCCGGTCGCGACGCTGCAGGAACACGTCGCGCATCCTCTCGGACGGCTCCTGGGAGGCGGTGAGCGCCTCCACCACCGCCCACTGGTTGGGGTGCGGCGGGCAGGAGTCGGTGTTGGTGATCCACTTGGTGAACACCGGGGCGAGCGCCTTGTTGGCCGCGTAGCCGATGCGCCAGCCGGTCATGGCGTAGGTCTTGGACGCCGTGTCGACGATGATCGTGCGCTCCCGCATCCCGGGCACCGCGGCGATGCTGCGGAACTCGCCGTCGTAGACCAGGCCCGAATACACCTCGTCGGCGTAGACCCAGAGGTTCTCGAAAGGAGCGACGATCTCGGCCACCGCCTCGAAGTCGGCCCGGCTCATGATCGATCCGGTCGGATTGTGCGGGCTGTTCAGGATCAGCAGCCGGTGTCCGCTCGTTGACCTTGGCGGCGCAGCTCCTCCGGGTCGAAGTTGAACTCGCGGGACTCGCGCAGGTCCAGCGGCACCGGAGTCGCCCCGCAGGCGACCACCTGCGACCCGTAGATCGGGAACCCCGGATTGGGGTAGATCACCTCGTCGCCCTGGCCGTAGTCGGTCACCGACAGGATGGCGTAGCCGATGAACGGCTTGCCGCCGCAGGCGCACACCACCTCGTCCGGCTCCACCTGCACCCCGCGGGTCTTGCTGAAGTAGTCGGCGACCGCCTGGCGCAGCTCGGGGATGCCGGGCGACGGCGTGTAGCCGTGCTTGCCCTCGGTGATCGCCCGGATCGCCGCCAGGCAGATGTGCGGAGGCGTGGAGAAGTCGGGCTGGCCGATGCAGAACGACACCACATCACGGCCTTCCGCCACCAGCTTCCCCACCTCGGCCAACACGACGAAGGCGTTCTCGGTACCCAGGGTCTCCGCGCGCTTGGAGAGCGTCAACATGGCTCCACGCTCCTCGAGTCTGCGGGTCGGGCGCGGCCCGCACGCCTGCGCGGCGCGCGGCCGCTCACTACCCGACCCTCGAAGCTGATTCCGACGGGGGGATTGTATCCGGGGATGGCCGGTTCGTTCCCGGGGCGCAGGACTGGCTCACCGCCATGCACTCAGCCGCCGGGCCGCCTGGGGTGGCCGCAAGCCAGGCGGCTCAGCCGAGCGGCTTGCGCAGGGTGGTCCAGCTGTGCACCACCCGGAAGCCGAGGCTCTCGTAGAGGCGGAAGGCGCCGTGGACGTTCTCGGTGAGCACCCCGAGGGCAGCCTCCTCCATGCCCCGCTCCTTGACGGCGTGCAGGCTCTGCACGATCAGGGCGCGGGCCAGGCCCCGCCGTCGGTAGGGCCGCCGCACCGAGATGCTCTCCGTGTAGCCCCGCCGGCGCCCCATCGCCTCGTTCTCCGGGCCGTTGATGTAGCTGCGCACCTGCCCGGCCACCTCGTCCCCGTCCCAGGCGATCCGCCAGAGGGTCGGGTCGTTGTAGGGGAAGCTGAGGAACCCGTCGAAGTCGTTCTCCCCGGGAGGGGCGGCTCCGAGATGATCGCGAAAGGCCTCCTGGTCCGCTTCCCACACTTTGCGCATCTCGTCCTCCCGGGGGGTGCGCACCACCAGGCCCTCCGGCAGCGGCGCCTCCGGGATGTCCTCCAGGTCGGGACGCACCAGATCGGCCCCGTGCAGCACCGGCCGGTAGCCGGCGGCGGCGTAGAGGGCGGCGGCCCCCCGCTCCCCGTCGTTGTAGAAGACCTCGAAGGTGCGCTCCCCGTCGGCCGGGTGCCCGGCGGCTATCTGGCGCAGCCGGGCCTCGTTGTGGGCCAGCATGGCGGTGCCGATGCCCCGCCCCCGCACCCCGGGCAGGACGAAGCAGAACGGCTGATAGCGGCGGGCCCCGGCGTACTCCTCCCACCAGTACACCCGCCCGTAGGCGACCATCTCCCCGTCGACCTCGGCGATGACCAGGTCGGTGGCCGGGTCGCAGTTGTAGAGATGCCGGTAGGTGTGGGCGAAGTCCTCCAGGCTGGCCGGCTGGTCTACCCCGTCGGCCTTCTCGGCGGTGTTCTTGGTCTCCCGCATCGCCGGGAAGTCCTCCTCGCCGCGGAAGCCGCGGAAGATGAGCCCGGGGAGGTCGGGCGGCTCGGCCAGGAAGCGCCAGGGAGTGCTCATGGGCGAAAAGACATTACCCGGCAGAGCCGGCCTTCGCCCGAGGAGACCGACCGGCAGACTGCAGGACAGCGCCGGCGCTCGCGTTAGCCCTGGGGGCGGCAGTCGGTCCGGCCGGGCCTGCCTCGCGGAACCGGCCGCCCGGCCCGCACCGTCCCAAGGGCATGGCGACCATCACCGGCCTCCTGCTGATCATCACCCTGCTCCTCTCCCTGGGCCTGGGATTCCTGGCCGCCGGCACCCGCCTCAGCCGCCGCCTCGCCCGCCGGCTCGAGCGGTAGGCGCCCCACCCCGGGGCCGCTTCGCCGACCACGTGAGGGCGACATGGCCGGCCCCCGCCGGGCGGTGGGACGCATGAACAGCGCCGATGGGTAACAATGTCCTCCGCATGGGATCCTCCCTGCCGCTGCCCACCCGCCGCCGGGTGATCGCCGAAGCTCGTGATCGCGGCCGCCGGGTGGTGGCCGTGCTGCCCTACCACTACCCGCGGGCCTTGCTGCGGGCCTTCGGGTTCCACCCCGTCGAGCTGTGGGGCCCCCCGGGCGTGCGCGCGCGACCAGGGGAGCCGCCACTTCCCCGCCTACACCTGCGACATCGTGGTGCGGGCCGCCTCCTTCCTGCTGCAAGGGGGCCTCGATTCCGTAGACGCGATCCTGGTCCCCCATACGTGTGACGCCCTGCAGGGGATGGGATCGGTGCTCGGCGACTTCCTCCGCCCCCGCCCGGCCGTCCTCACCCTCTATCTGCCCCGCGGGCGCCGCCCGGCAGATCGCGATTTCCTGGTGGCCGAGCTGCGCCGGCTGGGGGACGCCCTGGCCGCCCTCACCGGCAACGAGCCCGACGCCGCGGCCTGGGAGGAGGCCTTTGCCGCCGAGGGCGCCGCCGACGCTGCCCTGGCCGCTCTGTACGAGCGCCGGCCCCGCCTGGGGGTGACCGACCGCGAGTTCTACCGGGTGGTGCGCTCCCGCGAGTTCCTCCCCGCCGAGGACTTCGCCGCTCTGGCCGCCGGGCTGCCCGAAGGCGATCCGCCGCCGGGGGTGCCGATCATGCTCTCCGGCATCGTCGCCGAACCCCCCGACCTGTTCGACCACCTGGCCGCCGTCGGGGCCCGGGTGGTGGCCGACGACCTGGCCTGCGGGGCGCGGCGCCTCTACCCGGACGCGGCCGGCGGCAACCCCTTCGAGCGCCTGGCCGACCGGCTGCTGGCCGCCCCGCCCGACCCCACCCGGGGCTCGCCCATCGCCGAGCGGGCCGCCTTCCTGCGGGAACGGATGGAGCGCAGCGGCGCCCGGGGCCTGGTGGTGTACGACGTGAAGTTCTGCGAGCCGGAGCTCTTCGACGTGCCCCTGCTCCGCGCCCACCTGGGGGAGGCGGGCTTCCCGGTGCTCCACGTGGAGATGGAGCTGGGAGAGGACCTCAGCCAGCAGACCCTGACCCGCCTGGAGGCGTTCGTGGAGACCCTGCGATGAGCCGCGTCGACCATCTGCTCCGCTATCGGCTGGCCGGCCGGGCGGGCCTCGCCGTGCAGCGCCGGCAGGCCGAGCGCCGCATCGCCCGGGCGCGCCCCCGCCCCGGGCCTTCGCTCAATCCGCCGCTGCGCAGCGTGGCCCGGATGCGGGAGCTGATGTCCCTCCACTACCTGGAGGGGCGGTACGTCTCCGGGATCCGCCCGGTGGCCTGGGTGACCAGCGGCGCCCCTTCCGAGATCCTCAAGGCGCTCGACTTCTTCGTCGTCTACCCCGAGAACCACGCCGCCCTCTGCGGGGCCCGCCACCGCGCCCAGCGCCTGTGCGAGGCGGCCGAGGACGCCGGCTACTCGCGCGACATCTGCTCCTACGCCCGCACCGACATCGGCACTGTGCTCACCGGCGACACCCCCGTGGGCCGGCTGCCGCCCCCCGACCTGCTGCTGTGCTGCACCAACATCTGCCAGACGGTCCTCTACTGGTACCGGGTGCTGGCCGACCACTTCGGCTGCCCCCTGGTGCTGGTGGACACCCCCTTCCAGTACCAGGACAACCCCCTCCCCCATCAGGTCGATTACGTCCGCCGCCAGCTGGAGGACATCGTCCCCGTCGCCGAGCGGGTCGCCGGCAAGGCGCTCTCGGAGAAGCGCTTCATGGAGGTGCTGACGCAATCCAAAGAGGCCAGCGAGCTCTGGCTGGAGGTGCTCGAGCGGGCCCGCCACCGGCCCTCCCCCCTGACCGCCTTCGACGCGTTCATCCACCTGGGCCCCATCGTGGACCTGCGCGGGGACCCGCGCACGGTCGCCTACTACCGCGGGATGCTGGCCGAACTGGACGAGCGCATCGCCGCCGGCCGCGGAGCGGTGCAAGAGGAACGGCACCGGGTGCTCTGGGACAACCTGCCCATCTGGTACCGCGTCGGCCCCCTCTCCAAGTGGCTGGCCGAGCACGGGGTGAACATCGTCGCCTCCACCTACGCCCACGCCTGGGGGGAGGTGGCCCCGCTGATGAACCCCCGGGACCCGTTCACCTCGATGGCCCGAGTCTGCCTCTACGCCATACTCAACCGCTCCGCCGGCCAGAAACTGGAGGCGATGCGCCGCATGGTGGGCGAGTTCTCGATCGACGGGGTCATCCTCCACTCCGACCGGTCGTGCAAGCCCTACTCGCTGGGCCAGATCGACCAGCGGCGCAGCCTGGCCGAGGAGCTGGGGGTGCCCGCCCTGCTCCTCGATGCCGACCACAACGACCCCCGGATGTTCGCCGTGGAGCAGGCGACGACCCGGCTGGAAGCCTTCATAGAGATGATGGGCCGATGAGCGGACCCGTCGCCGTCGGCATCGACGCCGGTTCGACCACCTGCAAGCTGGTGGCGGTGGGCGCCGCCGGTGAGGTGGTGGCCTCCCGCCTGGAGCCGGCCAGCCCCCGCCTCGAGGAGCAGGCGGCGGACATGCTGCGCTCGCTGCTGGCCGGGTTGGGGCAGGCCGACGGGCTCCCGGCGGTGGCCACCGGCTACGGCCGCCGCCTGGTGCGGGGCGCCGCCCGCCAGGTCACCGAGATCACCTGCCATGCCCGCGGGGTATTCCGGGCCCTGGGGCACGGGGGCACGCTGGTGGACCTGGGTGGTCAGGACAGCAAGGTCATCCGCATCGGGGGGGACGGCCGGCCGCTCGACTTCGCCATGAACGACAAGTGCGCCGCAGGCACGGGCCGGTTCCTGGAGCACACCGCCGCCCGCCTCGGGGTGGAGATCACCGAGTTGGGGGACCGAGCCCTGGCGGCGTTGCAGGAGGAGCCGATCACCTCCACGTGCACGGTCTTCGCCGAATCGGAGATCATCTCGCTCATCGCCCGGGGGGCCGATCTGGACGCCATCATCCGCGGCCTGCACCGCTCGCTGGTGGGGCGCATCGTGGCCATGGTGCGCAGCGTCGGCCTGCGCCCGCCGCTCATCCTCTCCGGCGGGGTGGCCCTCAACCGGGGGGTGCAGGAGATGATGGGCGAGGCCACCGGCGAGCGTGTGCTGCTGCCGCCCCTGCCCCAGCTGATGGGCGCCTACGGGGCGGCATTGATCGCCGCCGAGGGGTAGAGGACTCGAGGCCCGAGCAGCACACCCCCGGCTCCCTCAACGCCTCACACGCGTTCGACTGCCACGGCCCGGGCATGGCCGGCCAGAGCGCGGAGATCACCCGGGTCGGAGGTGAGCACCGACCCGCCCGCCTCCGCGAAGGCGACGACCAGCGCGTCCACGGCAGACCCTCGCCGCGCCAGCGAGCGCAGGCGGGCTGCCCGTCGAGCGAGCCGCACCGGAATGTCCTCCACGACGTCGCACGTCTTCAGGAGCCGATTGGCCGCCGCATCCTTGCCGGGTTCTCCGTGGAGCGCCTCGACCAGCACAGGAGACGGAACGACCGGCGGCCACAGCCCCTCTGCTCGCAACGCGGCGATCAGCGCCGCGGCCGGGCGCGAACGTTCGGACAGCCTCGAGACCCCGCCTGCATCCAGGACGAGCATCTCAGCCGGCGGCGCGGTCGGCGTCACGGGTCAGGCGGCGAGCAAGCGCCCGAGCGCGGGCTGTCTCCTCGCCAGTGGGCTCACCGACTTCACCCAGCAGCTCTGCCAGGTACCGGTCTGTCTCGGCCAACAGATCCAGGCGCCGGAGCTCGACACGAACCGCCTGCTGGAGGAGCTCGGAGGCCGGGAGGTTGCGGTCCTTGACCGCCTGATGGAGATCGTCCGGGAGGTAGACCTGCATTCGTGGCATACGTATAACTATACCCGCCGTGGGGGAGGGAGGAAATGCCCTGGGGTGCCGTACAAATGTGTCATATGAAGGCGGCCCGCGTAGGGACTGGTGAGTCTCGACCGCAGCCTCCCGACTGCAGCCGGGGGTGACGCTCACTAGGTGCACCCCCTGACTAGGGGCTCAGGGGTCCCGAGGCGCCGATCCGGACCTCGCACCTACGGCCGCTCAAGACGCTGGTTGGTCCTGCAAGGGAACCCGACTGCTGTCGAAGCCCTTGACGATCAGCCACACCGCCAGCACCATCTCCTGCAAGCCCAGCGGTAGGTCGAGCAGCATGTTGGTGGTCGAAGTCGTGCTGACGTCGACGTTCGTGAAGAGACCCAGGAACACGGGCGCGAGGTACGGGATGATCGCCAGCAAGCCCCAAGCCGAGAGCCAGCGCGGGACCAACCTCGCCCGATACAAGATGAGGTAGAACATGGCAGCACCGATGAGGAACACGATCGTGCCCATCTCTGTGGCGCCGTCCATGTCGAACAGTGTGTCCCCCCAGGCTCGTGGCACCTCTGTCGAGCCACTGAGCGGAATGAGCATCAGCCAAGCAACGGCCGTCAGCAAGTACGCGACGGTTTCCAGAACACTGCGAAACAGGAAGTAGCCGCGAGACAGCAGGGTGTTGAACTTGCTGAGTATCGGGTACGCCACAACCGGGATCATGGCAAGTACCAGGCCCATGGCCAGGACCAACAGCGCCCCCAGCGCCAACTCGGATTGGTGCGAGCCCACAGCCGCCAGCACGTCGTCGCTACTCGAGATGCTGCTGGTGAGCGCCGCGCTCACGATTCCAAAGACGGTACCGAGGATGTAGAGAATCCCAACCGCTCTTCCGATTGTCTTGGTATGCATGGTGGCCGGCAACGTAGCACTCCTCTCCCGTCAAGTGGGGCACTGACATCGCTGCCGCCTGGGCCAGGGTGCCGCCTGGCAATGTCACCTCGCTCGGGTCGATTTCTCCCCCCGCCCCAGCGGGTGCTGAGGAAGCCCTCCCCCCCTCCGCTTCCTCCCGCTGCCGTGGGGGCGGGGGAGACCCACAGGGCAGAGGGGGCAGCCTCCCACCCAGGCCCCTCGCCGGGTGCGGCCCCCCACCCCCACCCTGGCCCCCCACCGCCGTGGGGGAGGGAGAAGTGCCCCTGGGCTGCTGCTCACTGAGTACACCCACTGTCGAAGGCCGGGCGACCGATACGATTGCCTTGCCATGCGTCGCATGTTGGTCGCCGGGACTCTGGCACTGGCGGTGGCCCTCGCCGCCTGCGGCGGGAAGCCGGTCCGTCCGGGGTCGAGGGGGTGTTGCACCAGGTCGGGGGCCCGGCACCGGGCTTCGACCGGCCGATTGCCGGAACGGTGACGGTGTATCCCGACACCGGTGAGGGTGATGGGCAGCTCATCGTCGAGTTGACCGGGGTCGAGCCTGTCGCCCGGTTCGGGACGGATTCGACCGGCGAGTTCCGGATCGACCTGCCGCCTGGCGCCTATCTCCTGACCGCGGTATTCGTCCAGGGCTATCCGTGTTCGGCGCAACGGGTCGAGGTCGAGGCGGGGCAGTACCTGGACATCACCGTCACCTGCCCCATCGAGTGAGGTCCAGTCGGCCCGGGGTGCCGTTCGCCAAGTACACCCCTTCCGTGGTCGGGGGTTATCGGCGAAGGCCGGGGAGAGCGCTCACGAGGGCGGGCAGCCGTCGGCCGCTGGACACGGTATGGTCAGGCTCACCCGGCCCCGGACGGAGAGATGATCCGTATCGTCACTGACTCCTCGTGCGACCTGCCCGACGACGCTATCGCCCGGCACCACATCGAAGTGGTCCCCCTGACCGTCCGCTTCGGTGAGGAGGAGCTACTCGACCGGGAGGAGTTGAGCACCGAGGAGTTCTGGCGCCGGCTCACGACGGGCAGCGTTCTGCCGGTGTCGGCCGCCGCTTCGGTGGGACGGTTTCAGGAGGCCTTCGCCCGTCTCGACTCGGCCGGTGCTGACGGCATTGTGGTCGTCATCGTCTCCTCCAAGGTCAGTGCCACCATCCAGTCGGCCACCTTGGCGGCTGAGCAGTTCACTGGCGGCATCCCGGTGCGGGTGGTGGACAGCGGCCTGGTCTCGACCGCTCTGGGCCTGGCTGTCATCGAGGCCGCCGAGGTCGCCGCCACCGGGGCCTCGATCGAGGAGGTCGAGGCGGCCGCCCGTTCCGCCTGCGAGCGGGGCCGCATCTTCGCCACCCCTGCCACCCTGGAGTACCTGCGGCGCGGCGGGCGCATCGGCGGGGCGGCCGCCCTCATCGGCGGACTGCTCGATGTCAAGCCCCTCATCGTGTTCGAGGACGGGCCAGGTCGCCGCCGCCGGCCGGGTGCGCAGCCGCAAGCGGGCGCTGTCCGCCATCCTCGAGCACGTCGCCGAGCAGCGGGACTCCATCCGTCACCTCGCAGTCGTCCATTCAGACCCCGTCGAGCTGCCCGAGTTCCTCCAGCGCCTGGCCGCCATCTACGAGGGTGATGTGATGGTCGCCCGTATCGGCCCGGCGGTCGGCACTCACATCGGGCCAGGGACGGTGGGCGTGGCTTACCTGGTGGGCTGAGAGGCACCCTGGCCCAGGCCGAGGAGGGATCATCTGGGAGAGGCGCTGAGTAGGCTCATGTGAGTTCACGCGGGAGGGAGGCGATGATCATCGTCGGCTGGACGGAAGCCAATAAAGCTGGTCGCGCCTCGTGGTTCTCGGAGCAGTTGACTCCCGGGATCGCGCCGCCGATCAGGTCAGGAACGGGATGGGATCCTGGGGTTTCGTCGTCATGCGCTGGTCTTCATCGCCGGCGGATGGTGGGGAACCGCGGCACCGGCTTCGACCCCTATCCCTTCATCCTCCTCAACCTCGTGCTGTCCTGCGTGGCTGCACTGCAGGGGGCCATCCTGCTCATCGCTGCCAAGCGGGCCGACCAGATCAATGCCGAGTTGGCAATCCACGACTACAACACGAACACCGAGGCGCTCATGCTCATCCAAGGGATGCACGCGGTCCTGGTGGGAGTGTCCGAGTCATCCTCGCAGTCAGACGACCAGACCCCCGATCCCCGACCCACACCTCCCGGTGAGGGTTGAATCCCAGAGTGCCCTTCAGCCGATACATCGGGCGAGCCACTCCACGAACGGGCCATCGGGCATGAACCGGGCTCACACGAGTCACACCCCTCTTCAGTGGGCATCGCCCGGCCCCGAGCCTGAAGGGTCGAGAGGAACGTCGGGCTCCCCGAACCGGCGCGGCGGAAATGTAGCTGGAGCGATGGGGCGGGAAGGTCAGGAGTGCGGGGGCTGCTACCGCCATCCCGCCCCCGGCGGCCCTCACTGGTTCGGTCTGGCGGGTCAGGGTTCCTCGCCGAACTTGAACACGTCCTCGACCGCCGCGCCGAACACCTGAGCGATCTTGAAGGCCAGGCTGAGTGATGGGACATAGCGTTCCTGCTCGAGGACGATGATGGTCTGCCGGGTGCAGCCGACCAGGCTTGCCAACTCCTGCTGTGTCATCTCGCCATGCTCGAAGCGCAACTGACGGATGCGGTTCGTGATCCGTGCCTTAGGCATTGGGTGTGGCCCCCTGGCGGCATCCCAGGATGATCCCCAGCGACCTGCCGAAGATCCCGGCTACGAAGGTGGTCCAGAACAGGAGCTGCAGGTAGCCGATCGGTATGGCCCCGTGCTCCTGGAAGGCTTCAGTCAACCCGACCGTCCAGGCAACGAGCGACAGCAGCACGATCATCGATTCCACGCTCAGGGATCGGGCCAGGATGGCGCGGTCCCTTTCATCCACGAGGGCACCTCCGCGGCGCCGGTTGGTGAGGTGCCAGGCAACCAACCAGACACCAACCCCGCCCATGACGAGAATCGTGAGAGCGGGGTTCTCGTCAAGGCCGCTGACACCCTCGATCGCCGTCAGGACCGCGAGCCCCACTCCAACCGCGATGCTGACTGCTACTCCAATCCAGGCCAGCCTCTGTATCGGTGTCGTCGGTAGTCCGCTCAGCGCCGGCTCCGATCGCAGCCTCAGGAGAAGCCGGCCAACGCCAACAGAGAGGACGAGGAATGCGAGGGTGCCGATGACTATCCAGAACAGCATCGCTGTAACCTCCTGTGTAAAGGGTTTCTTACATAGAGTAAACTATTTCAGACAGGCAGTCAAGGGCTCGCCCGGTGCTGCCTGCGCCGGCGGGGTCTAGAGGCCTTGGCAGCTCACCGGGCAGCAGAGGCTGTGGTCAGGTGGGCTGGTGTGATCCTGGGCCTTTGACGCTGGTCGCTACCTGCGGCGACAGGTACTCCGATTCCCCGACCAGCGCACCGCCCACGTCACGGCCGCCAAAAGGCCCGGCGCCGCCCACAAGAGCAGGGATACGGGCGGGTGCTGGTGGTGTCGGCCACCGTCGCGAAAGCACACACGAGCAGCCCCAATCAGGGCTTGTTGCCTCGCGGTGCGTCATAACCTCGCCTCATGAGCAAGGTGCTGGTCATCACTCTGATCGCAGGCTTCCTGGTCGTGGACTTGGCTGGGATTCGTGCGACGCACGGAGGTGACTCGCAATGGCTGAAAGGAAACCTGCGATGAAGGACACACAGCAGCCCGCCAAGCGCACCACCGGCAAGGCGTCCAAGGGATTCACGGACGAGGAACGCGCCGCGATGAAGGAGCGCGCCCAAGAGCTGAAGGCGGCCGAGCGCCGGGGCCCGCGCGTCGGCAAGGCGGACGGGGAAGGCGACGTGCTCGCGAAGATCGCCGAGATGCCGGAACCGGATCGTGCCATGGCCGAGCGACTCCATGCCATCATCAAAGCCAGCGCACCAGCCCTCTCGCCGAGAACCTGGTACGGGATGCCCGCGTATGCCAAGGACGGCAGTGTCATCTGCTTCTTCCAAAGCGCGCAGAAGTTCAAAACGAGGTACGCGACGTTCGGCTTCAGCGACAAGGCGAATCTCGAAGAAGGCGCCATGTGGCCGACCGCCTTCGCGCTGAAGGAGTTGACCGCCCCCGAAGAGGCACGGATCGGCGCGCTCGTGAAGAGAGCGGTCAGTTGAGGGCTGAGCTCGGGGTCCCCCGTGTAGGTGCGGTCCGGCGGGGTGCTGCCCACTAAGGGACCGCGCGGATAGGTTGCCTGGCTGGCTCCGCACTGCGGCCGCCACCGTTGAGGCTTCCGTGACCTGGGGAAGCGCCGCGGCACGCTCCCACCCACCACCATGCCTCCCCCTAAGGGGGAGGTGGACCGGGCCGCAGGCCCGGGACGGAGGGGGTGCGTTTCCCAGCCTGGGTCTGCTGGGGGACAAGCACCCCCCTCGCCTCGCTCGCTGCGCTCCCTCGGCACTCCCCCCTGAGGGGGGAGCATGGGGAACGGCACGCTCCCACCCACCACCATGCCTCCCCTTACGGTGCCGCTCGGATGGGTTGCCTGGCATGGCTCCGCACTGCGGTCGCCACCGTTGAGGCTTCCGTGACCTAGGAAGACGCCGTCCCTGGTCACACGCCTATCCGCTAACCCCCCAGGGGAACCCCCTCTGGAGAGGTCAGGGGTGCCGAGGGGGGTGCCGACGTCAGGTCACCCTGGGGTGCTACCCACCAATTGGTCCCGTTGCCCTCGCCATTACGGCGCCCCCCCGCTGGAGCCAGCGGCCACGCCGGCGATCACCGCGTGCATGGCGTCGATAACGTGCTTCACGGCGGCCGCCGCTGGGACCTGCTCGGCGGCTGCCGCGATACGGCTCTTCGCTGCGGAACGGTCGGACCGGTTGGGGGCGACAACCTCGAGCATCTGGCTCGGCCCGGCAAGGGCGAGCAGCGTGGCCATGCGCGGGTCGAGCGGCTGGTCGCCCTTGGCGGCCGCCCGGACCTCGGCCAGCAGCTCAGCGTGGGCGGGGATGTCGACCACCGGGTGGCGGGTGGGCCGCAGGGTGTCCTTCTCCCGTCCGAGCACCCCGGCGGCCACCATTCCGTCGACCACCTCACGCCAGCCGGCCTGCTTCACGGAGGAAAGCCGACTCTTGAGTTTCTTGCCCTCGTGGGGAGCGAGACCTGCCAGCGCCTGGGCCAGGAGCGGGTGAGTCGGCGTCGAGCCGGTAAGGTGAATGCGTCCCTCGGTGAGTTCGAGGTTCCCGCCTTGCACGAGTTCGGTGACGAGTGCTCCCGTCACTCCGACGGCGACGGCGGGCTGACTGGTCGTCCCGCGGGCGAGGGTCCCATCCGGGTTCAGGGAGAGCAGGACGAACGTCTCGGCGAGGAGCACAGTCCGATCTTCGCAGCCTCCACCCGTGCGCGACAAGCCGGTGCTCATGCGGGTATACGCAGGTTGACCCTGATCCGGCGTCGGATGGGCTGCCGTCACCTCACCAGGCCCAGGCCTCAGGGCCGGGCCCGCCCGGCCCAGGGAAGATCTCGTCGAGCTTCTTCATCGTCTCGTCCTCGAGCCGGAGTTCGAGAGCGTGCAGGGCCCCGTCGAGCTGCCCCACCGTCCGCGGCCCAATGATCGGCGCGGTCACCACCGGGTTGGCCAGCAGCCAGGCCAGGGCGACGTCGGCCGGGCTCTCGCCCAGCTTCGTGCAGAGGGCCTCGTAGGCCTCGATCTGCGGGCGGCGCTCCTCCAACTCGGCGCGCATCCGATCCTCGGCGCGGCGACCCGCGTCGATCTTGCCCAGGATCCCGGCGAGGAGCCCCCCGGCCAGCGGGCTCCAGGGAATCACTCCCAGGCCGTAGTCGGCGCAGGCGGGGAGCACCTCCAACTCGGGGGTGCGCACGGTCAGGTTGTAGCGGCACTGCTCGGAGACCAGCCCGAGCAGGTGGCGGGCCCGGGCCGCCTCGTTGGCCTTGGCGATGTGCCACCCGGCGAAGTTGGAGCTGCCCACGTAGAGGACCTTGCCGGCGCCCACCAGGGTCTCCACCGCCTGCCAGACCTCCTCCCAGGGGGCCTTCCGGTCGACGTGATGGAACTGGTAGAGGTCGAGGTGATCGGTTTGCAGGCGGCGCAGGCTCGCTTCGCAGGCGCTGATGATGTGGCGAGCCGACAGGTAGCCCTCGTTCGGCCACTTCCCCATCCGCCCATAGACCTTGGTGGCCAGCACCACCTTCTCCCGGCGGCCGCCGCCCTGGGCGAGCCACCGGCCGATGAGCTGCTCGGTGAGGCCCTCCCCGATCGCCCCGTCGCGGCGCCAGCCGTAGACGTTGGCCGTGTCGAAGAAGTTGATGCCGTGCTCCAGCGCCCGGTCCATGATGGCGGAGGCCTCGACCTCATCCGTCCCGGGTACGTCCCACCCGAAGTTCATGGTGCCCAGGCAGAGCCGGCTGACGCTCAGGCCCAGACGCCCGAGATGGGTGTACTCCACGCCAGGCTCCTCTCGTCGGTCGGGCCGACCCTACCGCAGCGGCGCGCCCCCCGTCAGTCGATCTTCGGCCGGCGGTCCCACCAGGGCCGCGCCCCCTCCAACTGGGAGGCCAGGCGGAAGAGCAATCCCTCCTCCTCCACCCTCCCGATGAACTGGACGCCGACCGGCATACCGTCGGCCGTCCAGTGCAGCGGCACCGACATGGCCGGCTGGCCGGTCAGGTTGCACAGCGGGGTGTTGGGCATCGGGCGCAGAATCTCCCCGGCCAGCTGCTTGACCACCGCGGCCAGCAAGGGTGCGGCCGGGGCGCGTCCCACCACCTGGAGCATCGCCCGCTGCCCGGCGCTGAGGTCACCCGCTCCGATCGGCCACGACGGCTGGGCCAGCGTCGAGGTGAGCAGCACGTCGTAGTCCTCCATGAACAGGGCCACCTGCTGCGACGTGCGGCGCATGACTTCGAACGCCTGGTCCAGGTCGGCAGCGGAGCGCTTGTGGCCGATGACCCGTATGACCCAGTTCACCAGCTCCACGTCGCCCGGGCCCACCTTGCGGCCGGTGAGCCGCTCGCTCTCGGCCACCTCCAGGGCGCCCTCCGCCCCGGTGAGGGTGACGAAGGCATCGATGACGCTGGGTATGTCGAGGGCGGGCCGGGCCGCGCTCACCTGGTGCCCCAGCTCCGCACACAAGCGGGCGGCGGACTCGACGGCGGCGATGCATTCGGGATCCTGGGGCCGGTCGTCGAGCAAAGGGAGCGTGGTGTAGGCGATGCGCAGCCGTCCCGGCGGGGCGCCCAGCTCCTCCGCATAGGGGCGGGCGGGCGGGGCGGGACGATAGGGAGCGCCGAGTGCCGGGCCGTGGGTGGCGTCGAGGAGGAGTGCCGAGTCGCGCACGCTGCGGGTGAGGGCATGCTGCTCAGCCAGGCCCAGCCAGCACTCCATGTGGTCCGGCCCCCAGGTGCTCCGCCCCCGGGTGGGCTTGAGGCCGAACAGCCCGCAATGCGACGCCGGCATGCGGATCGAACCGCCGCCGTCGTTGCCGTGGGCCATGGGCACCATGCCGGCGGCCACCGCCGCCGCCGAGCCGCCGCTGGACCCGCCCGGGGTGCGGGTCGGATCCCAGGGATTGCGGGTGGGGCCGTGCAGCTCGGGCTCGGTGACCGCGGCCAGCCCGAACTCGGGCGTGTTGGTCTTGCCCAGGATGATCAAGCCGGCCCGGCGGTAGCGGGTGACGATCTCGTTGTCCGAATCGGGCACGTAGCCCACCCGCGACCGCGAGGACATCGTGTAGGGGAGGCCGGCCACCGCGGCACCCAGGTCCTTCACCAAGAAGGGGACACCGGTGAAGGGCCCCTCCCGTGGCTCGCGGGCGGCCTCCTCCCGGGCCCGATCCAGGTCGGGGTAGACAACGGCATTGAGCTTGGGGTTCAGCGCCTCTATGCGCCGGGCGGCCGCCTCGAACAGTTCGAGGGGGTGCACCTGACGGCGGCGCACCAGGTCGGCGAGACCGGTGGCGTCGTGGCGCAAGTAGTCGGTGAAGGGCTCCATCCCATCCTCCCCGCGTTGTTCGGCCGGAGCCTACGCCACGCGTCGCCCGGTCACACGGCCGCCAGGCCCCCGGCCTTGCCCCGTCTCCTCCACACATCCGGCAGCCGGGCCGCGGCCACGACGGTGGCGGCCGCCGTTGGCGTGGTCCCGGTCGTCCGGCCAGGTGAGGGGGAGGCTGATGTCGATCCCCGCCGGGGACGCCGGTCACCGAGAGCGCCACAGCTCACCGCTCGCCGGCCCCTTCGGCCCAGGGCCAACCGTCAGACCTGGTGGAAGACCTCCTCCATGGTGGCCCACCACTCCCCCGGCGTCACGCCCTTCCAGAGGCACCTGCATGCGCTGCATGAGCCCGTACCACTCCTTCATGCGGGGAGCAGCGTCCAGCCGCCTCATGCGCTCCTCGTACTCCTCCTCCGGCCCGGTGTACTCGTAGTAGGCGAACATGGTGCCCCGGAAGTGGAAGATGGAGTAGTTGGTGATGCCGGCGTCCCGGATGGCCTCCTCGATCTCCGGCCAGATCTTGCGGTGGTAGCGCTTGTACTCCTCGTAGCTCTCCGGCCTCAAGCCCAGGATCGCGCCCACGCGCTTCATCGCACTGCCTCCTCGCTCACGACCTCTTGGCGCATCTCGCCCAGGCCCTCGATGCCGCACTCGACCACGTCACCGGCCTTCAAGTACAACGGCGGCTCCCGGCCCAGTCCCGACCCCGGCCGGGGTCCCCGTGCTGATGAGGTCGCCGGGCAACAGAGTCATGAACTGGCTGATGTAGCCGACGAGTTCGGGGACGCGGAACACCATGTCCGCAGTACTGCCGTGCTGGCGGATCTCACCGTTGACCCTGCACCACAGGTGGAGGTCGCTCGTGTCGGGGACCTCGTCGGCAGGCACCAGCCACGGCCCGAGTGGGGCGAAGGTGTCGCAACTCTTGCCTTTGACCCACTGCCCGCCTCGCTCCAGTTGAAAGGCGCGCTCGGAGTAATCGTTGTGGAGCAGGTACCCGGCGACGTGCTCCATCGCACTCTCCGCCTCCACGTAGCGTGCGGTGCGGCCGACCACGACGGCGAGTTCCACCTCCCAATCCACCTTGTGGCCGCCTCTTGGAATCACCAGCGGGTCGAACGGCCCGGTGATCGCGGTGGTCGACTTGAAGAAGAGGACCGGTTCCGCCGGAACCTGGACGCCGGTCTCGCGGGCGTGATCCCGGTAGTTCACGCCAATGCAGATGATCTTGCTCGGCCGGCACAACGGTGGCCCCAGGCGGGCCTCGGCGGGCACCCGGGGGGCCTCATCCCCCTCGTCCTCCGCCCACCGCCGCAGCCGCGCCAGCCCGTCACCGGCGAAGAACCGCTCGTCGTAGTCCTGCCCGAACGCGGCGGCGTCGAGCATCTCGCCGTTCCACTCCACGCCGGGCACCTCCCCACCCGGCGGCCCGAACCGGAAGAGCTTCATGCTGCCTCTCCTCACACCAGGAGCACCCCGCCGTCGAAGGGAACGGCCTGGCCGGTGATGAAGGCGCTCTCGTCGCAGCACAGGTACAGAGCCAGGTAGGCGACTTCCTCCGGCCGGGCCATGCGGCCGATGGGCTGGTAGCCCGCCAGCCTCTCCATCATCTCGCTCTCACGGCCCGGGTAGTACTTCTGCAAGAAGCCGTCCACGAGCGGGGTGTATACCCGGGCCGGGCAGATGCAGTTGCAGCGCACGTGGAGATCGATGTAATCGATCGCCACCGATTTGGTCATCGTGAGCACTGCCCCTTTGCTCATGGAGTAGGCGAAGCGGTCCTCCACCCCGATGAGCGAGGCGATCGAGGCCATGTTGAGGATCACGCCGCCGCCCCGTTCAACGAGCATGGGCAGCGCCGCCTTGGTGCACAGGAACACCCCTTTGACGTTGACCGCGAAGAGCCGATCGAAGTCCTCCTCACTGGTGTCGGCGGCCCGCCCGACGTGACCGATGCCGGCGTTGTTGACCAGGATGTCCAGGGACCCGAAGCGGCGGTGAACCCCCGCGAAGGCGGCCTCGACCTGGTCGGAATCGGAGACATCACAGGTGAACGGCTCGGCGTCGGCGGCCAGTGCCCTCGCCTCGTCGGCGACCGCGGCCGCGGCCTCGGAATCCACGTCGATCACCGCCAGACGGGCTCCCCGACGAGCGAAGAGGAGGACGATGCTGCGGCCGATGCCCGATCCGGCCCCGGTCACCGCCGTCACCTTCCCATCGAGGCGAAAGAGGCGATGGTCGCTCATGGTCCGCTCCCGGGGTGCGAAACGGGCCAGGCAGTCCGATCGGGAGGCAAGAGCGCGCCGGTGCCACTTGATCACCGCTTCGACGACCTCCAGGCTGATCACCCCTCGAGGCGACTCGGGCAGAACGGTCTCCAGGACTTGCACCGGGTGGGACTCGTCCCCGAGCGAGTCGACCACCAGGGCAGCGCCGGTGAAGTCCTCTCCGGCCGTGAAGTCGCTGACGGTGATGATCGTCGGACACGATGCTCCCAGCGAGGCCAGGAGGCCCTGTTGGGAATCCTCGATCACGCAGACTTCTCCGGGCCCCCGCCCGAGCTCGGAGAGGGCCAGCAGGTACAGGTTGGGGGCGGGCTTCTTGTGCTCCACGATGTCCCCGGCGAAGACCCTGACCGCCCCGGCGATCTCTGCCGGGAGCGTGTGCGCCACAATGGAGCGTACCGACTCCTCCGTTGCCGTGGAGGCCACGGCAACCTGCCAGCCGGCCGCTCGTGCCTCTGTTGCCAGCCGGGCAATCCCCGGTCTCCCCGGAACGCGCCCCTCGGCCACGAGTTGGCGGAAGATGTCCGTCTTGCGCCGGTGCCAGGTGGCCACCAGCCCCGTCTGTTCGTCCGGGTCCTCTGGGAGCCCATGCCGGGCCACCCAGCCCGGATCGGCGAAGAGGGACTGCAGGCGTTCTTTCCCGCCGGCGATGGCCAGCAGGTCGGCGTATTGCTCGGGCGACCACTGTATGCCGAGGCCCTCTTCGCTGAAGAGCCGGTTGAAGGCGACCAGGTGCCCATGGCGCTCTGTGTCGGCGAGGACGCCATCACAGTCGAAGATGAGCGCCCGGCTCACACCGCTTTCCCTGCCGAACCGAACGCAACAACGTGCTCCTCGGCAGCGGCGGCCACGGCAGCCTCGACGTCCTCGAAGAGGCGGGGGGGATCCCAGCGATCTTGCTCGGCCGCCCGGCTCAGGTGCCGCAGGCCCTCCTTCATGTACGCCTCCTTGATGGCGGTGGAGACGTTGGTCTTGGCGCAGCCGCGGGCCGCCAGGTCCCGGAAGGCCTCCGTCGTCAGCCCGGTGCCGCCGTGGAGCACTTGGGGGACCCCGGTGGCCTCGACCAGGGCACTGATCCGCTCCGGGCTCAGCCGCGGAGCCCGGACGTACCTTCCGTGGGCCGTCCCGACGGCCGGGGCGAAGAAGTCGACCCCGGTCTCGGCGATGAACCCGGCCAGCCGGTCGACGGGGTAGCGGAGGCCCTCCTCCTCGGAGCCGACGCCGTCCTCGACCCCCATGATCCCTTCTATCTCGCTCTCCACCGACGCTCCGTGGCGGCGGGCCTCCGCCACAACCTCCCTGGTCTCGGCCAGCGCCCGGTCGAAGGAGCGGTCGGACGCGTCGAACAGGACGGAGTTCCACCCGGCCTCGAGGGCCTCGGTGATCACGCCCCGGTCGGGGCAATGGTCGAGGTGCAGTGACACCGGAACCGTGACCGCCGCCGCCCGCTCGACGAAGAGCCCGCGGAGGTAGGAGGCACCGAGCATCCGCACCGTCTTCACCGATGTCTGGATGATCACCGGAGAACGCAGCTTCTCCGCCGCGCTCAGCACCCCGCGCAGGCTGCAGTCGTCGAACACGTTGAAGGCGGGCACCGAGTAGCGATTGGCGAACGCCGCCTGAACGAGCTCAAGCGTCGTCGCCACGGTCACGACGGGGATCTCTTCGCGGCGAGGCGGGCGGCGACGTACTCATCGAGCCCCGACGCCGATCGCGAGAAGTCAGCCACCGTGTAGACCGTTGCCGGATGAGCGTTGAACTGATCCGCCGACAACCCGTTGGGGTCGTAGGACTGGAGGCCGTAGGGGGTCTGCAGGATCCTGGCGAGCGATTCGGCCGGCACGTCCCGGTCGATGGCATCACTCCGGAACACCAGGTTGTCCGCCAGGGCGAACAACGGGGTCAGGCCGTAAGGCGGGAGGGTGTAGACGATGTCCCCCCCGGTTACCTCCTCGATATCCCAGAAGGCCGTGCGGCCGGCCACCAGCGGCCCGGGCCGCACCGAGCAGAGGAGCAGCTTGCTGGGGAACCCGCCGTCGCGAAGCAGCCGGTACGAGTGCTTGAAGACGGCGATGCCGAACCACTTCAGGTCGGCCGGGCTCAGTTGCAGACCTCGCTCACGGGCCTGGGTGATGATGGCCTCACGCTCGGTGAGACGGGCGACCATGAGCGTGATCACCGCCCGCCAGTGGGTGGTGTCGACTCCGTTACGGGCGGCAATCGCCAGGCCCTCGACAGTCGCTCGTGCCGCAGCCATGACCTGGGGCACGGTGAAGCAAGTGGTCACGTTGGTGGGGATCGCCTCGGCGGTCACCGCCCGGAGCACGTCCATGCCCTGGGTGCTCGCCGGGACTTTGACCATGACGTTCGGGGCGATGGCGCGGATCTCACGCGCCTGGCGGATCATCTCGTCGGTCTCGGTGAACAGGCGCGGGTCGAGCTGGCCGGACACGTACCCGTACCGTCCCCCCGACGCCTCCCACAGCCCTCTGAAGACGTCTGCGCCGCGCCCGATGATCTCCTTGTACAGCAGCCAGGCCAGGCCAGGGGCATCCAGGGTGGAGTGCTCCTCAGCCAACTCGTCGATGCGCGGGTTCCAGCGCGTGGGAGCGCTCTTCACCGCAGCCAGCGACAACGGCGGATTGGTGGTGCAGCCTCGGAATCCACCAGAAGAGCCGTCCCCCGGAGCCATCAGGCGATCCAGCTGGGCCCGCAACTCCTTCTTCTCGGAGTCGGGTGCCGCGGCAACCATCTCGTCGCGCCAGGCGTCGAACACCAACGGGGACGAGTCCCACCATATCTCGGCGAACGGATTGGTGGCCTGGAGGCGGTCGATAGGACTGCTGCTCATGATACGTCTCCTCCGTCCGGTCGCGCCCCCGCCGACGCCGTGGGAAGGACCCCCGGATGCGCCGGCCAGGCCTCTTCGAGATGTGCCCGGCCGAGCATGGCCGCCCCCAGCAGCGACGACTGGGCCTGGTAGGTGAACTCGTAATCCCCGAACCACCGTCGGCTGGCCCGGATCAACTCGTCGACCTGGGCCCCGGTGCCGGTGATCATGACTCGCGAGCCCAGCGGAACCATCTCTCCGACTTCCTGCAGGTGGGAAGACGAGTACGCCGCCTTGCCCCGGATGAGAGCGAGGAGCATGTCATCCCGGGTGGTCTCGAGGTTCAGTCCGTTGAAGTGCCCCGACTGCTGCTCCAGGCTGTAGCGCGAGCCGCCCAGGAAGGGGCCGTAGCCGGGAATGTGCTTCTCTGCCTCGTCGATGTCGGTCCGAGCCAAGAAGCGCCGAAGCACCCCGGGCATGTACTCGTGGTAGAACTCCTGGTCGGTCATCTCCGAGCAGTACACCGACTTGAACCACTCGTACGCCTTGCCGCCCGCGTTGAGGATGAAGAAGGTGAGCCATCGGTCCGGAACCACGTGGCAGCGCAGGTTGAAGTTCGCCGAGGCGATCGGACGCCCCACGCACACCGAAGTGATCTCTACTGTCCCGACCACCAGGGAGATCTCGCCGGGCTCGGTGACCCCGCCCGAGAGCGCGGCGAGGACGGCGTCGTTGCCGCCGGCCAGCACCACGCAGTCCTTGGGCAGCCCGAGCTCCCGAGCGACACCCGGAAGGATGGTGCCCACCGCTTCGTGGGATTGGCGGAGCGGCGGGAGCATGCCTTCGGGGATCGCGGCGGCTTCGAGCACCCGGTCGCTCCAGGTGAGGTCGTGGCGGGCGGTGTTGTAGAGGCCGGTGATCGAAGCGGTCGAGGGGTCGATGGCCCACTCTCCGGTCAACCTCTTGACCATGTAGGTGTTGGTGTGACCGAACTTGTGAGTGGCGGCCCAGACGTCGGGCTGCATCTCCCTGATCCACAGGATCGAGCAGAGAGACGAGCCCCCGGAAACCGGCAGGTTGCAGGTTTCCTCGAGAAAGTACTCCGAGCCCACCCGCTCTCGGATCATCCGCGCCTGAGCGTGCGAACGCCCGTCGAAGAACAGGATCGCCGGGCCCAGAGCCGTCCCGTCTGCTCGCATCGGGGTCAGGCCGGGCGTGGTCACCGACAGGGACACGACGCCTACCCCGGAGAGGTGGTCGGCCACCTCGGCGCACGAGCGACGAAGAGCATCCCACCACTTCTCCGGCTCGATATCGGCGTTCACCCGACCGTACACGTTGACCTCGTAAGGGCGCACGACCTGGACGCGCTGGCACGAGGTCGGGCCCGAACACGGCGAGTTTGAACCTCCCGGTGCCGATGTCGACGGCGAGAATGTCCTCACCCATCGAGGACCCCCTCGCGCACCAGGGTCTCGCGCAGCGAGGCGACCTCGGCGGGATTCAGAGGGAGCAGGGGACGGCGCGGGATGCCGCCTCGCAAGCCGGCGAGGGTCATCGCCGCCTTCACCCCGGGGACACCGTGGGCCCCCGACACCGACTGGTTGAGCCGACGGCACCACTCCTGATAAGGGATGCCCTGCACCTCATCGCGTTCCTGCCCGAACCGGTAGAGGTTGAGGGCGACGTGCGGGAAGGCGTTGGCCAGCGACAGCGACCCGCCGATCGACCCCGCCATCATGGCCGGGAAGAGGAAGTTGGCCGACCCGGCCAAGACGTGGAAGGCCGCCGACTCGAGAACGAGGAACGACTCGATCCCCGAACTGGCACTGTCCTTCATGCCGACGATGCCGGGGTGCTCGGCCAGCCGGGTGACGAGGCCGAGGGACAGGGTGATGCCGCAGAAGCCGGGCGCGTTGTAGACGACGAGCGGGATGGGCGACCGATCGGCCACCGTGGTGAAGTACCGCAGCAGAACGTCGTCCGTCATCTGCCGGCGGAAGTACGAGGGCGGCAGGAGCAGGCCGTAGTCCGCACCGATCTCAGCGGCCAGGGCGAAGAAGCGCTCGGTGTCCCGCTGCGCCTCGTAGGTGGCGCCGGCCATCACCGGCTGGCCGGCCGCCCTGCCGGCGACCACGGTCCGCAGCACCGCCTCCTTCTCGGCCTCGGTGAGGCTCTTGTTCTCACCGTTCGAGCCAAGGACCAGGTAACCGTGTATGCCGGAAGCCGCGTAGGCGCCCATGTTGAACTCGAGCGCGTCGAAGTCGATCTCCTCGTCCTCCCGGAAGGGGGTGCCGATCGGAGCGAACACGCCGGCCAGCGACTTCATCCGGTGACCTCCCCCGCGGCGCTGATCCCGCCGATGCCTTCCCTGCCGGCGTAGGCCATCGCGATCAACCGCGTTTCGATCGTTTCCAGGGGCCCGATCCGCAGCGCCGAGCGATTCTCGATCGCTCGATTCAGCCCCCCGTCGGGATATGACGTCCAGGGCTCGAGGGCCAAGTTGTAGTTGCGGCCGTACCACGGGTAGCCGGGCATTCCCCCGAACACGTGCCAGTACCAGAGGTGGCGGAACAGGCCTGCATCCCAGCGCAGCCCGAAGCCCACGTTGCGACGGCCGCTGGTCACCCCGTACCAGCCCTCGCTGAACCCGGTGAGCCGCACCCAATCCGCCGTGCGCGACTCCATCCCCGGCACCACGCTCAGGTCGCGCGTCCCTCCATCGCGTCGCGGTGCCAACGGCCAGTCAAACTCAACCTGGTAGGCCAGTTCGCTGCCCGGCCACGGCTCGGATCGGTCGGTGGTGCCAAGGCAGGGCGGCAGGTCGATACGGCAGGAGTCGTCGAGGAACGGCGGCCCGACCGCCGGGTGGTGGCCCCACATGACGTCCATGGGCTCATCGGCGAGGTTGGCGAGGCGCTCGTCGATCTCCAGCGCGCTTCCCTCAGCCCGCAGGGTCAGGGTCTTCTCGAGTCGGAAGGGGGTTCGTACCGTCTCGGCAGTGAGACGGACCGCAACCACCTCGGGGCAGTCCTCGAGTACTTCGACGTCGAAGGGGGCGGCGAGCAACTCGCCGTGGAAGGGCAGCCGGGCCCCCTTGTAGACCACGCTCTCGCCGCCGTTGGGGAAACACTCCTGCCAGCCGCCCTCGTAGAGGTCAACGAAGACATACTCATCGACCACCGCGGGATGCTGGCAATCGGCGCGGCCGGCAAGCCCGTGGGCCGGTGCCACATGAACTCGGTGTCGGTCGGCTTGTGGAGGAACCCGACAATGTCGCTGCCCTTGTCGGCGAGGATCTCGACCCGAACAGTCGCGTTCTCGAGCGCGACCACCCGGTACCCCCGGGAGGTGTAGTCGTGGATGCGGGCCCCGTGGTGATGCCGGCTCATAACTCCACACCTCAACTCACGTCGAGCCGATAGGCCTCGATGGCGTTACCCCCGAACACGGCGGCGCGCTCGTCGGCGGTGAGATCCCCCAGGGCGTAGGCCGCCGCGTCGTAGACCTGGGTATAGGTCCCGGCCAGCTCGCAGACCGGCCAGTCCGACCCGAACATGAGCCGGTGGGGACCGAACCACTCGAGAAGGTTGCGGACGTAGGGCGCCAGGTCATCGGGCGTCCACTTCTCCCAGTCCGCCTCGGTGATCATGCCGGACACCTTGACCCAAACGTTGGGGTGCTCCGCCAGGGGCCTCATCCGGGAGGTCCAGGGCTCGATCTCGCCTTGCTTGATGTTGGGCTTGGCAATGTGGTCGACGACGAAGCGCATACCCGGGAAGGCCTGCACCGTGGCCAGGCCGGAGGGCAGTTCCAGGGAGCGCACCAGGATGTCGTAGGTGAGCCCCGCCTGGCCGACGGCGGCGATTCCCCGCTTCACATCGGGACGCAACAGCCACTCCGGGTCGGCCTCGTCGTGCACCTGGTGGCGGATCGAAACCAGGTACCGGCCGTCGGGACGCGCCTTCAGGGCGGCGATCGTGTCGCCCACCGCCGCGTCGGTCAGGTCTACCCACCCCACGACCCCCGCGACGAAGTCCGTGGCGGCGGCAGTCTCAAGGAAGAGCTCGGTCTCCCGGAGGCTGGGGATGGTCTGAACGACCACCGTGCGGTCGACGCCCTTGGCCTCCAGCCAGGGGCGAAGCTGCTCCGGGCCACGCACGCCTCTGATGACCGCCAAGTCGTCGGTCATCCAGTAGTAGTCGAAGTCGGGCTTGGTTGTGTCCCAGAAATGGTGGTGGGAATCGATGATCACGGCCATGTGGCGACCTCCCTAGACCTTGCCGAGCTTCGGCGTCGGTGCCTCCGTGTGCAGGAGTCCCTCGGACCGCAGGTCGTCCCAGAGGACGTCCGGGATGGGGAAACGCAGGTTCTCAACGGTGTCGTCGAGGTGGGCGACGGTCCGCACGCCGGCGACGACCGTGGCGACCGCGGGATGAGCGTGGACGAATTGGAGGGCAGCCGCCCGCAGCGGGACCCCGTTGCGCTCACAGACCGCCTTGAGCCGCAGCGCTTTGTCGAGCCACTCCTGGGCCTCGTTCGCCGGGCCGTAGTCGAAGTGGGACTCCGGTGTGGGATTGGCGAGCAAGCCGCTGTTCATGACCCCGGCGATGACGATCGCGATGCCCTTCTCGATGCAGAGCGGGAGCAGGTCGTCGAGCGCTCGCTGGTCGAGCAGGGTGTAGCGCCCGGCCAGCATGAAGGCGTCGAAGTCGCCCTCACGGGCGAAGCGGGCGAGCATCTCCGACTGGTTCATGCCGGCGCCGATCGCCGACACAACTCCCTGGCTCCGCAGGTCGGCCAGCGCTGGGTAGGCGCCGCCTATCGCCTGCTCCCAGTGAGTGTCGGGGTCGTGGATCCAGAGGATGTCGAGCCGAGGCAAACCGGTGCGCTTCAGGCTCGACTCCACCGACCGCATGATGGCGTCGTAGCTGTAGTCGTAGACCGGCCGCACGTCGGGCACGCCCCGGTAGTACCAGTCGTTCAGTTCCTCGCCGCCGGTCTCCCCGCCGATACCCGTAACCGAACCCAGTCGCTGGAGGTCTCGGTCGAGTTCGGGATGAGCCAGGACCTCGGCCAGCGGGTACAGCAGCCGGCCGACCTTGGTGGAGATGACGAATTCGTCGCGCGGGTGCTGCTGCAGCATCCGGCCGAGGCGCTGCTCCGCCTGGCCGTACCCGTAGAGGGGAGCGACGTCGTAGTACCGGATCCCCAGGTCCCAGGCATGGGCCAGGACGGTTGCCGCCTGCTCGTCGGTCACCGGCGAGTAGAGACCCCCGAGGGGGGCCATGCCGAAGCCGAGCCGGCCGACCTGCAGCTTCGTCCTGCCTAGCGGTCCGACTTCCAGGTGATTCACGGGCATGCTGCACCTCCGCTGAGTAGCCGCCGACGCAGGGACCCGGCGGACGCCGTCCCGGTCAGTGGATGAACCCCATGATCTGCTCGCTGGCTCTTTCGTAGTCGTGGTCGTTGACGAACTCGCCGGCGATGCGGCCGTGCCGCATGACGAGGATGCGATCGGCCAGGCGGATCATCTCCGGCATGTCGCTGGAGATCAGCAGGATGCCCAGCCCGCGCTCGACCAACTCCCAGATCAACTCGTGCAAATTGGCCTTGGTGCGGACGTCGATGCCCACGGTGGGCTCGTCGATGATGAGCACGTCCACCCCGGCGGCCAGCCACTTCGCCAGGCTGACCTTCTGCTGGTTGCCGCCGCTCAGGCTGGCCACCGCCGTGTTCAGCGACGGCGCCTTGATGTCGAGCCGATCGACGAACGGTTGCACCGCCTTGCGCTCGGCCCGGCCGCTGATCCAACCCATCCAGTTCTGCAGCTTGCGCCAGATGGTGATCGACACGTTGGAGACCAGGGGCAGCATCTGGATGAGCCCCTCCTCCTTGCGGTTCTCCGACACGTAGCCGATGCGATGGCGGACCAGTGCGTCCTTGACGCTGCGGACCCGGGCCTGCCGGCCGCCGACCAACAACTCGCCGCCGGTCACCTTGTCGATCCCGATGATCGCCCGAGCCAGCTCGGTGCGGCCGGCGCCGACCAGCCCGTACAGGCCGACGATCTCGTTGCGGTGCACGGTCAGGGAGATGTCCCGTCCGCCCGAGGATGTATCGACGTGCCGCAACTCCAGGATGGGCTCGCCTCGCGCCGCCTGGCGTGGCGGGAGCTCCTGCTTCATCGGGGCGCGGCCCACCATGCGGGTGATGACCTGGTCGCGGTCGATCTCCGGTATCGGGGTCTGCGGGCCGGCGTTCTTCCCGTCCCGCAGCACGGAGATGGAGGTGCACAGGGCGAACACCTCTTCGAGCTTGTGGCTCACGAAGATGATGGCCACCCCCTGGTCGCGCAGTCGGCGCAGCACGCCGAACAGGGTCTGCGTCTCATGCGGCGTCAGCGACGCGGTGGGTTCGTCGAGCACCAGGATCCGGCCCTCACGGGAGAGGGCGCGGGCGATCTCTACGAGTTGCCGCTGAGCGATGCTGAGGTCCTCGACCGAGGCTCTCGAGTCGACCTTCACGTCCAGCATGTCGAGCCACTTGCGAGCCTCCCGGTGGACCCGGTCGTAGTCGATCAGGCCGAAACGGCCCCGGGGCAGCGACTCGAGCATGATGTTCTCGCCCACAGTGAAGTACTGCACCAGGTTGCGCTCCTGGGGCATGTGGGCGATCCCGTGGCCCATGGCGTCTCGCGGGGTGGGGAGCTTGACCACCTCGCCGTCGATGACGATCTCCCCGGCTTCGGGCTGGTACAGGCCGGTCAGCACTTTGATCAGGGTGGACTTGCCGGCACCGTTCTCCCCCACCAGCGCCAGGATCTCCCCGGCGCGGAGGGTCAGGTTGGCCGCGCTCAGGGCCTGGACGCCGGGGAAGGCCTTGCTGATGCCCCGCATCTCGAGGAGGGGCCGGTCGTCCCCGCCTTCCTTGAGGGCCACGGGCGCGGCCGTCGGGTTGTCGGTGTGGATCTGCTCTTCGGGCACGGTGCGCTCCCCATCCATCACTTGCCCCCCAGGCTCGATGCGGTGAGAGGCTCCTGGGGCAGTCTGCGGCTGGCGGCGACGACCCGCTTGCGGGCCTGGCCGAGGATCACCGCCACCAGGACCAGGGCGCCTTGCAGCAGATCGACCCAGAAGGGGTCGGTGTGGCTGATCGCCAGGGCGTTGGCGATCAACTCGAGGATCACGACCCCCAGGATCACCCCGATGATGGTGATCTTGCCGCCTTCGAGCAGCACGCCGCCGATGACCAGGGCGGCGAAGCCCGGCAGCAGCCAGGCGTTGCCGATCGTCGGTGCCCCCGCCTCCACCCGGGCCATGGTGAGGAACCCGGCGATCGAAGCGATGAACCCGGAGATGACGTGGATCTGGATGATGCGCCGCCCGATGGGGGCGCCGGTCAGTTCGGCGGCCGTCCGGTTGGCCCCCAGGGCCAGGACCTGCCGGCCCGCCGTCGTGCGGTGGAAGTAGACGGCCAGGCCGATCGCCACCGCGATGGCGGCCAGCGCCGGCCACGGGAAGATCCCCCAGCGTGCCTGTCCGAGTGAGAGCACGGAGTCGTAGACCCCGTAGATGGGGTTGGCGTTGGTGATCGCCATGCTGGCGCCGGTGAAGGCGCTCGCCGTGGCCAGGGTGATCACGAAGGGGCTGATCCCCGTCTTCACCGTCAGGAACCCGTTGATGAAGCCCATCAGGGCCCCGCCGGCCAAGGTCACGGGGATGATCAGCCACAGCGGCCACCCGTACCACTCCATCAGCATCGCCGCCACCACCGCCGACAGCCCGCCGATGGCGCCCAGCGAGATGTTCATGCCGCCGGTGGCCACCACCACCATCTGCCCGAAGGCAACGAGCGCCGCCAGGGCGATGTTGTAGACGAGCACGTACAGGTTGAAGGTCTGCAGGAACTGGCCGCTGACGATGGACAGGGCGGTCAGGCCGAGCAGGATCACCACGAACAGGACGAACGACTCCGTTCGCAGCAGCAACTTCAGGTTGAACTTCATTGTGCCGCTCCCATCCGGCTCCGCTCCACGGCAACGACCCGCACCCGGTCGAGGATCACGGCGACCAGCAGCACCAGGCCGGTGATCATCTGCACCCAGAAGCTCGGCGTACCGAGCAGCACCAGGCCGTTCTCGATGGTCCCCAGGAGCAGGCCGCCAAAGAAGGTGCCGATCACATTCACCCAACCACCCGTGAACAGGGTCCCGCCGATGGCGGAGGCGGCGAACGACGGCAGCAGCCAGTCCCCGCCGCCGCCGGTGCCGATGGTGGGGATGGCCGAGCCGATGCGGGCCACCAGCATCATCCCGGCCAGGCCGGCGAGGGCGGCCGAGAGCATGTGGGTCGAGATGACAATCCGGTTGACTTGCACCCCGGACGCCTTGGCCGCCCGCCGATTGGCGCCGGTGGCCAGCATCTGGCGACCAGGGGTGGTCCCCCGGAAGTAGAAGAAGAGGACCACTACCACGACCAGCATGACTATTACGAGGGGAGAGAAGATGTTGAAGAACTTCATCTTGCCGAAGTCCTGGAAGCTCTCCGGCATGTAACGGAACGCCTTCACCTTGGTGATGATGTACATCGCCCCGCTGAACACGCCCATGGTGCCCAGGGTGACGATGAAGCCGCTGAGACCGGACCTCACGATGATCCAGCCGTTGATGAAGCCCAGCACGGCCGCAAACAGGAGAGCCAGGACGACGGCGGCCGGCCAAGAGATCCCCAGACCGGGGAGGGCGGTCACGTCCGCCGGCGCGCCGGTCGCCAGGCCCTCCGTGGGCAACTGGGTGGGCCCCACCAGCCACCCGAAGAACATGGCCACCACGCCCCCGATGGCCCCGACCGACAGGTTGATGTCGCCGATCCCCATGACCACCGTCTGGGACAGCCCCACGACGATGAGGATGGACGTCAGGCGGCCCACCGAGAACACGTTGAACTGCGAAGCGAAGCCCTCGGTGAAGATGGTAAAGACCACCCAGGCAGCCAGCACGATTACCGCCAGGCCGACGCGGTCCCAGATGGTTATGAAGTTGAGTCTGTGCGCTTTCGGCACTGCCGCTCCTGCTGGCGTGTTCCCCGTGTGGCGGCCGGCCCCGACTCAGGGCTGGCCACCACACGGCGCTTCTCCGTTGATCGATCTGCCTGCCGAGGTTGGCCACCGGGGGAGGAACCGGTCCGGTGGCCAACCACAGCTTCGGCGGTGTCGGTAGTCACCGACAGATCAGATTACGGGCAGTTCAGGTAGTTGGCCTCGAAGGAAGCCATCAGCTCGTTGGTGATGTCCACACGCTTCTGGACGTAGTCGGCGATGGACGTGCTGGGCACGTCGCCGACGTTGGCGCCATCGGCGGTGATCAGGAACGTCCCCGAGTCGATCAGGAACGGGGCATCGTCCTTGACCGTGCAGCCATGACGGATCTGGTCCAGCACCCAGGCGCCCAGGTAGGCCTGGCCGTAAGGGTTCTGCGACATCGTGCCGACGAGGAAGCCGTCCTCGATGGCGCTCAAGACCTCGGGGTCGTCGTCGATACCGATCATCTTGATGCGCTTGTCGCCGAGGTTGCGCAGGAGCGTCGCAGCCACCGACGAGCCAACGTACGCGACCGAGATCATGCCGTCGATCTCGTCGCCGCTGGCGGCCAGGATGGCCCCGACCTTCTCAGTCGCAGCTTCCTGGTCGTCCGAGTCGGTGAGGTGCTGCAGTACCTCGACAGTACCGTTGGTCTCGGCCACGGCCCGGTCGACCGCGGCGATACGTGCCTGGGTGTTCGGGTCCACCAGGCGGCTGGCGATGTGGACGATCTGGCAGGGCTCCTCGACGGTGCAAATGTCGCCCATGGCGGCGATCAGTGCCTTCGTGCCGATGTAGGCAGAGTTGCCCACGTCGGTGGCAATGCAGAACGCCGCAGGTGACGGCTCGCTCGTGCAGCCACCGCCGGCGATGGACGGGATGTCCTGGGCCAGCAGTTCGTCGAGAAGGGCGTTGGTCCCGTTTGCGTCACCCGGGAAGATGACGAACGCGTTGTAGCCCTGGGCGACCAGCGTCTCAACCATGTTGTTCTGGGCGGTCAACTCCCACTGCGGCGGGAACTGGTATGTCCCGCCTGCCAGCCCGAAGTCCGCTACGGCATCCTCGATGCCCGGTCCCCAGGGGTCGAAGAACGGGTGCGGCCCGCCGGCTACGGCGGCGACCTTGGTCGGGGTCACGCCGGCGTCGGTAGTGGTGACGGCAGCCGTCGTGCTCGCGGCGGCCGTCGTCGTGCTGCCACCGTCGTCATCGCCGCATGCTGCGGCCACGATCCCTAGAACCAACACCAACGCCAGAACGGACAGCAGGCGCGTCCTTTTGGCGAAGATCATTCTGCCTCCTTGTCTTCGCTCCTTGTCTCGTCTAGCGAAACAAGGTATCATGTGGCAATGATAGACCGAACGGGTCACCCAGCGCAACCGAGGCTCGTGCAATGACCCACAAGCTGCAAACGGGGGGTGCCGGCCGGTTGGAGGGCGCCGGACCGGAGCTCGCGACTCGGGCCTTTGCCCGAGGCCTCGCGGTCCTCGAGACTCTCGCAGCGGCCGACGAAGGCGGGCTCGGTCCCACGTCGATCGCCGAGGCGGTGGAACTCGACAAGGCGACCGTCTCCCGACTCCTGCAGACGCTGGTCGGAGCCGGCTACGCGATCCAAGACAAGAGAACCCGCCGCTATCTGCTGACCGCCAAGATCCTGCGCGTCGCTCAGGGGATCGCGGCCCGGCTCGATCTGCTCAGCCTGGCCCGGCCCCACCTTCGTCAACTCCGAGACGAGCTCGACGAGACCGTGCACCTCGGCGTGATGCAGGGCCTCCGGGTGGTCTACATCGACAAGATCGAGTCGACGAACAGCATTCAGCTGGTGTCCGCTGTGGGCCAGACGATGCCGCTGCACTCAACGTCGCTGGGTAAGGCCATGCTGGCCGCGCTGTCCGACACCGAGCTCGAGGAGAAACTGGCGCAGATGGACTTCCTTCCCCGGACCGACCGAACCATCAGCGATCTCACCGAGTTCCGAGAAGAGATCGAGCGGACCCAGAGCCGCGGCTACGCCATCGACGACCGGGAGAACGAACCCCTCGGGGCGTGCGTTGCCGCAGGGATCGTGGGCGCCGACGGGCGGCCCGTCGGCGCGGTCAGCGTTGCGGGCCCGCACTTTCGCGTTCGCGACCACTTCGAAGAGTTCGGCGAGCACGTCCGGGGCACCGCAGCCGCCATCGCCGCCGAACTGGGCGCCGCTCATGTTCCGCCCAGGGCAGTAGCGACCCCCCCGGAAGAAACCCTGCCAGCGCCGCCAAGGCGCAGCACACACCGATGATCTGCCTGGAGGCCTCAGACCGCCTCGGGCAGTGATCACGGGGCCCCCAGGAGCGCCGGTGGAGACTGCGCCCCGGCGTCCAGCACGGGACGGCCGGCCTTGCCGGAAGGCTTCACCTCCCCTCTATCATGCCGTCACGTCGGACGCATCCACACGCCGAGCCTGCTCCTGGAGGCATCCATGCGCATCGCCGTCCTCGTGGCCGATCTCTTCGAGGAACCCGAACTGCTCTATCCCTACTATCGACTCCTGGAGGCGGGGCACGAGGCGGTCCTGGTCGGTTCCGAAGCCAGGGAGTATCCGGGGAAGCACGGCTACCCGGTGCGCGCCCAGGTAGCGGTGGCCGACCTCAAGGCCGCCGACCTGGCCGGGATGGTGATCCCGGGCGGGTTCGGTCCCGACAGCCTCCGGCTCGACCCCGCCATGGTGGCCCTCACCCGGGACATGGTCCGAGCGGGGAAGCCGGTGGCCGCCATCTGCCACGGCCCTTCTCTGCTCGTCTCCGCCGATGTGTTGCGAGGCCGCCGGGCCACCTCCTACGCCGCCGTCCGCGACGATGTGAAGAACGCCGGTGCCACCTGGGTGGATGAGGAGGTGGTGGTCGACGGGCCGCTCATCACCTCGCGGGTTCCCGACGACCTTCCCGCCTTCATGCGCGCCGTACTGCAGGCTCTTGAGCCCTGAGAGCAGCGGCCGCCAGGCCGAGGTTCCCTTTCGACACCCACAGGGACCACGGCCCGCCATCGCCGCTCGATGACCGGCGTCCCACCGCCGGCCTGTGATACGCCCCCGGCGCCCTCCGGCAGTCCTCCCCGAACTGCAGGCCGGTCGACGCCCTAGACCTCTTCGAGCAGGCCGACCCAAAGGTGCCCGGGGCCGTGGACCCCGGTCACGAGGACCAACTCGATGTCACCGGTCTTGCTCGGGCCGGTGATCATCACCATCTGGGAAGGCGGGCCGTCTGGGAAGATCCGGCCCATGCCCCGCAACAGGTCGGCAGGGGTGGAGAGGAGTGACCCAGCGCCGACGAGGGCGAGGTGCACGGGCGGCAACAACGAGGCGCTGCGCCCCCCCGCCCGCCCGGCGTCGACGACGATCGACCCCGTGGCCGCGATGCCGAAGGCGGCACCGGTGACCCCCAGATCGGCAGCCGCCACCGGCTCGGCACCGTCCCACGGCAGCTCTTCTACTCCCAGAGCAGCAAGCAGGGGAGCAACACCATCCGTTTCCGGATCACGGCTCAACACTGCGGTCCGCACGCCGTGGGTGGCGACCACCTCGGCGAGCAGGGCGCCGAGCCCTCCGCCGGCCACCCGTCGTACTTCCACCCCGTTGGCCCCCGCCTCCTCGATGAAGGCAGCAGTCAGGTCGGCCAGCGAGCGGCGGTAGAGGGGGACGGCGACCTCCCGACAAGGGACCGGAGGGTGAGCCGGGCTCGCCGCCGGTGGGGCAGCATCGAGCCGATCTCTGAGCCGGGCGAGGAAACGATCGCGTTCCATCAGCGCCCGCCGCCCTCGCCCCCGGCGCCGGGATCCGGTCGGGGGAAGTCGCGGCCGGCGCCCCAGCGGGGCACCAGACGGCCGGGTACGAACCGCGCTCCCAGCCGGGCCAGGCGAAGGCTGAGCCGGTATAGGCGGGGGATGCTCCACGCCCGGGCCCACAGCCTCCAGAGCCACCGCTCCGGCCGGCTCGCCGCCCTCGCGGCATCGCGGCGCAGCGACAGCAGCAGGTCCTGGAGGGGGATCATCACCGGGCAGGCCTGGTAGCAGGCTCCGCACAGGCTCGACGCCATCCGCAGCTGGCAAGCCTCACCGCCGCACAGCAGCGGCGAGAGCACCGCTCCGATGGGCCCGGAGTAGGTCGCGGCGTAGGCATGGCCCCCGATCTGGCGGTACACCGGGCACACGTTGAGGCAGGCTCCACAGCGGATGCAGTGGAGCACTTCGCGGTATCTGCCGCCCAGGATCCCCGAGCGCCCGCCGTCGACCACGACCAAGTGGAACTCGTCGGGGCCGTCCACCTCCCCCGGCCGACGGGGACCGGTGACCATGGTCGTGTAGGCGGTGAGGGCCTGACCGGTTGCCGACCGGGCGAGCAGCGACAGCATGAGGTCGAGGTCCTCCCAAGTCTCCACCACCCGCTCCATCCCCATGACGGCGATGTGCACCGGCGGCAGCGAGGTCACCATCCGACCGTTGCCCTCGTTGGTGACCAGGCACACCGTGCCGGTCTCCGCTACCGCGAAGTTGCAGCCGGTGATCCCGACGTCCGCGGAGAGGAAGACCTCCCGCAACCGTTGCCGGGCGAAGGCAGTGAGCGCCACCGGATCGTCCGTGAGTCCCTGGCCCCCGTGGCGGGCGAAGAGGTCGGCCACCTGCCCACGGCTCAGGTGGACTGCCGGGGCCACGATGTGCGACGGAGGCTCACCGGATAGCTGCACGATCCACTCCCCCAGGTCGGTCTCCGCGACCTCGATCCCGGCCCCGGCAAGTGCCCGGTTGAGCCCGATCTCCTCGGTGATCATGGACTTCGCTTTGGCCACCCTTCGGGCGCCATGCCGCTGAGCCACCTCGACGACGTAGCGGCAGGCCTCGGCGGCATCGGCGGCGAAGAAGACCCGGCCCCCAGCCGCCTCGACCCGGTCGGCGAGCAAGCCGAGCACCTCGGGCGAGCGCGACAGCGTGCGCTCCCGCACCGCCCGGGCGCTGCGGCGCAGTTCCTCCCAATTGGCGATCCCCCCGACGGCTTCAGCCCGCTTCAGAGCCAGGTGATCGGTGGCGAAGGCGAGGTTGGCGCCCAGCGCCCGGTCGGCGATGGCCTCACGGGCCCGGACCCGCAGCGATTTGCCGCTCACCTCGCCACGCTCGCCATCGCCTCGTCGAGCACCACCGCCAGGTGGCGCACAGGCAGCCCCACTCCCCGCCGCCGCATCCGACCCTCCAAATGGAGCAAGCACGACTGGTCGCAGCCCACCACCATCTCCGCTCCCGAGGCGAGCAGCGAGTCGATCTTGGCGTCGGCCATCGCCACTGAGATCTCGGGCTGCTTCACTGCGAAGGTGCCGCCGAATCCGCAGCACAGGTCGTCGGCCCAGGCCACCCGGCGGCAGCCCTCCAGCCCGTCGAGCAGCGCCGTCGGTTGGTCGACGATCCCCAGTTCCCGGGTCATGTGGCAGGAACGGTGGAAAGCGACCCGCTTGGACAGCCGCCCCCGCAGCGGGGTGCCCCCGGCGACCAGTTCGGAGAACTCGACTACCCGGCTCGCCAGCCGCTCCGCCCGGGCGGCGGCTTCCGGGTCGCCGGCGATTCGAAACATCTCCGGCCAGTAGACCCGCATCATCGTGGCACAGCTGCCGGAGGCCAGGCACACCGGCCCGTCGCCCCCGGCTTCCAGGGCGCGCAATGTGGTCCGGGCCACCCTGGCTGCTTCGGCGGCGAAGCCCGAGTTCCAGGCGGGCTGGCCGCAGCAGGTGGCGCCGGGAGCGAGGGTGACCCGATGACCGAGGCGCTCGAGCACCCGAACCGCCGCCCGCCCCACCCCGGCCGACACGCTATCGACGATGCAAGTAGTGAAGAAGATGACGTCCGCCCCGGCCACCAGCTCATGGTAGGCGGCGGACAGTCCCGGTTAGTCGCAGCC
>CAWCKE010000004.1:0-495590 GCA_963796115.1 uncultured Acidimicrobiia bacterium
ATACGCCGCCGGGAGTGGGGCAAGGTCCTCCCCGGCGCCGCGGATCCGGCCGACGCGTGGCGGCGGCTGGCGTCCCTGTCCTGGCAACGGCACCTGGACGAGCCGCTGGTCACCTTCCCCGCCCCCGCCGGCATCACACCCGCCTCGGTGACCCCCGAGGTGCCCGAGCGGGACCGCATCGTCGAGGCCGGCCGCCGGGGCGACGGGGGCCCGGGCGATCCTCTACCGCGTGGGAAGGTCCTGGCGCCGCCGCCAGCGGGAACAGGACGACCGCCCGGTGCTGGCCCACCTCGGCGACGCCCGCTCCCGTGAGGCCGTCGCCGGCCTCGCTCCCTGGGCCCGCGTGGAGGCGGGGATGGGCGGTGCCGCCCTGGTGCTGGGCGGGGAGTCGACACTCGACGAGCCCACCTGGGAGCGGGTGCGGGCGGTGGACGGCCCCCACCTGGAGCGGGCGGTGCTCGGCGCCTCGGCCGGCGGCGGCCCGGCCGGGGAGTGGGCCGACTTCCTCGGCACCTGCCTGTTCGTGGCCGTGGCCGCCGAGGCCGATGCCGTCGTGGTGCGTTCCTGGGGCTACACCGGGCCGCTCACCGTGCTGGGTCATCCGGCGGACAACCTCAATGGGGCCGGGGCGCTGCTCGACCGGCTCCGCAGGGAGGCGTCGTGAAGGTCTGCATGTTCGTGAAGAACTCCTTCGAGTACGACGCCCGCGTCACCAAGGAGGCCCGCTCGCTGGTGGAGGGAGGCCACGAGGTGACGGTGGTGGCCATCCACATCCCGGGCGTCACCGCCGAGAGCGAGGTAACCCCCGACGGCATCCGGGTGGTGCGGGTCGGCCGCCTGTCCTTCGGCATGCGGGCGGTGCAGCGGGCCCATGCCCGCTTCGTGATCGACACCGAGGAGCGGCGGGCCCGGCTCGCCGGGGGGCCCGTGGACGAGGACCGCATCCGCCGCTACTCGGCCCTGCTCCCCGCCTCCACCGCCACCCCCGGGGAGAACACAGCCGCCGCGGTCCCCCGGCCTGCTGCCGTCCCCCCGGGGTCAGGGGCACCGTTCACCGCACCCGTTACGGCGCGGCCTGGGCGACCGTCTCCACGGGCGCCCGAACCGCCCTCTCCCAGGCCGTCCGCTACGGCTTCCGGGCTGCCAAGTTCGTGGTGCAGGCGCCGCTCCGCCGGGTGCGTGCCGCCGCCCTCGACCGCCGCTTCGTGCGAGCCGGCCTGGCCACCGGGGCCGCCGTCTGGCACTGCCACGACCTCAACACCCTCGCGGTCGGGGTGCGCTGCAAGAGGAAGCGCCCGGGGACCCGCCTGGTGTACGACTCCCACGAACTCGCCACCGAGCGCTCCCGCATGAGCCAGCGGGCGCGGCGCCGGGCGGGCCGGGAGGAGCGGCGGGGCTTGCGACACGTGGACGAGGGCATATGGACGACGCGCACCCGGGCCGAGTACATAGTCCGCCGCTACGGCATCCCCTTCCCAACCCTCATCCACAACGTCCCCGAGATGCTCGAGGTCGAGCAGGGCTGGGACCTCCACGAGCGCCTGGGCATCCCCGCCGATCGGCGGATCCTGCTCTACCAGGGCTCGATCCAGGAGTTCCGGGGCATCGAGGAGTCGATCGAGGCGGTGACCCTGCTCGACCGCTGCGTGCTGGTGGTCATCGGCTACGGCTACCACCGGCCGACGCTGGAGGACGCGGTGCACCGGCGCGGCCTCGACGATCGCGTCCGCTTCTTCGGGCCCATCCCCAACGACGAGCTGCTCTACTACACGGCCAGCGCCGACGTGGGGCTGTGCGTGATCAGGGGCCAGTCGCTGTCTTATCGCTGGTCGATGCCCAACAAGCTCTTCGAGTACATGATGGCGGGCATCCCGGTGGTGGCGTCGGACTTCGAGGAGATGGGACGGGTGGTGCGGGAGGAAGGGGTGGGCACGGTGTGCGATCCCGACGACCCGCAGAGCATCGCCGCCGCGGTGCGCGCCATCATCGACGACCCGGACGCGGAGGCCCGCTTCCGGGCGGCGACCCGGGTGGCCATCACCCGATACAACTGGGACCATGAGGAGCAGAAGCTGCTCGCCCTCTACCGGCGCCTGGAGCCGGCGGCAGGGTGACCGGTCCTCGACCGAGGAGGAGACCGTGTTCAAGGGGAAGTACTTCTGGGGAGCGCTGGTGATCATCGCCATGTGGGTGGCGGTGCTGATCATCGGGGTGACCGCCGAGGGCGAGTTCGCCGTGGACTACCCGGGAGGTGACCTCCGCATCCCGGTGGTCTGGGGAGTGGCCCTGTTCGCTCTCGTCGGGTCCTGGGTGGTGGCGCTGTCGGCCTTCCGCGATGCGCCTGCCGCCAAGAAGGATGAGGTCCTGCCGCCGCCGGAGTAGCGAAGCTCATCGCCTCTCTCGTCGAGAACCGGTGAAGGCCGATAGCCGGCGAGGTCAGGGGGGCTTCGGCACCCCTGTAGCCATCGTCCCGCGCGTGGCTTCAGGATCGAGGTGGCCGGGTAGGCGCCAGGCCGCCCGGGCGCTACCTCGCCGAGTCTGCACGTCGGCTCGCGGCCCGTGGTGTGCCCGTTGGTGCACCGCTGGACGAGTGGGCAACGGACCGGCCGCCGGTGCGGGCACACCGCACGGGTCAGCCGGCGGTGGTGTCGAAGAACTCCCAGATCAGTTCGCTCGCGTCGATGTTGAAGTTGGTGAGCAGCAGGTTCGCTGCCAGCTCGTCGGCCGTCTCACCGGGGGAGAGCAGCAGCGGGGAGATGTGACTCGCCAGGTCCTCCTGCGACACCGGCAACCGGTGACCCGGCCAGGCGTGGCCGTGGTCGTCGAGCGTGTACAGCACCACCGGGGCCGTGCAGCCGTTCCAGCTGCGCCGCTCGACTGTGGGGGTGACGGTCTCGACCGTCGGCTCACCGGTGCAGTCGTTGACCGCGGCCCGTGCCGCCATCACCTCGAGCACCGGCGGGAAGCCGCCCGCCGTCGAGGCGGAACCGGCGTAGGGCACGACGGTGTCGTCGAGCCCGTGGAAGGCGATGGTCGGCACCGGTGGGGTGTCACCGTTGCATCCCGGCTCGAGAACGGCACCCGCGACCGACGCCACCGCGGCGATGCGGTCGGGCAGTTCGCACGCCAGCAGCAGCGCCATGGCGCCACCGTTGGAGAAGCCGGCCGCATACACCCGGGACTCGTCGATGCACACCCGGGCGCCCAGCCCGTCGAGCAGCGCAGCGACGAAGGCGGGTTCGTCGACGGCCGTGGCCTCGACGTCCCAGCCGGTCACCCCGACAACCGTTCCCGAGTCACCGAACAGGCCCTGCGGATAGACACTCACGAAGCCGTGCTGATCACCGAGCACGGTGAAGTCGTCGACCTCCGGGCGGTTCTCGCCTATCTCGCCGGCGCCGTGGAATGAGAGCACCACCGGCAGCGGCTCGGTGCCCGTCGCGCCGGAGGGCACATGCACCACCGCCCTGCGGATGGTGCCGTCGACGGTCACCTCGATCTCCTGCAGCGTGACGTCACCGCCGGCCGCGCAGGCGGCGCTGGTGGACGGTGCCGACGACGCGCCGGTGCCCTCCTCATCCGAGGATGAGCACCCCCCGGCCAGCAGGGCGATCACCCCGGCCAGCAGGGCGACAAAGCGGGTGCGGGATCCGATCCTCATGGCATACCTCCTCAACGTGCGCCGAATCAGCCAAAGGCTGGACTGCACGACACACACTCCAACAGAGCGGCCAGCAGGTTTACCGGGATCGCCACCCGCCTACCGCCGCCGCCCCCCTCATCACTCCACCTCCAGCGCCGGCGCTACACCCCCGCCCCCAGCCGTGGCCGGGGTGATGCAGGCCCGCACCTGCGAGCCGTGAGCGGGGGGCAGAAGTCCCGGCGGAACCCTGGCCCCGGATGCCGGGCATGGGGTCCCGCTCGCCGGGGCGGACGAGCGGAGGGATGCCGCTGAGGAGGCACCGCTCAGGGAAGGCCGAGGGTGTGGATGCCGTAGTCGTCGACGTACCAGAGGGTGCCGTCGGGGGCAACGTCGAGGCTGAACACCCCCCGCCCTTCGATGAGCACGGTCCAGTCGGTACCGTCGAAGGAGGCGAGACCGCCCTCGCCGCCCACCCAGACCACCCCGTCCGGCCCCACCGCCAGGCTGTGCAAGGGGCCGAGGCGGCTGGCCAGGTCGCTGGTCGGGTCGGCCCAGGGCCAGTCGAGCTTCCAGGCTGCACCGTCGAAGCGGGCGAACACCGGCTGCCCGTCGTCGATGATGGTCCCCAGGATCCACACATCACCGTTGGGGGCGGCTTTGATCACCTCGACTTGGACGGTGCCCATCGGGTAGCTGCCGACCTGGACCTGCTCCATGGTCGTCCCGTCGTAGCGCATCAGCAGAGGCAGCCACATGTTGGTGTATGCGGATACCCATACCTGGCCGTCCGGCAACACCGCCATCGGCACCAGGCTCCAGTCCTCTCGTGGCCCCCAATCCGGGTTGGAGCCGAGACCAACTCGAACCCATGATTCCCCGTCCGATCGGGCCAGCCAGAGCCTGTCCTCCGGTGGTCGGGCCGCCGATCCACACGGCGCCATCCGGGGCGACGGCGACCCCTCCCGCCGGGTCGGCGAGGCGCCGGGTCCACACACCCCCGTCGAAGGAGAACACCCCCCCGTCGGTGGCCGCCCACACCGTCCCCTCCGGCGTCACCGCCAGTCCCGCCACCCCGCCATACCCGGTGAGGGTGTAGCACTCCCGAGGCAGGCTGATCTGGAGGCGGCAGAGCAAGTCCCCCATGACGGCCCACATCTCCCGGGCCGAGACCGCCAGCACACCCCCATAGTCCGCTGGGCCGGGAGCGGCCACCACCGCCGGGAAGTCGGCGGTGTGGATACCGTAGTCGTCGGCGTACCAGACGGTGCCGTCGGGGGCGACATCGACGCTGCCGACCCGCCACCCGTCAATATGGGTGGTCCACTCCGTCCCGTCGAAGGACACAAGACCACTGCCGTGAGGCCCACCAAACCACCCCGTCGGGGCCTACCGCCAGGTCGAGCAGGGCGATAGCAGCCCTCGCTCCAGTTAGGGAAAGGCGAGTCGTAGACGGTCCACCCCTCACCGTCGAAACGGGCCAGCACCGGCGGTTCGGTCCATGGCTCCACACCCGTTCCAGACACTCCCGGGTCGCCGCCGAGGAAACCCCCGACCCACAGGTCCCCGTTGGGGGCAGCCTCGACTGCGGAGACATAGGAGCCGCCGAGCAGGAACGGGCGGTCGTCGACCTCGACGGCCTCCAGGGTCGTCCCGTCGTAGTGCATCAGCCGACCCGTATCGCAGCCGCAGCTACGCGTCACCGTTGCCCAGACCTCACCACCCGGCAACACCGCCATCGCCGCCAGACCCCACCCCGGCCCGCCGCCCGGTGGGCCGAGACTGCACTCGTTCCCACGATTCACCGTCCCATCGGGCCAGCCAGCGCCTGAATCCGGTGGTCGGGCCGCTGATCCACACCGTGCCGCTCATCCCTCCGCTGATCCACACCGTGCCGCCCTCGTCGACGGCGACCGCCACCGCCGGGTCGTCGAACCGGCGGGTCCACTCCACCCCGTCGAAAGAGAACACCCCCCGGTCGGTCGCCGCCCACACCGCCCCGTCCGGGGCCACCGCCAGTCCCCACATCATGTTGGGGTCCACCAGTCCCGACTCCTCCTCTTCGCTAGGGGTGGTGTGCCAGAACGTCCAGGCGCCGTCCTCCAGATGACCGATCAGGTCTGCGAAGCCTTCGGGCGTGCTGCTCATGACGGTCCACGCCTCCCCGGCCGACACCGCCACCAGGGGACCGTCAGGCCATAGGGAGGCATCCTCAGCCAGGATCGGGGCGGCCACGATTCCCGGCGGCACGTCGGGGTCAGGGCGGTCGGGAGGGATCGCCGCGCTGGTCGTGGTCACAGCCGTCGTCGTGGGGGCAGCCAGCGTGGTGGGGACCGTGGTCTCCTCCACCGCCCCATCCCGACCCAGAAGCCAAAGGACCACGATCAGCAGCCCAAAGCCGAGGGCAACCGCCACCGCCGCCTGCCAGCGGGGACGGCGAGGAGGCTCCCCCTCAAGGACGGGGCGCACCGGACCCGTGCTACTGGACTGCACGACACACACTCCAACAGAGCGGCCACCAGGTTGACCGGGATTGCCAGCCGCCTGCCGCCGCCGCCCCCGTTCCTGCTGCTTCCTTGAGGCCCTGTCGGGCACGATGTCCCCAGTGCCCACGACAGGAAGGAGTGGCACGTTGGCAAGGCACAGGAGTCTGGTCGTGGCCCTGGCGGCCTTCAGGGACGGGCCCGCCCCGGAGCACGCGGCTCCACCCCCTCCGGAGTAGACCAGCACATCGCCGTCTGTGCCAACATGTGTCGATGGCGGGAAGGATCCTCGTCCTCGGAATCAGCGGGATCGCCCTGCTCCTCGTGCTCCTGGTCACCTGGGCCCTGAACTCGCGCTGGGCCGGTGAACGAGGGCTCGTCTACAACCGCTACAACCCGCGCCCTCGTGGATTGGGAACCCCGGCCTTCTGGAATCGATCGACGAGCCGGAGATCGAGTACGTGATCGAAGAGCGCTCGTCCGAGCGAGCCGGGGCTCCCAGGACGAGTCTGGAGAGAGGCCGGAGCCCGAGAGCCCCGATCAGGCCAGGTAGTCGGGAGGCGCCATCCCCGCCCGCCCTCAGCCCGCGCCGACGCCCTCCCGGCGGCCGGTGACGCCCGCCCGGGCATCCTCCACGGCCATCGCCACCAGCTCCTCGAAGCGGCCCAGCCACCGAGGGTTGCGCTCCTCCACCCGGCGGCGCCAGGAGGCGATGAAGCCCTCCCAGGTCGGCCAACTGCTCATCGAAGGGCACTTCGGTGTGCCGCTGCCCGAAGAGCAGGCGGTTGCGCACGAAGTAGTAGAGCAGCACCTCCGTGGGCAGGCCGTCGGAAGAGGCGAAGCGGTGCACCACCCGGGCGCCGGTCTCCACCGCCACCTTCCATCCCGCCGCCGCCGCCCGCACGCAGAACTCGGTCTCCTCGAAGTAGAGGAAGTACTCCTCGGGCAGGAGCCCGATGTCGTCGAACACCTTCCGCCGCACCAGCATGGCCGCCCCGGGCACGAAGTCCACCATCTGCAGGCCGCCTCCCCGCTCGGGCGCCCGGCCCCGGCCGATCAACTCGCTGCGGCCGCCAACCTCCCACACGATGCGCCCGCCGTCGGACTGCACCTGGGGAGTGGCGGTGGCCGCTTCCAGGATGCGCGGGCCGACGATGCCCACCTCGGGATGGCGATGCAGCGCCCGCACCAGGCGGCGCAGACTGAAGCGATGCACGTAGGCGTCGGGGTTGACCAGCCACACCGCCTCCGCTCCGCCCTCCAGGGCGAGGCGAACGCCGACGTTGTTGCCCCCCGCGTAGCCCAGGTTCCCACCCGACTCAACCACGTTGGCCCCCACCGAACGCAGCCAGGCCACCTCGCCGGGGCCCGAGGCGTTGTCCACCACCACGGTCGTGAGACGGCGGTACCGCACCTTGTTCAGGGCGCCCAGGCAGCGGATGGTGTCGCCGACATCCCGATGGTTGAGCACCACCGCCCACACCGGGAAGCGCCTCATCGCCGCAGCCCTTCCACAACGGCCGGCAGCGACTCCTGCCAGGACGGCAACTCGGCCAACCCCAGCGAGGGCCGCCGCTCGGACCCCAGCACCGAATAGCCGGGCCGGCGGGCCGGGGTGGGGTAGTCGGCCGTCGCGCAGGGGACGACCCGCCTCGGGTCGAGGCCGGCCAGGGCCACCACGGCCCGGGCGAAGTCGAACCACGTCGTCTCGCCCGAGTTGGTGAGATGAAGGATCCCGGCCGCCCCCGTCCGCAGCGCCGCCCAGGCCGCCGGGGCCAGGTCATCGGCCATCGTGGGGCAGCCCCGCTGGTCGTCCACGACCCGCACCACCCCCTCGCCGGCGCGGCGCATCATGGTGGCGACGAAGTTGGGGTGGGTGCCGGACACGAGCCAGGAGGTGCGCACCACCAGCGCCCCGGGGCAGGCGGCCAGGGCCGCCCGCTCCCCGGCCAGCTTGGAACGGCCGTAGGCGTTGACGGGGCCGGTCGGCGACGACTCCACGTAGGGCTCCCCGGCGTCCCCGGAGAAGACATAGTCGGTGGAGAAGGTGAGCAAGGGGATGCGGCGCCGGGCGGCGTGCTCGGCCATCACCCCGACGGCCGCGCCGTTGACCAGGGTGGCCAGGTCCTCCTCCTGCTCGGCCCGATCCACCGCGGTGTAGGCGGCGCAGTTCACGATGGCCTCGGCGCGCATCTCCTCCAGGGCGGCCGCCAGCAGGTCGAGGCGGGTCAGGTCGAGATCGGCGAAGTCGACGAACCTCGCCTCCGGCAGCACCTTGCGGAAGGCGGTCCCCAGCTGTCCGGCCCCGCCGGTGACCAGGATCACTCGCCCAGGATCTCCGAGCGCTCACCGAGGGTGACTTCGACGAAGCCGCGGGGAGCCGACCCGTGCAACCGCGCTCCGCGCCCCAGCACCGAGTCGCGGATCTTCCACCCGTGCACCTCGGCCCCGTCCATGACGATGGACCCCTCGACGCTCGCGTCGGCCAGGCGGCAGCCGTTCCCCACCGAGGCTTGCGGTCCCAGGCGCACCCGGCTCATGTCAACGTCCCGGCCGACGATCACCGGCCCGGTGAGGTCGCAGTCCACCAGCCGCGAGCCCTGCCCCACCTGCACCGCCCCCCGCAGGCGGCAATCCACCAACTCGCCGTCGATGCGCTCCGTGAGTTCGGCGATGATCAGCTGCTGAGCCGTGAGCAGGTCGGACTTGGTGCCGGTGTCCTTCCACCAGTTGCGCACGATCGAGGCCCGCACCCGCCGGCCCGAATCGACCAGGTACTGGATGGCGTCGGTGATCTCCAACTCCCCCCGCGCCGAGGGGGCGATGGCGTCCACCGCTTCGGCGATCGTGCCGTCGAACAGGTACACCCCCACCAGCGCCAGGTCGGAGGGGGGCACCTTGGGCTTCTCCACCAGGCGGATGATGCGCCCGTCCTCCGCCAGTTCGGCCACGCCGAAGGAAGACGGGTGCTCCACCGGGCAGAGCAGGATCTGGCAGTTGGGCCGATCGGCGGCGAAGTCGGCCACCACATCGCGCACCCCGTCCTTGAGCAGGTTGTCGCCCAGGTACATCAGGCAGTCGTCCCCGTCCACAAAGGGGAGAGCGGTCTTCAGGGCGTGCGCCAGGCCCAGAGGCCGGTCCTGCACGATGTAGGTGATGCGCAGGCCCAGCCGGGCGCCGTCGCCCACCGACGCCCGCACCTCGCCCCCGGTCTCGGGGGAGATGACGACCCCCACCTCGGTGATCCCGGCCCGGGCCAGGTCCTCCAGGCCGTATTCGATGATCGGCTTGTTGGCCACCGGGATCAGCTGCTTGGCCATGGAGAAGGTGAGGGGCCGCAGCCGGCTGCCGCTCCCCCCGGCCAGGACGACGCCCTTCACTGCCGCACCCCTTCCTTGAGCGGACGCCACCAGTCCGGCCGGCTCCGGTACCAGTCGATGGTGGCCGCCAGGTGTTCCTCGAACGGATGGGCCGGGGCCCAGCCGAGGCGGCGCAGCTTGGAGGAGTCCACCGCGTAGCGCAGGTCGTGGCCGGGCCGGTCGGGGACCCGTTCGATCATGTCATCGCCGGCGCCGAGCGGCCGCCAGGATGCGGCGGGTCAGTTCGATGTTGGCCAGTTGGGCGCCGGCCCCGATGTTGTACATCTCCCCCGGCTCCCCCCGCTCGACGAGGAGGTGGAGGGCGGCGCAGTGGTCCTCCACGTGCAGCCAGTCCCGCTCGTTGCGCCCCTCCCCGTAGAGGGGCACCTTGCGGCCCTCGAGAAGGTTGGTGACGAACAGCGGGATCACCTTCTCCGGGAACTGGTACGGCCCGTAGTTGTTGGTGCAGCGGGTGACGATGGCCCCGTACCCGTAGGTGACCGCATAGGAGCGCGCCAGCAGGTCGGCCGCCGCCTTGGACGCCGAGTAGGGGGAGGAGGGGCGCAGCGGGGCCTCCTCGGGGGCGAACCCCTCGGCCAGCGAGCCGTACACCTCGTCCGTGGACACCTGGAGGAAGCGGGGGATGCCGTGGCGGCGCGCCGCGTCGAGCAGCACCCCGGTGCCGACCACGTTGGTCTGCAGGAACACCGCCGGCCCGGTGATGGAGCGGTCCACGTGGGTCTCGGCGGCGAAGTTGACCACCACGTCGTGCCCCGGGAGGAGGCGCTCCACGAGCCCGGCGTCGCCGATGTCCCCGCGCACGAAGTGGTGCCGCGGGTCGGCGTCCAACTCCCGCACCGTGGCCTCCACCCCGGCGTAGGTGAGCAGGTCGAGGTTGGTGACCGCCGCCTCCGGCTCATGGGCCAGCACGTGGCGGACGAAGTTGGAGCCGATGAACCCGGCGCCGCCGGTGACCAGGTACCTGCGTCCCATCAGCCCTCCATGACGAAGTAGTCGGGTAGCGCGGCCAGCGGCGGGTGATGCCGGTCGCGCTCGGACACCAGCGCCGCCTCGGCCGGCACCGGCCACTCGATGCCCAGGGCCGGGTCGTTCCACAGCAGGCCCCGGTCGTGCTCCGGCGAGTAGTAGTCGCTCACCTTGTAGAGGACCTCGGTATCCGGCTCCAGCGAGCAATAGCCGTGGGCGAACCCGTGGGGGATGAACACCTGCTCCCAGTTGGCGGCGCTGAGGGCCACGGCGACATGGCGGCCGAAGGTGGGTGATCCCCGGCGGAGGTCCACGGCCACGTCGAGCACGCTCCCCCGGGTGACCCGCACCAGCTTGTCCTGGGCCCGCGGGGGCACCTGGAAGTGCAGGCCGCGCACCGTGCCGACGGCGGCCGAGAGGGAGTGGTTGTCCTGCACCCACGAAGTGGGCAGGCCCATCTCAGACATCCACGAGAGGCGGAACGTCTCCGAGAAGAAGCCCCGGCCGTCGGCGAAGCGAGGCGGGCGCAGCACCAGCACCCCGGGGATGGCGGTCTTCACCAGTTCCATTGCGGGCACGCCGGCTGGGGGATGGGCGCGCCCCCCGAGCATAGAGCGCAGGCAAGGACCCTCACCCGGGCCTGAGCGACGGCCTCAGTCCTCACTGGCCTCCTCTTCGGTGATGCCCACGCTCGCCAGATAGGCGGCCGCGATCTCCTCCGGGTCGCCCACCGCCATGAGGCGCCCCCGCTCCATCCAGGCGAGCCGGTGGCAGAAGAGCTTCATGCGGTTGAGGCCGTGCGACACCATGACGATGGTCCCCGCCTCCGCCAGCAGCTCCTCCATGGTCTCGGTGCTCTTCTTCTTGAACGCCTGGTCGCCGACGGCGAATACCTCGTCGAGGAGCAGGATCTGCGGGCGGCGGCGGATGGCCACGGCGAAAGCGAGGCGGGCGAACATGCCCGTCGAGTAGGTGGAGGCGGGACGGTCGATGGCGTCGCCCAGTTCCGAGTAGGCGACGACGTCGTCGAACATCTCGTCGATCTCCTTCTTCTCCAGCCCGGCGGCGAGCCCGCCCAGGTAGACGTTGCGGCGCCCCGACAGCTTGCGGTTCATTCCCGCCCCCAACGACAGCAGGGCCGGCGCCTGCGTGCCGTAGACCAGCACTTCGCCCGAGTCGGGGGGGAGCACGCCGGCCAGCACGCGCAGCAGTGTCGTCTTGCCGGCCCCGTTCGACCCGATGAAGCCGAAAGCCTCCCCTCGATTGATCGTCACCGAGACGTCGTCGACGGCGACCACCGGGGCTTCGTGACGCTTGACGGCGCGGAGGCCGTGCGAGCGCAGCGACGGGCTCCGTTCGCTGAAGGGCCGGAACCTCACCGTCAGGTTCCGGCCGACCAGCGCCGGCCCGGCCTCGGCCGCCGCGCCGTTGGCCGGTTCACGCCGCGCAGCCCGGCCGGTCGCATCGCCTTCGCCCTCGGACGGCGCCGCTGCCGCCTGGGCGGCGCGGGCCGCCCGCTGCTCATCCCAGCGGGCGTGCAACTCCGCACGGCGCTGGGCCCGAAGGGCCTGCAGGTCCGCCCGGCGAGCCGCCCGCTCCGCCTCCAGGGCCTCCTGCCGAGCGGCCCTGCGGGCGGCCGCCTCTGCGGATCGCTTCCCCTCGGCCTCACCCGGCGGCAGACCCTCACCGGTGGTCACGAGAGGTACCTCGGCAGCTTGTGCTCCATGCGGGCGAAGGTCACCAGACCGATCACCAGCGTCACCACCGCCCAGCCGGCCGAACTCCACCAGTGATAGGCCTCGCCGGGCCGATCCAGCAGGGCCGTCCTGTAGAGGCCGAGGATGGCCGCCATCGGGTTGAACTGGAGGACCCGGACCACCCACGTCCGGGGCGTTCTGCAGCCGCTCGTCGAGCGGGTAGATCACCGGCGACAGGAACATCCAGATGCGGGTGAGGTGGCCCATCACGTTCCCGATGTCGCGGAAGGGGACGACGAGCTGGGCCACCAGCAGCGACAGGCCCAGGTTGAACATGGTCTGGAGCACGAAGGCGGGCACCAGCACCAGGGTGTGCAGGCCGGGCCAATCCCCATTGGTCAGCCCGGCGATCAGGACGAAGGGGATGAGCGACACCAGGAAGGCCACACCCCCCTGGATGACGGCGGCAACCGGGAGCAGCACCCGGGGGAACCGCTGGGTGGCGATCAGGTGGGCGTTGGACACCAGGGTGTTACCCCCGGACATCATCGTGGTGCGGGTGTAGGTGAAGGCGAACAGGCCGGACAGCAGGAACCCGATGTAGTTGGGGTCGCCCCGCTTGGTGTTCAGGATGACGCCGAACACCAGCAGGAACACCCCGCCCAGGATGAGAGGGTCGAGCATCCACCACAGCAGGCCCAGCGCGGAGGAGCTGGTTCGCGCCCGCATGCCCCCCATGGCCACGTGCCAGGCGAAGTGGCGCCGCCGCCACGCCTCCGAGAGGTAGGAACGAGGGTCCTCGCGACGCGTCAGCCGCAGAACCGGCGAATCAGTCACGGCCAGCGAGTCTACCGGTGCCCTATTTCATCGACCCGCGGGCCGCCTCGCCGGCCGTCCCGGCCCAGCCGGCTCAGATGGCGGCGACGGCCTCGATCTCCACCCGGAACCCGCCGGGCAGGGCGCTCACCTGCACCGTGGAACGGGCGGGCGGCTTCCCGGTGAAGTAGCGGCCGTAGACCTCGTTCACCGCGGCGAACTCCGCCATGTCCACCAGGAAGATGGTCGTCTTCACCACGCTGTCGAAGTCCAGGCCCAGGTCGTCCAGCACCAGGCCCAGGTTCTCCATGATCCGGGCCGCCTGGGCCGCCGCGTCGCCAGTTTCCTTCTCCCCGGTGGAGGGGTCGATGGCCACCTGGCCGCTGATGAACACCAGGCGGCCGATGGCCTCCGCGGCGATCGAGTACGGGCCGATGGGCTTCACCCCGCGCTTGACGATCGGTACGTGCTTGGGCATGCCTGCTCCTCCGGGCCGGGGCAGCCAGGGTACCCGGGCGGGCAGGCCTTGTGCCCACTCCCCCGCCTGGCAGACTGGGTGGAGCCATGGCCACCGTCACCGACCTGGAGGCCGCCCTGCGCGGCGTGGTAGACCCGGAACTCGGGGCCGACATCGTCGCCCTGGGCATGGTGCAGGGGCTCGATCTGGCCGACGGGCGGGCCGTCGTCCGCCTGGCCCTGACCATGGCCGCCTGCCCCCTGCGCCGCCAGATCGAGGACGACGTGGTCCGCAAGACTGACGGCCCTGCCCGGCGTCACCTCGGTCGAGGTGGCCGTCTCGGCCATGACCCCCGAGCAGCGCTCGAACCTGATGGCAACGGCGCGGCGCAAGGCCCGGGAGCGGGCGGGGGCCACGATGGTGAGCCCGCTCACCCGGGTGATCGCCGTGGGGAGCGGCAAGGGCGGGGTGGGCAAGTCCACGCTGAGCGCCAACCTGGCGGTGGCGCTGGCCCTCTCCGGCCGGCGCATCGGACTGCTCGACGCCGACATCTGGGGCTTCTCGGCCCCCCGGCTTCTCGGGGTGATCGGCACCCGCCTCGCCGCCGGGCCCGACGGCAAGATCATCCCCATCGAGACGGCCGGCCTGCAGCTCGTCTCCACCGGCCTCCTGCTCGACGACGAGGACCGGGCCCTCATGTGGCGGGGGCTGATGCTCTCCAAGGCCCTGGAGCAGTTCCTGCGGGACGTGGCCTGGGACCCGGCCCTGGACTACCTGATCCTCGACCTCCCGCCGGGGACGGGCGACGTGCAGCTGGCCCTGGCCCGGCTGCTGCCGCAGGCGGAGATGGTGGTGGTGACCACTCCCCAGAAGGCCGCCCAGAAGGTGGCGATGCGGGTGGCCGACATGGCCCGCCGGTCCTTCCTGCCGGTCGTCGGGGTCATCGAGAACATGGCCGGGTTCACCACCGAGGACGGCCGCCACTACGACCTGTTCGGCCGGGGCGGAGGGCAGGAACTGGCCGAGGAACTGGGGATCCCCCTGCTCGCACGGGTCCCCCTCGACCCCTACATCGTCGAGGGCGGCGACGAGGGCCGCCCGGTGGTCTCCTCCCACCCGTCGGCTCCGTCGGCCCGGGCCATCACCGCCGCCGCCGAGCGACTGGTGGAGCTGGTGCCCCCCGCAGCCGACGAGACCTGCAGCGCCCGGGTGACCCTGCTGGCCGAGCAGCTCGCCGTGCGCGAGGCCCCGGCCCCGCCGGCCGGCTGAGCGCCGCGCTCCCGAGCAGGGACGCCGCGCCCGGCGAGGTGCCGCCGCGCTAGCGGCAGAGGCGGGCCATCAGCTGGTACGGGTTGGTGAGCGGCCCCCCGGCCGGCTGGTACCCCAGGTGCAGATGGGGGTGGCCGCGTTGCCGGTGGCTCCCACGTAGCCGATCAGCTGGCCCTTGTTGACCCGCACCCCGTCGGTGATGCCGGCGGCGAAGCCGGAGAGGTGGGCGTAGTAGTAGACGTCGGTGCTGTCGCCGCGCAGATAGAGGTTGTTGCCCCCCAGGTAGTGCCAGCCGACGCCGTAGACGACCCCGTTCTCGACGGCCACGAGCGGGGTCCCGTTGGCGGCGACCATGTCCACTCCGTGATGGGCCCGGCCCCCCGGGCGGGGCTCGCCCCAGGAGTCACGGAAGGTGTTGGGGCCGGCCACCGGACAGGTCCTCCCCGCGGTGGGGGTGCCGGCGCTGCTGGCATAGCCCGCGGCGGCGGCAGCGGCCGCCGCCTCCGCGGCCAGGGCGGCCTGGCGGGCGGCCTCCGCCTGCCGGATCCGCTCCTGCTCCTCCCGCCACCACTGGTCGTAGAGGGCCTGGAACTCGGCGTTGGCCTCCTCGAGCTCCCCCAGGAGCAGGCCCGTCTGTCGCTCCAGCTCGGCGCTCATCTCGCCCTGGGCGACCAGCAGGCCCTCCAACTCAGCCTGGAGCCGCTCGCTGTCCTCCTTGAGGTACTCCAGCTCGTTGACGGCGTCACGCCCGGCCCCCAGCAGGGTGCGCATGTAGGCGTCGCGGGTGCCGGCCCGGCTGATCTCCTCGTCGGCCATAGCCGACGAGTCGCGGTAGCTGCCGAAGTTCATGTAGAGGTAGACCGCCTGCTCCCGGGCGGCCAGCCCGGCCAGGGCGAGGCGGCGGTCCCGGTCGGCGATCTGGTCGCGCAGGCCGTCGATGCGGTCCTCGTACAGCCACTGCTGGTACTGGGCGCTCTCGAGCTCGGTCAGCCGCCCCTCCAGCTCCGCCGACTTCGCCCGCGCCTCGGCCTCGGCTTCGGCGAGCTGGGCGCGGGTCACCTCGGCCCCGGCCGTGGGCACCGGCAGCACGAAGAGCAACACCAGGACGAGCGCAGCCAGCTTGCGCATGCCCACCCTTCGCTTGGGCGCCGCGGGAGTGTACCGGCCGCGGCCCCGGCCGTCACCGGGCGGGCCTCAGCCGCAGAGCCCGGCGACCACCGGGTAGGGGTTGATGTACTGGCCGCTGGACAGGATGTGCGCCAGGTGGAGGTGCGGGCCGGCCGCGTTCCCCGTCTCCCCCACGTAGCCGACCAGCTGCCCGGCGGCCACCCGGGTGCCGGCCGCGATGCCGGAGGCGTAGGCCGACATGTGGGCGTAGTACCAGGAATCGCCGCTGTCCCCGTCGACGTAGAGCCCGAGGCCGCCGGCGTAGTGCCAGCCGGGGTTGGTGATGACACCGTTCTCGATGGCCACCAGGGGAGTGCCGTTGGGGGACATCATGTCCACCCCGGTGTGCCCCCGCCCTCCCGGCCTGGCCTCGCCCCAGGAGTCGCGGAAGGTGTAGGCCCCATCGACCGGGCAGACCATGGTCCCCGCCGGCGCCTGCGGCACGTGGTAGTGGTGGGCGCAGTGGGGGTCGTGGAAGGAGCCGTCGTCCCCGGCGAGCCGCCCGACCCCGGCAGGGTCGTGGTGGAGGTGGACAGGAACAGCTGGCGCTGACGCTCCGCCTCCTCGCGGCGGATCCGCTCGGCCTCCTGGCGATCCCACTCCCCTTTCACCGCCTGGTAGTCGGCGTTGGCGGCCTCCAGTTCGGCGTAGATCCCCCCGACCAGTTCCTCCAGCTCGGCCGAGACCTCCTCCTGGCGGCCCAGCGTCTCCAGGAGGAGGACCTGCTGGCGGGCGAAGTCGCGCCGGGCCTGCTCCAGCCGGTTCACCAGTTCCCGGTCGGTGAGGGCCACCGAGTCCAGGTAGGCCAGGCGGGCGGAGCCCTCCCCGTCGCCGCTGGCCAGGAAGCCGGCGCTGTTGCCCGATCCGGCGGCCATGTACAACTCGGCCACTCGCGCCCGGGCGGCAATGCGGGCCAGCGCCAGCTCCCGCTCCTGGGCCGCCAGATCGAGGCGGACGCGCTCCACCCGGTCGCGCAGTTGGGACTCCTCGAGCAGGGCCGCCTCGTATCGGGTGACCTCGCCCTCGAGCTCGGCCGACACCTCGCGCAGGCGCTGCCGAGCTTCCTCTACCTGGGCCGCCGTGACATCGGCCCGGGCCGGGGCGGCCAGGACGGTCGTCGCCAGCAGGGCGAGAGCGGCGATCGCCGCCATCCCGGGAAGCAGCGGGCGGACCCGGTTCGCCCTCAAGGCAAGGCCCCCTCGTACCCCGGGTCGCCGGGAAGGAGGATACGAAAGCCCTCGTCACCCAGGAGCACCACCCGGGGCCGCACCGCCACCACCTCGCCGGGCGGGGGGGCCAGGGCCGGCACGTCCTCCGCCGTCGCGCAGCCGGCCAGGGCCTGCAGATGGCACAGGGTGGGGAACTCCACCTTCCACTCCCCCTCCGCCGCCCGGCGCAGCGCCCCGGCCGGCGTCACCCAGCAGGCTTCGGTCACCTCGGTCCGGTCGGCCCCGGCCTCGGTCCCGGCCGGCACCACCACCACGTAGAAGCGCGTGTCGAACCGGCGGGAAGCCCCGCGAAAGCGCGGGGTCACCCAGTTGGAGAAGTAGGTGAGGCGGTCGGCGTCGAGCACCGCGCCCTCGTCAACCAGGGCCTCGTACAGGTCGGCCCCCTGCCCCGCCACCGCGACCCCGGGCGGGTCGGTGAGCAGCACGCCCGCCTCCTCGGCCAGCTCCCGCAGCCCCGCCGCCCGCCACGGCAGCTCCGCCGGGTCACCGTGCCAGCGCACCGCCCGGGCGGCCAGCGGGGAGTAGTCGGCCTCGTCGAGCGCCCCGCCGGGGAACACGCGGGCATCCCCCATGAAGACGGCTGAGCGCACCCGGCGCACCATGAGCACCTCGAAGCCCCGGGAGGCGGGGCGGAGGGCGAGCACGGTGGAGGCGGGGCGGACCGGGACCTCGGCCGCCGGCGATACGTCCACAGGGCGAACTTACCAGGGATCCCCGGTTCTGCGAATGCTATTGCCACCGGCCGGGGCGGGACGGGCCGGGGGGGCTCAGACGGCAGCGGCGCGCCGGGCGAGCACCTGGCGCCGTTCGGTTTCGGTCAGGCCACCCCAGATGCCGTAGGGCTCGCGGATCTCGAGGGCGAACTCCAGGCAGTCCCCGCGCACCCCGCACACCGCACAGATGGCTTTGGCCTTCGCCTCGCGGCGCTCCCGCTCCTCTTTGCGCTCCACCGCGCTGGGGGGAAAGAAGAGATGGGAGTGATTGCCGCGACAAAGCCCATCTAGCTGCCAGGAACGATCCAGCGACGCCACTTCGGCCACCGCGAACCCTCCTCCTCCAACCCGCGGCGGGCACCCTACCAGGGAAAAGAGGGAGTCCGCCAGGCAGAATATGGAAGAAGATCCGGCCCATTCCGGGGCCCGGACGGCCGGTTTCGGGGCAGCCTCTCCGGACGCCCCCGGCTACAGTCGATCGGCCATGGCCGACATCCTCCTCGTCGCCGATCTGCCCTGGGTGGCCGACTCGGTGCGGGCCGCCCTCGCCGGCACCGGCCACGACCTCTCGGTCACCGACGACCCTGCCGGAGCGGCCGCGCTGGCCCTCGACCGAGGGGGTCGAGGTGGTGCTCGTCGACCTGCAGGTCGGGTCGATGGGGGGCATGGCGGTGGCCCGGGCGATCCGGGCGGCCGCCGCCGCCGCCGGGGCCACCCCCCCGGCGGTGGCGCTCCTGCTCGACCGGGAGGCCGACGCCTTCCTGGCCGGGAGGGCGGCCGTGGACGGATGGATCCGCAAGCCCTTCGGCGGCTTCGCCCTCCGGCACCTGGTGGAACGACTGGCCGCCGGGGGAGCCGACGACGCGGGCACCACCCGAGTCGGCGCGACGGCCGGCAGCGCCGATACAATGCCTGGCCACCGGGGCGTAGCGCAGTTTGGTTAGCGCGCAGCGTTCGGGACGCTGAGGCCGCCGGTTCAAATCCGGCCGCCCCGACAAAGCCCCGCCTCGATGGCGGGGCTTTGGCGTCTCCCCCTCCCTGAGCAGGGAGGGGGTTGGGGGGAGGGTCGCCCCCGCCACGACGGCGGGGCTCTGGTTCACGGCCGCGCTCGCGGCCGAGCGCGAAGAAGGGAGTTGTGGAGGATCGCCGCCGGTGCCCGCCACCAGGCGATGCCGGCCTGCCCGGCGCCCGAGCGGTCGAAACACGGCGTTCACAGCCCGGCAATCGGGCAGTAACCGCCCTCGGGTAGCAATAGGCGGGTTTGCCCGGTGGCAGAGGGCCCGCGGACCCCTCCCACCCCGGCAGGAGGGTCCACTCGGGGCCACGCCCCTTCGTTGGGGAAGGAGTAGCCGATGATCGGCGCCGACGCCGTCCACGAGACGCTGCGGAAGTACCAGTTGGCCGATGGGTTCCCCATCGTCCTGGACCTGGACCGCTCCGAAGGCGTCTGGATGCACGACGCTCGCACCGGCCGGCGGTACCTCGATGCCTTCTCCTTCTTCGCCTCCTGGCCCATGGGCTACAACCACCCCAAGCTCGCCGACCCCGCCTTCCGGGCCGAGCTGCAGCGGGCCGCCAGCACCAACGTGACCAACTCGGACGTGTACACCGCCGAAATGGCGGCCTTCGTGGACGCGTTCGGTTCCCGAGTCACCCCGCCCGGCTTCCCCCACCACTTCTGGGTCGCCGGCGGTGCGCTGGCCGTCGAGAACGCCCTGAAGACCGCCTTCGACTGGAAGGCGCGCAAGCTGGGCCGCACCCACCTCGAGGACGGGGTGGAGGACCTGGTGGTGCTGCACTTCCGCCAGGCGTTCCACGGCCGCTCCGGCTACACCCTCAGCCTGACCAACACCCGCCCGGACAAGATCGGCCTCTTCCCCAAGTTCGCCTGGCCCCGGGTCCACAACCCGGCCGTCATCTTCGACCTCGACGGCGGGGTCGCCAACGACATCGAAGCCGAAGAGCAGCAGGCGGCCGACGAGATCGAGGCGGTCTTCGCCGCCCATCCCGGGCGGGTGGCGGCCATCATCATCGAGCCGATGCAGGGCGAGGGCGGCGACAACCACTTTCGCGGGGAGTTCCTCGCCCGTCTGCGCCGCTACGCCGACGATCGCGAGGCCATGCTCATCTTCGACGAGGTGCAGACCGGCTTCTACGGGTCCGGCAAGGCCTGGTGGTGGCAGCACCTGGGGGTCGCCCCCGACATCGTGGCCTTCGGCAAGAAGACCCAGGTCTGCGGCATCTACGCCTCGTCCCGGGTGGACGAGGTGGCCGACAACGTCTTCTCCCTGCCCAGCCGCATCAACTCGACCTGGGGCGGGAGCCTGGCCGACATGGTGCGCTGCCGCCGGTTCATCGAGATCATCGAGGAGGACGGCCTCGCCGCCCACATCACCGCCGTGGGGGAGCGCCTCCTGGCCGGCCTGCGCGACATCGCCCGGCGCACCGGCGGCTTCGACAACGTGCGCGGCCGGGGGTCGCTGGCGGCCATCACCTTGGACACGACCGCGGTGCGCGACCGCCTGATCGAGGAGATGTTCGCCCGCGGTCTGGTGGTCCTGCCCTCGGGTTCCCGGGCGATCCGCTTCCGGCTGCCTTTCGTCATCAGCCCCGCAGAGATCGACGAGATCCTCGACCGGGTCGAGGCCAGCCTGCCGGCCCGGGGCTGACCCGCGGGCCGGGGCCGGGCAGTCAGACGAGCGACCTGGACATCGGCTGGTAGGGCAGCCCGCTCCCCTCGAAGCTGGCCATGGTCCGCATTCCCGTCGATCGCCGATAGCCGAGTGCCTGATAGAAGGGAACGGCGTAGACGGTCGCGGCGACCTTGATCTCCGTCGCCCCGCCTGCCCGGCAGGCAGCCTCGAAGCGCTCCACGAGGCGCCGGCCGATGCCGCGCCGGTGATGACCGCCGTCCACGAACAGGCTCTGCAGCACCGCCCGCTGCGGACGATCACGGCGGCCTCCGCGCAGCACGCCCACCAGGACACCGTCCACCTCGGCCACCAGCACCAGGGGCGCGGCGATCGCCCGGGCGATCGCCTCCCGGTGGGTGGGGTCGGGTGAGCCGGCGAAGCCGAACGGGCCCAGGAGGCGGGCCTGCTCGTCGGCCGGGGCGAAGCCCAGGTTGTGGGTCCGGTAGGTGTCGGCGATCAGCCGTCCGACTGCGGCGGCGTCCCCGGCCCGGTAGCGGCGGATGATGGCCCGCCCGGGGGACGGTCCGCTGCCCTCACCCGCCGACGACGCCACGCCTGCGGCCCTTCAGGCCACCAACTCGGCGATCTGGACCGCGTTCAGGGCGGCGCCCTTGCGCAGGTTGTCGCCCACCGCCCAGAGCGAGATCCCTCCCGGGCGGCCCACGGTCTCCCGCAGCCGCCCGACCAGGACGTCGTCGACGCCGGCGCAGTCGAGGGGAGTGGGCACCTCGTCCCGCCACACCCGCACGCCCGGGGCCGCGGCGATGACGCCGTTCGGCCTCCTCGGCCCCCAGGGGCCGGGAGAACCAGCACGAGGCGGCCATGCCGTGGCCCACCATCACCGGCACCCGCACGCAGGTGGGCTCCACCGCTACCAGCGGGGCGGAGAGGATCTTGCGGGTCTCGTACACCAGCTTCCACTCCTCGTCGGTGTAGCCCTGCTCACCGAGCGGAACCGGCCAGGGGGAGCACGTTGAACCCGATCGGCCGGGCGAACGTCTCCCCGCCCGGGTCCGACCAGCCGCCGTACTGCAGTGCGGCCGGCTGCCGGCGGAAGTGCTCCACCTCGGCCGACAGCGATGTCCATGCCCTTCTGCCCAATGCCCGAAACGGACTGATAGGAGGAGACGACCATCGCCTCGAGGCCGGCCGCCCGGTGCAGCGGCGCCACCGCCATGAGCAACACCATGGTGGTGCAGTTGGGGTTGGCGATGATCCCCCGGTGGGCGCGGGCGGCGTCGTCGTTCACCCCCGCCACCACCAGCGGCACGTGGGAGTCCATGCGCCAGGCCGAGGAGTTGTCCACCACCACCGCCCCGGCGGCGGCGAAACGGGGAGCATGCTCGCGAGCCCGGGCAGCGCCGGCCGAGAAGAGGGCGATCTCGATGCCCGCCGGGTCGGCGGTGGCCAGGTCCTCCACCTCCACCTCCCCCCAGGGGGTGGCGAGGCGCTTGCCGGCCGACCGGGCCGAGGCCAGCAGACGGAGCGAACCCACCGGGAAGGCCCGCCGCTGCAGAGTGGCCACCATCTCCCGTCCCACGGCCCCGGTGGCCCCGACCACGGCAACGGCGCGGCCGGTCAAGGTCCTACCTCGACGAAAGCGCCGTGCAGCAGGCGCACCGCCTCTTCGAGCCGGCTCTCGGGCACCAGGCAGGAAACCCTAATGGCCAGGGCACGGGTAGCCAACACCTCGATGCCGGCCTCGCCCAGCACCCGGGGCACCCGGGCCGCCAACCCGGGGTCGGCGCGCAGACCGACACCGATCACCGAGACCTTGCCCAACGGCTCCTTCCCGGCAGTGGCGGTGAGCCCCATGCCGGCGGCCGCCCGGCAGGCGGCGGCCGCCTGCTCGACGGGGACGCAGAGCCCGACGGTCCGCCCCTGGTCCGGCCCGGCGGGCACCACCAGGTCGGCCTCCAGCCCGGCCGCCACCAGGGCTGCCTCCAGTTCCGCACCGGTGCCGGCCGGGTCGGCGACCCCGGCCACCACAACCAGCACCTGCCCCGGGGAGTGGGCCACCCCGGTGACCGGCGCCCGGTTGGGCACCCGTGTCCCGCACCCAGGTCCCCTGCCCGTCGTGGAACGAGGAACGCACGTGGAGCGGCACCCCGAGGCGCCGGCCGTATTGCACCGAGCGCAGCATCAGCACCTGTGCCCCGCCCGCCGCCAGTTCGGCCATCTCCTCGTACGACACCTCGTCCAGCTTGCGCGCCCCCGGCACCAGCCGCGGGTCGGCGGTGAACACCCCGTCCACGTCCTTGTAGATCTCGCAGGCCTCCGCTTGCAGGTAAGCGGCCATGGCCACCGCCGTCATGTCGGACCCGCCCCGGCCGAGGGTGGTGATCTCCTTGCTGGAAGCCGAGACACCCTGGAAGCCGGCGACGATCACCACGTCGCCCCGCTCCAGGTGCTCCTTCACCCGGAAGGCGCGGACATCCTGGATCTCCGCCCGCCCGTGCACCGTGTCGGTGAGGATGCCGGCCTGGGACCCGGTGAGGCTCACCGCCTCCAGGCCCAGGTCGCGGATGGCCATGGCCAGCAGCGCCATGGAGATGCGCTCCCCGGCCGTCAGCAGCATGTCCATCTCCCGGGGGTGCTCGTTGGGCGAGACCTCCCGGCAGAGGCGGAGGAACTGGTCGGTGGTGTGCCCCATGGCCGAGACGATCACCACGACGTCGTGGCCGGCGCGGCGGGTGCGAGCCACCCGGGCGGCCACCGCCCGGATGCGCTCGGCGTCCATCACCGAGGTGCCGCCGTACTTCTGCACGATGGCCGTCATGGCCGCGACGAGTGTACCGGTGGCTCCCTATAGTGCCCGGGCCATGTCGGCACGCCTCACCCCCGCCTCTGTCGTCGCCGCAGCCCTCCTCCTCGCCGCCTGCGGAGGAGACGCCGCTCCCACTACCTCCGCCGCGCCGGGCAGCGTCACCAGCCCCGAGTACCTGGCCTTTCGCGAACAGCCCACCGCCTGCGGCGCCGAGGCCCCCGCGGCGGCGAAGTCCCTGTCCTTCGCGGCGCCGGGCGATGAGGCTGTGAGCGGCCCGGTCGAGGTCGTGCTGCACACCTCCTGCGGCCCCGTCCGCATTCGCCTCGACCCGGCGGCCGCTCCCGAGACGGTGAACTCCTTCGTGTTCCTGGCCCGCCAGGGCTACTTCGACGGGACCGTGTCGCACCGGGTGCTCCCCGGGTTCGTCTTCCAGGCAGGCGACCCCACCGCCAGCGGCACGGGCGATCCCGGCTACACCATCCCCGACGAACTGCCCCCGGCCGATTTCGCTTACACCCGGGGGGTGGTGGCGATGGCCAACACCGGGGACCCCGACAGCGGCGGAAGCCAGTTCTTCGTCGTCCTGGCCGACATCACCCTGTCCCCCACCTACACCGTGTTCGGCGAGGTCGTCGAAGGCTTCGAGGTGCTCGACCGCATCGCCACCGTTCCCCTGGGGCCCAACCCCCCGGACCCTCGGGACAGCCGCCCGCTGGAGACGGTGTACCTGGAGCGGGTCGAAGTCGTCGGCGGCTGAGGTGGCCGTCGACCTCCACACCCACAGCACCTGCTCCGACGGCACCGACGAGCCCGCCGTCCTGGTGCGCCTGGCGCTCGACGCCGGCTTGAGCGCCCTGGCCCTCACCGACCACGACACCCTGGACGGTGTGGGCGAGGCTCGGGCGGCGGCCACCGGCACCTCCCTCGAACTGATCCCGGGCGTGGAGCTGTCGGTGGACTGGGACAGGGGCCCCGCCCACCTCCTCGCCTACTGGGTGGAGCCGGGGGCCGGCCCGCTGCCGCCCCGGCTCGCCGAGATCCGGGCGGGCCGCGCCCGGCGCAACGCGGAGATCCTCGCCGCCCTGGCCGGCCTCGGCATCCGCCTGTCCCCCGACGAGTTGCGCACCACCCCCGGCCTGGTGGGACGGCCGCACATCGCCGCCGCGCTGGTCCGGGCAGGGCACGTCGCCACCCTGCAGGACGCCTTTGCCCTCTACCTGGGGCGGGGCCGTCCCGCCTACCGGCCGCGCCTGCGCCTCGGCGCCGCCGAAGCCGTGGACCTGGCCGGGCGCTCGGGAGGGCTGGCCGTGCTCGCCCATCCCCACACCGTCGCCGCCGCGGCGGAGGACTACGCCGCCGCTCTGGCCGCCTTCCGCGACCTCGGGGGAGCGGGCGTCGAGTGCCGCTACCCCGACTACCCCGCCGAGCTGCAGGAGCACCTGGCCGCCCTCACCCGCCGCCTGGGCATGATCCCCACCGGCGGCTCCGACTACCACGGCGCCCTGCGGCCCGGCGTGGCCCTCGGCACCGGGCGGGGCGATCTGGTGGTGCCCGACGAGGCGGCGGCCGAGTTGCGCCGGGCGGCGGGCCGAGGGGAACCCTTCAGGTAGGGGCCGGGCCGCCCGATACCCATGGCGGATGAACAACCACGAGGCCCCCGCTCGTCTTTTGCCGGCCGGCGGCGCCGCGCCCCTCGACTACTGCGAGGTCCGGGCCAACTGGCGCCTTGCCCGCGCCGCCCTCGCCGCCGTGCTCCTCTGCGTGGCCGGCATCGCCATCGCCGCCGGGATCCCCGGGGCCGTCGCCAAGGCCGTGGCGGCCGGGGCCATCCTCGCCCATTCTCTCGCCGATCGCCGGGCCGGGCCCCTCCGCTCCCTGCTGCCGGCCATCCTGGCCCTCAGCGCCACCGCGGGCCTGGCGGACATCTCCGCCGGGCCGCTCGCCGCGCTGGCCGCCTACACCCTGACGGCTTCGGCCCTGACCCTGCCCCCCCGCCAGGTGTGGCTGCCGGCCGGCGCCATGGTGGCCGGGGCAGCCCTCCGGGTGACGCGTGCTGGCCGCCGCCCCGTACCAGGACTCCGGCTTGGCCGGGCAGTTGGCGAACGTGGAGACCGCCGCCTGCCTGCTGCTCGTGGCCCTGGTGGCCTTCACCGCCGCCTGCGCCATCCGGACGGCCCGCCGGGAGCAAGCCGAGGCCATCGATTCGGAACGCCGGGCCGCCACCATGAAGAACGAGTTCGTCTCCATGGTGAGCCACGAACTGCGCACCCCGCTCACCAACATCTCCGGCTTCGCCATCGCGCTGCGCGACTCCTGGCGCACCCTGGACCAGGCGGAGGTGGACGAGTTCCTGGCCGTCGTCTGCAGCGAGTCGGAGCACCTGCGCCGGCTGGTGGACGACGTGCTGGTGGTCCCCCGCCTCGAGGTGGACCGCTTGCTCATCGAGCCCGCCGACTTCCCGCTCCGCCCCGCAGCCTTCCGCATCGCCGACCTGGTGTTCCCCCCGGGCGGGGCGAAGTCGGCCTCGGTCACGGTCGGCGGCAACGTCGTGGTGCACGCCGACCCGAACCGGGTGGAGCAGGTGCTGCGCAACCTGCTGGAGAACGCCGCCAAGTACGGGGGCAGCCAGGTCAGCGTCGACGCCACCGCTCACGGGGACGAGTGGCAGGTGACCGTGGCCGACGACGGGCCCGGCATCGCCGAGGCCGACCGGGAGCGGGTGTTCGGCCCCTTCGAGCAGGCTGAGCCGTCGGCCAACCCGGGGAACGGCCTGGGCCTCGGCCTCACCGTGAGTCGGGTGCTGGTCGAGGCCATGGGCGGGCGGATCTGGTACGAGCCCGGCTTCCCGACCGGGGCCCGCTTCTGCTTCACCCTGCCGGCCGCCCCGGCCACCTCCGCGGTGCCCGCCGCCTCCTGAGGCCGGGCCCGGCCCGCGCGCCGCCCATCACCGCGCCTGCCGAGCACGGCCGCGCCGACTCGCCGACGGCGGGCCGAAGGGGCGGCCAGACACCACAGCCTGCGGCCCCGGTAGCCTGTGCGCCATACCGTCAGGAGGTTCTATGGGCTCGGTCGTCTGCTCTGCCGTTCGCACCCCTCTCGGACGCTACGGGGGCGCCCTCAGCCCCTTGCCTGCGGTGCAGCTCGGCGGGGTGGCCATCGCCGCCGCCCTGGAGCGGGCCGGCCTGCCCGCCGACCGGGTGGACGAGGTCTACTTCGGGCACGTGCTCCAGGCCGGCGCCGGCCAGATCACGTCCCGCCAGGCGGCCTATCCGCGGCGGCATCCCCATGACCGTGCCTGCCACCACCATCAACAAGGTGTGCCTCTCGGGCATGTCCGCCATCGCCATGGCCGACCGGGACATCCGCCTCGGCGAGGCCCGCTTCGTGGTGGCCGGGGGCATGGAATCGATGAGCAACGCCCCATACGCCGTGCCCAGCGCCCGCTGGGGCGCCCGCATGGGGCGAGGTCCCGATGATCGACCTGATGGAGCACGACGGCCTCTTCTGCGCCTTCGACAACTGCCTCATGGGCGCCACCTCGGACCGCCGCAACGCCGAGCTGGGCATCACCCGGGCCGAGCAGGACGAGTGGTCGGCGGCCAGCCACCAGCGGGCGGCCGCCGCCGCCCGGGCGGGGGCCTTCGACGCCGAGATCACCCCCGTCCCGGTGCCGCAGCGCAAGGGCGACCCGCGTCATGTTCACCGCCGACGAGGGCATCCGGTCCGATTCCACCGCCGAGGCCCTGGGCAAGCTGCGGCCCGCCTTCGCCAAGGAAGGCACGATCACCGCCGGCAACGCCTCCCAGATCTCCGACGGGGCGGCCGCCCTGGTGGTGGCCGACCGGGAGGCGGCCGCCGCCGCCGGGCTGCCCGTCGATCGCCGAGATCCTCGCCTACGGACAGGCGGCCGGACCGGACGCCACCCTGCACGAGCGTCCCGCCCAGGCGCTGCAGATCGCCCTCGACCGGGCCGGGCTGGCCGTAGGAGACCTGTCCCTGTTCGAGATGAACGAGGCCTTCGCCGCCGTCGCCCTCTGGTCGGCCCGGCTGCTGGGCATCCCGGGCGACAAGGTGAACGTGCACGGCGGGGCGGTCGCCCTCGGCCACCCCCTGGGAGCCACCGGCGCTCGCCTCGTGGTCACCCTGATCCACGCTCTCCGGCGGGCCGGCGGGGGCATCGGTGGCGCCGCCCTCTGCGGAGGCGGGGGCCAGGGCGACGCCCTCATCGTCAAGGTCGCCGGGTGACCACCGCGCAACCCACCCGGAACCTCGCCCTCGAGCTGGCCCGGGTGACCGAGGCGGCGGCCATGGGGGCCGCCCGCTGGCAGGGCCGCGGCGACAAGGAGGCGGTGGACCGGGCGGCCGTGGACGCCATGCGGGCCATGCTGGCCACCGTGGACATGGACGGGGTCGTGGTCATCGGCGAGGGCGAGAAGGACCACGCCCCGATGCTCCACAACGGCGAGCGCATCGGCAACGGGACGCCCCCGCTGGTGGACGTGGCGGTGGACCCGGTGGACGGCACCCGCCTGACGGCCGAGGGGAGCCCCGGGGCCATGTCCGTCCTCGCCCTGGCCGAGCGGGGGGCGATGTACGCCCCGGGGCGCCTGGTCTACATGGAGAAGATGGCGGTCGGGCCGGAGGCGGCCGGGTCCATGGACCTGGAGGCACCCGTCGAGGAGAACCTGCGCCGGGTGGCCGCCGCCAAGGGGAAGCAGGTCGAGGACCTGACCGCCATCATCCTCGACCGCCCCCGCAACCGCCCGCACGTCGAGGCGGTGCGCCGGCTGGGAGGGCGCATCCGCCTCATCCGGGACGGCGACATCTCGGCCGCCATCGCCGCCGCGGTGGAGGACAGCGGCATCGACATCCTGCTCGGCATCGGGGGCTCGCCCGAGGCGGTGACGGCCGCCTGCGCCCTCACCTGCCTCGGCGGGGAGATGCAGTGCCGCCTGTGGCCCCGCGACGACTCCGAGCGCGCCTACGCCGCCGAGGCCGGCCTCGACCTGGCCCGGGTGCTCACCCTGCGCGACCTGGTAGGGGGCGAGGCGATCTTCTTCGCCGCCACCGGGGTCACCGACGGGGAACTGCTCGACGGGGTCCGCTACGACACGGGTGGGGCCTCGACCCACACGGTGGTGATGCGGGCGCTCACCGGCACGGTCCGTTACATCACCGCCCACCACCGCTTCGACCGGCTCTCCCGCATCACCGACATCTACGGCGCCGGCTCGGCCGGGGCGCCGCCCCCGCCGGTGGACCGCCGCCGGCGGAGCCGGCCCCGCTGAGAACGGCCGGCTACATCTCCTGGCGGCCCACCAGGGCCCGCCCCAGGGTGAGCTCGTCGGCGTAGTCGAGGTCGCCCGCCCACCGGCAGGCCGCTGGCCAGGCGGGTGACCCGCACCCCCTCCGGCTTGAGCACCTTGGCCAGGTAGAGGGCGGTCGTGTCGCCCTCGACGGTGGGGTTGGTGGCCACGATCGCCTCCTTGATGCCCTCGGCGCGCACCCGGGCGACCAGCTCGCTGAAGCGGAGCCGTTCCGGCCCGATGCCCTCGATGGGGGAGATGGCACCGCCGAGCACGTGGTAGCGGCCCCGGAACTCCCGGGTCCGCTCGACCACCACTATGTCCTGGGCCCGCTCGACGACGCAGACCATGCTCAGGTCGCGCCGAGGTCGCGGCAGATGGAGCACTCGTCGCCGTCGGTGACGTTGAAGCAGCGCCGGCACAGGTGCACCTGCTCGCGCATCTCGACCACGGCCCGGGCCAGGCGGCGGGCGTCCTCCTCCTCCACCGTCAGCAGGTGGAAGGCGAGGCGCTGGGCGCTCTTGCGCCCGATGCCGGGCAGGCGGGCCAGTTCGTCGATGAGCCGCTGGATGGGAGGCTCGAACATCAGCGCAGCAGCTCCCCCAGGTCGCCGAGGCCGAGGGCGCCCGGGTCCAGCGGCCCGAGGTCCAGCCCGACCGAGGAGGCGGCGGCCTCCTGGGCCTGCCGCAGGGCCACGTTCACCGCCGCCACCACGAGGTCGCCGACCATCTCCGGGTCGGCCGGGTCGAGCACCGACGGGTCGAGGCGCACCGACTCCAGCTCACCCGTGCCCCGCACCACGGCGGTCACCATCCCGCCCCCGGCGGTGCCGGTGAAGGTGGCCTCGGCCAGGGCGGCCCGCTGTTCGTCGATCTTCGCCCGCATCTCGGCCATCTGCCGGGCCAGCTGCTGGGGGGAGGGCATGCCCGGCCCGCCTCGCCCACCCTGGGGCAAGCCGCCGGGGATGCGGTGGTGGCCCTTCTTCGCCATGGGGACAGGGTATCAGCGTGCCGCCGCCCGGCCGCGGCGCCTACCGGTCGGAGACCACCTCACCGCCCAGGATCTCCGTGACGACCGCGGTCGGGTCGGCCGGCTGCCCGCCGGCCTCCTCGGGGACCCCCTCGTCCACGACCGCGTCCATGGCCCCCGGACCCTCGCCGCCCCCCTCCCCGCCGTTGCCGGCCCGGTAGGCCACGACCACCTCGCCGCCGAGCAGGCCACCGGCGATGGACGACACGATCGCGCTCAGCTCACGATCCTCTATGAGGTGGGCGAGGTGGAACTTGAGGTTGACCGGCACCTCGAGGATCACCCGGTTCCCCTCCACCGCCGCCGGCCGGCAGTCGCGGAAGATGGCGTGGCGGCGGGGCCCGGCCTCCTTGCGGACCCGCTCCACGAGAGCCGGCCACACCGACTCCACCATGCTGAGCTCGATCACCGCGGGAGGGCGCTTCTCGACGACAGGGGCCGGAGCCGGCTCCTTCGCCGCCCCTTCCCCGCCCACGGCCGCGGACGGGGCCGATGGCCCGGCCGGCGCCGCCGCCTTCCGGGCGCGGCGAGGGGCGGGAGCCGCCGTCGCGGGCGCGGTCGGCGCGGCCGCCGGGCGTGGCTCCCCGGAGCGCTCGGGCGCCGGGAGCCCCTCTCCCAGCCGGCGAAGCCGGTCCTCGACCCGGTCCAGGCGGGCGGCCAGCGAGGCCGCGTCGATCGAGGTCTCCGGGCGGGCCAGCCGCAACAGGGCGAGCTCCACCACCAGGCGCTCCTCCCGCCCTTCCCGCAGGGCGGCGAGTGCCTCCCCCAGCACCTCGACGGCGCGCAGCACCTCGGCCCCGTCGAGGAGCCGGGCCTGAGCCCGCCACTCCCCGAGGACCTCCGCCGGCTCGTCGACGATCTCCTCGAGATTGGGGGCGTACCGGGCCAGGAACACTCCCCGGAAGAACTCGATGGCGTCGGCCACGAACCGGCGCAGGTCGGCCCCCTCGGCGGCGACGGACGCGGCCAGCCCGAGGGCGCCGGCGGCGTCGTGGTCGGCCAGGATCCCGGCGAGGCGGGTGAAGGTCTCGCTCGGGGCCAGGCCCAGCGTCCGGGTCACCCCCCGGGGCTCCACCTTGCCCGAGCCGAGCGCGGCCACCTGCTCCAACAGGCCCAGGGCGTCGCGCACCGAGCCGCGGGCGTGGCGGGCGATGAGGGCCAGGCCTTCGGGCGCCGCCTGGTACCGCTCCCGGGCGGAGATGTCGGCCAGGAAGGAGATGAGGGTCTCCGAGCCGACCGGGTGGAAGTCGAAGCGCTGCGCCCGGCTGCGGATGGTGTCGGGCAGCTTGTACGGCTCGGTGGTGGCCAGGACGAAGTAGGCGTGCTCCGGGGGCTCCTCGAGGGTCTTGAGCAGGGCGTTGGCCGCCGCCCGCGAGAGCATGTGCGCCTCGTCGAGGATGTACACGCGCCGCCCCCCGCCGGTGGAGGCAACCGTGCCCACGTTGGCCCGGATCTCGCGGACGTCCTCCACCTTGTTGTGCGAGGCGGCGTCCAGTTCGATGACGTCGAGAGAGCTGCCCTCGGTGATGGCCCGGCAGGAGTCGCACCGGTTGCAGGGCTCGCCGTCGGTCCCCAGGTCGGGACAGTTCAGGATCTTGGCGATGATGCGGGCGGTGGTGGTCTTCCCGGTGCCCCGCGGCCCGGCGAACAGGTAGGCGTGGACCACCCTGCCCTGCTGCACCTCCCGAGCCAGGGTCAGGGTCACGTGCTCCTGGCCGATCACGTCGCCGAAGCGCTGGGGCCGGTACTTGCGGTAGAGAGCCTGGTACGCCACCGGGCGATCGTACCAAGGGGGCGTGCCGGGGACGGCGGGCAGCCCGAAGAGACCGGCGAGTCGGGGCCGGTTCGCCGGCTCGCCGGCCGTGTCGAGCGGCGTCGTTTGGTCGGTGGATGTCTCCAGTTGGGCCGGCACCGACGAGGTTGCACGCGCCTCGTCCGCCCAGGTCGACGAGGTTGCCGAGGTGCCGCCCACCCTCAGAGGATCCACCCCCGTCGTCCCGGAAGAGCCTTCCGGCCCGGACCCGGCCAGGTAGCGGCCGGGACCAGGCTGAAATGGGGCTTCGAGCCGAGCAAGGAACCGACATGAACGCACCGGCCAGCGTCGAGGAGTACCTGGAGGCCCTTCCCCGCCAGACGCGGGCCCTCCTGGAGCGGCTTCGCAAGACGATCAAGGCCGCCGCCCCCGAGGCCACCGAGGCGATCAGCTACCAGATGCCGGCGTTCAAGGACCACGGCCGATCGCTCGTGGCATACGGAGCGTTCAAGGACCACTGCAGCTTCTTCCCGATGAGCACGAAGGTCATCGACGATCACATGGATGAGCTGCGGCCCTTCTACGCCGGGAAGGGAACCCTCCGCTTCACGGCCGACAAGCCCCTCCCCGCCGCCCTCGTCAGGAAGCTCGTCAAGGAGCGGCTGGCCGCAGAACGCCGCCGCCGGGAGCGGTTGAGGCGGCCGGCGCCAGAGCCGGGCGGTTCGCGCCGCGTCGACGAGGTAACGTCGCTCTCCAGACGCGAATCGGGGACCGGTGATGGCGAGACCCAGTTGGGACGACTACTTCCTGGGACTGGTGGACCAGGTGTCCGCCCGCGCCACCTGCGACCGCGGCAAGAGCGGCTGTGTGGTGGTCCGCGACAAGCGGATCATCTGCACCGGGTACGTCGGATCCCCGTCGGGCATGCCGCACTGCGACGACGTCGGCCACGAAATGCGCCAGGTGATCGACGAGGACGGCACCGCCCGAAACCACTGCGTCCGAACCGTCCACGCCGAGCAGAACGCCATCTGCCAGGCGGCCCGCTACGGGCTGTCGCTCGCCGACACCACCCTGTACTGCTCGATGGAGCCCTGCCGGGTCTGCGCCATGCTCATCGCCTCCAGCGGCATCACCAAGGTGGTTGCCCGCCACCGCTACCACGCCGGGCAGGACACTCGCCACATCCTGTCCCAGGCCGGCGTGGCGCTCGTCGTCATGGACGACACGGTCGAGCGCTACGACGACCAGTAGGCGCGCGGCGGCAGGCGCCGGCCGATCTCCCCCGCCCGCGGGGGAGGTGCTCCGAGGAAGCCCTCCGCATCTCCCCCGCCGCCGCGGGGCAGAGGCAGCGCCTCCCCCTCCTCCCCCGCCCCAGCGGGGGAGGCGGAGGATACGCCTTCTCCCCCGCCGCGCGGGGGAGGCAAGGCCTTCCCGCCTCTGCCCCGCGGGAGGGGAGAACCCCGAAGGGCCAGAGGGGGAGATCACGCGTTTCCCCGCTGCCGCGGGGGAGGGAGCAGTTCAACCCACCACGACGTCGAGGGCGACGTCGAGGGCCGGGACGCTGTGGGTGAGCCACCCGAGGGAGATCACGTCCACTCCGCTGGCCGCCACGGCGGCGGCGTTCTCCGGAGTGATGCCCCCGGAAGCCTCGGTGACGGCGCGCCCCGCCACCAGCGCCACGGCCTCGCGGAGCATGTCGGGGGCCATGTTGTCCAGCAGGATCACCTCGGCTCCGGCGTCGAGCGCCTCCTGCACCTGGGCGAGGCTGGTCACCTCGACCTCGATCTTGACCAGGTGCCCCACCCCCGCCCGGGCCCGCCCCACGGCCTCCGCTACCCCGCCGGCCACCGCCACGTGGTTGTCCTTGATGAGCACGGCGTCGTCGAGGCCGAAACGGTGGTTGGCCCCGCCTCCGACCCGCACCGCGTACTTCTCCAGCAGCCGCAGACCCGGCGTGGTCTTGCGGGTGCAGGCCACCCGCGCCCGGGTGCCGCCCACCGAGGCCACCACTTCCCGGGTGGCGGTGGCGATGCCGCAGAGGTGGCCGAGGAAGTTGAGCGCCACCCGCTCCGCCGAGAGGATGGGGCGGGCCGGGCCGGAGATGACCGCCAGGGTGGCCCCGGCGGCGACGTCGTCCCCGTCGCTCGGCTCGCAGGTCGACCTCGACCCGGGAGTCGAGCAGGGTGAAGGCCCGGCAGGCCACCGGCAGGCCGGCCACCCGGCCCGCCCGGCGGGCCACCAGGCGAGCGGTCGCGGTGGCGTCGGCGGGGACCACGGCATCGGTGGTCTGGTCCCCCGCCCGGCCCAGGTCCTCGCGGAGAGCGGCCTCCACTATCGGCTCGTAGAGCAACGGGAGCGGGGGCCGGAGGTCGTTCATGCCACCGCCGCCGCGTCCCGCACCCAGGCGGGGTCGGGCCCGGGGTAGTCGGAGCGGAAGTGGGCCCCCCGGCTCTCCGTCCTGACCAGGGCTGCCCTCGCAATGAGACGAGCGGAGTCGATCATGTTGCGCGCCTCGGAGGCTACCGGCTCCAGCCGGGCGGCCAGGGCCTCGATCGTCTCCAGGCCGGCCACCAGGCCGGCCCGGTCCCGCACCACTCCCACCCGCTCGTCCATGGTGCGGCGCAACTCCTCGACCACCGCGGCCGCGATCCCCGGGAGCCGGTCCGGGGTCGGCGGCGGCCGCGACGGCCGCCGCCTCGTCCACCGCCTCCGCCGCGGCGGCCACGCACAGAATCGCCCGCCCGCTCGCCGAACACGGTGGCCTCCAGCAGGGAGTTGCTGGCGAGGCGGTTCGCCCCGTGCACCCCGCTGCGGGCCACCTCGCCCACCGCCCACAGCCCGGGCAGGGACGAGCGCCCGTCGAGGTCGGCGGCCACCCCGCCCATGTGGTAGTGGGCGGCGGGCGCCACCGGCACCGGCTCCCGGCGGGGGTCGATGCCATCCTCCATGCACAGCTCGAACACCGTGGGGAAACGGTCGGGGAAGCTCCCGCCCACCGGGGTGGCGTCCAGGTACACCGGGCTCCCGGCCTGCCGCCGCCGGTAGATGGCCCGGGCCACCACGTCCCGCGGGGCCAGCTCGGCGTCGGGGTGCTCACCCACCATGAACCGCTCGCCGGACCCGTCCACCAGCACCGCCCCCTCGCCGCGCAGCGCCTCGGTGAGCAGCGGCATAGGGTCGCGCCCGGTGTCCAGGGCGGTGGGATGGAACTGCACGAACTCCAGGTCGGCCAGCCCCGCCCCGGCCCGGGCGCCCATGGCCAGGCCGTCGCCGGTCACCTCGCGGGGGTTGGTGGTGTGGGCGTAGAGGCGGCCGACGCCTCCCGTGGCCAGCACCACCGCCGGGGCCAGGGCCAGCAGGCGCTCCCCGCCGTCGGTGCGCACCGTCACCCCCACCACCCGGCCCTCGATCGACGACCAGATCGGCGGCGAAGGCGAAGCGGACGGTCTCGACGTGCTCGGCGGCGACGGCCGCCGCCACCAGGGCCCGCATCATCGCCGCCCCGGTGGCGTCGCCCCCGGAGTGCAGCACCCGCCGCCGGTGGTGCCCTCCCTCCCGGCCCAGCAGCAGGCTCCCGTCCGGCCCCGTGTCGAAGCGGACGCCGAGGCGGGCGAGGGCCTCGATCCTCTCCGGGGCAGCGACGGTGAGCACGTCCACGGCCCGGGGGTCGTTGATGCCGCCGCCGACCGCCACCGTGTCGGCCGCGTGCTCGGCGGGCGAGTCGTCGCGGGCCACGGCCGCGGCGATGCCCCCCTGCGCCCACGGGGTGGAGCCGCCGCCGGGATCGCCCTTGGTGACCACCAGGACCCGGCGAGGGGCCATCGACAGGGCGGCGGTGAGGCCGCCGATGCCCGAACCGATCACCACGGCATCGGCCCGGAGGAGGCGGTCGAAGGAGGTTGCCATGGTGCTCCTCTCAGCCCCCGCGGCCCCGGCCGACCGCCAGCATGGCCTCCACCGCCCGGCGGGCGCGGGAGGCCACCGCCGGGTCCACCTCGACCTCGTAGCGCAGGTAGACGAGGGAGTCGAGGATGGCGGGCAGGGTGATCCGCTTCATGTAGGGGCACATCTGGCAGGGGCGGACGAACTCCAGGTCGGGGAACTCCACCGCCACGTTGTCGCTCATCGAGCACTCGGTCACCAGCAGCAGGCGCGGCGGGCGCCGCTCCTGCACGTGGCGCACCATCCCCGAGGTCGAGCCCACGTAGTCCGCCTCGGCGAGCACCTCCGGCGGGCACTCGGGGTGGGCGAGCACCTCGAGCTTCCCGCCGTAGGCATCCCGAAAGCGGCGGATCTCCTCGGGGGTGAACCGCTCGTGGACGATGCAGTGGCCCTGCCAGAGGATCACCTCGACGTCGGTCTGCGAGGCGACGTAGCGGCCCAGGTACTCGTCGGGCAGGAAGATGACCCGGGGGGAGCCCAGCGACTCCACGACCTCGACCGCGTTGGACGAGGTGCAGCAGATGTCCGACTCGGCCTTCACCTCGGCCGAGGTGTTCACGTAGGTGACCACCGGCACGCCGGGGTACCGCTCCCGCAGCAGGCGCACGTCGGCCCCGGTGATCGACTCGGCCAGGCTGCACCCGGCCTCGAGGTCGGGGATGAGCACCTTCTTGGCCGGGTTGATGATCTTGGCCGTCTCCGCCATGAAGTGCACGCCGGCCAGCACGATCACCTCGGCATCGGTGGACGCCGCCTGCTGGGCCAGCGCCAGGGAGTCGCCCTTGAGGTCGGCCACCCCGTGGAAGATCTCGGGAGCCTGGTAGTTGTGGGCGAGGACGATGGCCCGGCGCAGCCGCTTCCACTCCTCGATCGCCGCCACGTAGGGCCGGTGCAGCTCCCACTCAGCCGCCGGCATCACCTGCTGCGAGCCGCCGGCCTCGCGCCGCGAGGTCGGCCGAGGGGGCGGGGAGGGTGGGGTTCGGAGGCATGGAGTCCTTCTACTCCATCTGAGTATAACCCTGTGGAGAATCCTAGCGGCCGCGCCGGAGCCGGGCCGGGCGCTCAGCCGCTGGTGCGCAGCCCCGGCAGGCCCAGGCCGGGCGCCGGGCGCTCCCGCAGGACCTCCCGGCGGAAGCGATACACCGCCGCCGGGCGGCCCCCCGTGGAGGTGTCGACCCCGCCGGTGGCCTCCACCAGCCGCCCCCGGGCCACCAGGCGCCGGAAGTTCTGGCTGTGCAGCCGGACACCGGACAGGGCCTCGACCACCCGCTGCAGGCTGCCCCAGGGTGAAGGTCCCGGGCAGCAACTCGAAGACCACCGGGCGGTAGCGCAGCTTGCCCCGGAGCCGGCCCAGCGCCTGGGCGGCGATGCGCCGGTGGTCCAGCGCCATGGCCTCCCCCGGCGAGAGAGTCCGCCGGCCCTCCCGCCTCCGGCACCAGCCCGGCCTCGTAGAGCAGCTCGTAGCGCTCCAGCACCCGCTCCACGTCCCGGAGCGAGCCGCCCTGCCCGAACATGATCTGCAGCCGCTCGCGGCGCGCCTCCCGGCCGGCCCCGTCCCCGGCGGCCTCCGCCCAGCCGCCCAGGGCGGGGACTATCTCCCGGCCCAGCGCCGGAGGAGGCGCCCTCCCGGAAGTCCTCCCAGGGGAAGAAGTCGTACCAGTCGCGCCAGCGGGCCCCCGCCCGGTCGGGGACGGGCCCCTCGCGCACCAGGGCCAGGTAGGCCACCGTGACCAGGCGCTCCCCTTCCACCGGCCCGCGCCCCCGGTCGCCCAGGGTGTACAGCTGCTCCACGTAGCCCAGGTCGATGCCGGTCTGCTCCGCCACCCAGCGGCGCAGCGCCCGCTCCAGAGTGCGGTCGCCGGCCGGGTCGAGAGTCCCGCTGGGCAGGGCGCAGGGCCCGGCCCCGACCGTGAGTATGCGGGGCTGCTCGCCGGTGACCGCCACGATCACCGCGCTCAGCCCCAGCACCACCCGGGAGGCCGCGCCGCCGCTCACACGGCGACTGTACCCCGGCCGCCCGTCGTCGCCCACGGGCGAACCCGCCGGCAGAGCAGCCCTCGGGCCCGTCGTGATAGCCTCCCCCGACGGGACCATCCCCTCTGTGGGACAGCGAAGCGATAGGAGCGAGGGAGATGAGACTACGCAAGTGGCTGCTGTTGGTCTTTGCCCTCTCCCTGGTCGTTGCCGCCTGCGGCGACGACGAAGGGGAGACGACGACCACCACGGCGGCCGAGACCACCACTACCACCGAAGCCGGCGGCCTCGAGTTGATCGAGCCCGGGGTCCTGACCATCGGGTCGGACGTTCCCTACCCGCCGTTCGAGGACTTCGACGCCGACGGCAACGTGATCGGCTTCGACGCCGACCTGATGAACGAGATCGCCGCCGCCTCGGCCTGGAGCCCCGCTGGCTCGACACCGACTTCGACACGATCTTCACCCAGTTGGCCCAGGGCAACTTCGACGTGGTGGCCTCGTCGGTGACCCATCACCGCCGAGCGGGCCGCAGCAGGTGAGCTTCACCGACGCGCTACTACAACACCAACCAGGCGTTCACCGTCAACACCGACGAGACCCCCGACATCGAGAGCACCGCCGACCTGGTGTCCGGCGATGCGGTGGCGGTGCAGACCGGCACCACCGGCGAGATCTGGGCCGATGGAGAACCTGGAGCCGCTGGGCATCGTCGTCCGCAGCTTCACCCAGCCGCCGGACTGCTTCGCCGCCCTCGAAGGCGGCCAGGTGGTCGGCACCATCATCGACATCGACCCCTCGCTGGATGCCGAGGCCGACCGGCCGGGCCTCGAGGTGGTCGAGGAGCATCGACACCGGCGAGGTGCTCGCCTTCGGCGTCAACCCCGAGGCCCCGAACCTGCTGGCCGCGGTCAACCAGGTCTTCCAGGAGATGGTGGCCGACGGCACCTACCAGGAGATCTACGACGCCTGGATCACCCGGCCCGACGCCAGCATCCTCTACGTGCCACCCGAGCCGGTGGCCATCGGCACCGAGGAGAACCCGATCCAGGTGCTGTACGTGCCTTCGGTGTCCGCCGAGGACATCATCGCCGGCGGTGAGGCGCTGGCCGCCCAACTGAACGAGGCCACGGGCCTCTTCTTCGAGGTGTCGGTGCCGACCTCGTACGCCGCCACCGTCGAGGAGATGTGCGCCTCGCCGGACAAGACCATGGGGTTCATCCCGGCGCAGGGCTACATCCTGGCCAACAACCTCTGCGGCGCCAACGTCTCGCTGAAGGCCATGCGCTTCGGCTTCGACGTGTACTGGGCGCAGTTCATCGTCGCGCGGGACAGCGACCTCGAGACGCTCGAGGACCTGGCCGGCAAGACGTGGGCGTTCGTCGACGCCACCTCGACCTCCGGCTACATCGTCCCGGCCGGGCTGTTCGCCAGCATGGGCATCGAGGTCGGTGAGTCGTTCGCGGCCAGCAGCCACGACGCCGTGGTGCGTGCCATCTACAACGATGAGGCCGACTTCGGCACCACCTTCTACAGCCCGTACATCGACGCCGAAGGCGAAGTCATCTGGGACGGCACTGCCGCCAACGCGGACGTCCCCGACGACGTGGTCGAGTCGTGCGCCCTCGACGCCGACGGGCAGATCGAGTGCTCCGGCTACTACCCGCGGGATGCTCGCCGCAACCTGCGGGAGGAGCTCCCCGACGTCATCCAGCAGGTCCGGATCATGACGATCTCGGATCCGATCCCCAACGACACCCTGACGTTCGGGCCGGACTTCCCGGAGGACCTGCGGACGCAGATCGTGGACGCCCTGAAGGCCTTCGCCGAGGACGATGCCGAGGGGTTCGCCACCGCCTTCGAGGCGTACTCGTGGAACGGCGTCTCCGACACCGACGACACCGAGTTCGACAGCATCCGAACGATTCTCACCGCTCTGGGCTACGACCTGGAGGACCTCGGTTAGTCGCAGTAGACAACACAAGACCGATTCGGGCGGGGCATCAGCCCCGCCCGAATCGCGTCCGGGGCGCGGTCATCGACTAGAAAGGGGCCGACGCCGCGGGCGGGAGAGGGCGTGCTTCGAGTCGAGCACCTCACCAAGGTCTACGAGGGGGGAGTCCAGGCCCTCACCGACGTCTCCTTCGAGGTCCCCGAGGGCCAGTTCCTGGCCATCATCGGCCTGAGCGGCTCGGGCAAGTCCACCTTGCTGCGCTGCATCAACCGGCTGATCGAACCCACCGAGGGGCGCATCCTCTGGGACGACGTAGACATCACCGCCGCCCCGCAGGAGGAGATGCGCCGCATCCGCCGCCGCATCGGCATGGTCTTCCAGCAGTTCAACCTGGTCCACCGCTCCAAGGTGATCACCAACGTGCTCGCCGGGCGGCTCGGCTACGTGAACCCGGCGCTGAGCCTCTTCAACCGTTTCCCCCAGGCCGACGTGGAGCGCGCCATGCAGCAACTGGCCCGGGTGGGCCTGGCCGACAAGGCCTGGAACCGGGCCGATGAACTGAGCGGCGGCCAGCAGCAGCGGGTGGGCATCGCCCGGGCCATGGTCCAGCAGCCCAAGATGATCCTGGCCGACGAGCCGGTGGCCAGCCTCGACCCCGTACTGGCCCACACCATCATGCAGTACCTGGAGGACATCAACCGCACCGACGGCGTCACCACCCTGTGCAGCCTCCACTTCCTCGACCTGGTTCACCGGTATGCGGACCGGGCCATCGCCCTGAACGAGGGGTTGAAGGTCTTCGACGGCCTCCCGGTGGAGATCGACGACGCCAAGTTCAAGGAGATCTACGGCAAGGACGCGGAGCGGATCGGATGAGGCAGCGAGCGTGACCCAGCCCCCCCTCGGCAGCAAGCGGACCCGCCCCGGGCACCCCCTGGTACGCGCCCTCACGGTGTCCCTCACCATCGTGTTGGTCGTGGTCGTCTACGCCTTCGCCTTCGACAAGACCGAGGTGGACCTCGAGGAGATCAAGTCCCCCGAACGCCAGGACGCGCTGGTCCGCATCATCCGCGGCCTGACCCGCCCGGACCTCATCGAGTTCGCCGAGGTGGAGGCGTTCCACGAGGTCGAGATCATGGTGCCCTGCCCGGCCGGCGGGTTCACCCCGGCCCCGCCCGACACGTCGGGGGCCTACATCACCGTGGAGCCCGGCTGCGCCGGCCCCGGCGACGAAGTCACCGTGCGCGGCGTCGGGTTCGCCGCCGGCACGATCATGCCCCTCTCCTTCATCCCCAACGCCGAAGGGGTGACCCTGCGCCGGGCCAACGTGGAGGTGGAATCCGACGGGACCTTCGAGGCGGTCATCGACCTCCCCGAGCGAACCGACGACCAGGTGCAGCACCTGCGGGTCACATCTATCGAGCGCCAGGGGGGATTGACCAGTTGGACGTGGAGCAAGACGGCGCGGGACACCTGGGACAAGATCATCGAGACCGTGATGCTGGCCCTGATGGCCACCACCCTGGGCGTGGCGGTGGGGATCCCCCTCTCCTTCTTCTCGGCCCGCAACCTGATGCGGGGCATTCGCTCCCCATTGCTCAGCATGGGGATGTTCCTCGTCGGCATCCCCGCCGGTCTCATCGGCGGCGCCTTGTGGGGAAGGCTGGTGACCTCGCTGGGTGAGGGGGTGTTCCGCGACCACCCGATCAACGCGGCCATCGCCCTCGTGGCGTTCGCCGGGGCAGGCTGGCTGCTCTTGCGCTGGCTACTGGCCACCGGCGGGGCGGTCGACCCGTCGCGCATGGACAGGGTCGTCCGAATCACCGCCTGGATCGTCATGGTCCTGATCGCCCTGGAGGCCATCCTCCTCACCGGCTACCTGTTCATGGACATCGGCCAAGCAGCCCGCGAACCGCTGGGGCCCCTCGGCTTCCTGGCCAGCTTCCTGGCCAATCTCGGCGACATCCTCACCACCTTCTTCTCGGCGGCCGCCGCCATCTTCGCCGCCGGGGTCCTGGCCCTGGGGGGCAGTCGCCTGGGCCACGCCCTCAACGACCGCCTCCCCCGCCCCCTGGCCCGCATGCTGCGTTACCCGGCCGGGGCCCTGGCGGTGGCGGTGGTGGCGACGAGCATCGGGATGCTGGTGAACTGGCTCTACCGCTACAACGGGAGCAACCAGGCCATCCCGGCCACGGCCGGGGCCATCCTCCTCGGGGTCACCGGCGCCATCGTGGCCGCTCGCCAGGCCCGCCCGCTGCGCGGACGACTCCCGGGCAGCCTGGCGTCGTTCCTCATCTTCCTCGCCGCAATCCTCGGACTCGCCGGCGGCGGGGCGCTGGGGATTGGCCTGGGCAACGGCATCGAGCGCTTCATCGACCTGATCGCCGAGCCGGGGAGCCTGTACAGCGCCGCCCTGCTGGGGGGGATCCTCGGCCTGGGCCTCGCCTGGGCCACCCGTCACCTCGACGCCCTCCCCACCGGGCTGATCACGTACTACCTGTCGCGCTCGTTCTTCAACGCCACTCGCTCGGTGGAGCCGCTGGTGATGGCCATCGTCTTCGTGGTCTGGGTGGGGATCGGCCCCTTCGCCGGGTCGCTTGCCCTGGCCCTGCACACGGCCGCCGGCCTGGCCAAGCTCTATTCGGAGCAGGTCGAGAGCGTCCTCCCCGGCCCCATCGAGGCGGTCGCCGCCACCGGGGCCACCCGCCTGCAGAACGTCATCTACGCCGTGGTGCCCCAGATCGTGCCCCCGTACATCGCCTTCACCCTGTACCGCTGGGACATCAACGTGCGCATGTCCACCATCATCGGGTTTGCCGGCGGCGGCGGCATCGGCTTCCTGCTGCAGCAGAACATCAACCTCGTCCAGTACCGGGCGGCCTCCGTCCAGATGCTGGCCATCGCGGTGGTGGTGTCCAGCCTCGACTTCCTCTCGGCCCGCATCCGCGAGCGCATCGTCTGAGCCGCACCGGCGGGCCCGGCCCGGCCGGGCCATCTCGTCGATCGGGCGTTTCCGGATCGGCCCGCCTACTCTGAGGGCATGACCGGACAGGCACGTTCTCGTCGCCTCTACCGGAGCCGTGACAACCGGATGCTCGGCGGAGTGGCCGGCGGAGTGGCCGACTACCTCGAGGTGGACTCGGCGCTGGTGAGGCTCGCCTTCGTCGCCCTCTTCTTCGCCGCCGGAGCCGGCTTCCTGGCCTACATCATCGCCTGGATCGTGATCCCCGAGGAGCCGCAGGCGCTCGCCGCCACCGCGGCCACCGAGCCGGCCCCGGCAGCCGGCCAGCCCGACACTCATCGCGGGTCGTCGGGGGGCCGCAACGCCCGCCTGGTGGTCGGCATCGTCCTGGTGGCCGTCGGTGTGTTCCTGCTGTTCGACTGGGCCCTGCCCTCTCTGAGCAACTACATATGGCCGGCGGCGATCATCATCCTCGGCCTTGGACTACTCGCCCACGGAGCGCGCCGATGACCAGCGACGACCCCACCCTCGTGCCCGACGAACCCACCCAGCCCGACTCCCCCGGTGCCACCGGCCATCCCCGAGCCGGCACCCTCCGCCGAGTTCACCCCCGTCGCCGAGCCGGCGCCCACCCCGCCCGCCGGCGGCCCGCGCCTGGGGCACCTCGTCCTCGGCGCCATCCTCGTGCTCATCGGGGTCGGCTGGCTGCTCGAAGCGCTCGACGTCGTGGACGTCCCCTGGCGCTTCCTCCTGCCGGCGGCGCTGATCATCGTCGGTGTCGCCCTCGCCTTCGGCGCCCGCACCGGCAGCCACGGCGGGCTGGTGGCGGTGGGTGTAGTGCTCACCCTGCTGGTGCTCGTCGCCGGGGCGCTCGACGTCCTGACCGACATCCCCCTCTCCGGCGGCGTCGGGGAGAGGAGCCACGAGCCGACGGGCCAGGTGGCGAATGAGTACCGGTGGGGCATAGGGAAGATGACCCTGGACCTGCGTGAGGCTGACACCCTCGCCGGGGAGCAGATCGAGGCGAGTGTGGTGCTCGGCGAACTGATCGTCATCGTGCCCCCCGATGTGCCGCTGATCATCGAAGTCCACGCCGGGGTCGGCGAGGTGATCGTCCTCGGGGAGAAGGCCGACGGTTTCGACGCCGACCTCCAGTGTGTCGGCACCGCCCTGGACATCAGCTGCGGCGAGGAATCCGTCCCGGCCATAGGCGGGTACTACCTGGAGCTCGACCTGGAGGTGGCCGCCGGCAAGGTGGAGGTGCAGAGATGAGAGAGCACCCGGCGACCTTCGTGTCGGGGATCGTCTTCGTGCTCGTCGGCCTGGCCTACCTGCTCCACACCTACGACGTGTGGGACGTGAGCCTGTGGCGGCTGTGGCCCGTGTTCATCATCGCCCTCGGGATAGTGGTCCTCCTCGGCAGCCGCCGGAGCAAGGGCGACTAGCCCGCGCAGGGGATCGCCCACGCGCCGAGCGCGGGGCGCTTGCGCAGAGCCTTGCCCTTGACTGCCTCGGGGAAGGGCCCCCACCCACCACCATGCCTCCCCCTAAGCGGACATAGGAGGACCCTGAGGGGGGAGCATGTGGAATCGGCCCGCCCGGCGGCAGCCCCGGCCGGCCCGAAGTGATCGCGTCGGGCGAGCGTGGCCCCATCGCCGGACACGGCCCCGGAGAGCAGCGTCATGGCCCCGCGTACCGTCGCCTCCCCCGTCTCCGCCGCCTCACCGGCGACGGGCACGACGAGCAGGATCGTCAGCAGGATCGCCGCCGCGAGGACCGCGGCGGACCGACTCGTCATCGGTACCACGCTACCCGCCGTCGTCGCGCCAACCGGACGAGGACGCCGCCAGCCATGGATCCCCGGACGGATCGAAGCCACTGGGCAGCGCGCGCGACCTGACGGCCGCGAGTTCGGCCCAGTCCCGGCGCCGGGGCAGCCGGGCACGGGCCAGAGGCCAGAGACACAGCGCGGTGCCGACGACGGCCAGCACCAGGCCGCCGATCTCCACCCCCCGGGCGATGGCCCCCGCCTGGCCTATGCAGTTGAATCCGTGTGGCCCCAGCAGCCAGGCCCAGTCGTGGGTGCCGCCGCCGACCAGCGGGAGTGCCTGCCGGGGAGCGTCGGCGATGTAGACACTGACGTCGCGGACCGAGGTGGCCGCCCAAGCGGTGCAGAAACCCGCCGAGGCCCACTCCTTGCGCCCCCACAGGAAGTAAGCCCCCAGCCCCAGCGGCACGGCCACCTGCGCTGCCGAACCCGCCAGGAACATCACCCGATCCGGGAGGGATCGGGTCAGCAGGTGCCCCACCTCGTGCACCCCGAGATCGAACTGGTCGAGGATGGGCACCGACCACCCGGCGCCGAACGCCACCCAGCCGATGGCGGCGGACACCGCCGCCGCGAGCACATAGCGACCCCAGTCTCTCCAGGCGGTCATGCCCCATTCATCGGCCGGTGCGGCGCGCGATCAAGGAAAGCCGCGGGGGCGAGGGCTCGGCCGACGGGCCCGTCAGCCGCGAGGGATCAGCGAGGTCAGGTTGATCTCGGCCTCTTCGTGGTACTGCACGGCGCCGATGCGGGTGTCGGTGGTGCTGTCGTGCACCACCACCCGGCGCACCGGCAGGTGCGTCCCGACGAGGTACCAGGTGTCGTGCTGCCCGGCGGACGCCGAGCCCCCGGTGCCGGCGATCGTGGTGCGCACGTGCAGCGTCTCCACTTCCTCCCCGGCGACGGTCAGCGTCTCGAAGCCCACTACCTCGTACGAGTCGACCTCTGTGGCGGCAGCGGCATTCCCGGTCTCCGCTCGCGTGCACCGGATGGTCCATGACTCGCCCGGCTCGCCCTGCGTCTGCACCGGCTCCGGGCACCGCCATTCGTCGGTGTTGGCGACCTGGAACCACTCCTGGTGGGAGTCCCAACCCGCCATGCGCCCGTCGCCGCAGTAGTCCCACTCCTCGTAGCGCTGCTCCAAAGGCTGCCACCGCACCAGGGTGCCGCAACCGCCCGGCTGGATGGTCAGGTAGGTCTCCGGCGGGTAGTCGTGGCGGGTGCCGGCCAGGGCATCGGTCGATTCGTAGCCCGTGGTGGCGTACACGTAGAGGCCGTAGTCCCCCGGCTGGCCGCCCCCGGTGATCACGGTGAGGCCGACCTGCTCCTCGTCCAGGGTCGTCGCCGTGTCTCGGAAGGCAAACAGCACGGCCACCCCGGCGAGGGCCACGGCAATCACCACTCCGCCGACGACCATCCATGCCAGCTTGGCCCGCCTGCTGAGGCTCATACCTACAGTTTGGCAACTCGCGGCCGGTGCGCGCCACTCCGATTCGCCTTCGGCGGGCATTTCGGGCCGCGGACGCGGTCCGGACTCAACGGGTGTCGCCTCTCCCGAACGGTTCCACGCTTGCTCCCGGGAGGCCCGGGAAACCGCCGGAGGGCTCAGTCGCTCTCGCCGCGCAGCAGGCCCAGCCGCACTGCGTTGATCAGGGCCTCGGAGCGGTTGGCGGCCCCGAGGCGGCCGTACAGATCGTGCAGCCGCCGGAACATCACACGCTCCGAGTAGCCGTAGGCAGTCGGCCAGGCTCACCACCGTCGACCCCTGCGCCAGCTCCTCGAGCCACTCGGTCTCCTCTTCGTCCACACGGGGGCGTTCGGCGTGAGGGTCGCCTCCGTGCTCGGGCAGGCCGCGCGCCGTGCCCGAGGGAAGCAGAGCGTCCCCGCGAGCGGCCGCCACCGCCACCTCCAGGATGCGCCCCGTGTCCGCTTGCCATTCCACCGCGGCCACGGCCCCGTGGTGGAAGGCGTGTGCCACCGTCTCCGCGTCACCCGGCTCCACCAGCGCCACCACCGGCGCCTTCGCCGCCCATGACTCCAATCGGCCGCAGTCCGCCGCGACCCGCAGCGCCACGAGCACCAGTTCCGGTGCGTCGTCCTCTTCCGCCACCCGGTGACCGGCGGCGGTGAAGGCCTCCTCCAGCCCGCGCCGGTAGGCAGGCGCCTCCTCGACGACCCGGATGGTCAGGCGGTCACCGCTCATCTCTTCCAGGCTACGCGTTCCGCGCGCGGCGGCGCGGGGGCGAGGGGTCCGTACGGGGCTCATGGTCTTCCTCCCGAGTGTCCTGGCAGATTATGTCTGGTGGTCTACCCAAATACTGGATGGCAGGATACTGCCGAAGGAAAGACAGGATGGTTGCGCCGCGCGTCACGGACGTTCTGCACATGTTTCGCTTGAATCATCCGTAGCGCAGAGGCTTTGGTCTCGCGTGAAGGATGAGCGCCCGGCGTGGGCCGGGCCCGGAAAGGAAGCTATGCCCGCCAAGAAGGCTCCGGCCAAGAAGGCTCCGGCCAAGAAGGCTCCGGCCAAGAAGGCTCCGGCCAAGAAGGCTCCGGCCAAGAAGAAGTAGTAGGGACCAGCGAACCGCATCGGGGCCGCTCCCCCTACGGGAGCGGCCCTTGCGCGTGCGGGCCATGGAATAGAGTTGACCCCATGAGCCACGACCTCTCCTCTCGCGATGCGCAGGCCGGAGTCACGGAGAGCGATGGGCGCTGGCGGCGCCTCCGCCGCTACAACCTCATCATGGGGGCCTTCCACGCCGCCCAGGGCGTGGTGATCCTCGTCCTCGCCAACGACTTCGCCCTGCCGGTGACCGCCACCTTCCTGACCAACCGGCCCGGCGCACCGGGGAGCCAGGCCCTCCACGATCTGTTCGAGGTGCGCCTCGCCTGGGGCGTGGCCGCCTTCGTGTTCCTGTCGGCTCTCGCCCACTGGCTCATCGCCTCTCCCGGCATCTTCGAGTGGTACCGGCGCAACCTGCTGCGCAGCCGCAACTACGCCCGCTGGATCGAGTACTCGCTGAGCTCGTCGGTCATGGTGGTGCTGATCGCCATGCTCACCGGGATCAGCGACGTGGCCGCCCTCGGGGCGATCTTCGGGGTCAACGCCGCCATGATCCTCTTCGGGCTCCTCATGGAGCACTACGAGACACCGGGGCGGCCGCGCTGGCTTTCCTTCGTGTTCGGTTGCCTGGCGGGCGCCGTGCCCTGGATCCTCGTCGGGGTGTACCTGGTGAGCCCCGGGGTGAGCGCCCCCGTGCCGGGCTTCGTGTACGCGATCTACTTCTCGCTCTTCGTGTTCTTCAACGTCTTCGCGGTGAACCTGGTCCTGCAGTACCGGCAGGTCGGGAAGTGGCGCGACTACCTCTACGGCGAGACCGTCTACATCTTCCTCTCGCTCACCGCCAAGTCGCTGCTCGCCTGGCAGGTGTTCGCCTCCACCCTGGCTCCCTGAGCCTCCCCGCTCCGGCCGGGGCTCACTCCGGCGGGACCACCTTGCCCGGGTTCAGGATGTCGAGCGGGTCGAGGGCCCGCTTCAGGGCGCGCATGACCTCCACGGCCGCGGCCCCGTGCTCGGCCACCAGGTAGCGCTGCTTGCCGTAGCCGATCCCGTGCTCCCCGGTGCAGGTGCCCCCCATGTCGAGCGCCCGGCGCACCAGCCGATCGTGCAGGGCCCGGCAGGCCGCCAGTTCGGCCGGGTCGTCCGGGTCGAAGGTGAGCGTCACGTGGAAGTTGCCGTCGCCGACGTGGCCCATGATGGGAGCATTGATGCCGGAGGCGTCCAGGTCGCGGCGGGTCTCCATGATGCAGTCGGCCAGGCGGGAGATGGGGACGCAGACATCGGTGGGCATGCCGCGCACCCCGGGCCGCCGGGCCCGGGCGGCGTAGTAGGCGTCGTGGCGGATCTTCCACAGCCGGCGAACGCCCGGCCTGATCGCTGGATGACTGCCAGTCCCCGCCGCCGTGCTCGGCGGCGATGTCCCGCACCATGTCGGCTTGCTCGGCCACCCCGGCGGGAGTCCCGTGGAACTCCATGAGCAAGGTCGGCAGGGTGGGCAGGTCGAGGCCCGAGTAGTCGTTGCAGGCGGCGATCTGCACCTCGTCGAGCAGTTCGATGCGCGCCGGGCGGATCCCCATCTGCATGGTGGCGATCGCCGTCTCCACCGCCCCGGCGAGGGTGGCGAAGGCGCAGATGCCGACCGCCGTCGCCTCGGGGATCCCGTACACGCGCAGCGTCACCTCGGTGATCACCCCGAGCGTGCCTTCCGAGCCCACCAGCAGATGGGTCAGGTCGTAGCCGGCCGACGACTTGCGGGCGCGGCCGCCAGTGCGGATCACCCGTCCGTCCGCCAGCACCGCGGTCACCGCCAGCACCGCCTCGCGCATCGCCCCGTAGCTCACCGTCTGGGTGCCCGAGGCTCGGGTGGCGGCCATCCCCCCGATGGTGGCGTCGGCGCCGGGATCGACGGCGAAGAACAGGCCCCGCCGGCCGAGGTGCTCCTCCAGTTGGGTGCGGCGCACGCCCGCCTCGACGGTGCAGTCCAGGTCGGCCTCGTTGACCTCGATGATCCGCGTCATCTGGGAGAGGTCGAGGCACAGGCCGCCGTGCAGGGCCGCCACCCCTCCTTCGAACGATGTCCCGGCCCCGAAGGGGATCACCGGCACCCGCCCCGCGGCGCAGATCGCCACCAGGCGGGCCACCTCGTCGGTGGAGGAAGGGAACGCCACGGCCTCGGGGGCCACCGGGGGGTTCCAGCCCTCATCGGTCCCGTGGTGCCGGCGCACATCGGCCGACCGGGTCAGCCGGTCGCCCAGCAGGGCCTGGAGTTCGGGAAGGATGTCGTCGATCGCGCCGTAGGGCATGGTCCTGGTGCCGTCCTCTCCGCCTCGGTCCTCCGGCCTCCGGGCCGCTCAGAAGGTGCCCAGCAGCTTGTCCCTCGCCGCCGCGAATCCGTCGCCGCCGAAGCAGAACCGCATCGTCTGGAACCGGCCGCGGAACTCGGCGATCTTGCCCGCGATCCCCTTCTCGTCGCGGACGGCCGCGGCGAACAGGGCGCCCAGTTCGGCGAAGTCCTGCTCCACCATCCCGAAGCGGGTCATCTCCGACACCCCGAGGCGCAGGCCCGAGCTGGCGGTGAACCCCTCGTCGCTGGGGATCGCCTGGTAGTTGCAGATGATGTTCCGCTCCTCGAGCGCCCGGGCCACCTCTGCGCCGCGGGCGTAGCCCACGGCGACGATCACCTGGTGCGTCTCGGTGTAGTCGACCGAGGGATCGCCCTGCACGTCGAGGCCCTCGGCGGCCAGGGCCCGGGCGAAGGCCTTGGCGTTGGCGACCACCTGCGGCTGGTACTGGTCCTTGAAGGTGTTCATCTCGATCGCCGCCAGCAGCAGCGCGAGCAGGGTCCCGAGGTGGTGGTTGCTGACCATGCCGGGGAAGGTGCGCCGGCGGACGGCCTTCCAGAGGCCGAGGTCGGGCGAGCCCTCCGGGAAGTCGGCGCCGATGATGCCCCGCTGCGGGCCGAAGAACGTCTTGTGGGTGGAGCCGGTGACGATGTCGGCGCCGTCGGCGAAGGGCTGCTGGAAGTGCGGGCCGACCAGGCCCAGCACGTGGGCCATGTCGTACATGATCAGCGGCCGGTCCTCCTTGCCCTCCACCATCACCCGGATCTCGGCCACGGGCTCGGGGTGGAGCACCATGCTCTTGCCGAAGATGATGATCTCCGGGTCCACTTCCTCCAGCAGCCGCCCGGTGGCCTCCACGTCGATCCGGTAGGGGTTGTCCTCCCGCACCGGGAAGTTGACCACCGCCGGGCGCTCGCTCTTGGGGTCGCGGGCGATGTAGTCGCGCAGGGCGCCCATCGGCTGGGCGCTCAGGTGCCCTCCCTTGCCGATGTGGTTGTTCATGGCCAGGCGGATGCGCTGCGGCTCCCGCCGCCGGTCGACCCGGTTGCGGTGATCGACCAGGGCGCTGAACACGGTCATGTTGGCCATCTGGCCGCTGATGACCCGCGACTCGATCAGGCGGCATCCCAGGTAGTCCGCCATCTCCCGGGCCACCTGCTCCTCCACCCAGGCGATGAAGTCGGTGCCCTGGTAGTAGAAGACCTCCTGGCCGAAGGCGGCCAGTTCGCGGTGCTCGGCGTAGCGGCCCATCGGGTCGGACACCTGCAGCAGGCGCACCAGCGGCGACTGGGTCATCTCCGACGGGATCAGGTTGATGCAGGAGCGCTGCCGCCACTCGTGGTTGGCGAGAGCGCGGGCGAGCACCTCGCCGGCCCGCGCCGGACCGCCGAGCCTGGGCACCGCGCGCCTCCCCGACCTTCCGCGCCGCCGGGATCGCCCGGAAGTACGGCGGGGCGTCGGAACGCCCGTGCCACTCGACCACCCGGGCCGCTACCCGGCGCCCGCGCACGTCCACCTCGACTTCCAGCGCCGGGCGCGAGCGCTGCGTCCAGGCAGGCGAGGGCGATGGCCCGGCGGTCGTGGGCGTCGCTGATGCTCATGACGGCGCCCTCGCCCTCGAACTTCCAGTAGGGGGCGATGCTGCCGCTGGTGACGAAGCCGACCTTCCGCTCGCCCAGGAACACCTCGTGACCCTGGCGGGCGATGCCCTCGCCGAGGATGGCGAGGCAGCGGGTGCGCCCGGGGAGAACCTCCGACCCGCGGTAGTCGCCGGTCTTGAGCAGCTGGTCCTGCTCGAACTGCCGGTGCAGGGCGGCCCGGCCGACGAAGTCGCCCTTTGCCTCCGTGAAACTCACCGCCGAGCTGGTGAGCGGGAAGGAGTAGGCGGGGAACTCCTTGCCTTCCGGGTCGATGCCCAGCTCGTGCCCGTACAGGGGCAGGGCCGCCTCGAGCCGCAGGGTGTCGCGCGCCCCCAGGCCGCAGGGCACGATCCCCCGGCCGGCGCCGGCCGCGACCAGGGCGTCCCACACCGCCTCGGCTGCGTCCGCCGCCATCAGCAGCTCGAAGGCGATCGGCTCGCCGGTGTAGCCGGTGCGGCTGATGAGGGTCTCCGCCCCGGCGATCCTCCCCGAGGACAGCGAGTTGCGGCGGGGCTCGGGCAGGGAGCCGTCCTCGAGCAGCGACTCCAGGACCTCGCCGGTGAGCGGTCCCTGGAAGGCGATCATCGCCAGCGAAGACGTGCAGTCCTCGATGGCCAGGTCCCCGAAGGCGGCGGCGTGGCGGTGCAGGTGCTCCAGGTCGGCGAGGCGGTTGGAGGCGTTGACCACCAGGATGAAGTCGTCCTCCCCGAAGCGGTACAGGTAGGCATCGTCGACGACGCCGCCCGCCTCGTTGGGGATCAGGGTGTACTGGGCACGCCACGGCTCCAGGGCCCCGGCGTTGTTCGACAGCACGTGCTGGAGGAAGGCGAGCCGATCCCGGCCCCGGATGCGCAGCCGGCCCATGTGGCTCACGTCCCAGATGCCGCCGTAGCGGCGGGTGGCCAGGTGCTCGGCCAGGATCCCCGACTCGTACTGGACGGGCATGTCCCAGCCCCCGAAGTCCACCATCTTCCCGCCGTGGGAGTGGTGCCAGGCGTTCAGGGGAGTCTTGTTCAGGGCCTCGTCACCCATGGGTCGTTCCTTCTCTGTTCGGCACGCCGCGCCGGCCTGCACCCGCTCGCGGCCATGCCCCAACGGTAACGGAACCGGACGGGGAGCCCGGCCGCCCAGGGCGGAAATCGCCTTCTCGGCCTTGTTGGAGGGCGTGACCCGGGTGACGCCTCAGCCTGTGTTGCGCAGGCCCGTGGCGATGCCGTTCAGCGTGAGCAGCAGGGCACGCTCCAGCGCCGGGTCACCCGGGCCGGCCCGGCGGCGGGCGAGCAGGGAGACCTGGATCAGGTGGATGGGGGTGAGGTAGGTGTCGCGTACTTCCAGGGTCTGTTTCAGCGTGCGGTTGGCTTCGAGAAGACCCGGCCCGCCGGTGAGGTCCAACACGGCGGCCACGGTGCGCCCGAACTCGGCTTTGATCTGCTCGAAGATGGGCCACAGCGACGGGGGCACCAGACGCTCGACGTAGCGGGCAGCCACATCGAGGTCGGTCTTGGCCAGGGTCATCTCGACGTTGCTGATGAAGGTGCGGAAGAAGCGCCACTCCCGGTGCATCTCCTCGAGTTCCCTCGCCCGCCCCTCCCTCCGGGCCGCGGCCAGGCCACTCCCCACCCCGTACCAGCCGGGGACGACCTGACGGGTCTGGGTCCAGCCGAAGACCCAGGGGATGGCCCGCAGGCTCTCGAGCCCCTGCCTCTCCCATCCGGGGCGGCGTGCGGGACGGGAGCCCAGTTGGAGCGCCTCCAACTCGGCGACCGGAGTGCAGGCCAGGAAGTACTCCATGAGGCCGGGATGCTCCACCAGGCCCCGGTAGGCCTCGTAGGCGGCGCCGGAGATGGCCTCCATGGCGGCGGTCCAACGCTGCAGCGTCTCCCGGTCGTGACGGGGGCGGCGGTGCAGCAGCGACCCCTCCAGGGTGGCGGCCAGGGCGATCTCCAGGTTGCTGCGGGCCAGTCCGGGCAAGGCGTACTTGTCGGAGATCACCTCGCCCTGTTCGGTCACCTTGATCGCGGCGTCGATCGTCCCGAAGGGCTGGGCCAGGATGGCCTCACCCGTGGGCCCTCCGCCTCGGCCGATGGTCCCGCCCCGCCCGTAGAAGATGCGCAGCCGCACCCCGTGGCGGGTGGCACAGTCCTGCAGGCGCCGGGCCGCCCGCTGCAGTTCCCACTGCCCGGTAGTGATCCCGGCGAGCTTGGAGGAATCCGAGTACCCGAGCATCACCTCCTGGAGGTCACCGCGCAGGCTCACCACACGCCGGTAAGAAGGGTCGGAGAGCAGCGCTTCGAGGATGTCCCCGGCGGCCCGGATCCCAGCGAGGGTCTCGAATAGAGGGACCAGCCCGAGGCGCGCCCGGCCCGCCGCCGGGTCGATCAGCCCCGCCTCGCGGCTCAGCAGCATCGCGGCCAGGATGTCGTCCGCGCCCTCGGTCTCCGACACGATGTACGACTCGATCACCCCATCGCCAAAGCGGTCGAGGGCGGCGGCAGCGGCGGTGAGGACGGCAAGGGGACCATCCCCCGTGGGCGGCGCCCCTGCGCCCGGGCGCGGCGCCGGCTCGGCCAACACCGCCGACAGGAGCCCGGTCCGGGAAGGCCGGTCGAGCGCGGTGTAGGAGGGGGGGAAGCCCGGCAAGCCGGCCACGGCTTCGTGGTGACGCCCCGCATGCTCGCGCAGATCGAGCACCGCCATCCCGAACCCGAAGGCGGCGACCCGGCGGATGAGGCGATCCAGGGCACCCGAGGCGATGAGCTCCCCGCCGTTGGCGGTCAGCGAATCGCGCATGAGCACGAGCTCGTCGAGCAGGTCGCCCGGCCCGTGGTAGTCCCGCCCCGGCACGTGCTCCGTCCCCTGGAGCAGGCGATCGCGCGTGTTGGCCAACCGCCGGCCGATGAAACGGCACTTGAGCCGGTAGGGCTCGGCGGCGTCCAGTTTCCCGTAGCGGGACTGCACATCGGGGAGCGCGACAGCATCGGCCTGCAGAGAGCTCTCGAGGGCAGGAGACACGGCCACCACCGTCGTCGACACAGACAGCTCCGTCCCCAACTCCTCGACCGCGGTGATCAGCCTGGACAGACCCCAATCGTGCTGGAGAGCCAGCACCTCCAGCGTGACCCCGGGAGTGACGCTCGGGTTGCCGTCGCGGTCGCCGCCGGCCCAGGTGCCGAATCGGATCGGGGCCGCGGTGGGGGCCGGAACGACACCGAGCCGCGCCAGTTGGCGATCGACGGAGCCGCAGAGGTCCCCGACCACGTCGAACAGGGAGAGCAGGTAGTAGATGGCCTGGCGGGCCTCATCGACGGGGGTGGGCCGGGCCCGGCGCAGCTCGTCTGTTTGCCACATGAGTTCGATGGTCTCGCTGATGCGCCGGTCGATCTCGGCCCCGTCGCCGGCAGTGGCCCGGGGATCCCGGCGCTGCTCGAGCAGACCGGCGATCGCGGCCAGCTTGCTCAGGATCGACCAGCCGACCGCCTCCGTGGGGTGAGCGGTGAGCACCGGGCGCACTTCGAGGCGACGCACCACATCCTCGACCTCCGAAGCGGGGACCGCTGCGCTGCAGATCCGGTCGACCGCCGCCTCCAGCCAGCCGCGGCGGGCCACCCCGCTGAGCAGATCGATCCGGTGCACCTGCTCGACGACGTTGGCCAGATGGAAGTAGGCGGTGAAGGCCCGCACCAGGGCGATGGTGGTGTCGAGGTCGAGCCCGGCAAGGACCTCGTCGAGGCGACGGGCCGTCGCCGGGTCGGGTCTCTCCCGGAAAGAGGCCGCCAGCCCGCGCACCTCCTCCACCAGGGCCAGCAGGTGCGGCCCCACCTGCCGCACCAGAGTCTCTCCCAGCATCTGCTGCAGGTAGTCCAGGTCGGCGCGCAGGGCGGCGGCGTCGGCCTCCACCTGCTCCGACTCACTGCTCGATGCCGGGTTCACCGTCGGGAGAGTAGGGGCCGGGAGCGGGGTGTAGCGCGGGGCGCCGGTGATGCCGCCGGGGTTCCCAGCCAAGGGGGATCCTTCCGAGGTGCTCGGAAACGGGCCTCAGCCCCGCTGTCGAGGAGGCGCCGCCCCGGTGAGGACGAGCTGCGCGACACGCTCCGGGAGGTCGGCAGGGACCGGCTGGCCCATCGCCGCGGTCAGGAAGCGGACCATCACCGCTCCGACTAGGGCGTCGATGAGGAGCTGCTCATCGGTGTCGGGTGCTAGTTCCCCTCGTTGGATGCCGCGGCGGACCAGTCGAGCGGCCAATTCCCGGCGGGGAACGACCACCGCGTCCGCGTAGCGGAGTCCGAGGGGCGACTTGGCCATGATCTCACCCACCATGCGAGGGAGGGCCCGGCCCACCTTCGTCTCCGTCAGCAGCCGGTGAAACTGACAGAGCGCCAAAGCCAGGTCGCCCTGGAGCGACCCGGTATCGGGCACTTGCAGCTCCCCGGCCAGGTCATCGAATGCCGCGGCCACCAGGTCGTCCTTGGACGGCCAGCGACGGTAGATCGCGGACTTGCCGACACCTGCCCGATCAGCCACCGCCTCCATGGACATGCCCTCCAGCCCCACCTCGATGAACAGGTCGACGGCGGCCGCCAGGATGGCGTGATTGACCCGGGGGCTGCGCGGCCTGCCTGGCCTCCGCGATACCGGCGGGCTGCTGGCATGCTGAGTCATGAGTCCGACCCTAGCCCGCCAGTTCCGTTTGGTGCCGGGTGGCGCGGGCGGGCAGGAACACCGCCACGAGCACCGCCCCGGCGAGGGCGACCCCGGCGGCGGTGAGCAAGCCGCCGCTCATCCCGTCGACGAAGGCGGCCCGCGCTGCCTCAGCCAGTGGGGCGCCCGCCGCTCCGAGGGCGGACGCCGCCCCCAGGGCCGAGCCGATGGAATCGCCCACCGCGGCTGCGACGGGCAAGGGCAGACCGGTGGTCGCAGCTCCGATCGAGGACGAGTAGAGCGATGACAGCACGCTGCCCACGACAGCAACCCCGAGGGCAGCTCCGACAAGTCGGGTGGTGTCGTTCATCGCCGAGCCGACTCCTGCCCTGGCCAGGGGGAGCGACCCCATGACACACTCGGTCGCCGGGCTGGTAGTGGCCCTGTTCATCGTGCTGATGCTGGGCCGCTCGGCCGTGCGGATCTTCGGACGCATGCTCGACGCCATCGACCCGGAACTCGTCGACCTGGCCCACTCGGCCACCGCAGCCGTCCCCGGAGTGCGTCAGGTGAGTGACCTGCGCCTGCGCTGGCAGGGCATCAACTGGAAGCGGTTGCCGTGGTCTCGGTCGATCCCGGGCTCACCGTCGAGCAGGGCGACCTCATCACCCAGCAGATCGAGCACACCCTGATGCACGCCTTCCCCTACCGCGTGCACGCCGTCGTACACCTCGACCCGCACGGGGTGACGCAGGCGCACGAACTCACCGGCCACCACCCGTGACCCCGCGGTTGTGCGCCGGCGAACGTCACTCTTGCGTCTCTCGGGTGCCGGCCCTAGATGCGGCGATCGCATCCGCGATGAAGTCGACCTCACCGGCGATGGACTCCGGCTCGGCGGCCTCCCACGGAACACGGACGAAAGCCCTTGTCACGACAAGGGCCTTCGTCATCGCACGCCCGAAGGGACTCGAACCCCCAACCTTCTGGTCCGTAGCCAGACGCTCTATCCAATTGAGCTACGGGCGCTCGGTTCCCTAAAGGTAGTCCCCCGCCCTCCGCACGGAAAGCCCACGGCCGTCCGCCGGTCGATAGGCTGCCCGCGCGCCGAGAGAAGGAACACCCGATGAACGAGCAAATCGCCGCCCTGGCCGCCCGCTACTGGGACCTCCTCATGGAAGGCAGCCCCACCTCGGCCACGCTGCTCGGCGACCACCGCTTCGACGACCAGATGGAAGACCTCTCGCGGGAGCACGAGGACGCCTACATCGAGCGGCTCGAGTCGATGGCCGTCGAAGCCGAGGCCGTCGACCCCGCCGGCCTCGACGGCACCGAGGCCATCACCCGCGCCGTGCTCGCCTTCGATGCCCGAGCCGAGGCCGACGCCCTCCGCTCCCGTCGGGCCGAGTTCCTGGTCGATCCGATGATCGGCCCGCACATGGACTTGGTCAACTTCGTGCCCCAGATGACCCCGGTCACCGCCGAGCATGCTCACGCCTACGTGGTGAAGGCCTCCCGCGTCGGCACCACCTTCGACCAGGCGGTGGAGCGCCTGCGCCAGGGCGTCGCCGCCGGGCGCACCCCACCCCGCGTGGCTGTGGACAAGGTGCTCGCCCAGATCGACGCCTATCTCGCTTCCCCGGTGGAGGACGACCCGTTCCTGAGGATGCGGCCCCCGGCCGACATGGACGAGGCCCGGGTGGCCGAATGGCGCCAGGCCATGCAGGAACAGGTGGAGAAGGTGGTCCGCCCCGCCCTCGCCCGCTACCGGGCCGCGGTGGCCGACCAGGTGCGGCCGGCGTCGCGGCCGCCGGAGAAGTCCGGGGTGTGCTGGCTGCCCGACGGCGCCGACGTGTACCGCCGGGCCATCCACCAGCTCACCTCGCTCGACCTGACCTCCGGCCGAGATCCACCAGATCGGCCTCGACGGCATCGCCGCCCTGGGCGACGAGTACCGGGAGTTGGGCGGCCGGGTGCTGGGCACCACCGACCTGCCCGAGATCTACCGGCGCCTCCGCGAGGACCCGGCGCTGCGCTTCGAGACCGGCGAGCAGATCAAGGCGCAGGCGGAGCGATCACTCGCCCGGGCCAACGAAGCCACCCCGAACTGGTTCGGCAAGTTGCCCAAGACCCCCTGCGTGCTCCAGGAGGTGCCCGAGGTGGGCGCGGCCGACGCCCCCCTGGCCTTCTACCTGCCGCCGGCCTCCGACGGCTCGCGGCCCGGGATCTTCTTCATCAACACCACCGAGCCCACCACCCGCGCTCGCTACGAGTCGGAGGCCCTGGCCTTCCACGAGAGCGTCCCCGGGCACCACTTCCAACTGGCGCTGGCCCAGGAGATGGAGGACCTGCCCACCTTCCGCCGCCACGCCATCGCCACCGCCTACTGCGAGGGCTGGGGGCTGTACTGCGAACGGCTGGCCGACGAGATGGGCCTGTACTCGGGCGACCTGGAGCGCATGGGGATGCTCTCCTTCGACTCCTGGCGCTTCGGCCGCCTGGTGGTGGACACCGGCCTCCACCACCTCGGCTGGAGCCGCCAGCAGGCCATCGACTACCTGGTGGAGAACTCCCCCCAGGCCCCCAACAACATCGAGAACGAGGTGGACCGCTACATCGGCTGGCCCGGCCAGGCCCTGGCCTACAAGATCGGCCAGCGGGAGATCCTCCGCTTGCGCGAGGAGGCGAAGCGGACCATGGGCGCCCGCTTCGACATCAAGGCGTTCCACGACACCGTCCTGGGTTGCGGCCCGGTGCCCCTCGGCATCCTCGGCGACGTGGTGGGCGCGTGGGTGAAGGGGTGAGCTCCGTGCCTCGCCGCAAGCGCAGAGGTGCCGCCCTTCCTCCCCTCCGTCGGAAGGGGCTGTCGCGAGGTGCCCAGCTCGGCGCCGGACTCCCCCGCTGGTCGGGCGAGCACTCTCCCCCTGCGGCCTGCGGCCACGGACTCCCCCGGGGGAGCTGGAAGCATCTCCCCCGGCAGCCGCGGCGGAGCGCCCTCGGCGCGCACTCCCCCGCGGAGGCTCCCCGGCGGAGCCGGGGGAGGCGATGGAGCGGAGGGAGAGGGATTTGAACCCTCGAGGCGGCTTTCGCCACCTACACGCTCTCCAGGCGTGCGCACTAGACCGGGCTATGCGATCCCTCCGAGAGCGCCAGGAGTGTAGGTCGGCATGACTGCAGACCGCTTCGACGACGCCATGACAGAGGCCCTGGCCGAGGCACGCGCCGCCCTCGGCCACGGCGACGTGCCGGTGGGGGCAGTGCTCCTCGACCCGCAGGGGACGGTGGTCGCCGCCGACCACAACCGCTGCCGCCTGCTCGGCGACCCCACCGCCCACGCCGAGATGCTGGTGCTCTCCCGGACGGCCCGCGCCCGAGGCACCGAGCGCCTCGACGGCCACACCCTGGTGGTCACGCTCGAGCCGTGCGCCATGTGCGCCATGGCCGCGGTCTGGGCCCGGGTGGAGAGGATCGTCTACGGCGCCGCCGACCCCAAGGCGGGCGCGGCCTGGAGCCTGTACAACATCCCTCAGGACGAACGCCTGAACCACCGATGTGACCTGGTCGCCGGGGTGCGCGCCGACGAGGGCGCCGCCCTGCTCGAAGCCTTCTTCCGGGAGCGGCGCCCATAGGAAGGCGGGGAGAGCGGCCCCCGGTACAATCGGCCGCCCGCAGCGATCGGGAGGGGTGGCCGAGCGGCCGAAGGCGGCAGTCTCGAAAACTGTTGAACCGGGTTTCCGGTTCCGTGGGTTCGAATCCCACCCCCTCCGCCCGGCGGCACCCGGGAGGGATGGCCGAGCGGACGAAGGCGGCAGTCTTGAAAACTGCTGGGCCCCGTAGGGGCCTCGTGGGTTCGAATCCCACTCCCTCCGCCCGGCGGCCCGACGTGGGCCGGCGGAACCGAAAAGGAGAGGTGGCCGAGCGGCCGAAGGCACTCGCCTGCTAAGCGAGTAGGGGGCGAAAGTTCCCTCGAGGGTTCAAATCCCTCCCTCTCCGCTCGATCGCCTCCCCCGTGGGGACGGGGGAGGCGCGTCGCGCCGAAGGCGCGGCGCGGAGGGGGAGAGCCCGGCAGCAGCCGGCGTGACAGCCGCAGGCGCAGGGGAGACCACGGCTCGAGCCCGGAGGGGGAGACGCCCTGCCCTCGCCCGAAGCCGCTCCCGCGCGAGCCGGGGAGAGAGCCGCTCAACCAGCCCAGCCGCGCCGCTCTGCCCTCCCCCCGGAATCCTCCTCAGGCGGCGCCGCCCGGCGGGTCCTCCGTCGCCAGCGGGATCTCCCCGTCCTCCTCGTGGATGAGTCGGTGGTGAACGATCAACTCCTCCCAGTCGGGCCGATGGCGCGGGTCCACCACCTCGAAGCCCACCAGGTGGCGGGCCCGCGGCCCGTCGCCCACGTCGAACGAACGCGCCCAGCGGATGATCTCCGCGTCCACCGCGTCGATCCGGTGGTGCTGGCGGAGGTGCTCCTCCCATGAGGCCAGGCTGAACGCCTCGGTCATGCGGTGCGGCTCTTCGAAGTGGCGGTAGAGGCGCCATCGGAAGGCCCCGGTGCGCAGCCGCACCCGCCGCAGCTCGGCCATGGCCTCCAGGTACTCGCCGAGGCGGCGCGCGTCGATCTCCCACGTGTTGAGGACCAGCACGGGCCCGCCCGTCACCTCGACATCGCCGTGCGGGGCGAGGTCGTAGTCGGCCGGTTCCTCGGGGGCGGCCACGTCGTCGATGCCCACGATGGGCATGCGGAAGGCCGCCAGGCCCAGCACCGCGGCTGCCGCGGAGAGCACCGCTACCGCGTGGGCCGAGCCGATGAGGTCGGCCACGCCGCCGGCCAGCAGCGAGCCCAGCGGCCAGATCCCGCTGAACGCCAACGTGTAGAGGCTCAGAGCCCGACCCCGAACCCAGGAATGCGACAGCGTCTGGATGGTGGCGTTCAAGGTGGTGAGCGCCCAGACCCAGACCACGCCCACGGCGGCCATGAGCAGCCCGGTGAGCCAGGGGGCGCCGGACAGGCCGATCCCGATCCCTCCCAGGCCGTAGAGGGCCATGGAGGCCGCCACCGTGCGCCGGCCCAGCCCCCTGGCGGCCGTCGCCCGGCTGAAGGCCCCTCCCAGCGCTCCCACCCCCATCGCCCCGAGGAGCAGGCCGTACATGGTGGCCCCCCCTCTCAGGCCCTCACTGGTGACGTTGGGGAGCAGCGTCAGCACCGACGCCCCGGTGAGGGCGAACGCGGCCGCCACCCCCAGCAGCCAGAGCAGAGTGGGCGAGAACCGGGCGTAGCGCACCCCGGCGGCGATGGCCTTGCCCATCGGGGAATCCTCCTGCGGACTCCACTCGGAGGCGGGGAAGGAGAGGATCACCGCCAGCACCCCGACATAGGTGGCGGCGTTGATGCCGAAGGCAACGCCCGGCCCGGCCAGCGCCACGATGATCCCGCCCAGGGCGGGCCCCACCGCCCGGGCCGCGTTGAACGCGGCCGAGTTCAGGGCCACCGCGTCGGGCACCATCTCGCGCGGCACCAGGTCGGGGACCATGGCCATCCACACCGGGGCGTTGAAGGCCGCACCCACCCCGAGGAGCAGGCCGAAGGTGAGGAGCAGGGGCGGGGTGATGTGCCCGGAGAGGGCGGACGCCGGTCATCCCCAGCACCGACGCGAGCATCGTGGCCTGCGTGATCAGCAGGATGTTGCGCCGATTGGCCAGGTCGGCGAGCGCGCCCGAAGGCAGCGCCAGGAAGAGCAGCGGCAGCATCGTGGAGGCGGCCATGGCCGAGACCCACACCGGGGAACCGGTCAGTTCCAGCATCAGCCAGGAGGCGGCCACCGACTGGAAGAACCCGCCCACGTTGCTGAACACCGAGGCGATCCACAGCGCCCGGAACCGCGGCAGGGTCAGGGGCCGGGTGAGCGCGACGGTCACAATCCGAGAGTAGTTGCCTACGCTTCCTCGGCCACTTCACCTCCCGCGGGTGGGGGATGAGCGCAGGTGCAGCCCGGCCCACGCGCTGCCGATACATATGAGCATCCACCACCGAACCCCCGGAGGGAAGATGAAGCCCCTGCGCTCTGCAGCCGCTGTCCTGGCTCTCACCGCATCGCTCGCCCTGGGCGTCCCCTCGGCTGCGTCCCTGGCCGGCACTCCCCAGTGCGAGGGCCGGACGGCCACCATCGTCGGTGCCGGCCAGGTCGTCGGGACTCCCGGCGACGACGTCATCGTGGGCAGTCTGGGCTCCGACATCATCGACGGAGGTGAAGGGAACGACACGATCTGCGGACGGGAAGGCCAGGACACCCTGCGCGGCGGGCCCGGCGACGACCTCCTCGACGGCGGCGCCGGCGAGGACACCCTTCGCGGGGGTGACGGCAGCGATGAGCTCCAGGGGGAGACGGGAGCCGACCACCTCTACGGGGACGCGGGCATCGACTACCTGGACGGCGGCCTCGACAGCGACTGGATCGAAGGGGGTGCAGACCGCGACCACCTCTGGGCCGGCGACGGCCACGACAAACTATGGGGCGGGCCCGGCAGCGACATCCTGATGGGCTCCCCCGGCAACGACGAGCTCCACGGCGGCGCGGGCAACGACTACATCAACGGCGACGACGACGCCGATCGGATCTACGGCGAGGGGGGCAACGACGCCCTCTTCGGGGGGACCGGGGAGGACACGATCGTCGGCGGCAACGGCAACGACGTGATCTGGGGCGGCTCGGACAACGACAGGCTCTACGGATCGGCAGGCGCCGACGCCCTGGAGGGCCAGCCGGGGGATGACCTGCACGACGCAGGCGGCCAACCGCTCGACACCGACTACTGCGGCCCGGGCAACGACACCTACAACCCCGCCGACGGGTACCACCACCTCAACTGCGAGCGAGCCGGCCCGCTGAGCGCCGGCCGGCACCGGCGAGGTCCAACCCCCACCTCCGCCGGGCAGCCGGAAATCGTCGGCTTGTCCCGGACATATGGGATTGTGGGGAACACGATGACCCAGCCCCGCCTCGAGGCGACCGGCGCGACTCCGGAGGAGCGGTTTCGCTCTCTCTTCGCCCGCCACTACGCGGCGGTCTACCGGTACGCGGGACGGCGGTTGGGCCCCGACGAGGCCGCCGACGTGGCGGCCGAGGCCTTCACCGTCGCCTGGCGGAAGATCGGCCACGTCCCCTCCGAGCCCGACACCCTGCCCTGGCTGTACGGCGTCACTCGCCGGGTAGTGGCGAACGCCGAACGCGGCCGGAGGCGCCGGATGCGCCTCACCGCCCGCGCCGCCGAACGCGAACCGGACCCGCAGCAACCGGCTGCCGACCCGGTCGGCGTGCTCACCGCCCTCGAGGCACTGCGCGCGGACGACCGGGAGGTGCTGCGCCTGGCGGCCTGGGAGGGCCTGGGCCCACAGGAGATGGGAACGGTCCTCGGGTGCTCCCCCAACGCGGCGACGATCCGCCTCCACCGGGCCCGCCGCCGCCTGGAACGAGCCCTGAACGACACCGGAGACGAACCATGAGCCGCGACCCGTTCGACCACCTGCGGGACATGAACCCGATGCCGGAGGACCATCCCATCTATGCGCCCATGGGGACCGCCGACCGCATCGCCGGCGGGCCGCCCCGCCGGCCCCGGCCCGTGTGGGCCCTCGCCGGGGGGCTCGCCCTGGCCGCCCTGCTGGCCGGCGGGGGCTGGCTCCTGTGGATCCGCGGCGGATCGCAGGAGATCGCCGCCACCAGCAACCCCGGCACTACCCAGGCCCCCGGGACCACCACGACCACCGCCCCGGGCGCTCATTCGCAGCGACGACACCGTGGTCTACTTCCTGGTGGAGGACGACGGCACCCAACTGGCCCCCGGGCCCTACCTGATCCCGGTCGCCCGGTCGCTACGCGGTCCTCTCCCACCCCGTCACCGACCCGGTGGCGCAGACCCTGGACTTCCTGCTGATCGGCACCTATCCGGGGGAGGAGGACGCCGACCCGCCCCTCGCCTCCGCCATCCCCGAGGGCACCCGGCTCCTGGGAGTCGAGGTGTCCGACGGCATCGCCACCGTCGACCTCTCCTCCGAGTTCGTTCCGGGAGCCGGCACGCTGCTCCACGCGGCCGCGCCTGGCCCAGATGGTCTTCACCCTCACCCGCTTCGACGAGATCGACGGCGTCCGCTTCCTGGTCGAAGGGGTGCCGACCACCGTCGACTCGGCAGCGAAGGGATGACCGTCGACGACCCGGCCACCCGTGCCGACTTCGAGGACCTGCTCCCGGCGATCCTCATCGAGAGCCCGGCCTACTGGGCGAGCGCCGGGGAGAACCCGCTGGTGGTGACCGGCACCGCCAACGTCTTCGAGGCCACGGTGAGCCTGGAACTGCTCGACCAGGACGGCGCCGTGCTCTGGGAAGGCTTCACCACCGCCACCTGCGGCACCGGCTGCCGCGGGGACTTCGCCATCGAGATCCCCTACGAGGTGGGCGAGGACCAACTGGGCACCCTCGTCGCCTGGGAGACCTCCATGGAGGACGGGCGCCGCACCAACGTGCGGCAGCACCCGGTGTGGCTGAGCGGCTCCGGCGAGGGCACCACCACCACCCTCGACCCCATCGCCGCCCTGCTCGCCGAGCGCTACGACCTCGACAAGGCGGTCGAAGCCACCCTGGCCGAGATCGAGACCATCGACGCCCAACTGGCGGGCCTGCCCCCGGACCAGGGGACCGACCTGCGCACGCCACGCCGCCGAGCTCGACCAGTACGCTGTTCGAGCTGCGGGACGGGCTGGGCCGGGTCTACGACGAGCTGCAGGCCCTGGACGCCGACTTCGACCATCCCCTGCTCGGGGGAGGCGCTCGGCTCGGAGTTGGTCGGCCAGCCGGAGCTGCCCGCCGCCGTGGCCGAGCTGCGCTACGCGATCTACGAGGCGGCCCGGGCCTGCGACTGGGAGGCTCTGGAAAGCCTGGTCTCGACCCGGCGACCTTCTCCTACTCCTTCGGCGAGTCGCGGCGACCCGGTGGCCTACTGGCAGCGCGATGGAGTTCCTCCACTACCAGCCGATGCACTACATCGCCGACATGCTGCAGCGCCCCTTCGGCGCGATCGAGGACCGGCGGCCCGACCATCTACGCCTGGCCGTCGGCGCAGGCCTACGGCTCGTGGGCCGAAGTGCCGGAGGCGGAGCGCGAGGCGCTGCGCCCCTGTACGACGACCTGGACTTCGCCGCCGTTCGAGGAGTTCGGCGGCTACCTGGGCTACCGCGTCGGGCATCAGCCGCGGACGGCGAACCGGCACAGTGGATCTACGCCATCGCCGGCGACTGACCTCCCCGCCCCCGGAGCCCGGCGTCCCCCCGCCGGGCTCCGGCGCGTTCGGCGACTGAGTACCCTTGCCCCGATCGTGCTAGGCGGGGCGCTAGGGGTGCCCTGTACCCGAAACCCTCTGTATGCGGGGCTGAATCCCCCGCCCGAGGGCTTCGGCTGTCGGGCCGAGCGCCGGGCACGTGGCGATGAAGGCCGGGTCCTGCGCGGCGGGACGACCGTGAACCGGGTCAGGTCCGGAAGGAAGCAGCCCTAAGCGGACGGTCCCGGGTGCCGCAGGGGTGCCTGGCTCGAGCCAACGACCCGGGACGCGCCGGGAGTCGCAGTTCGAAGGCGGGGTGCACGATCAATCGTCTCCCTCGCAGGCCGGGGGAGACGCGGCCGTAGGCCGCAGAGGGGGCACCCGCCGGCGACGGAGCCGCGCCGCGGCTCAGGCGCCCTCGCCTCCCCCCAAGGGGGAGGTGCCCGATCCTCAGGCGACGGAGGGGGGCGTCTTCCAGGCCCAACCGTCAGGTCTGGACAAGACCCCCCTCGCCTCGCCGCTCGCCCTCGCCTCCTCCCTGGGGCGCGGAGGAGGAGCGGTCTCCCAGCCTCACCCGCCAGGTCGGGACAGCTCCCCTCGCCCGCTCGCTGCGCCCCTCGGCACTCCCCCCTTAGGGGGAGCATGGACTGCAGCCGGGAGAGGGAGCTACGGCTCCTTCCTCAGCACCACCCCGTAGACGAAGCCGAGGGGGCCCATGCGCCACAGGCGCTCCACACGCAGCGGCCCGCCGCCGAACAACACCTCGGGCCGGGGCAGGGAGTCGAGGCTCCGGTGGAGGTACCAGTACTCCCGGGGCGACCCCGCCAGGGTGCCCACCACCGGCAGCACCACCGCCGTCCCCATTCGGTGCAGGGTGCGCTTCCAGGGCATGGCGGGCCGGGACAGGTCCACGATCGCCGCCGCCCCGCCCGGGCGGAGCACCCGGTGGACTTCGGCGAGGGTGGCGGGAACGGAGTCCAGGTTGCGGAAGACGTAGGCCGAGAACACCCCATCGAAGGAGCCGTCGGCGAAGGGCAGGCGCTCCCCGTAGCCCGTCACCCGGCGCCGCTGCGGGTTGCGGCCGAGCATGGCCGGCGCGGGGTCGAGGGCCACGACCCGGCGGGTGCCGAACTCGCGGTTGGCCGCCCCGGTCCCGGCGCCCAGGTCGAGCACCCGCCCGGGTGGGAGGTGAGCGATGGCCGAACGCCGCCAGGCGCCGTCGCGCCCGAGCGAGAGCACCCGGTTGACCGCGTCGTAGCGCCGGGCGATGCGGGAGAAGACCTCCCCGCTCCTCACAGGCTGATGCGCTCCACGCCGACGGCGGAACGGAGGACTTCCGGGACCACCACGCTGCCGTCGGCCTGCTGGTAGTTCTCGATGATGGCGATCAGGGTCCGCCCGATCGCCACTCCCGTGCCGTTCAGGGTGTGCACCAGGCGGGTGGCGCCGTCCGCGTCGCGGAAGCGGATCCGCAACCGGCGTGCCTGGAAGTCGGTGGTGTTGGAGCAGGAGGTGATCTCCCGGAAGGCCTGCTGGCCGGGCAGCCAGGCCTCGATGTCGTACTTCTTGGCCGCCGAGTCGCCCAGGTCGCCCGTGCACACGTTCACCACCCGATAGGGCAGGCCCAGAGCCTGCACCAGGTCCTCCTCGCGGGAGAGCAGGTACTCGTGCTCCTCCCAGGACCGATCGGGGTGGCAGAACGAGAACATCTCCACCTTGTCGAACTGGTGCACCCGGAAGATGCCCCGGGTGTCCTTGCCGTACGTGCCCGCCTCACGCCGGAAGCAGGTGGAGAAGCCCGCATAGCGCACGGGGAGGGCGGCCCCGTCGAGGATCTCATCGGTGTGCTGGGCGGCCAGCGGCACCTCGGCCGTGCCCACCAGGTAGAGCCCGTCGGGCTCGACGGGCACCCCGCCCCGCTCGCTGGAACCCACCGCATACACCTGCTCGCGGGCGCCGGGGAAGAAGCCCGTCCCGTAGAGCGCCTCTTCGCGCACCATCACCGGGACCACCGTCGGGGAGAACCCGGCCCCCGCCAGGCGTTTCAGCGCGAACTGGACCAGGGCGAACTCGAGCAAGGCGGCCGGGCCCCGGAGATAGGCGAAGCGGGCCCCCGACACCTTGGCCCCCCGCTCGGTGTCGATGAGGCCGAGGGCCTCCCCCAGCTCGACGTGGTCGCGAGCCGGGAACGGGAACGAGGGGATCTCCCCCCAGCGCTTCACCTCGACGTTGTCGGCCTCGCCGCCGCCGGTGGGGGCACTGGGGTGCGGCGGGTTGGGCAGGGTGCGCCACACCTCGTCGAAGGCGGCGTCGAGCGCATCGGCCCCGGCCAGGGAGCCCCGGTACTCCTCGGCGAGCCGGGCGGCGGTGGCGATCGCCTCGGCCTTCTCTTCACCCTGCAGGGAGGCGATGGCCTTGCCGGCCCGCTTCTGGGCGGCGCGCAGATCCTCGGCCCGGGTACGTGCCTCCCGACGGCGCCGGTCGAGGGCCGCCAACTGCGCCACGTCCACACTCAGGTGCCTGCGGGCGAACGCGGCCGCCAGGCCTTCAGGATCACCACGGAGCAAGGAAACGTCGATCACCGCACCAATGGTAGGGCCGGCGCCTCCGGCTGAGTTCCCGGGCCGGGATGGCCCCCGCCGCCCCGCTGCCGCCTAGCTACCCAGCGCCCGGTTGACGACCTCTTGCTCCTCCGGCGAAAGGCTCTCCGTGCCCCGCCCCGCCCGCACCATCTTGGTGTAGAAGAGACTCTCGCTGCGCCGGGTGAGCAGCGTGAGCACCAGGCCGTCGCCGCGTTCATTGAGCAAGGCGATGGAGCGGGAGAGGTTGCCCGCCAGGTCGCCGGTGGCGTCGTAGGCCACCATCGCGGCATAGCGGAGCGCGCCCGGCATGCGCTCGTGCAGCGACTGGACCACCGGCCGCAGTGCGGCGATGCCTTCCTCGGCGGAGGCCAGATCGGTGTCCAGGCGGCGGAGCGCCTCGAACACCCCGCCGTCCTCGGGGAGCACCGCCATGCGCCGCTCCAACCGTCTCACCTGCACCGCCAGGAACGCCGCCACCACCAGCGCCACCGCGGCGACGCCGATGGTGAGCGCCTCACCGAGAGTCACCCTGCGCCGTTCCGGATGAAGGTGAAGGAAATCTGGTCATCCGACGGATTGTCGTCCTCGTCGGTCAAGGAGACGATGATCTCGTACAGCTTGCCGGGTTCCACCGGCAGGTCGGCGAACACCACGGTGGCGGCGGCCCCCGGTTCCAGGGCCCCGATCGACTGCACGTCCTGGTGGACGGTACCGTCCTGGGAGAGCAGGTCGAGGGCCACCTGCGCACCGGCCACCCGCGCGCTGCCCCGGTTGGCCACGGTCGCCTCGACCGAAAGCGAATCGGAGAGGGGCACCACCGGGAGGCCCACCTGCTCACCCACCGGGGCGGGGTCGAGGCGCAGGTCGGCCACAGCCAGGTTCGTGGTCGCCTGCAGTCCCGGGCTCGCCACCAGCCGCAGGGCCAGGGCCTCGGCGTCGTACAGCGTGGCGTCGCCCGCTGCGACGAAGGCGACCTCGGGGAACTGACGCCCCAGGTCGGAGATGTCCACCCCTTCCAGCGGTTCGAGGAAGCCGGCGAAGGCGCTGTCTCCCACCTGCAGGGTCAGCAGGCCCCGGCTCACCCAGCCCCTGCCGTCCTCGGACTCGGGCGCCTCGCTCAAGGCCAGCAGACCCCGGCGCACATCGGCGATCCCGTCGCTCCAGCGGTCGGCGGCGATGTGCAGGTAGAGATCACCCGAGCCCAACTCCCCCGGCGGCGAACCGGCTTCTTCGAGATCGCCTGCCAGCGCCACCGTCCCCTCGGCAAGCTCGTCCAGGATCGTCGCCATGCCGGGCCGCCCGATCTGCTCCAGCCGGGCCAGCATGTCCGCCAGCCGCTCGGCCAGCCCCGCTTCCCCGTCGGCGAAATCGAGCGCCTGGTCGAGGTACTCGCGGCTCACCTGCTCCTCCGACTGCGAGGCGGGTGACGGCGTAGGCCACAGCCAGTATCACGACCAGGCCGACCAGCGCCGCGAGCACCCGGCGCCGGCGGCGCCGACGTACTTCCTGATAGGACATTGGAGTGGGCGAGGGGGGACTCGAACCCCCACAGGCTTGCGCCCACAGGAACCTGAATCCTGCGCGTCTGCCAATTCCGCCACTCGCCCGCGGGCCCACGATCGTACCACGGGGGTCCTCTCACGACTCCGGCTCGCCCTTACACTTGGCCCGGTGAGCCTGGCTCGCGGCATGGAGCGCCGCCTGGAGCGCCTGGTGGACGGCATGGCCGCCCGGATCTTCCGCGGCCGCATGAACCCGGTCGAGTTGGCCTCCCTGCTCGTTCGCCAGGCCGACCTGGCCCTGCGCGCCGGCGCCTACGGGCCCGAGGCCCCCAACGCCTTCACCGTGACCCTGGGAGGCGAGCCCGCCGAACCGGAGGCCCGCGCCCAGGTGGAGGCGGAACTGGCGGCGGTGGTCTTCGAGACCGCCGTCGAACGCGGCTGGCGCCTCGTCGGGCCGGTCCGGGTGCGGCTGGTGGTGGGATCGGGCTCCCCGGCCACCGCCGCGGTGCAGACGGCGTTCCTGCCCGCCCCGATGCCCCCCTGGGCGCGCCTGATCCCTCCCGGCCGCCCGGCACGGGAGGTCCGCCCCAACCGGGCACTGGTCGGGCGCTCCTCCCAGGCCGACGTGCGCCTCGAGGAACCCGAGATCTCCCGGCGCCATGCCCTGCTTTGGCGGGAGGCAGGGGGGATCTGGGTGGCCGATCTCGGCTCCTCCAACGGCACCTGCCTGAACGGCGAGCCCCTGACCGAGGTCGGGCGAGGTGGCCGACGGCGACCTGATCACCTTCGGCAACTCCCACTTCGTGTTCCGGTCGGTGTGAGATGCCCGTCCTCGCCCTCCACATCCTGAAGATCTCATTCATCGCCCTCCTCTACGTCTTCCTCTGGGTGATCGGCCGGAACATCGCCGGGCACCTGCGCGGCGAGCGCGCCCGCTCCGAGGCGCCCGCCGTCGCGGTCATCGAGCCCGCCTCGCAGTCGGGCCTGACATTCCGGGTGACCCGGCCCCTCGTACTCGGGCGCAGCGCCGAGGCCGACGTGGTCCTCGAGGACCCCTACACCTCCGACTTCCACGCCCGCCTCGTCTTCCAGGCCGGTGAGGTCCGGCTCCAGGACCTGGGCAGCACCAACGGCACCTATGTGAACGGGGAGCGCATGACGGCGCCAATGTCCCTCCGCCGCGGCGACCAGATCCGGGTGGGACAGACCATCATGGAGGTGCGATGACCTTCGCCTGGGCAGCCGCCACCCACCAGGGCCTCGTCCGCGACCACAACGAGGACGCCCTCTGGCCCCGTCCCCCCGATGGCCGGATGGCGCACGGGGGAGGCCACAGACGACTTCCTGGCCGCGGTGGCCGACGGCATGGGCGGCCACGTGGCCGGGGAGGTCGCCAGCCGGGTGGCCATAGAAGCCGCGGTCGCCACCGACGGCGACGCCGTGGCCCGGGTGCTGGCGGCCAACGCCGCCGTCCTGCACACCGCCCGCGGCCGTCCCCGGCTCACCGGCATGGGGACCACCCTCACACTCGCCATCTTCTCCAGGGACATGGTGGAGATCGGCCACATCGGGGACAGCCGGGCCTACCGGTACCGGGACGGCAACCTGGAGCAGCTGACCCGCGACCACTCGCTGGTGGCCGAGATGGTGGCCTCCGGCGAGTTGCGCCCGGAGGAGGCCACCGCACATCCCTTCCGCAGCGTCATCACCCGGGCGCTCGGATTGGAGAGCAACGTCGCCGTGGACCTGGTGCAGCGTGACGCCCTGCCCGGCGACCGGTTCCTGCTCTGCTCCGACGGCCTCACCACCATGCTCGAGTCAGCCCAGATCGCCGCGCTGCTCACCGAACGGGACGGCCCGGCCGCCGCCGCCGCCCTGGTCGAGGCAGCCAACCGGGCCGGCGGCTTCGACAACACCAGCGTCGTCGTCGTCGACGTACGCAATTGAGCCGCACCACCGAAGCCGTCCTGGTTGCCCTGGCCGCCGCCCTCGCCGGGGCCGGCTCGGTCCTGACCCGGCTGGCCGATGGCCGGGCGCCCACCTATGACGCCCTGATGGCACCCGCCGTCTTCCTGGCCGCCTTCGGCGGGCTGCTGGTGGCGGTGCGCCGCTGGGCCCCCCGGTCCACCCGCGCCCTGGTGCCCCTTGCGGCCCTGCTCACCGCGGTGGGCTGGGTGGAGGTGGCCCGCATCGACCCCGACCTGGGACGCCTGCAGCAGTGGTGGCTGCTGGTCGGGGCGGCCATCGCCGCCGCCACCCTCTTCGCCCTACGCCGCAGCGGGGTGGGTGTCCTGCGCCGCTACCGCTACCTCTTCCTGGTGGCCGGCCTCATCCTGCTCCTGCTGCCCCTCCTGCCCGGTTCGTGGCCGGTGCGGGGCGTCTCCCTGAACGGGTCCCGGCTGTGGGTGAGGCTCCAGGCCGGCGACCTCTCCCTCTCCTTCCAGCCCGGCGAGGCGGCCAAGTTGCTGGTCGTGGTCTTCCTGGCCTCCTACCTGGCCGACCGCCATCGGGCGCTGACCGAGATGCCCCGGCGCCTGGGGCCGCTGCGCATCCCCGAGCCCCGCCAGTTGCTCCCGGTGCTCCTCGCCTTCGGGGTCAGCTTCGCGGTGCTGGTCTACCAGCGCGACCTGGGAGCGTCGCTACTCCTGTTCGTGGTGTTCGCCGCCATGCTCTACGCGGCCACCGGCCGCCTGGCCTACCCCCTGGCCACACTGACCCTGCTGCTCGGCGGCGGCCTCGCCGCCTACCAGTCCTTCGCCCACGTGCGCGTGCGCGTCTCGGCCTGGCTGCATCCCTTCGCCGACTTCGCCGGCACCGGCTACCAGGTCGCCCAGGGCCTCTTCGCCCTCGGCAGCGGCGGGCTCACCGGCAGCCGGCCTCGGGGCCGGCGGTCCCGACCTGATCCCGGCGGCCGCCACCGACTTCGTCTTCGTCGCCGTCGCCGAGGAGACCGGGCTCGCCGGGGGCCTGGCGGTGATCGCCGCCTACGCCCTGCTGGCCGGCGGCCGGTTTCGGCATCGCCCTGCGGGCGCGCGACCCCTTCCGCAAGCTGCTGGCCGCCGGCTTGACCATCACGATCACGGTGCAGACCGCTCTCATCCTCGGCGGGGTCCTCCGCCTGTTCCCACTGACGGGCATCACCCTGCCCTTCATGTCCTACGGCGGCTCCTCGCTGCTGGCCAACCTGGTCCTGGTCGCCCTGCTCGCCCGGGTCTCGCACGAGGAGGGCTCGTGAACCGCCCGCTGTGGCGCCTGGCCGCCACCGCCCTCGTCGTCCTCGCCCTGGTGGCCGGCGGGCTCACCTACCAGCAGGCGGTGGCCGGGCCCGGCTACCGCGACGACGTCCGCAACCCGCGCGCCCTCGCCGACCGGGCCACCCGCGAGCGCGGCCCCATCGTCACCGCCGAGGGGACGGTGGTCGCCCTGTCCGAGACCGACACCGGCGGGGACGGCTCGCTGATCCGGGTCTACCCGGAGCAGGGCCTCTACGCCCATGCGGTCGGGTACGCCAGCAGCTACTTCGGGGACACCGGCCTCGAGGCCCGCTACGCCGACGACCTGCGCTCGAGCGACGACGGCTCGCTGACGGCCGCCCTCTTCTCCTTCTTCGGAGGCGACCTCCGCCCTCACCAGCTGCAGCTCACCATCCGCGACGACCTGCAACGAGCCGCCGCCACCGCCCTCGGCGACCAGCACGGGGCGGTGGTGGCGCTCGACCCCGCCACCGGGGCCGTCCTCGCCCTGGTGGCCAACCCCACCTTCGACCCCAACGTGCTCGCCTCGGGGGATCCCGCCGAGGGCAACGCCCTGGCCGCCGACCCGGAGCAGCCCCTGCTCAACCGGGCCACCGCCGCCGCCTATCCCCCCGGGTCCGCCTTCAAGGTGCTGGTGGCCGTGGCCGGGATCGAAGCCGCGCTCGTCACCCCGGAGACCCTCTTCACCGACCGGACCGAGCTCGAGCTCCCCGGGTCCACCGCGGTCATCCGCAACGCGGACGGGGGCTACTGCGCCGACGGCACCAGCCTCACCCTGGAGCGGGCGATGGCGGTCTCCTGCAACATCGCCTTCGGCGAGCTGGGCATGCTGGTGGGGGCGGGGCCCCTGCTCGACGCGGTGGAGGCGGCCGGGTTCAACGGCACCATCCCCTTCGATCTCGACACCATCGCCTCCACCCTGCCGGCCGAGGGGCTCGAGGGCGACCTTCCCGCCCTGGCGCAGACCGCCCTCGGCCAGCGCGACGTCCGCGCCACCCCGCTGCAGATGGCCCTGGTCGCCGCGGCGGTGGCCAACCGCGGGGTCATCATGCGGCCCTTCCTGGTGGGCGCCCTCCTGGACGCCGACGGCGAGATCGCCCGATCCACCCTGCCGGCGCCCTGGCGGAGGGCCATGGCCGAGGAGACGGCGCAGGCCCTGGCGGCCATGATGGAGCAGGTGGTGACCTCCGGCACCGGGTGGCGGGCGGCCGTGCCCGGGGTGCGGGTGGCCGGCAAGACCGGCACCGCCGAGGTCCCGGGGGGAGCGCCGCACGTGTGGTTCATCGGCTTCGGCCCGGTGGAGCCGGAACCGGGCGAGCAGCAGATCGCCCTGGCGGTCATGGTGGAAGAGGGCGGCAACCTCGGCGAGGAGGGCTCGGGAGGGTCGGTGGCCGCGCCCATCGCCCAGGCGGTGCTGGCCGCCTTCTTCGCCGGCTGATCCCGGGGCCTCAAGTACCATCATCGGTTCAGTGGAAGGACAGAGGGTCCTCTCGGGCCGCTACGCGCTCATTTCCCACCTGGCACGAGGTGGGATGGCCGACGTCTGGGTGGGCCACGACCGTCTTCTCAACCGCCGGGTTGCGGTGAAGATCCTGCACCCGGAGTACGCGGCCAACGAGGCCTTCGTCGCCCGTTTCCACCGTGAGGCCCAGGCTGCCGCCAACCTCAACCACCCCAACATCGTGGACATCTACGACTGGGGCAGGGACGAGGGCGTCTACTTCATGGTCATGGAGTTGATCCAGGGCCGGAACCTGCGCGAGATCCTGCACTCCGAGGGTGCGCTCGAGCCGCGGCGGGTGGCCGAGATAACACAGTCGGTGGCTGCCGCCCTCGGGGCGGCCCACGAGCGGGGCCTGGTGCACCGCGACATCAAGCCGGCCAACGTGCTGCTGACCCCCGAGGGCGACGCCAAGGTCACCGACTTCGGCATCGCCCGGGCCTGGGACGACTCCGACCAGCTGACGCGCACCGGCGCGGTCATCGGCACCGCAACCTACTTCAGCCCGGAGCAGGCCCAGGGCCTCACCGCCGACGGCCGCTCCGACCTCTACGCCCTGGGCGTGGTGATGTACGAGCTGCTCACCGGCGTGCCGCCGTTCGTGGGAGAGAGCCCGGTGTCCGTGGCCTATCAGCACGTCCGCGAGTTCGCGCCCCCTCCCTCAGACCTGAACCCCAACATCCCCGATGCCCTCGACGTCATCGTCATGCGCTGCCTGGAGAAGGACCCGCGCCGGCGCTATCAGACGGCCGGCGCCCTCTCCCTCGACCTGGGGCGCTTCCTGGCCGGGGAGGCGCTCGCGCCGCCCCGCCCCCCGACGACGCCCCGACCCGCCTGACCGCTGCGGTCGGCGCCCCCCCGCTGCCCCCGTCGGCGGCCTGGGAGACCCAGCAGAGCCGGGCCTACCCGGAGCCGGGGCGCCCGGACCGCAGCACCCTGGTCATCGGCATCCTCGCCGCGCTGGCCCTGCTCGGCCTGGGCCTGGTGCTGCTCTTCCGCCTGCTCATGCCCGGCGACACCGAAGGGATGGTGACCATCCCCGACGTGCGCGGCCAGACCCGGGAGAGCCGCGGTCGCCGCCCTGGCCGACCTGGGCCTCCTGGTGGGCGACGACCAGCCCGTGCCCGACGCGACGATCACCGCCGGGCTGGTGGCCGGCACCAACCCGCCGGCCGACGACGAGGTCGAGGCCGGCACCACCGTGCGCCTGCTGATCTCCACCGGCCCCGGGAATGCCACCGTGCCCCCCCTGGTCGGGGAGACCGAGGCCAGGGCGCAGGACCTGCTCAGGGAGGCCGGGCTCACCGCCCGCGTCACCTACGAGGTCTCCCAGGTGGTCGACGAGGGCAACGTCATCTCCCAGGACCCGCCGGCCGGGCAGGAGGTGGAACCCAACACGGTGGTGGATCTGGTCGTCTCCGCGGGCAACGACGCGCTGATCGTGCCCGAGGTCGTCGACCGCCTGGAGAGCGAGGCCCTGACGAGGCTCACCGAGGCGGGCTTCACCGCCGCCCAGGTGCGCATCGAGCAGGAGCCCTCAGCAGACGTCCTCGAGGGGTTCGTCATCGAGGTGGACCCGCCGGCGGGCTCCAGCCTGCCCAGCGATGGCGAGGTGACGCTGGTGATCTCCGAAGGGGCGGTGCCCACCACCGTCCCCAACGTGGTCGGCGACACGCCGGAGGACGCCCGGGCCGCCCTCGAGGACGAGGGCTTCGTGGTCGTCTTCGGGGACCCGGTCGCCCTCGAGTTCGGTGACGAGAACGACGGCAGGGTCGTCGAGCAGGACCCCGTCGGCGGAACCTCCATGGAGTACGGCTCCACAGTGGAGTTGAGGGTGGGCGAGAGCGCCGAGACCGTCGACGTCCCCGACATCCTCGGTGACACCCCGAGCGCCGCCCGGGCCACCATCGAAACCGCCGGTCTCGTCTACTCCGAGGGCAGCCCCGTCCTGCTCGAGGCCGGCGACCCCTTCATCGGCAAGGTGGCCGAGGTGTCCCCGCCGGTCGGCACCGAGGCCCAGCCGGGAGACACCGTGATCGTGCGCCTGGGCGAGCAGGGGGCCCGGGTGCCCGACCTCGCCGGATTCGCCGGGTCCTGCCTCGACCCCGCTTCGGCCCAGGCGGCCGTCCAGGCCGCCGGCCTGGTCTACCAGGAGATCGGTACCGAGGAACTGCCGTCCGGCGACCCGTGCGATGGCAGGGTGGTCGAACAGATACCGGGCCCCTATGCCGCCACCGGCACCCTGGTCGCCGCCGGGACCACGGTCCAGGTGCGCATCGGCGCCGCCGTGGTGGCCGTGCCCGACGTGCGCGCCTGGAACCTCATCGCCCCGCAGGACACCGTGGCCGACTCGCGCTCGCGCCTGACCAGCCTCGGCTTCACAGTGAGCGAGCAGCAGTGCCAGCCCCCTGCCGACTATCTCGCCTACGTGGGCAAGGTGGTGGACCAGGATCCCCTCGGGAGTCCCCCGGGCACGGCCACCCTGCCCGCGGCTCCCAGGTGATCATCTACGTCGGTGTGGCCAGCGGGGAGGCCTGCCCTCACCCGCCGCCCCCCTGAGCCGGGCCCCTGCCCCGGCCGCTAGCCTGGTCCCATGCCTAAGTCCAAGGGCCGGCGCAAGCCGAAGCGGGTGCACCACCCGGCGGCTCCCCCGCCGAAAGAGGAAAAGCGCTCGCCTCGCTGGTACGCATTCGCCATGTTCGGGCTGATGGCCGCCGGCGTGGTGGTCATCATCCTCAACTACATCGGGGTATTCCCCGGCGGGACCGACAACAACTACCTGTACATGGGCCTCGGCGGTATTGCCGCCGGCTTCCTGATGACGCTGTGGTACCGCTGAGAACTACACGGGTGTAGTTCTCCCCAGGGCTACCCACAGGTGGGGATATCGTCCCGTCACCCTCGCGGGCGGCGGCAGTCATGCTCCACGAGACGAACCCCAGGTGAGTGGGGGATGCGGTCGCCGGCCGCCCTTCTGGCCGCACTGAGCCGCCACGCGGCCGTCCCCGGAGTAGGTTCGTTCCGTCCGTCGAGTGGGAGGGAGCATGAAGAAGCGGACGTTGATCATCGCGATCGTGGTGGCTGGCCTGCTTTCGGTGGCCGCCGCGGTCGGGGCGCGTGTCATGTTTGCCACCGGGGTGGGCCCAGCGGTCGGCGACTGCAAGACCTACCAGATCGCCGACACCGGCGGCAAGGTGAGCTTCCCGGTGCCGCTCTTCTGCCGCGAGAAGATCTGTGAGATCTCGGTCGGATGGTGGGGCGAAACTGTGGGTGCCTACAACCCGGGCCTCAGCTGGGAAATCAACTTCATCCAGTGGAACGACGGCAACTGGCAGGCCGGACCGGCAGCGTGCATAGGAGGGGCGTGCCTGAGCGACGGCCACGGCCATAACGGCGACGCGGTGGAAGAGGCGGTTCTCGGCCCGTACCAGACCTACCACGAGGAAGACGAGCCCACCTCCTACTTCCAGCTGTGGGACGATCAGGGGACGGAGCACAATCGGCTGAAGATGACTTTCCAAATGGGTCAGGCTGACCCCGCCAACCCCGAGTTCACGAGCGTGATCCTGTTCATCTGCCCCAACTAGCCGGCCGGCAGAATCCGGCGCGACCAGGCCGCTGCCCAACCCGGCGACCCGGGCCCTAGACGGTTCCCCCCACCAATTCGAGCAACGTCGCGTTGGCGGTGCCGCCCCCCTCGCACATGGTCTGCAGGCCGCGGCGGGCGCCGGTGCGCTTCATCTCGTGCACCAGGCGGGTCATGAGGATGGCCCCGGAGCCGCCCAGCGGGTGCCCCACCGCGATGGCCCCTCCGTTCACGTTGACCCTCTCCCAATCGGCACCCGTGTCGTGCAGCCAGGCCGCCACCACCGAGGCGAAGGCCTCGTTCACTTCGAACAGGTCCACGTCATCGATGCCCAGGCCGGCCCGCTCCAGCACCTTCGCAGTGGCCGGGATGGGACCCGTGAGCATGATCACCGGGTCCACGCCGGTCACCGCGAAGTGAGCAACGCGGGCCAGCGGCTTCCACCCCATGCGCTCCACGACGTCCTCCCCGGCGACCAGCAGGGCCCCGGCCCCGTCGGAGATCTGGGAGGAGTTGCCCGCGGTGACCACCCCGTCCGGCCGGAAGGCGGGTTTCAGGCCGCCCAGCGCCTCGAGGCTCGTCTCCCGGCGCACCCCCTCATCGACCTCGAGCCCCTCGCCCCCGCCCTCACCGGCAGGGATGGGGACTATCTGGCCGGCGAAGCGGCCCTCGTCGATAGCCCGGGCGGCACGACGGTGGGACTCGAGGGCCAGGGTGTCGAGGCGCTCGCGGGACAGGCTCCAGCGCTCCGCCACCATCTCCGCCGAGAGCCCCTGGGGGACCAGGGCATAGCGGCCGACGATCCGCGGCCCGAAGGGGAAGCCGGGGCCCTGCTGCATGGTGGAGCCCATGGGCACCCGGGTCATCGACTCCACCCCGCCGGCGATGACGATGTCGTAGACGCCGGCCATCACGCCCTGGGCGGCGAAGTGGACGGCCTGCTGGCTCGAGCCGCACTGCCGGTCCACGCTGGTGCCCGGCACCGTTTCAGGCAGGCCGGCCGCGAGTGCGACCCAGCGCCCCACGTTGAGCCCCTGCTCGCCCGTCTGGGAAACGCACCCCCAGATCACATCGTCTACCCGCTCCGGGTCCACCCCGGTGCGGCGCACCAGCTCCTCCACGACGACGGCGGACAGGTCCACCGGGTGCCAACCCCGCAGGCTCCCGTTGCGCTTGCCGATTGGGCTGCGGACCGCATCGACGATGTAGGCGTTGCGCATATGGCTCCTCGGAGACGACCGGGCCAAGCTACCCATCCGGCGGCGGCGCTGCCGCCGCGGCGGTCAGGCGGCCCGGAAATCGACGATCAGGTAACGGCGAACGCCACCCGGAGCCGCCACCTCGACGACCTCACCGCGGGCCGCGCCGACGAGGGCCGACCCCAGGGGGGACTTGTCGGAAACCCACCCATCATCGAGCCGCGACCCAACCCCGGCGGGGACCAGCAGGAACTCCTCGTCCTCGTCGCGGCCCACCTCGCGCACGGCCACCGCGTCGCCCACCTCGATGCGGCGGGGGTCCCACGTCCCTTCCTCGGCATCCTCGCGCAGAGTGTCCAGCAGATGGTCGCGCTCTTGGCGCAGGGTCTTGAGCAGGGCGAACGCGTCGACGTCGCCCGCCGCCGATTCTGCCTCCAGTTCGGGGATCTGGCGGGTTTCCAGGTCCTCGAGCCGCGCCTGCATGCCCTCGCGGACTTCGGCGGGGATCACGCGCCTGGTCATCTAGCGAACCTCCATTCTCAGCGAGACGGGACCGGGTGGCGTCATAAGCGCAAAGGCAGCGCTCGCAAGGGGATAGTTGGAGCATAGCGGCAGGCCCGCCAGAAGGGAGCCCCTGCTCTGCCGGCCACGCGCCGATTCGACGTGCAGATAGGGGCAGGCGCCGGGGCGCGGCGACCCGGACCCCACGCCTGGACTGAGCCCGGGGCACATGCGTTTCCCAGCGCTCCCGAGAGCAGGCTGTGGGCAAGCACCCCCCTCGCCTCGCTCGCTGCGCTCCCTCGGCACTCCCCCCTGAGGGGGGAGCATGGGAACCGCACGCTCTCGCCCGCCGCCACCAAGGCGCCGTAGGCCACCCGCCCACCCTCGCCCCAGATCCGAGGCAGCCGGCTCTAAGGGGCCAAACGCGAAGTCGCCGCCGAGCAGGCGGCGACCTGAAACCCCACGACCAAACCGTGGAGATGAGGGGATTCGAACCTTCCCCGGCCCGCCACCCAGCGCCGTAGGCCACCCCGCAACCCCCTCCCCAGATCCGAGGCAGCAGGCTCCTCTGGGCCAAACACGAAGTCGCCGCCGGGCAGGCGGCGACCTGGAACCCACGACCAAACCGTGGAGATGAGGGGATTCGAACCCCTGACCCCCTGGATGCAAACCAGGTGCTCTGCCGGGCTGAGCTACATCCCCGCTGCCACGATTCTACGGGGACCCATCGGGCGGGGGTTTGATACACTCCGCGCCCCAGGGCCCATAGCTCAGTTGGTTAGAGCGCATCCCTGATAAGGATGAGGTCGCAAGTTCGAATCTTGCTGGGCCCACCGCGAGGCCCATCCCGACTACCGCGGTCGCCGCCCACCCGGCGGCGACTCCCCTCACCGGCCCATCCTTGCCCTCCCCGGACCTGGACAGGGCTCCCTCCAGGCCCACTGCGGCCCTCTCCTCCGGCCGGAGAAAGTTCGAATCTTGCTGGGCCCACCGCGAGGCCCATCCCGACTACCGCGGTCGCCGCCTTCCCGGCGGCGACTCCCCTCACCGGCGCATCCTTGCCCTCCCCGGACCTGGACAAGGGCTCCCTCCAGGCCCACTGCGGCCCTCTCCTCCGGCCGGAGAAAGTTCGAATCTTGCTGGGCCCACGCAGGAACCCCTGGCCAGACAGCGGGTCCTCGCGGGGCCGCTCTCTGCCCCCAACCCGGTCAGAACTACTCCCTTCTCCGAGCATGCCCTACTCTTCCTCCGCGGCTGGGACCTTCTCGTCGCCGATCCTCCGTGGAGGCCACTGGCAGATGAACGCGCTCGCCCGCCTCTCGCTGCGGTACAAGACGGTGACCATTCTTCTGGTGGCCCTGCTGCTCGGGGTAGGCGTCCTCTCGCTGACTCATCTCAACCGGGAGCTGTTCCCGTCGCTGGACACTCCCGGCGGTGGTGGTCACCGCGGTGCAGCCCGGCGCCGCCCCGGCCCAGGTCGCCGAGGGGCTGGCCCGGCCCATCGAGGACGCCTTCCGCGGCACGACGGGCATCAAGCACGTCTCCTCCACCAGCCTGGAGAGCGTGGCCATCGTCGCCGCCGAGTACGAGTACGGCACCGACATGGCCGCCGCGGAGCGAGAAGTGAGGGAACGCCTGGGTGCGATCACCTTCCCGACGGGAGTGGCCACCCCGATGGTGCAGCGCATCTCTCTGGACTCGATCCCCATCGTCACCATGGCGGTGTTCGGCGACGACGCGGCCGTCACCGAGGCGCTACGTCGACGCTCGAACTGCTCCCCGCCCTCGCAGGCCGCGGACGGGGTGGCCGGGGTCACCAAGACGGGGGGCTCCAACCAGTTGGTGGCGGTGGTGGTCGACCCGGCCGCCTGGCCCAGGCGGGGCTCAGCCCGAGCCTGGTGGCCCAGGCCCTGGCGGCGGCCAACCTGTCGGTGCCGGTGGGCGGCGTGGCCATCGACGGGACCCAGTTCCCGGTGCGGGTCTCCTCGACCCCCGACACGCTGGACGAGGTGAAGGCGGTGCCCGTCGGCCCCGGCCTCACGCTCGGCGACGTCGCCCTGGTCACCCTCACCGATGCCAACAGCGGCACGACGATCAGCCGCACCGACGGCCGTCCCTCCATCGGCCTCGAGATCATCAAGGAGCAGGGCGCCAACACCGTCAGACATCGACGAAGCCGTCACGAAGGTGCTGGCCGACAATCCCCCACCGACCGGAGTGTCGATCGTCCAGGTGGCCAGCCAGGCACCGATGATCCGCACTTCGGTGAGCGACCTGGCGCCGCGACGCCGCCATCGGCGGCCTCCTGGCGGTGGCCATGATCCTGCTCTTCCTGCGCTCGGTGCGCAGCACCCTGGTAGCCGGGGTCTCGATCCCGCTGTCGCTCCTGGTCGCCTTCACCCTGATGAACGTCCAGAACATCAGCCTCAACATCCTCACCCTGGGAGCGCTGTCGGTGGCCGCCGGCCGGGTGATCGACGACGCCATCGTGGTCATCGAGAACACCCACCGGCTCATGGAGACCGGCCTCCCCCGCCGGGAGGCGGTGATCCAGGGCACCAGCCAGGTGATTCGCCCCGATCACCGGGTCGACCATCACCACGGTGGCGGTGTTCCTGCCCTTGGCCTTCGTCGGCGGGCTGGTGGGCGAGGTATTCGTGGGCTTCGCCCTCACCATCACGTTCGCCCTGCTCGCCAGCCTGCTGGTGGCGGTCACGGTGGTGCCGGTGCTGGCCGACACCTTCCTCAAGCCCCGGCACCATCGGGTGGTCGACCACCGGAGGAGAGTCGGCTGCGGGCCGTCTACCGCCGCCCGCTGGCCTGGGCGCTCCGCCACCGCGCCGTCACGGTTGCTGGGGGCGGTGGCCCTGCTGGTCGCCAGCGTGTTCTCGGCTGACCGCGGTGCCCACCAACCTGTTCCCCGCCGAGGAGGCCACCGTGCTCGAGGTGTCGCTGACCGGCGGCGCCGGGCACCAGCCTGCAGGCCATGTCCGACCAGGTGTCGGGGGTCGAGGCCGTCGTCTCGGAAATGCCGGGGGTGGACGAGGTGATGGCGGTGATCGGCACCTCCTCCGACCCCCTCTCGGTGCTGCAGGGCTCCGGATCGGGCACCAACTCGGCCGATCTCACGGTGGCCCTGGCCGCCGACGCCGACACTGAGGCGCTCACCGAGCACATCGAGGGACTGGTCGCGCAGTCCGGCTTCCTCGGGTCGGTGTCGGAGGGCAGCGGCTTCGGCAGCAACCGAGATCTCGGTCCAGGTGACCGGGGACGATTTCGCCGCGGTGGCCGCCGCCGCCACCGAGATGGGAACCCGGGTGGCCGGGGTCGACGGCCTCAAGAACGTCACCACCAACGTCGTCGGCGACCGCCCCGAACTGGCGGTGGTCGTCGACAACGCAGCCGCCGCCGCCCGGGGGCTGAACCCGACGCTGGTGGCCGCCGCGGTGCGCGAGGTGCTGGTGCCCACCTCGGCCACCACCGTCGATCATCGACGGCAAGCCCCGCCAGGTGGTGGTGACGGTGGACCCGGCTTCGGTGGCCGGGCCCGAGGCCCTCGCGGCCCTGCCGGTGGGCGGCGGGGTCACGCTGGGCGAGGTGGCCACCATCACCGAGGCCTCCAGCCCGGTGGCGGTCACCGCCTACGACGGGGCCCGCTCCGCCGAGATCAAGGGCACAGTCGCCTCGGAGAACATGGGCAAGGTGATCACCGACACCCAGGCGGTGATCGATGAGTCCATCCTGCCCGAGGGGGTGGAGGCCACCATGGGCGCGGCCGCCGCCATGATGGACGAGAGCTTCTCCTCGCTGGCGTGTCGCCATGCTCATCGCCGTCTTCCTGGTCTACCTGGCCATGGTCACCACCTTCGGGAGCCTGCTCACCCCCTTCGTGATCCTGCTCACCCTGCCCCTGGCGGCGGTGGGCGCCTTCCCGGCACTCCTGATCACCGGCCGGGAACTGGGCCTCACCGCCATGCTGGGCCTCCTGATGCTCATCGGCATCGTGGTCACCAACGCCATCGTGATGCTCGATTTCGTGGAACGCCTCCGCCGGCAGGGGCTGAGCCTGCACGAGGCACTGATGGAGGGTGCCCAGACCCGGCTGCGTCCCATCCTGATGACCGCCGGAGTCACGATCCTGGCCCTGACTCCGCTGGCGCTGGGCTTCAGCCAGGGGGCACTGCTCTCCACCAGCCTCGCCACAGTCGTCATCGGCGGCCTGTTCTCCTCGACGCTGCTGACTCTGCTGGTGATCCCGGCGGTGTACAGCCTGTTCGACGGGCTGCGGCGCCGGGTCACCCGTCGCCCTGAGGTAGAGCCGGCACCGGCGAAGGGGTAGGCCGGCCCGGGGATGGGCGCGGCACAGAGCTGACGGTGGCCGAGGGTCGCCTCCCTTCTTGGGCACGGCCAACCCGCCGACGCGGCAGGGGCCACCGAAGGCAGCCCTGTCGGGCCCTCCTACCATCGCCGGCACGTGCCTCTTGCACAGCGACCGACCGCGGAGGAGAGCCGATGATCGACCAGATGCTCGGGAAGCGCACCACCCGCCAACTCACCGTGGCCCTGAAGATCATCATCACGGCTCTGCTGGTGATCGCCGCGGCCTCGGTGGTGATCGCCGTCACCAGCGTCATCGCCGTGGTCTAGCCCGCTGGGGAGATCCTCCGGGTTCGTGGTCGAGGACGGGTGGCGGCCAGCCACCGGAGACCCACGAGCAGGTCGGGCGGCCCCGACCGCCCCACCTGCGTCTCGTGAGACGGCCCTCGACCAAGGCGCACCGTGTACCCGCTTCCCTACCATCCCCCCGACGAAAGGAGCAGGGTGCCCGACTCAGCCGGAGGAGCCCAGTCCCGCCGAGACGCCGACGACCCCTCAGGACATCACCGAGGTCCGGCGAATCAGGGAGACGGATGACCCCGGAGACCACCCTGGGCACGGCCCTGCTCGCCTACGCCGCCCTCAACGGCCTCACCGGGCTGCTCATGCTGACCTTCCCCCGGGCCCTCTGGGTGTCCATCGGAGGTGCTGAAGGGGAGTGCGTGGGCAATGCCTACGCCTCCACCCGCTTCGCCGGGGCGGCGATGGCGGCGCTGGCAGTGGCCGCCCTGCTGGTGATGCGCAAGCCGGCCCACCAGAGCACCCTGGTGACGGTGCTGACGATCGAAGCGACCCTGGTCGCCGTCGCCACCGTCCTCAACGGCGTCGTGGACGACGTCCCCACCGACGACTGGTTCACCTGGCTGATCGCCATCGGGTCGGTGGCGCTTGCCGGGTTCATGTGGTGGGCCCGCATCGTCGCCCGCAAGGTCCTCAAGGACGCGCTGAGGGCCGGTTTTCGCGAAACAACTGCTCCCGAGGCGCACGCGACCGTGTCCCCCATGCCCTACAATTTTGAGCGGATAGTAAAAGTCCTCGGCCGGCGGAGCCTCCCGATGGCCCCTTTGGCAAGCGCCCCGACCGGCCGGGAGACCCGGTCAGAGCATCCGGCGCAAGCGCCGGCACACCCTTGAGCGAGGAGGGTTCATGGGCATCCGAATCAAGCGGGTAGCCGTACTGGGGGCCGGGGTGATGGGGCAGGGCATCGCCGCCCACCTGGCCAACGCCGGCATCCCGTCATACCTCTTCGACATCGCCCCCGGCGAGTTGACCGAGGAGGAGAAGAAGAAGGGCCTCACGCTGGAGAGCCGGGCGGTGCGCAACCGCATCGCCGACGCCGGCGTCGCGGCCATGATCAAGGCGAAGCCGGCGCTGCTCTACCGGACCGACCTGGCTCCCCTGGTCACCGCCTGCAACTACGTCGACGACATGGAGCGCATGGGTGAATGCGACTGGATCGTCGAGGTGGTCGTCGAGCGCATCGACATCAAGCAGCGGGTGTTCGCCGACGTCGAGAAGCACCGCAAGCCGGGGAGCATCGTCTCCTCCAACACTTCGGGGCTCTCGGCGGCGGCCATGGTGGAAGGGCGAAGCGAGGACTTCCGGCGCCACTTCATGGTGACGCACTTCTTCAACCCGGTCCGCTACATGCGCCTGCTCGAGTTGATCCCCTGCGCCGACACCGACCCGAAGCTCTTCGCCGAGATGGCCCGACTTCGGTGAGAAGGTCCTGGGCAAGGGGATCGTCTACGGCAAGGACACCCCCAACTTCGTGGCCAACCGCATCGGCGTGTTCGGCTCCACGGCGGTGATGCACTGGATCAAGGAGCTGGGCATCGGCATCGCCGACGCCGACAAGGTGTTCGGCTCGTCCATGGGGCGCCCGTCCTCGGCGGTGTTCCGCACCGCGGACCTGGTCGGCCTCGACACCATGGCCCACGTCATCAAGACGATCGCCGACGGCTGCCCCAACGACCCCTGGCTGAGCCGCTTCCAGGTCCCCGACTACCTGAACCAGATGGTGGCCAAGGGCCTCCTGGGCGCCAAGACCGGGGCCGGCTTCTTCAAGAAGGTCCGCGACGGCGGCGGCAGCAAGATCCAGGTGATCGACCCGGCCACCCTGGAGTACGTGGATCAGTCCGAAGAGCGGCTGGCCGCGATCGGCGCCGCCCGCAAGCAGGACACGGTCGCCGGCAAGCTGCGCGAGATGGTCTACTTCGACGACCAGTACGGCAAGCTGGCCTGGAAGGTGACGGCGGAGACCTCCATCTACTCGGCCGAGCTGCTCGGCGAGATCGCCGACGACATCGTCAACATCGACCGGGGCATGCGCTGGGGCTACAACTGGGAGCTCGGGCCCTTCGAGTGCTGGGATGCCATGGGCGTCGAGCGCTCGGTGAAGCGAATGAAGGAAGAGGGCCTGCCGGTGCCGCCCGTGGTCGAGAAGCTGCTCGCCAAGGGAGAAGGCTCCTGGTACGTCAAGCGAAACGGGGCCAATCACTACTGGGACGTGGTCAAGGAGACCTACGTGCCGGTGCCGGTGGACCCCAGGGCGATCTTCATCACCAGTCTGAAGGAGCACAAGGCGGTCATCGCCGAGAACGACGGCGCCACCCTCTACGACATGGGCGACGGGGTCGGCCTGGTGGAGTTCCACACCAAGATGAACGCCATCGACCCCTCGATCATCGAGATGATCGACTCCTCCTGCGAGCGGGTGAACGCCGGGGAGCTGGCCGGCCTGGTCATCGGCAGCGAGGCGACGAACTTCTCGGTCGGGGCCAACGTGGGCCTGGTCGGCATGTTCGCCATGAACAAGCAGTTCGAGCCCATCGAGCAGGCGGTCAAGGGCATCCAGGATGCCTACATGAAGATGAAGTACTGCTCGGGGCCCGTCGTGGTCGCTCCCCGGGGCATGGCCCTGGGCGGCGGGGCGGAGTGCGTCATGCACGGCGCCTCGGTGCGTGCCCTGGCCGAGTCCTACATCGGCCTGGTGGAGCTCGGGGTGGGCCTGATCCCCGCCGGCGGCGGCTGCAAGGAACTGGCGCTGCGCCACTACTGCAGCATCCCCAACGGGGTCAGGGCGGAGCTCTTCCCCTTCATGGAGAAGGTGTTCACCACCATCGGGATGGCCAGGGTGTCCACCAGCGCCGAGGAAGCCCGCCAGATCGGGTTCCTCAAGCCGACCGACCGCATCTCGCTGAACCCCGACTCCCTGCTGGCCGACGCCAAGGGCGACGTGCTGGCCCTGGCCGCCATGGGCTACCGCCCGCCGCTGGCCGCCAAGATCCCGGTGCCGGGAGGCGGCGGCATCGCCGCCCTCAAGATCGGCATCCACGGGATGCTGGGCGGCGGCTACCTGTCGGAGTACGACGCGTTCCTCGGCCGCAAGCTCGCCCACGTGATCTGCGGCGGCGACGTGCCCGGCCGGCACGGAAGTGACCGAGCAGTACCTGCTCGACCTGGAACGGGAGGCATTCCTGAGCCTCTGCGGTGAAGAGAAGACCATCGCCCGCATCCTGCACATGCTGGAAAAGGGCAAGCCGTTGCGGAATTAGCGGGCGAAAGGAGCAGAGGAGAATGAGCACTGGAGTCGTCGTAACCCACGCCTACCGCACTGCGGTGGGCCGGTCGGGTCGAGGCACTCTGCGTCATACCCGGCCCGATGAGCTGCTCGCGCAGCTCATGAAGGCCTTCATGGAGCGGGTCCCCGAGGTGGATCCCGCCGCCATCGACGACGTGGTCATCGGCTGCGCCTTTCCCGAGGCCGAGCAGGGCATGAACGTCGCCCGCCTCGCCGTGCTGCGGGCCGGCCTGCCGATCACGGTGCCGGCGGTCACGATGAACCGGTTCTGCTCGTCGGGCCTGCAGGCCCTGGCGACGGGTGCCGGCGAGATCGTGGCCGGCTGGTCGGACATCGTCCTCACCGGCGGCGTCGAGTCGATGACCATGGTCCCCATGGGCGGGGGCAAGCCGGCCCCCAACCCGTGGCTGGCCGACAACCTCCCCAGCGCCTACGAAGGCGATGGGCATCACCAGCGAGAACGTGGCCACCCGCTACGGCGTCAGCCGTGCCGACCAGGATGCCTTCGGCCTCGAGTCGAACAACAAGGCCCTGGCCGCCATCAAGGAGGGCCGGTTCAAGGACGAGATCATCCCCATCACCACCAAGTTGGACGGCAAGGAGATCGTCTTCGACACCGACGAAGGCCCCAGGGAGAGCACCCTGGAAGGCCTGGCCAAGTTGCGCCCCGCCTTCAAGGTGGACGGCGACGTCCACAGCCGGCAACTCCTCACAGACCTCCGACGGGGCGGCTCTGGAGCTGCTGATGAGCAAGGCCAAGGCCGAGGAGCTGGGCCTCAAGCCGCTCGGGGAACTGGTCACCTTCCAGGTGGCCGGGGTGCATCCCGACGAGATGGGCATCGGGCCCTCGAAGGCCATCCCCAAGGCGCTCGCCAAGGCGGGCCTCAAGATCGAGGACATCGGCCTGTACGAGCTGAACGAGGCCTTCGCCAGCCAGGCCCTCTACTGCGTGCGGGAGCTGGGGATCGACCCGGCCAGGGTCAACGTCAACGGCGGGGCCATCGCGCTGGGCCACCCCCTGGGGTGCACCGGCGCCAAGCTCACCGCCACCCTGCTGCACGAGATGAAGCGGCGCGGTGTCGAGTACGGCATCGTCAGCATGTGCATCGGCGGCGGCATGGGAGCGGCAGCCATCTTCCGCCGGATCTAGCAGCCGACCGACGATACGGGGCGGCGGGGCGCAAGCTCCGCCGCCCCTCTTTCTGCGCCTGCCCTCAGCGATGGAGTGGGAACAGGCCCGCCGGTGCCGTAGGCTGATGGCTGCACAGCTACCACAGAGGGCCGCCGTGAGGGTGATGATCCGCGCCGAGGAGCCAAACGACGACGAGGCCATCTCGGAGGTGCATATCCGCGCCTTCGGGGGCACCATCGAAGCCGCCGTGGTGGAGTCGCTGCGCGGTCAGGGAGCGCTGCTCGCCTCCCTGGTCGCGTTGGTGCGCGACCGGGTGGTCGGCCATGTGGCTCTCTCCCCGGTGGATGTCGGCGGCGTGGAGAGGGCCGCCGTGGCCCTGGGGCCGCTGGCGGTGGATCCCGACTACCAGGGACGAGGCATCGGCGCCTTGCTGGTCGACGCCTTCCTCCAGCACTGCCGGGTACGGGACGAGGGCCTGGTCGTGGTGCTCGGCTATCCCGGCTACTACGGCCGCTTCGGCTTCGTCCCCGCCGAGCGCTTCGGCCTCCACTACCGGGACGCCGGCGAGGCCTTCCAGGCCCTGGAGGTGCGGGAGGGGGCTGCCGCCGGCCTGTCGGGAGAAGTGCGGTACCACCCGGCCTTCGAGAACGCCTGAGCGGAACTCGTCGAACCCGACGATACCTTGGCGCACTCGCTGCGGCTCCCGGAAGAGGTCGCCGCGGCTAGGCTTCTCACATCCCGATCCCATCGATCGGGGTAGGCAAATCAGCTGAACGAGGGAAACGATATGAAGAGATGGAAGTTCCTTGCTCTTCTCGCCGTCCTCGCCCTGCTCGTGGCCGCCTGCGGCGACGATGAGGGTGGAGAGACCACGACGACGGCCGAAGTGACAACTACGACGGCCGGAGAAGACACAACGACGACGACGGCCGGAGAAGACACAACGACGACGACGGCCGGCCCCGCCTTCGAGGGCCTGTCCTACTCGGCGCCGGACTGCACATACGGCGGTGAGTTCCAGACCATCGAGGCGGTCGACGAGCTGACCGTCCGCTTCACGTTGTGCTACCCGGACGTGGCTTTCCGGTCGAAGGTGGCGTTCTCCGCCTTCGCCATCCACTCCGCCGACTACCTCGCGGAGACGGGCGGCGGCGGCGATGCCCTGATCAGCAACCCGATCGGCACCGGCCCCTACATGCTCGAGCAGTGGGACCGCGGCAGCCAGCTGGTCCTCACCCGCTTCGACGACTACTGGGGCGAGCCGGCCATCGCTCAGACGGTGGTGTTCCGCTGGAGCACCGAGGCGGCTCAGCGGCTGGTCGAGCTGCAGTCCGGGCAGGTGGACGGCATCGACAACGTCGGCACCGACGACTTCGAGACGGTGGCCGGCGATGCCAACCTGCAGCTGATCACGCGGGAAGGGTTGAACGTCTTCTACATCGGGATGAACAACTGGTACCCGCCGTTCGACAACGAACAGGTCCGCCAGGCGCTGGCCATGGCCATCGACAAAGAGCGGATCGTCCTGAACTTCTACCCGCCGGGCTCCTCGGTGGCCGAGCAGTTCCTGCCGACGGCCATCCCGGGCTACACCGAGACCCCCGCCTGGTACGAGTACGACCCCGAGGCGGCCATGGCCCTGCTGGCCGAGGCCGGGCTACCCCGATGGGTTCGACATCACGTTGTCCTACCGTGACGTGGTGCGCGGCTACCTGCCGCAGCCCGGCGGTGGTGGCCCAGGACATCCAGGCCCAGCTGGCCGAGATCGGCGTCAACGTCACGCTCAACGTGATGGAGTCGGGCGCCTTCATCGACGCCGCCGACGCCGGCTCCGAAGAGGTGGCCTTCCACCTCCTGGGCTGGGGCGCCGACTACCCGGATGCGACCAACTTCCTCGACTACCACTTCGGGGCCGGGTCCTCGGACCAGTTCGGGGACCAGTTCGAGGACCTCACGGCGGTCCTCTCGGAGGCGGCCGCTCTCGCCGACCAGGCGGAGCGCGACGTGCTCTACGCCCAGGCGGCCGAGCTGATCAAGCAGCACGTGCCGATGATCCCGGTGGCCCACGGCGGCTCTGCCGTGGCGTTCAAGGCCGACGTCACCGGGGCCCATGCCAGCCCTCTCTCCAACGAGCTGATGGCGGTCATGGACCCGGGCGGCCGTGACACCCTCGTCTGGATGCAGAACGCCGAGCCGATCGGCCTCTACTGCGCCGACGAGTCCGACGGCGAGAGCCTGCGGGCCTGCGAGCAGATCAACGAGTCGCTGCTCGGCTTCGAGGTCGGCGGCACGGCCACCGTGCCGAGCCTGGCCACCGCGTGCGACCCGAACGAAGACCTGACGGTGTGGACCTGCACCCTGCGTGAAGGCGTGCTCTTCCACGACGGCAGCACCTTCGACGCCAACGACGTGGTCACGTCCTACTACGTGCAGTGGGACGCAGCCAGCCCGCTCCACGTCGGCCGCGACGGCAGCTTCACCTACTTCCCGGGCCTGTTCGGGGCCTTCCTGAACGCCCCGCCGGCAGAGGGGTAAGCGACCGTACCGAACCGCAACCAGCGGGGGGCGCCCTCCGGGGCGCCCCCCGCTCTTTTCCGCATTAGATTGACCCGCCAATGGCCCGCTTCGTAGCCCGCCGCCTGCTCTACTCGATCCCGGTGCTCCTGGGCATCCTGCTGGTCACCTTCCTGCTGGCCAGGGTGATCCCGGGCGATCCCTGCCGGGCGATGCTGGGCGAGCGGGCCACCGACGAGATCTGCGACGCCTTCAGCGAGCGCAAAGGGCCTCAACGAGCCCATCTGGGTCCAGTTCGGCATCTACATCAAGGACGTCTTCACCGGTGACCTGGGCGAGTCCTTCCGCTTCGGACGGCCGGTGACCACCATGCTGGTCGAGCGCCTCCCCATCACCATCGAGTTGTCGGCGGCGGCGCTCACCGTGGCGGTGCTGGTGGGGGTCCCGTTGGGGATCATCTCCGGCTACAAGCACAACTCGCTGGCCGACGTGGCCACGATGGTCGGAGCCAACATCGGCGTCTCCATGCCGGTCTTCTGGCTGGGACTGATGCTCCAGTACCTCTTCGCCGTCGTCTTAGGAGACACCTTCTTATCGCTGCCCCCGTCGGGGTCGATGGACGCCGGCCTCCTCCCGCGGCCCTTCTACGAGGTCTGGGGCCTGCCCGCCTGGGGCATCAACGACTTCATCTCCAACATGAACGTGACCAACGCCGTCCTCAGCGGCAACTGGACCGCCTTCCGCAGCGCGGCCGGCCACCTCATCCTGCCGGCGGTGGCCCTGGGCACCATCCCCATGGCGGTGATCGCCCGCATGACCCGCTCCTCGCTCCTGGACGTGCTCAGCCTCGACTACGTGCGCACCGCCCGGGCCAAGGGGCTCCCCGAGAAGCGGGTGGTCATCCGCCACGCCCTGCGCAACGCCATGCTCCCGGTGGTGACGGTGATCGGCCTCTCCCTGGGGACGCTGATGGGCGGGGCCATCCTCACCGAAACGATCTTCGGCCTCTCCGGCGTGGGGAAGAGCCTCTACGACGCCATCACCTCGCGTGACTACGCGGTGGTCCAGGGCTTCACCCTGGTGGTGGCGGTCGGCTTCGTCCTGGTCAACATGGTGGTGGACATCCTCTACACCTACCTGAACCCGAAGGTGCGGGTCACGTGACCGGCCCCGGCGGCCTCGTGCCCGACCCCCTCCATCCCGAGGGCCCGCTGCCCATGGGCCCGGCCCCCGAGGGCGCCGACCTGCGCGCGGAGACGGCCCGCATCCCCGAGACCCGGGGCCTGTGGGCCACCGCCTTCCGGGAGTTGTCCCACAAGCGCTCGGCGCGCATCGGCATGGTGATGCTCGCCGTGCTGCTGTTGATCGCGGTGTTCGCTCCCCTGCATCGCGCCCTTCTCCCCCACCGACACCGTCGGCATCGACGAGGGAATCGGAGTTCGCTCCTCCCCGTGCATCCACCTCTTCGGGTGCGACGAATCCCAGCCGCAGCACATCCTGGGCACCGACGGCAACGGCCGGGACGAGTTCAGCCGCCTGCTCTACGGCTCCCGGGTCTCCCTCATCGCCGGCATCGGGTCGGTGGCGGTGGCGGTCGCCGCCGGCACCCTGCTGGGGCTCTTGGCCGGCTTCTTCGGGGGCCGCATCGACAACCTGATCATGCGGATCATGGACGTCCTGCTGGCCTTCCCCTCGCTGCTGCTGGCCATCGCCATCATCACCGTGATGGGGCAGGGCTTGATCAACGCCATGCTGGCCATCTCCATCGTCACCATCCCCGCCTACGCCCGCGTCGTGCGCTCGGCGGTGCTCACCGTGCGGGAGAACGACTACGTGGCGGCCGACCGCGCCCTGGGCGTCTCCACTGCCCGCATCATCTGGAACCGGATCCTCCCCAACTCCATCACCCCCCTGGTGGTGCAGGCCACCCTCGGGGTGGCCACGGCCGTGCTGGAGATCGCCGCCCTCTCCTTCCTCGGCCTCGGAGTGCGCCCGCCCACCGCCGAGTGGGGATCGATGCTGGCCGCCGAGCGCAACCAGGTCTTCACCGCCCCGCATCTGGTCTTCTTCCCCGGCCTGGCCATCATGTGGAACGTCCTCTCCTTCAACCTTCTCGGCGACGGCCTGCGCGACGCCCTCGACCCCAGGCTGAACCGATGAGCGACGCCGCCCCCCACCTCCTCGAGGTCGAGAACCTCTCCACCTACTACTTCACCCGCGACGGGGTGGTGAAGGCGGTGGACGGCGTGGACCTCCGCATCGACCGCGGCGAGATCCTCGGCCTGGTGGGCGAGTCGGGCTGCGGGAAGAGCGTCACCTCGCTGTCGATCCTGCGCCTGGTCGGCGAGCCCGGGAAGATCGTCTCGGGGTCGATCCGCTTCGAGGGCGAGGAGTTGCTGACCAAGAGCATCCACGAGATGCAGGCCATCCGCGGCGACCGCATCTCGATGATCTTCCAGCAGCCGGTCTCCTCGCTCAACCCCGTCTACACCGCCGGCTTCCAGATCGCCGAGGTATACGAGGTCCACCAGAACCTCAAGCGCAAGGTGGGCCTGGAGAAGGCGGTGGAGATGCTCTCGCGGGTGGGGATCTCCGACCCGGTCCGCCGGGCCAAGTCCTACCCGCACGAGCTCTCCGGGGGCATGGCGCAGCGGGTGATGATCGCCATGGCCCTCGCCGCCGGGCCCGAGTTGCTCGTCGCCGACGAGCCCACCACCGCCCTCGACGTCACCATCCAGGCCCAGATCCTCGACCTGATGCGCCAACTGCGGGCCGACATGGGCATGGCCATCATCCTCATCACCCACGACCTGGGGATCGTCGCCGAGATGGCCGACCGGGTGGCCGTCATGTACGCCGGGTGCATCGTGGAGGAGGCCTCCACCGAGGTGCTCTTCGCCCACCCCAAACACCCCTACACGGTGGGGCTCATCGGCTCGGTCCCCATCATCGGCACCCGCAAGGAGTGGCTGGAAGTCATCCCCGGCCGGGTCCCCAACCTGATCGACCTCCCCCCCGGCTGCCGCTTCGCCTCACGCTGCCGGGCCCGGGTGGACAACAACCTCAAGATCTGCACCGTCACCGAGCCCGACCTCCTGGAGGTCGAGCCGGACCACAAGGTGCGCTGCTGGCTGTACCAGGAGATCCCGTCGTGAGCAAGGTCCTGGTCGAAGCCCGCCGGGTGTCCAAGACGTTCCCCGTCAAGGGGGGCGCCATGCAGCGCATCGTCGGCCACGTGCAGGCAGTCAGCGAGGTCGACCTGAAGATCTTCGAGCAGGAATCGCTGGGCCTGGTGGGCGAGTCGGGGTGCGGCAAGAGCACCATCGGGCGGATGCTGCTGCGGCTGATCCCGGCCGACTCGGGGGAGATCCTCTTCGACGGGCGGGAGATCGGCCATCTCAAGGAACGCGAGCTGCGCCCCATCCGCCGGGAGATGCAGATCATCTTCCAGGACCCCTTCTCCTCGCTGGACCCCCGCACCCCCATCGGGGAGAGCATCGCCGAGGGCCTGCGGGTGCACGGCGTGCACCGCGACGAGCGGCGCCAGCGGGCGCTGGAGGCCCTGGAGTTGGTCGGCCTGGAGCAGTACCACTACCGCCGCTTCCCCCACGAGTTCTCCGGCGGTCAGCGCCAGCGCATCGGCATCGCCCGGGCCCTGGCGGTGAAGCCCCGCTTCCTGGTCTGCGACGAGCCGGTCTCCGCCCTCGACGTCTCCATCCAGTCGCAGATCCTCAACCTGCTCAAGGAGCTGCAGCGCGACCTCGCCCTGACCGTGCTCTTCATCGCCCACAACCTGAGCGTCGTCGAGCACCTGTGCGATCGCATCGCCGTGATGTACCTGGGCCGGCTCGTCGAGGTAGGGACCCGCGACGAGGTCTTCACCAACCCCTACCACCCCTACACCTTCGCCCTGCTGTCGGCCATCCCCGTCCCCGACCCCAAGCGGGTGCGCCGCCAGATCCTCCTCCCCGGTGAGATCCCCAGCCCGCTCAACCCGCCCAGCGGCTGCCCCTTCCACAGCCGCTGCCCCATCGTGGAGCGCGGCGTGTGCGACAAGGAGGTGCCGGAACTGGCCCCGGTGCCGGGCCAGCCCGCCCACCTGGCCTCCTGCCACCTGCGCACGGGGGCCTACCAGCACCTGGGGGGCCGCTGGGCCCGCATGGGGAGCAGCCAGACGAGCTGAGAGGCGAGGCCGTTCGCCGGGCCGAGTGCCGGCGACCGTCCCCGGCCGGCCACCTCCGCGCCGGCCCTATCGTTGCACCGATGGACTGGATCCTGGTCACCAACGACGACGGGGTGGATGCCCCCGCCCTGCCCGCCCTGGCCCGGGCGATCGCCGCGCTGGCCCCGGTGCGGGTGGTGGCCCCCGACCGCGAGCGCTCCTGGGTGGGCAAGGCGATCACCCGCTTCGAACCGGTCACGGTGGAGGTCGTCGAGCGCGACGGCATCGAGATGCACGCGGCCAGCGGCTACCCGGCCGACTGCGCCCAACTGGGCATCCACACCCTGTTCGGCGAGCCCCCGCTCCTGGTGGTCTCCGGCATCAACGTCGGCTACAACCACGGCTCCGCCTACCTGCAATCCAGCGGCACCATCGGTGCCGCCCTGGAGGCGTCCATCAGCGGCATCGATGCCCTCGCCTTCTCCACCCAGAGCCTCGATCGGCCCTGGCGCGAGTGGCGCCCCTGGGCGATGAGCCCCGAGTCGACCCCGATGTGGGAGCGGGTCGCCGCCGTCGCCGCCGCCATCACCGCCCCGGTGCTCGCCGCCGCCCCCCAGGGGGTGCTGATCAGCGTCAACATGCCGGACACGGCCGACCCGGCCACTCCCCGCCGGCTGACCACCGTCGCCTCGGTCGGCTACGACCGGCTCTTCTCCCCCGCCGGCGACGGCACCTACGTCCATGACTACCGCGGGTACCTGAACCACTTCGCCTCGCTGGCAGGCACCGACATACAGGCTGCCGCGGAAGGGCTGGTGTCGATCACCGCCCTCCACCCCGCCCACAGCGTGGACCTGCCTGAGGTCCTGCGGCAGGCCCTGGGCGTCTGAGGGCCCGCTTCAGCCGCAGAGGCCGACCAGCAGCGGGTACGGGTCCGCCAGGCCGGTCAGGTCGGCCCAGTGCCCCGGGTCGTCGGGGATCCATCCGAAATGCAGATGGGGCGAGGTCGCGTTGCCGGTGGACCCCACCCAGCCCACCAGGGCGCCGGCCTCCACCTCGGCCCCGGGGCGCATGTCCGGGGCGAAGCCCATCAGATGGGCGTAGTAGTAGACGTTGCCGCTGTACCGGCCGGCCAGCCAGAGCCCGAAGCCCCCGGCCCAGTGCCAGCCCGACTGGATGATCGTGCCGCTCTCCACTGCCACCAGGGGCGTCCCCAGGTCGGCGTGCAGGTCCTCGCCCTTGTGCTCCCTCCCCCAGGGACGCTCCTCCCCCCAGGTGTGCGAGAAGCCGACCAGGCCGTCCACCGGGCAGACGCGCCCGGGCGGGGGAAGTCCTGCCAGGTCTCCCGCCACCCGAGCCGCCAGGGCCTCCTGCCAGCCCAGCACCCGCTCGAGGGCCCGGCGGTAGGCGGCCAGGCCGTCGGCCAGGGGCGCCGGCCCCTGCTCCGCGCCCGGAGAATCGAGCAACGGGAAGCCGGGCACCGGAAGCCCCGCCGCATCGGTCGCCGGCCCGGCCATGCCCACCAGCAGCCCGGCCACCATCTCGCCCGCCTCTACCTGCAGGCGCATGACCCGAACCTCCACGGCGCTCAGGTAGCCCGCCAGGTCGGCGGGCCCACCCACCTGCGGCTGCCCCGCCAGCCACTCCAGGAGGTCGGCCTCGCTCTCGAGGGCGGCCGTCAGTTCCTCCAGAGGGGTCAGGGCGCCCGCCAGGTCCGCCTCGGCCAGCGCCGGCGGGGCATGAGCACGAGCACCAACAACCCCACCAGGAGCGTGGCGCCGGTCTCCCTGGCCCAACGGCCCGGTCGCTGCACCGCACCAGGGTAGTGGCGGAGCGGTGCACCCAGGCCGCTTCGCCTACCCCTCCGGCCGTCGAGCCCCCGGGCGGCGGGATCCCTCCCTCCCGGCCGGGCCCGTCCCGCCGCGGGGCCACCACCAGCTCCCCACCCGGCCCCCGGAGCAGAGCCACCCGGGCCCCGGAGAACAGGGTCAGCCGCTCCGGGGTGAGCACCACCTCCGCCGGTCCCTCGGCCGCCACCCGGCCCCGGTCGAGGAGCACCAGGCGGTCGGCGTACTGGGCCGCCAGGGTGAGGTCGTGCAGGGCTCCGAGCACGGCGATGGAGCGCTCCCGGCGCAGGCCCTCCACCAGGTCGAGCACCTGCTGCTGGTGGCCGATGTCGAGCGAGGCGGTCGGCTCGTCGAGGAGCAGCACCGCCGCATCCTGGGCCACCGCCCGGGCCAGCACCACCCGCTGCCGCTCCCCTCCGGACAGGGCCCCGAGCGGCCGGTCGGCCAGCAGGGCGGCGTCCAGGCGCTCGAGGGCGGCCAGGGCGAGCCGGCGGTCGGCTGCGCCCTCCGACGCCCAGTAGCCCAGGTGGGGGATGCGCCCCAGCAGCACGTACTCCGCGGCCGTCATCCCGCCGGGGAGAACCGGGTGCTGGGGTACCAGCGCCACCAGGCGGGCGGCCCGCCGGCGCGACAGGGAGGCGAGGGCATGACCCCCTACCTCGATCTCACCCTCGGCGGCGACCGTGCCGGCCAAGGCCCGCAGCAGCGACGTCTTGCCGGAGCCGTTGGGGCCCACCAACGCCACCCACTCCCCCGCCCCCACCGTCAGGTCCACCCCGGCGACGGCCACCAGCCCGTCGTAGGCGACCTTGATCCCCCGGCCGCGGATGCCGTTCACGGGCCCCACCCCTGCCGGCTCGACCGCAGCACGATCGCGAAGAAGGGCCCGCCGACGAAGGCGGTGATCACCCCGATGGGCAGCTCGGCCGGGGAGAGGATCGAACGGGCACCCAGATCGGCCAGCATCAGGAAGGCTGCCCCGCCCAGCACGGAGAGCGGCAGGATCACCCGGTAGCTGGTGCCGGTCAGCAGACGGACGGCGTGGGGGACGACGAGGCCGACGAAACCGATCAGGCCGCCCACCGCCACCGCCCCGGCCGTGCCCAGGGTGGCCGCCACCACCACCAGCAGCCTCACCCGGGCGGCATTCACCCCCAGAGTGGCCGCCTCCTCCTCCCCCACCGCCAGCACGTCGAGCAGGCGCCGGTGCAGGAGGAGCACCACCACCGACACCACCGCGTAGGGGGCCAGCAGGGCCACCTCGGTCCAGCCGACCGTGCTCAGCCGGCCCAGGATCCACGAGTACACCTCGCGCACGCGTGTCGGCGTGGCGCTGCTGCACGAAGGTCTGCACCGCGGTGAAGAAGGCAGCCACGGCCACCCCGGCGAGGATCAGGGTGGTCCCCGCCCTGCCTCCGCCGGCCACCCCGCCGAGGGCGTAGGCCAGCGCCGCCGCCACCACCGCCCCGGCGAAGGCCGCCGCCGGCACCACCGGCGAGGCCGACGCCGGCCGAGACGATGCCCACGGTCGCCCCCAGGCCGGCCCCGGCCGCCACCCCGAGCAGGTAGGGGTCGGCCAGCGGGTTGCGGAACACCCCCTGGTAGGCGGCCCCGGCCGCCGCCAGGGTGGCCCCCACCAGCCCGGCCAGGACCACCCTGGGCAGGCGGAGCTCGCCAGACGATGGCCGCCTGCTGCTCCGTGAGCCCCGAATCGACCGAGACCCAGGGGAGCCGGTCGGCCAGCTCGGCGAGCACCCGGCCGGGGGACAGGTCCACCGCCCCCACCAGCAGGCCGGCCAGCAGCGCCCCGACCAGCAGGACCAGAGCCGTCGCCCAGGGCCAGCGGCCCCACCCGGCGCAGCGGTCGCTCCGGGTTCATCCCGACCCCGTTCCCGTACACCGCCTCCGCCACCACCGCCAGCAGTTCCACCACCCGCGGCCCCCAGCGCTGGGCCACGTCGTCGTCCAGTTCCACCACCCGCCCGCCCGCCACCGCCTGCAGGTCCCCCAGCCCGGCCGCTCCGCCACGGTGGAGACCGACTGCCCGCAGCAGCGTGTGTCGGCCAGCAGGATGAAGTCGGGGTCGGCCGCCAGGACGAACTCGGGGCTCAGCTGCGGGTAGCCGGTGCCGTCGTCGGCGGCATCGGCGATGTTCTCCAGGCCGAGCAGGGCCAGCAGCCCCCCGACGAAGGTCCCGGAGGTGAGGCTGTACAGGGTGGGGTCGAGCTCGTAGTAGTAGGTGGGGCCGAGGCTCGCGCCGGGACGGCGTCGGTGAGTCGCTCCACCTCGGCCGCCATCTCCGCCACCAGGGCCGATGCCTCCGCGGGGTGGCCGGTCGCCTCTCCCAGCGCCCCTATCTGGCCGTAGACGTCCTCCAGCGTGGCCGGCGGGGCGAGGAGCAGGGTGGGTATGCCGAGGGCCGTCAGCCCGGCCTGGAGGTCACCCGGGTCGAAGGACAGGACCACCAGGTCCGGGTCGAAGCTCGCCACCGTCTCCACCCCCAGGTTGAAGGCGTCGAACTTGGGGGTGGCGGCCGCGGCCGCCGGGTAGTCGGAGAACTGGTCGGTGGCCACGATCTGGCGCGCCGGCGCCGATCGCGTAGAGCATCTCGGTGTGCGAGGCCGAGGCGGAGACGATCCGCTGCGGGGCGGCCGGGATGCGCGTGCCTTCCACCTCCACCGGGAAGCCCGGCGCCGGCTCGCCTCCGCAGGCGCGCCAGGGCCACGGTCAACAGGACGAGCGCCAGCACAGGGCGCAGAACGGGCTCGTCTCACGCGCGCCTCCCCATCGGTCGGGGAGGAGGGTGTTTCGGGCCGGTGACGGCAGGCCACCCTTCCTCCGAGAGCGTCCACATCCGACCCGGCGGCAGGCGACCTGACTCGTCCCACTTCGGGGCTTCACAGTTGCGGGAACAGCGCCGGAATCGAACCGGACTTCGCTCTTGCGTCCCTCGCTCGGGAGCCGCCGAGTCAACCCGGCCCTCACGGCCGGGCAGGACCATCGTAGCCGCCGCTCCACCGCGGTTCCACGGCCGCCGAGGGCGCCCCGGGCCCGCGGCTCAGCCGGGGAAGGTGGCCGGGTTGCTGGCCGTCCCCTGCAGGTTCCCGTCCGGGCAGTAAGTCGGCCAGCGACACGAAGGCGAACCACTGGAACGGGGCCGTGAGCTCGGGCAGGTTCTCCAGGGGGATGCGGCCGATCAACTGGTTGTCCTGGGCGGTGACCACCGGGAGCACGACCTCCTCGGTGAACGGCAGCGTCTCGACGACCGCCGCCCACGCCCCCGAGGGAGTAGTCCCAGTCCAGGGTGATGGCCTGCCCCTCCCAGGCGAAGCCGGTCAGGTCGCCGAGGTAGAGGTCCACCCGGCTGTCCTGGGTCACGTCCCCGGCGAAGTGGGCGGTCACCACCAGTTCCTCGCCCTCGACGGCCAACTCGACACCGGTGAGGTCGAACGCATCCGGCCAACCCTCAACCTCGTAGATCTCCTGGTCGGTGTCCCCGGTGGGATCCGAGCACGAGGACGTCCCCTCCAGGGGCAGCCCTCTCCGCCGCCGTCGGCGGCGGTCGTCGCCGAGGTGTCGCCGCCACCGTTCGACGGTGGTCACCGAGGAATCGGTCCCGGCAGTGGTGACCGGGCCGCCCGAGTCGTCGTCCCCGCAGCCGGACACACCGGCCACGAGGAGCAGCCCGGCCGCCGCCAGCCCGACAGCCAGCCGGCTGCGCCTTGGCTCCTGCCCCTGTCGGCATGGCTCCCCTCCCTGCTCGTGAGACGCGGCCCACGTCACGGTCGCGCGATCTCGAGTATCCCCGGGCCCACGCCCCAAGGATCCCGGGCCCCGCCGCGGGCTCGGCGAGCCCCCCCCTACACTGCCCTTCTTCGCCCAGGGTCCCGGCCCCCGCCTCTTCCTGGCCGCTGCCCTGACCGCCGTGGCCGGCCGCGCCTTCCTGCTCGCTCGCCGCCGCCGACCCGCGCCCCCGCCCGGCCGGCACCTGGCAGCCCGGTCGCCCGCTGAGCGCCATGCGCCTCGCCCTGCACCCCACGACGGAGGCCGGCCACCGGGCCGGGCGCATCCTCCTCAGCGAGCCCGACCTGGAGGCGCTCGGCATCTACGGGCATCGCAGCCGGCGGCACCGAGGACCGCCGCTCGATGGCCATCACCGACCTGACCGGGTTCGCCGTCCTGATCAGCGACGACGCCACCGCCCCCCTGGACCTGGCGGCCATCGCCGTCGAGGACGGCCTCTCGTGCGTGCTCGCCGCCGACGCCGCTCCCCCGCCGTCGCTGGCCGCCCGCTTCGCCGAGCCGGGGGCTCACCCTGCTGCTCGACGCCGGCACCGCCGGCCTGGCCGAGGCCCTGCGGTTCCACGAGGCGCTGGGCGCCGAGCCCGGACGGGAGGTGCTGGTGGCCTGGACCGTCGAGGGCAAGCCCCTCCGCCGCGGGGAGGCGGTCCCCTTCCCCGACCCCCTGGGCGCCCGCTGGGGGCGCCGCCTGCCCGCCGGCACACGACCCCCTGGTCACCCGCGTCGAGGTCCCCGTCGAGGGACCGTGGGGCGGGGCCCTCGCCCGAGTCGCCGGACCGCAGGGACGAGCCAGCGTCTGGTGGCCGTCGCCGACGACCGCCGGCACCTGGACGCCCTGGCCCTGGCCGCCGGGGCCCTCCTCGTCGCCCGCGGCGGGCTCGCCCCGGGGGTATGGCATCCGGCCGACGCCGCCGCCGCCTACCTGCGGACAGCGGCGCACCTCGGGCTGGAGATCGCCGGCTTCGACGCCAAGCCTTAGGCCGCCTCAGGTGCCCGTCTGACGGGTCGCCTCAGTGGTCCCCGTCGCGGCGGGAGCCCGGCTGCCTCGCCGGCCGCCTTGCCCACCGGCACGGGCGGCGGGCCGAGCGGGGCCACCTTCGGCAGCGGACGCACCGGGCCCGGCCCGTCGACCGGGGCCACGGTCACCGGCAGGCTCACCTTGCGGGTCGCGGGGCGCGGCGCCGACTCCTCGAGCACCACCAACTCCACTCCCCCCACCAGGTCGGAGATCAGGTTGTAGACCACCGCCCCCAGGGTGAAGAGGCCGGTCATCAGGATCGTCCCGACGATGGCCAGCAGCACCACGATGCGGAAGTAGACCGGGCCGTCGAGGGTGATCCCGTTCTCGATGCCGATGGTCACCGCCAGCTCGTTGATGCGCTCGGGTATCCCCGCGTTGACGAACACGGACCAGAAGACCACGGTCCCCAGCACCGTCACCAGCGCCATGACGGCGTTGAAGACCAGCGACACCTTGAGGACGGTCCAGGGGTCGATCTTGCGGACGACCCGCCGGACTCGCTGGACCGGCATGTTCACCTGGCTGATCGGCGACGCTGGGCAGTGTACCGGTGGCCCTCAGTCACGAACGGCGTTTCCCCGGCCGCGCCCGGCCGACGGGCCTCAGCCCTCGTCGTCCTCTTCCGGCGGCACCAGCGCGAAGGCGGTCACGTGGGAGCCCCCGGGCAGGTTCATGACCTTGACCCCGGTGGCATCGCGCTTCTGGCGGCTGATGGTGTCGGCCGCGGTGCGGATGACCACCCCGTCGGAGGAGGTGACGAAGATCTCCGCCCCGGGCGGCACCGCCCGGGCCGCCACCAGGTTCCCCCGGACCCGGGTGGGCTTCATGGCCTTCACCCCGTAGCCCCCGCGCTTCTGGCGGGGGAACTCGCTCACCCGCGTGCGCTTGCCGTAGCCGCCCGTGGTGAGCAGCAGCACCAGGTCGCCGTCGGCGTCGCAGGCCGCCGACACCACCCGGTCCTCCGGCCGCAGGCGGATGCCCCTGACCCCCACCGTGTCCCGGCCCATGGCCCGCAGTTCGGATTCGGCGAACCGTATGCCCGACCCCGGCGGCGGTGAACAACAGCACGTCGCTGTCCCCGGCCGTGTTCAGGACCTCCACCACCTCGTCGCCCTCGTTGAGGCGGACCGCGATCAGCACCTGGTTGCGCGACTCGTAGTCGGAGAGGCGGGACTTCTTGACCACCCCGTGGGCGGTGACGATCACCAGGAACCGCGAGGGGTCGTAGGCCCGGGTGTCGACCACCGCCTCGACCCGCTCCTCCGGCTCCATGGGGAGGACCGACTGGATCAGCACGCCCTTGGCGGTGCGCTCCTTGCGGGGGATCTCGTGCGCCTTGACCCGGTACACCTTGCCCCGGTTGGTGAAGAACAGCAGATAGGCGTGCGCGCTGGTGTGCACCAGTTGGGTGATGACGTCGTCCTCACGGACCTCCGCCCCCTTCACCCCCCGGCCGCCCCGGCCCTGGCGGCGGTAGGCCCCGGCGTTGACCGCCTTGACGTAGCCGTTGGCGGTGACCGAGACCACGACCTCCTCGTCGGCGATGAGGTCCTCCAGGGTGGGATCCCCCTCGTCGACCACGAAGCGGGTGCGCCGGGCGTCGCCGTACTTCTGCTGCACGGCCCGCAGCTCTTCGCCGATCAGCGCCCGCCGCTTGGCCGGGCTGGCCAGCAGCCCCTTCAGGTAGCGGATCAGCTTGGCCAGCTCCTCCTGCTCCTCGCGCAGCTTGCCGGTCTCCAGGGCGGTCAGGCGGCGCAGCGGCATGTCGAGGATGTGGGTGGCCTGCACCTCGCTGAGGGCGAAGCGCTCCATGAGGGCGCCCCGGGCGGCCTCGGTGTCGGCCGACGACCGGATGATCTGCACCACCTCGTCGATGTTGTCCAGGGCGATGAGCAGGCCGGCCACGATGTGCGCCCGGGCCTCGGCCCGGCCCAGCCGGAACCGGGTCCGGCGCTCCACCACCTCCATCTGGTGATCGATGTAGTGCCGGATGACCTGCTCGAGGTTGAGGGTGTGCGGCACCCCGTCGACCAGGGCCACCATGTTGACCCCGAAGGTCTCCTGCAGCTGGGTGTTCTTGTAGAGCTGGTTGAGGACGACCTGCGGGACGGCGTCGCGCTTGAGCTCGACGACCAGGCGGGTGCCGGTGCGGTCGGACTCGTCGCGCAGGTCGGCGATGCCGGTGATCTTGCGCTCGCGCACCAGGTCGGCGATCTTCTCCATGATCCGGTCGCGGGAGACCTGGTAAGGGATCTCGGTGACGACCAGGGCGGTGCGGCCCTTGCGCACCTCCTCGACCTCGGCCACCGCCCGCATCTTGATGGAGCCCCGCCCGGTCAGCAGCGCCTCCCGCACGCCCCGGGTGCCCACGATGCAGGCGCCGGTGGGGAAGTCGGGGCCCTGGACGAAGCGGAGCAGGTCCTCGGCGGTGGCGTCGGGGTGCTCCATCTTGTGGATGGTGGCTTCGATGACCTCGCCCAGGTTGTGCGGCGGGATGTTGGTGGCCATGCCCACCGCGATGCCGGTGGAGCCGTTGACCAGCAGGTTGGGGAACCGGGCCGGCAGCACCACCGGCTCCTGGCGCTCACCCGAGTAGTTGTCCTGGAAGTCGACGGTGTCCTCGTCGATGCCCTCGAGCAGGTGCATCGCCAGGGGCTGCAGGCGGCACTCGGTGTAGCGCATGGCCGCCGGCGGGTCGTCGACCGTCCCGAAGTTGCCCTGCGGCTCGATGAGGCCGTAGCGGATGGCGAAGTCCTGGCCCATGCGCACCAGGGCGTCGTAGATGGCGTCGTTGCCGTGGGGGTGGAACCAACCCATGACGTCGCCGACCACCCGGGCGCTCTTGCGGAAGGGGCTGCCCGGGCGGATGCCGGCGTCGTACATGGAGTAGAGGATCCGGCGGTGGACCGGCTTGAGCCCGTCGCGCACGTCGGGCAGCGCCCGGGAGACGATGACCGACATGGCGTACTCGAGGAAGGAGTTCTTCACCTCCTCCTCGATCTCGATGAGCCTTACGTTCCCCTGGCCGTTCTCGTTGGTGGTCATGGCTCAGATGTCCAGGAAGCGGACGTCGCGGGCGTTCTGCTGGATGAAGGTGCGCCGGGCCTCGACGTCGTCGCCCATGAGGGTGGTGAAGATGTCGTCGGCCACGCCGGCGTCCTCGACGGCCACCTGGAGGAGCACCCGGGCGTCGGGGTCCATGGTGGTCTCCCAGAGTTGGCCGGCGTTCATCTCCCCGAGGCCCTTGTAACGCTGCAGGCCGGGCCGCTTGCCGTCGAGCCCGGCCGTGATCTCCTCGAACTGACGGTCGGAGTAGGCGTACACGACCTCCTTGCCGCTCTTCACCTGGTAGAGGGGCGGCTGGGCGATGTAGACGAAGCCCGCCTCGATCAGCTCCCGCATGTGCCGGAAGAAGAAGGTGAGCAGCAGGGTGCGGATGTGGGCGCCGTCGACGTCGGCATCGGTGAGGATGACCACCTTGTGGTAGCGCGCCCTCTCGAGGTCGAAGTCGTCCCCGATGCCCGTGCCCACCGCGGTGATGAGGGACTGGATCTCGTTGTTCTGCAGGACCCTGGGGAGGCGCGCCTTCTCGACGTTGATGATCTTGCCCCGGATGGGCAGGATCGCCTGGAAGTCGCTGTTGCGGGCCTGCTTGGCCGAGCCGCCGGCCGAATCGCCCTCGACGATGAACAACTCGCTGGCTTGCGGGTCGCGGGTGGAACAGTCGGCCAACTTGCCGGGCAGCCCGGTGGACTCGAGCAGGCTCTTGCGCCGGGTCAGGTCGCGGGCCGCCCGCGCCGCCAGGCGCGCCCGGGCGGCCGTGCCGCACTTGTCGACGATGGCCCGCCCCTCCCCCGGGTGGCGGCTCAGCCACTCCGGCAGCAGGCGGTTGAGGGCCACCTCGACGAACGAGCGGACTTCGGTGTTGCCCAGCTTGGTCTTGGTCTGGCCCTCGAACTGGGGATGGCGCACCCGCACCCCTACCACCGCAGTGAGGCCTTCGCGGATGTCCTCACCTACCAGGTTCTCGTCCTTCTCCTTCAGCAGGCCCTTCTCCCGGGCAAACTCGTTGATCGCCCGGGTCAGCGCCTTCCGGAACCCCTCCTCGTGGGTGCCCCCCTCGTGGGTGTTGATGTTGTTGGCGAAGGTGAGCACCGTCTCGGTGTACCCGGCATTCCACTGGAGGGCGACATCCATCTCGATGTCGTCGCTGACCTCCTCGAGGCTGATGATGTGCGGGTGCAGCGGCTCGCGCTTGGAATTGAGGTGCTTGACGAAATCCACCAGGCCGCCGCTGTAGCGGAAGGATTCCCGGGCCCCCTCGCCCCGTTCATCCACGAGCACGATCTCGAGGCCCTTGTTGAGAAAGGCCATCTCGCGCAGGCGGGCGGCGACCGTCTGATAGTTGAACTCGGTGGTCTCGGTGAAGATGCCCGGTGACGGCCAGAAGGTGATGGTGGTCCCGGTGCGGCGGGAGGGCTTCCCCTTGGCCAGTTTGGAGACGGGCGTGCCCATTTCGAAGGTCTGGTGCCACAGGAAGCCGTCGCGCGCCACTTCGACATCCAGCTGCCGAGAAAGGGCGTTCACCACCGACATGCCCACCCCATGCAGGCCGCCCGACACCGTGTAGGCCCCCGACTCGAACTTGCCGCCGGCGTGCAGCGTGGTGAGCACGGTGGTGAGGGCCGACTGCCGCGAGCTGGCATGCCTGCCGACCGGTATGCCCCGGCCGTCGTCCTTGACGCGCACCCCGCCGTCGGCCAGGAGCGTCACGTCGATGCGGCTACAGACCCCCGCCATGGCCTCATCGACCGAGTTGTCCACGATCTCCCAGATGAGGTGATGCAGGCCACGGGGGCCGGTGCTGCCGATGTACATGGCCGGCCGCCGCCGCACCGGCTCCAGGCCCTGCAGGACCTGGATGTCCTTCTCGTCGTATGTGCCGTTGGCGCGTCTGGTGGCCACAGGGCTCCTCGTGAACGGGGCTAGCCGGTCGGCCGGCGGAGGCTGGTCCCGGGGCCCGGACGGGGCCCCCGGCGCCGGCTCACCGACACTGTTGTGAGTATAGCCGCCGGGGGTGTCAGAACTGCCGTCGGCCGACGACAAAAGGCCAGGTCAGGAGCCCTTTTTGGAGCTCGCCAGACGGATCCGCACGGTGTCCACCAGACGGGCCCCCAGGCCCTCCTCGAGGCGCCTCAACAGCTCCCCGACCTGATAGCGGAGAAGGCTGGCCGAGGTGCCGTCGGCCACCTCCACCAGCAGCTCCCCGTGCTGCAGGCTGGCCGGCAGGGACCGCGAGGCCCAGGGCTCTCCGGCCAGCTCCGCCCAGTCGTCCACCAGCCGCTGCAGAGCACCGACGGAGGGCAGGCCGAGTCGTCGCAGCACAGCCGCCAGGTCCTCGCCGATGCGCTCCAGGTCGCTCATCCGGCCTCCCGGATGGAGCCCGGCGACACCGCCCAACACACACCGCCCACGGGCACGTCCTCGCGATGAGCCGTGGAGATGAACACCTGGGCGCTCGGCAGGCGCTCGACCAGCCGGGCCCGCCGAGCCTCGTCGAGCTCCGAGAACACGTCGTCGAGCACCAGCACGGGGGCGGACCGGCGCCGCTCCGCCAGCAGGTCGAAGGCAGCGAGGCGCAGAGCGAGGGCCACGGTGCGCTGCTCGCCCTGGCTGGCGCGAGTACGCAGGTCGCGCCCATCCAGAAAGAGCGCCACCTCGTCGCGGTGCGGGCCCACCGTCGTGGTGCGCCGCTCGAGGTCCTCCTGCCGGGCCGCGGCCACCGCCGCGGCCAGACTCTCACGCAGCGCCACCTCCGCGGCGCCAGCGTCGAGCTCTCCGGCCCCGGCGGCCATGTAAGACCAGCTCACCTGCTCCGACCCGCCTCCCAGTTCGCGGCAGAGCCCCTCGACCCCGGCCACCACTTCGCGCAGCGCGTCCAGGCGCCGACGGATGACCGCCGCCCCCAGGGCAACGACCCTGTCGTCCCAAACCGACAACGACCCCAGAGAAGCCGCCCGGCCCTCGCGCCGCAACAGAGCGTTGCGCTGCCGGAGGGCCCGTTCGTACTCCCGCTGGTCGCCGGCCGCCGCCGGCCACAACTGCACCGCAAGGTCATCCACGTACTCGCGCCGGTAGGCCGGCCCCCGTTTGACCAGATCGAGGTCGTCGGGCAGAAAGGCCACCAACGCCACGCGCAGCGCCACCTCTCCCCTGCCCGCGGCCCGCTTGCCGTCCACCCGGATACGCTGTCGCCCCCGGGAAGGGACCTCGACCTCGACCTGGACGGTCCCGGCCTCTCCGGCGAACTGCCCCCGGGCGACCGCTGCCTCCTCTCCAACCCTCACCAGCGAGGCATCCGGGGCCCGCCGAAAGGAAGCCAGGGTCGCCAGGAAGCCGATCGCCTCGAGCACGCTGCTCTTGCCGGTGCCGTTCCCTCCGAGCAGCAGGTTCACCCCCGGGGCCGGCGTGAACTCGAGTGCGGAATGACAGCGGAAGTCACGCAGCTGCAGCCAGGTCAGGAGCATCGGCGGCCTAGAGGCGGACGGGCATCAGCAGGTAGAGGTAGTCCTCTCCCTCTGCTCCCCGCACCACCCCAGGCTTGAGGGGGTCCACCACATCGAGCACCACCTGCTCCTCCTCGACGGCGGCCACCCCGTCATTCAGATACCGGCTGTTGAACGCGATCGTCATCTCGTCGCCCCGGTACTCGGCGGCCACGTGCTCGGTCTCCCCGCCTACGTCCTGGCGGCTGACGCTCAGCTCCACTCCCCCGGCCTCCAGTTGCAGCCGGATGGGTATGTGGTCTTCGGCCACCAGCGAGGCCCGATCGATCGCCTGCAGGAGCGCGTCGCGTGACACGGACAGGCGACTGGGGTACCCGCTCGGCAGTAGTTGGCGGTAGTTGGGGAAGCTCCCCTCGATGAGCCTCACCGTCAGGGTTCCTCGGCTCGAGCCGAAGGAGGCCTCGCGGCTGCCCACGGCTATGCGCATCTTCTTCGACGCCACCGTCCGGGAGAGTTCCCGCAGCGCCCGCACCGGCACCAGGCCCGTCATGGAAGATCTGCACGGCCGGCAGGTCGCGCAGCGCCAGGCGATACGAGTCTGTAGCCACCAGGCGCAGCCCGGCATCCGTCGCTTCGAAGTAGACCCCCGTCAGCACCGGGCGGGCATCATCGTGAGAGGCCGCGACTGCCACCTGGGCCAGCGCAGCCACGAAGTCGTCCCCGTCGACCTCCACCGCGTCTTGCAGCGCGGGTTCGGGCACAGCCGGGAAAGTCGGCCACCGGCAACTCACGAAAGCGGAACCGTGGACCACCCCCGCTCAGCTCAACCTCACCCTCAGCCGTCGCGAGGACCACCGCTCCCGACGGCAGCTTCCGCGCGGCCTCGGTGATCAACCGGGCGGGCACCACGGCCTGGCCCTCTTCCAGGACCTCCACCTCCAACTCGGTACGCACCGTCATGTCGAGGTCGGTCCCGGTCACCCGCATCATGTGACCGCCGACCGTCACCAGCAGGCCCTGCAGGATCGGCAACGGCGACCGCGGGCTCACAGCGCGGGCAGCACGCCCCAGGACATCAACCAGATCGTCGCGTTCGGCTCTTATCCGCACGGGGGAATCCTTCTGCTTTGATCTGTCTTCTCCAAGAGAACCCTAGTGGCAGTAGTAGAGATTGGGGATTGGGGAGAAAAGGCTATCAGCCCAGCGTAGGGGTGGGAGGGAACGGTCTGGGGCGGTGGACAAGGAAGATTCCTACGCACAGGCGCCATGGGGGACGGGGTAGGCAGTTGGGGACAAGGGGGTCATGGTGTCCGCAGGCTCTGTAGAAGAGCGGTGACCCGGTCGAAGAGGGCCCGGTCGGTCTGGATGAGGCGATGGACGGTGTTCACACCGTGCAGGACAGTCGTGTGATCACGGCTGCCGAACAACAGGCCGATCTTCGGTAGAGAGAGGTCGGTCAGCTGACGGCACAAGTACATGGCCACCTGCCGGCCGCGGGCCAGGGGCTGGCGCCGGCTGGGGCTCTCCAACTCGGCGATGGTCACGTCAAAGGCCGCGGCTGTGGCCGCCAGGATGCGGCCTGGCGTGATGGGCAGGGCCACCGCACTCGGGCCCAGGTCCTGCAGGACGTCGGCAGCCATGTCCAGGTCGATGGTCTGATGGGTGAGCGCCGCGTACGCCGTCACCCGGGTCAGGGCCCCTTCCAACTCACGGATGTTGTCCACGACCCGTTCGGCTATGAACTGCAGGACCTCGTGCGGGACGGGGCAAGGGGCAAAGGCCGCGTTGCGCCGCAGGATTGCCAGCCGGGTTTCGACGTCGGGAGGCTGGATGTCGGTGGTCAGACCCCAGTCGAAGCGGCTCCGCAGCCGGTCCTCGAGGGTCACCAGGCTCCGGGGCGACCGGTCGCAGCTGAACACCAACTGCTTGCCGTGCTCGTGCAGGGCGTTGAAGGTATGGAAGAACTCCTCGAGCAGCTGCTCCTTGCCTTCCAGAAATTGGACATCGTCCAGGAGCAAGATGTCCACACTCCGGTAGCGCGCCTTGAACTCATCCATCCGCTTGCGGCGGATGCCGTCGATGAAGTCGTTGAAGAAGGCTTCGGAGGTCGTGTAGCAGACGGCGAGCCGCGGGTGCAGTTCGAGGACGTGGCGAGCGATGGCCTGCAGCAGGTGGGTCTTGCCGAGGCCGGCGCCGGCGTAGATGAAGAGCGGGTTGTACTGGCCGCCCGGCTGCTCGGCGATGGCGAGTGCGGCCGCGTGGGCGAAGCGGTTGGAGGGGCCGACGACGAAGTTCTCGAAGCTGTACTTGTGGACCAGGCCGCTGGCGTCCGGTGGGGCGAGGGGCAAGTTGTGGGCCGGGGGTTCGGCCTCTTCCTCGACCTCCTCGGCCTCTTCCTCGACCTCCTCGGTCTCGGAGAACACAGGGGCGGGCCGGGCGTCGAGGACCAGGCGGGTGTCGGGCCCGAACACCGAACTGACCGCGTCCTCGACGATGGGGCGGAACTTGTCGTTCACCCAGCGGCGATGGAATTCGCTAGGGGCGATGAGGCTGACCACGCCCCCCTGGATGGCGTGGGGCTCGAGGCCGGCGAGCCAGGTCTGCCAGGTGACCGGGGTGACCCGACCGCGCAACGCCCGGCGAAACTGTTCCCACTCCGCCGGGGATTGTGCCTCCACCTGCGTCCTCCATGCGCCCTACGAGCCTTGTCGGGCTTCTCCACAGGCATATCCACACTTGTGGAGAAGGGCGCACCTCGGGGTGCCACTGCCTCCATCCACCCGTCGCGCCGTGGGTGGCCCGACCCGAGGGAAGTGATACCGGACCGTCCGGTGGGTGCGGAGTATATGGAGCGGCGGGAGGGGCCGACAAGAACGACAAAACGCGCGGTACCCCACCGGTGGCTGTGTGTCATGGGGGACAAACGTGTTGTCAACTAAAGGACAATCGTCTGGGGCAGAATGGGCGCGGCTTCGGCGGCCCACACGGTCGCCGTCTAGCCAATGTTTCGCGACACATGCAGGTTTGTCGCGGCCCCGTCTCACCTTTGACAAACAGCACGATTTCTCCGTAACCTGTCGGCCCGACCGCAACCTCTCTCGCTGGGAACCCCTCTCATGAAGCGCCCCTTTCAGCCGAATGTTCGTCGTCGCAAGAAGAAGCATGGCTTCCGCAACCGCATGCGCACCCGGGCCGGAAGGGCCCTTCTCCACAGGCGCCGGGGCAAGGGCCGGCGGCGGCTCTCGGCGTAGGGCGCACCCCTTTGGCTCGCTGTGCGGGGCGGCGGCCTTCCGGCGAGTCCGCCGGGAGGGGGTGCGGCGGACGGTCGGGGGGGTGACCGTGGTGTCGGCGGGAGGAGGCCCGGAGGCGCCTCTGGTGGGTATTGTGGCCGGGCGTGCGGTGGGCGGGGCGGTCGAGCGCAACCGGGTGAAACGGCGTGTCCGGGAGGCCCTGGCTCACGCGCCGTTGCGCGGCGACCGTGACTACGTGGTGGTCGCCGGCAGGGCGGTGCTCGAGGCGCCGTTCCCGCAGGTAGTGGCCTGGGTGGTCCAGGCGGTGGAGGAGCAGGTGAGCGAGACGTGGAGCAGTTGACGGCCGCGAAGTGGCCCCGTCCGGGGTGGTGGCTGCAGCAGCTGCTGTTGGGGTACCGACGGTTGATCTCCCCTCTGCTCGGCGCCCGGTGCCGCTATCTCCCGACCTGCTCCGAGTACGCCTACGAGGCAATTGGCGAGCACGGCGCGGCCGCCGGCCTCTGGCTGGCCGCCCGCCGGCTGGCCCGGTGCCATCCCTTCCACGCCGGCGGCTATGACCCCGTTCCCAGGAAGGCGGGGTAGAGCATGGGCCAGATCTGGGATGGGATCCGCGAGGGTCTCGGCGCGGTCGTTTCCGCCTTCTACCAGGTCCTTCCCAACCTCGGGGTGGCGATCATCCTGCTGACCATCGCCGTGGGGGTGCTCCTGTTTCCCCTCACCCTGAAGCAGACGCGCTCCATGAAGGCGATGCAGGAGATGCAGCCCGAACTGAAGCGCCTGCAGAAGGAGCACGCCGGCGACAAGCAGGCCATGCAGCAGGCGACCATGGAGCTCTACAAGGCGCGGGGCGTGAACCCGGCGGCCGGGTGCCTGCCGCATGCTCTTGCAGATGCCTATCTGGTTCGCCCTGTACCAGGTGCTGCGGTCCTTTGCCGGCACGACCATGGAGACGCGCCCAGCAGTTCGTGCTCGACGGGTGGAGGCTGTGGACCGACATCGGCACCGGCGTGGAGCAGGGGGCGGCGTGGAAGGACTTCCTGTGGATGGACCTGGGCACCACGCCCCGGACGGCGTTCGAGCTCGGGTGGGTGTCCTTCATCCCGTATGTCGTCACGGTGCTGGTGGTCATGGGCACGGCCTGGTACCAGCAGGCTCAGACGACGCCGAAGCGGGCGGAGGGCCAGGAGGCCACGAAGCAGCCCGGTCAGGCGATCTTGAAGATTTTTCCAGTCTTCTTCGGGTTCATCTCCTTCACCTTGCCGGCGGGCCTGGTGGTCTACTTCGCGGCGAGCAACATCTTCCGCATCGGCCAGCAGTCACTGATCTTGTGGCTCGACCGGCGGCGCCGGGCCAGGACGAAGGAAGTGGTGGAGGCGATCGCCGCGGTGGAAGAGCCCGAGGTCAAGCCGGCGCCGCGTCCGGCTCGGCCGAGCGCCACGCAGCGGCCGCAACCGAAGGTAGGGGGTGCGGGCGGAACGACCAGGAGCCCGCAGGCCTCACAGCAGCGCGGCAAGAAGCGCAGAAGGAGATGACGGCCATGGAGTGGGTGGAAGTGAGGGGCAGGACGGTCGACGAGGCGGTCAGCCTCGGCCTGAAGGAGCTCGGGTTGGATTCGCCGGAGAGTGCCGACATAGAGGTGCTCCAGCAACCGCAGAGGGGGTTCCTCGGCTTCGGGGGTCAGGATGCCCTGGTGCGCATCAAGCCTCGACCGAAGCGCCGTCGTCGGCATCATCGGACTCGGGGCGGTGCAGGTGAAGGGGAAGCAGCCCCTTCGGGGAATAGAGTTCAGCAAGCCCAGGGCGGCTCGCGTGGCCGTGGCCGGGGACAGGACAGGCGTGGAGGCAGGGAGGGGGGCCGTCCCAGCGGACGGACCAGGAGGCCAGAGTCCCAGGAGCGCAGGCAGCGCCCGCCGTCGCAAGAGGAAGGAAGTGCGGCCGTCATGGCAAGACCGGGCGATGAAGAGCCGCCCTCTGCAGGGATTGGCGAACAGGCAGATATCGTCAAGGAGTTCCTCGTCGGCCTGCTGGACGCCTTCGGGTTGGAGGGCGAGGTGACCACCCGTCTGGACGGCGACATCATCTACGCCGACGTGACTGGTGATCAGACGGAGGCCCTGATCGGTCCCAAGGGGGCCATCCTGGAGGCCGTGCTGGAGTTGTGCCGGATCATGGTCCACCGGCAGAGCCAGGCGGGAGCCAGAGTGCGGCTCGACATCGGAGGCTATGGCGCCCGTCGCCGCGAGGCTCTCCGCATCTATGCGGCCCGACTGGCCGCCAAGGTACTGGAGGAGGGCGGCGAGGTCATGCTCGAGCCCATGAATGCAGCCGACCGCAAAGTCGTCCACGACGCCGTGGCCGAGATCGACGGGGTTCGGAGCTTCTCGGAAGGCGAGGACCCCGGGCGTTCGGTGGTCATAGCGCGGGCCGAGGACGAGGGGTAGTGCCGTCGGGGGCTGTCACTCCCCCAGGTTTCACGTGGAACATGTGCGCGGGGACCCAGTGAGTGAATCCCCTGAACTCGCTCGGCGAGCGGCCGCTTGGGCGGGCCGTGATCTATCTTCCGAGCAACTCGGGATGCTGAGCAGGTATGCAGACTGGCTGCGCAGCGAGGCGATCCCCGCCGGCGGTCTCGGCCCTCGTGAGGGAGAGAGGGTCTGGTCCCGTCATCTGGCCGACTCCGTGCTCTTTGCCGGGGGCTGGCGGGATGATCCGCCGGGCGAGTTGCTGGATGTGGGCAGCGGAGTTGGCCTCCCCGGGATCCCCCTGGCCATCATGTGGCCCCGGACACTCGTCACCCTCTTGGATAGGGGCGGCAGGCGGGTACGCCTGCTCTACCGGGTGGCAGGCATGCTGGGTCTGGCCAACGTGGTCATTGCACAGGGCGATGCCCTTGCCGTGGCCGACGAGTGGGAGGGCATGGTCGTGCGGGGTGCCCTGCGGGCACCGGAAGTCGTTGGCCTGGCGGCGCGTTTGCTGCAACCCGGGGGCACTGCCGTCCTCGGCCTGTCCCGGCGGGCTCAGCCCCCGGAGCGCACGACGGACCTGATGGGATAGGCCGGACGCTGGGCCTGGAGCCCGAGTTGGTGGAGGTGCCGGCGGATATCCTTGACGCGCCTGCCTGGCTGCTTATCATGCGGGCTGGTGCGTAAGCATGGCCCGACTCCGTGCGTAGTTGCCGCGATCGCCAACCAGAAGGGCGGGGTTGGCAAGTCGACTACGGCCATCAACCTCGGTGCTGCCCTGGCCCTGCGAGGCGAGCGTGTGCTCCTCGTGGATGCCGACCCTCAGGCGAACGCGACCTCGGGCCTCGGGTTGACCAGAGGAGACTTCACCCACAGCGTGTATGAGGCGCTGGTGGCGGATCTGCCGATCGAGGAGATCGTGGAGCCTACCCGGGTCAAGGGGTTGTACCTGGCGCCGGCCTCCATCGACCTGGCCGGGGCAGAGATCGAGTTGGTGGCCCGTTTCGCCAGGGAGCGGGTCCTCGCCAGGGCCTTGGAGGGCGTGCTCGACCGCTTCGACACGGTGCTGATCGACTGCCCTCCTTCGCTCGGGCTTGATCACGGTGAACGCGCTGACCGCCGCGGGTGAGGTCCTGATCCCCATCCAGTGCGAGTACTACGCGCTCGAAGGGTCTGACCCAACTGCTGCGCAACATCGAATTGATCCAGTCCAACCTTAACCCTCAACTCAAGATCGAAGGTGTGATCCTGACGATGTACAGCGGTCGCACCAGACTGGCCAGCGACGTCGCCGCACAGGTCAGGGAGCACTTCGGCAAGGTGGCCTACGACACGGTGATACCGCGCACCGTGCGCCTGGCCGAGGCGCCCTCCTACGGGGAGCCCATAGAGCTGTTCGACCGCAGGAGCCGGGGCGCCCTCGCCTACAGGTACCTGGCGGCGGAGTTCAGGAGGAGACATGGCCGTTCGTAAGTCCGGGTTGGGCCGGGGCCTCGAGGCGCTGATCCCGGCCGAGACGGCGGTGCAGGGCTACCGCTCCATCCCGTTGGATGCGATCGAGCCGAATCCCCAGCAGCCGCGCGGGGCGATGTCCACCGAGGGGCTGCAGGCGCTGGCGGCCTCCATCCGGGAGGTAGGGGTGTTGCAGCCGGTGGTGGTCCGCCATGGTGAGGAGTCGGGCACGTTCGTGCTGGTGGCGGGGGAGCGCCGCTGGCGGGCAGCCCGCCTGGCCGGTCTCAAGGAGATCCCGGCCGTGGTGCGCGAGGGCGATGCGGTGTCCGGCCTGGCGGAGGCGCTTGTGGAGAACCTGCAGCGGGAGGACCTGAGCGCGTTGGAGGAAGCGGCGGCCTACAAGCAGCTCCTGGAAGATTTTGGGTTGACGCATGAGGAGGTCGGGGCGAGGGTGGGCCGCAGTCGGCCGTCGATCACCAACACGCTGCGCCTGCTGCAGCTGCCCGCGTCGATCCAGGGGATGCTGGAGCGGGGCGAGCTGAGTGCGGGTCACTGCCGGGCATTGGTGGGCCTCGAGGACGAGAGGTACGCGGAGCACATCGCTCGGCGGGCGGCGGCGGAGGGATGGCCGGTGCGCCGTCTCGAGGAGGCGGTGCGGGCGCGGGAGGAGGGCGCGGCGAGCCGGCGGGCGCCGCGCGTGCGGCCGGAGAGGCCGGCGGAGATCCTCGCCCTCGAGGAACGGCTGGCCGCTCGCCTGGACGTGCCCGTGGCGATCGACTACGGGAAGCGGGGGCGGGGCAAGGTGACGGTGCGCTTCGGGTCGCTGGACGAGCTGGAGCGGATCTACCGGGTGCTGTTCGGCTCCTGAGGGGGCCGGGACGGCGAGCCAGGCGTCCAAGCCGGCGACGGTCGCCCTCCCCAGCCGCGCGCCCAGGCCGGGGACGGTGACTACCACCGCCGGCGCCCGCGTCTCTTGCAGGATGGGGGTGACCCGGCCGACCGAGCTGAGGCCGAGGCGGGGTGCCAGGGCGCCGGCCAGGGCCTCGCCCGGCCTCGCTGTGGCTGAGGGCCGAGCGGAAGTAGTAGACGCCGGCCACGTCGCCCCCGAGCAGGGAGAACGAAAGGACCATGTCCACCGCCAGCTGATTGGCCTGGCGGGCGCGCAGGCTCTCGGGTGGGCGCGTGTCGGCGCTGCGGGAGAGGAGGGCACGGCCGCCGCGGTCGGCCACGAGCTCGGCGGCGGCGGCGGCCGCCTCCCAGGCCAGGGCGGCCTCGTGGTCGTCGCGGCAGAATGGGTCCAGGAAGATGCGCTGCCCGGCGAGGGCGGCGGGCAGGGTGCTGCAGCCACTGGCGCTCCCGCAGCACGTCGCGGCCGGCCTTGCGGGTGGCCCGCACCATGAGGGTCGAGCTCGTCGAGGAACTCGGGCCCGACGATGCCGTCCTCGGGTAGGTAGCGGTTCTGCTGGAAGTCGAGGACGGCCCGCAGGGTGTCGGCCCCGAACACGGCGTCGACGAGGCCGGTGTCGAAGCCGAGCGCGTTGAGGTCGTGCTGGAGGGCGGCTACGTCCTCGCCGTGCAGCATCGGCAGGCGGTAGTAGAGGAGCCGGTCGCCGGGGCGGAACCCGGCATCTACCAAGGTTTTCCAGGTAGCCTGGTCGACGATGCCGTCGACTCGGAGGTTGCGGGATGCCTGGAAGCGCTCTACCGCCTCGGTGGTGGCGGGGCCGTAGGTGCCCTGGGGGTCGGCGACTGCAGGGGAACCCGAGCGCGGCCAGGCGGTCCTGGATGTCGCGAACGGCCTCGCCGGTGTCGCCGGGTCGTTGAAGGGGCACGGTCGGCCCCATCGTGCCAGAAAAATCAGGCGAGGTACTCGGAAAGCTTGGCGAGCAGGTCGGCCTTGCGGTGGGCGCCGACGATGCGGGTGTGGGTGGGCCGCCCGTTGCGGAAGACGATGAGGGTCGGGATGCTCATGACGTCGAACAGCAGGGCCGTCTGGCGGTTCTCGTCGACGTTGAGCTTGGCGACCGTGATCTTGTCGGGGTAGTCGGCGGCGATCTCCTCGAGGATGGGCGCGACCATGCGGCAGGGGCTGCACCATTCGGCCCAGAAGTCGACGAGGACGGGCTTGTCGCCGGAGATGAGGTCGGCGAAGGTGCGATCGTTGACCGTCACGGTGTGCTCTGCCATGCTGGGTGGCCGGGCGGACGGCCTTCACCTCCTCGTCGGTGCGCCTGCGGTGGGTCAACTGCAGAAGCCGTGCGCTCATTCCTGGGCCTCGAGCCAGCGCTCGACGTCGATGGCGGCTCGGGCGCCCATGCCGGCGGCCGTCACCGCCTGGCGATAGGTGAAGTCGACTACGTCGCCGGCGCCGAACACGCCGGGAACCGAGGTCATGGTGCCGGACTGAGTGCGCAGGTAGCCCTTGTCGTCGAGCGCCAACTGGCCGCGGAACAGCTCGGTGCGGGGATCGTGGCCGATGGCGACGAAGACTCCCTGTACGGCGAGGTCGGATGCCTGGCCGGTGACGGTGTCGCGCAGCCGCACGCCGGCGACGGTGCCGTTGCCGAGGACCTCCTCGACCACCGAGTTCCAGCGAACCTGGATCTTGGGGTGCTCCTGGACGCGGCGGGCCATGATGGCTGTGGCCCGCAGAGCGTCGCGGCGGTGGATGACGGTGACCTGGGTGGCGAACTTGGTGAGGAAGAGTGCCTCTTCCATGGCCGAGTCGCCGCCGCCGACGACGGCCACGGGCTGGCCCTTGAAGAAGAAGCCGTCGCAGGTGGCGCAGGCGGAGACCCCGCGGCCGCGGAGCCGATCCTCACCGGGCACGCCGAGCCAGCGGGCGGCGGCGCCGGTGGCGACGATGACCGAGTCGGCCTGGTACTCCCGGTCGTCGACCCAGATGACGGAAGGGCCGGCGGGAGAAATCGACCCGGGTGACCTCGGCCGGCTCGAGCTGGGCGCCGAAGCGGCCGGCCTGGCGGCGCAGCAACTCCATGAGTTCGGGGCCCATGACCCCGTCGGGGAAGCCCGGGTAGTTCTCCACCTCGGTGGTGAGCATGAGCTGGCCGCCCGCCTCGAGCCCCTCGAACACCCGGGGGGCCAGTTCGGCGCGGGCGGCGTAGATGGCGGCGGTCAGCCCGGCCGGGCCGGAGCCGATGATGGCGACGCGATCGGTCATTTACCTGCTTCGTCGGAGCTCTTGCGGCGTGTTCTCGCCGCCCAGAGCAACGCCCCGATGAGCAGGAATAATCCCCCGAGGGCGGCGTAGGCCACTTCCATGGCCCAGGAGCAGTCGCCGCAAGCATGGGCGATGGCGCCCTCGGTGATGCGGCCGAGGCCGACGAGCAGGAAGAACAGGGCCAGCGAGACCAGGCCGGCGATCACCAGGCCGAGGGCGAGCCACTTGAGCACGCGGGCGGCCCGGTCGACGGTGAGGGAGCGCACCTTGTCGGTGGCCGCCTCGAGCATGTCGGGGATCTGCTTGGAGAAGTCCTCCACGATGGGCCGAGATTAGTCGCCCGGAAGGCGGAAGGCCCTCAGGGGCGAGAGGCGAGCAGGACGCAGCCGGCGGGGTCGAACACGGCCAGGCTCTGCACGGTGGCCGCCGTCGCCCGAGACGAACCACACCACCACCTCGCCGGTTTCCCAGGGCAGGGTGGCCCCGGCCGGATCCCACGCCTTGCCCAGCAGATCCTCCGCCTCGGCGCGGCAAGTGGAGAGGTCGGCGTCGGTGGAGGCGATCAACTCCGCCGGGTCGGCGAGGAGGTCCTCGATCGCCTGCGCGGCGTAGGCCATCCCCGCGGTGGACTCCACTCCCAGGAGGCCGGCGTCGCCGGGGAGGCTCTCCTTCGGTCCAGGCTCGCCGTCGGCCTCGTCCTCAGCGATGCGGGCGGCTCATGTCGGATTCGGCCTGGCTGGTCATGGCCGTCTGGTCGTCGCCCACGGAGAGCAGGCCGACCAGGGGGACGACCGCGGCGACGACGGCGAGGGCGGCGGCGGCCACGGCGAGGGGCCGCCAGGGAACCCGGCGGCGGGAGGAGACGACCGCGGCAGCCGGCGCCTCTTCCAGGTTGAGGGCGGCGGCCACGGCCCGGCGCAGCTCGGTGCGCTCCTCGGCGGAGAGCACGGGCGCCGGGGCCCGGCGGAGGGCCTCGAGGGCGAGGCGCTGGGCCGCCAGCTCGGCGGCGGCCCGGGGATCGGCCGCGATCTCCTTCTCCAGGGCGGCGGCCTCGGCGGGTTCGAGGAGGCCGGCGGCGAGGGCGGCGATGCGGTCGGGGTCGTACTTAGCCATGGTGCTCGTCTCTGAGAGGGTCGGGGACCGGCCGGAGGTTCCCGAGAGCCTCGGCCAGCAGGCGTCGGCCCCGGAAGACGCGGGACTTCACGGTGCCCACCGGAACGCCCATGATCTCGGCGGCAGTCTGGAGGGAGAGGCCCTCGGCGTCGCACAGGACGACGGCGGCAGCGGAACTCGGTGGGGAAGGCGGGCGAGGGCTGCCTCGAGATCGGGGCGGAGCTCGGCGGAGTCCAGCGCGGTGGCGGTGCGCTCGTCGGGAGGCCCTCCCTCCTCGGGGAAGGGGCTCGGTGGGGCGGCGCCCCCGTCGGCGGGCTTGGTCGTAGCACGTGTTCACCGCCACCCGGTACAGCCAGGTGGAGAAGGCGGAGTGCCCGGAGAAGCGGTCCACCTTGCGGAAGACGGTGATGAAGGTCTCCTGGGTGGCGTCGAGGGCGGCCTCCCGGTCGCGCAGCATGCGGAGGCAGATGGCGAAGACGCGGTCCTCGTGGACGCGCATCAGATCGTTGAACGCGTTCACGTCACCGCGCAGGTACCGCTCGATGAGGGCGGTGTCGGAGTCGGCGCGCTGGCTCACCGACGCAACGCTACCGGGTCGGTGGGGGAGTCGGAGACCCGGTCGCCGAGGCTCCGGGGCCGCCCCGGTCAGGACACCAGATAGGTGACGCCGATGGCCCCCGGCCCGATGTGGGTGCCGACGACAGGGCCGAAACGGCACAGCATCGCTTCACCCTGGTAGACCTGCGACGAGGTTCTCCAGAAAGTCCGGGAGCTCGGCCGGGTCCGAGTGCACGACGGCGAGATGAGCGATGGAGCCGGCGTTCTCCCGGACGTGGTCGAGGACGGCGGCCAGGGCCCGTCTTGCGGCTGCGCACCCGGCCGACGCCGGCCACCTTGCCGTCCTCGAAGCCGATGAGCACCTTGACGTCGAGCAGGCCGCCGATCAGGGCGGCGGCGCCGCCGATACGGCCCCCGCGACGCAGGTACTCCAGCGTGTCGGGGGTGGCGAAGATGCGCCCGCGCTCGCAAGCGGACCGCCCGGCAGCCTCCACTTCGTCGATCGAGCCGCCGGCGGCGGCGGCCTCGGCCGCCTCGATGGCGGCCAGGCCCAGCGCCGCGGAAACCAGTCCGCTGTCGATGACCCGGAGGGGGATGCCGGCGGTGAACTGCTCGGCGGCCAGGGTGGCCGACTGGATGGTGGCGCTGATCTTGGAGGAGATGCAGATGACCACGATGCCGTCGGCACCGGCCGAGACCAGGCGGGTGAAGGCCTGCTGGAAGCGGCCCACCGATGGGGCCGCGGTCTCGGGGAGGACCTGGCCGGTGGTGAGGCGGTGCCAGAACTCGTCGGAGCTGAGCTGCTCGCGGTCGATCAGCTCCTCTTCTCCGAAGCGGATGGTGAGGGGCACTATCTCGATGCGGTGCCGTGCGATGACGTCATCGGGGAGGTCGCACGATGAGTCGGTGACGATGCGGATCATCTCTCCGTCCAGGGCCGAGTGGGCCAGACCATACCGCGCCCGGGGGCGCTCCGCCTGTAGCCGGGTGGTCAGGTCATCCGGCCCAGCACGGCCAGGTCGCGGGTGACGGTGCGGAATCCCTCTGTACGCGTAGAGGGAGGCGGCCGACTGGTTGCCGTCGGGGGTGTTCAGGAGCAGCGCTGTGGCCCCCTGGCGCTGGGCCCAGGCGGCGGCGCTGCGGACGAGGGACCGCCCGATGCCCCGGGACTGCCAGGCAGGATCGACGGCCAGGCGTTGCAGGTAGGCCAGGGAGGAGCCCACGCCGGTGATGGCGAAGCCGGTGAGGCCCCCGCCGGGGCGGCGCACGAGGTGGACGGCGCTGCGCGGGGTGGCCGCCATGGCCTCGCGCAAGCCCAGCAGGTCGAGGCGCCAGAACGGCTCGAAGGCGGCGCGATCCACGGCCAGCGCCTCGCTCAGGTCACGCCGGTCGCCGGCTTTCACCTGGTGCTCCGGCTGGACCAGGCCGTTCAACTCCCTCCGCAGCAGCAGCAGCCGGGCGTGCAGGGTGAACCCGGCCTCCTCCCAAGGGTGGCGGGCGCCGGGGAGCAGTGGGGAGGAGAGCACCCCGGTGAGCCCCGGCAACCCCAGCAGGGCTTCGGCGCAGTCGCCCAGGAAGCCGGATCCTCCCCGCTCCACCCTGAAGTGGGCCATGGGGACGTCCTCGTTCCAGGGCCGCGCGGCCGCCCGGTACCAGCCGCGCTGCAGGGTGAGCGCTCCGGGCCAGGTGCCGTGGATCTGGATTCGCACCATGCTCTCGCCTCGCCGGTGGATGGTAGGGCCCGTGGCCGCGGGCCGGTTCGGAGATGAACCCGGTACCGCGATGTGCGAATCTTGCGGGGTGCGGCTGCTCCTCTACACCCATCCGGCCTGCTGGGAGCACGACACCGGCGGCTGGCACCCGGAGCGCGCGGCCCGTCTGGACGCGGCCATCGAGGGTGCGCGCCGGTCCTCGCTGGAGGTGGCGGACCGGGAGGCTCCGGAGGCGCCCCTCGAGGCTCTGTACCTGGTGCACCGGCCGGCCTACGTGGAGCGCATCCGAGACTTCATCCTCGCGGGAGGCGGGTCGCTCGACCCCGACACGGTGGCCTCGCCCGGGTCCTGGGATGCCGCCCTGCGCTCGGCCGGGGCTGGGTTGGCCGCGGTCGAGGCCCTCGAGAGCGGGGAGGGCGATGCCGCCTTCCTGGCGGTGCGCCCCCCGGGGCACCACGCCACCCGGGACCGGGCCATGGGCTTCTGCCTGTTCAACAACATCGGGGTGACCGCGGCGACCCTCGCCGGGAAGGGCCAGCGGGTGGCCATCGTGGACTGGGACGTGCACCACGGCAATGCCAGCCAGGAGATGTTCTACGGCGAGCCGCGACATCCTGTACATCTCCACTCACGAGTTCCCCTTCTACCCGGGGACCGGGCTGGATCGACGAGAGCGGCAAGGGCGAGGGGGAGGGCTTCAACATCAACATCCCCCTCCCCGCCGGCACCGCCGGGGAGGTCTACGAGGAGGCCTGGGTGCGCCTGGTGGTCCCCGTGCTCCAGGAAATGCGCCCGGACTGGATCCTGGTGAGCGCCGGCTTCGACGGGCATGCCGACGACCCGCTGGCCAACATCCGCCTGCGGGAGCCCGACTACGGGCGCATGGCCTGCCGCCTGGCCCGTCTGGCGCCGTCGCGGCTGATCTTCTTCCTGGAGGGCGGCTACGACCTCAACGCCATCTCTTCCTCGGTCAAGGTGGCCATGGACGGGGTCGGTGGCGAGTTCCCCGACCTGACCGGGGACGAGTCGCCGCCTCGTGCCCGGCACATGGTGCAGGTTTCCCTGGCCCAGGCGGCCAAATACTGGGACGTGGGTTAGTCGCGGGCAGGCCGGCAACCGGTCAAGGGCCCGGCCGAGCATGCCGATAGGGGCCTGGATGGCGGCCCGCGAACTTCCTTCCATCGGGGTACTGCTCGCCGAGACGGTGCGGCTGGGCGCTTCCGACCTGCATCTGAAGGTCGGGGTGCCGCCCGTGATGCGGGTCCACGGCCAACTGCAGGCGACCGACTACCCGGTGCTGACCGCCGAGGACACCGAGCGGTACCTGGACGGCCTCCTTCCCGAGCATCTGCGGGTCGAGTTCAAGCAGACCCACGAGGCCGACTTCGCGGTGGCCGACGCCTCCGGCCGCGTGCGGGTGAACGCCTTCCGGCAGCGGGGCATGGTCAGCGTGGCCCTGCGCCCGGTGCCCCCGCCCGGGAAGACCTTCGCCGATCTCGGTCTGCCTCCGGTGCTGGGCCGCCTGGCGCAGGAGCCGCGGGGGCTGATCCTGGTCACCGGGCCGACCGGCTGCGGCAAATCCACCACCCTGGCTGCCGTGCTCGACGTCATCAACCGGACGCGGCGGGTGAACGTGGTGACCATCGAGGACCCGATCGAGGTGGTCCACCAGGACAACCTCGCCCTGATCCATCAGCGCGAGGTGGGCGAGGATACCGGGGGCTTCGCCGAGGCCCTGCGGCGGGTGCTGCGCCAGGACCCGGACGTGATCCTGATCGGGGAGATGCGCGACCGGGCGACCATCGACGCCGCCCTGAAGGCGGCGGAGACCGGGCACCTGGTGCTCTCGACCCTGCACACGCTGGATGCGGCCGAGACGATCGGCCGCATCCTCGACTTCTTCCCCGGGAACCTGCAGCGGCAGGTGCGCCTGCTTCTGGCCGGCACCCTGCAGGGGATCATCAGCCAACGGCTCCTGCCCAGGGCGGACGGCAGCGGCCGGGTGGTGGCGGCCGAGGTGCTCATCAACACCGATCGGGTGGCGGAGCGGATCGCCGACCCGGCGCTCACCTCGGAGATCCCCGACGTCATTGCCGAAGGGTCCTACTACGGCATGGAGACCTTCGACCAGGCCATCCTGCGCTTGTTCGCCTCGGGAGCGGTCACCTTCACCGAGGCCCTGCGCCATGCCACCAAGCCGGCCGACCTGCGGCTGCGGGCGCAGCAGCGGGGCCTGATCGCCACCTGACCCGCGGTGGCGCCGGTGCGGTCCCCCGGGGCGGCCGGGGCCCGGCCCTACCATGGCGAGGCATGATCCCGGCCCGCCTCGAACCCCTTCTGCATGCCGACGGGGTGCCCATGGCCCTCGCCCGGCTCTTCGCCGAGGGAGGAAGAGAGCTCTACCTGGTGGGGGGCAGCGTGCGCGACGCTCTCCTCGGGCGGGCACGCGCCGAGGAGGAGCACGACTTCGCCACCGACGCCCGGCCGGCGGAGGTGCGCCGCCTGGTCGCCGGCTGGGCCGACGACCTGTACACGGTGGGTGAGACCTTCGGCACCATCGGTCTCATCAAGGCCGGGGTGCGGGTGGAGATAACCACCTTCCGGGCCGAGGTGTATCGGGACGACAGCCGCAAGCCGATCGTGCAGTTCGCCGACGATCTGGAGACAGACCTCTCCCGGCGCGATTTCACGGTGAACGCCACCGCCCTGCGCCTGGTGCCGGGGCCGGAGATCATCGACCCCTTCGGCGGCCTGGCCGATCTGGGCGCCGGCCTGCTGCGCACACCGCTCGACCCCGCCGTCGCCTTCGCCGATGACCCGCTGCGGATGCTGCGCCTGTTCCGCTTCGTCAGCACGCTGGGCTTCCGGGCGGACGACGCGGCGGTGGCGGCGGTGGGCGAGATGCGGGAGCGGCTGGCGATCGTGTCGGCCGAGAGGGTGCGCGACGAACTGGACAAGCTCCTGGTGGGGGAGCACGTCGAGGAAGGGCTCTGGGGCCTGGTGAAGAGCGGGCTGGCCGAGGAGTTCATCCCGGAAGTCGCCGCTCTCCGGCTCGAGCAGGACCCCATACACCAACACAAAGACGTCCTCGCCCACACCATCGCCGTGGTGGGCAGGTGCCCGGCCGACCGGGTCCTCCGCCTGGCGGCCCTCTTCCATGACGTGGGCAAGCCTGAGACGCGCTCCTTCGGGCCGGACGGGGTGGCCTTCCACCACCACGAGGTGGTGGGGGCGCGCCTGACCCGGGCGCGGATGCGCGAGCTGCGCTATGCGCGCGCCGACATCGAGGAGGTGGCCAACCTGGTCTACCTGCACCTGCGGCCTCACACCCTCAAGATGGGCTGGACCGACCGGGCGGTGCGCCGTTACGTGCGCGACGCCGGCCCTCTGCTGGAGCGGCTCAACACGCTGGTGCGCAGCGACGTGACCACCCGCGACCCGAAGAAGGAGCGGGCGGTGGAGCGGCGCATCGACGAGCTGGAAGAGCGAATAGCGGCCCTTCGGCAGCAGGAGGAGCTCGATTCCATCCGGCCGCCCATCGACGGCCACGCGGTCATGGCCTTCCTGGGCATCTCCCCGGGCCCGCTGGTGGGCGAGGTGATGGACCTGCTGCTGGAGCACCGCCTCGACGAGGGCCCGTATTCCGAGGAGGAGGCCTTCCGGCTGGTGCGCGAGTGGGCCGAGGCGCGGGGGATGGCGGCTTCCCCCTCACCGCGGCCGGCTCGCCGGCCGCGTCTGCAGCGGGGAGAGGCAGACCGGTGACTGCCCCGAGCAGGTCGCGCACCTCCCCGTCGGGGCCTGCCAGGTTGGCGTAGATCAGGCCGTCGCCCCTAAGGGGCGGAGTAGCCGAGGACAGCGGCTGCCGTCGGCCAGGTCGTAGGCCGGGATGCACAAGCCGCTGCCCGTCTCGTAGTCCGGGCAGGCCCACCATGGCGCTCAGGCCTCCAGGGAGATGGGCCCGTCCGCCAGGCCGCCTCGAAGACGGCGAGGTCCCGAGGAATCGGCGCGCACCTCGCCCTCAGGGGGAGGGCCGGGGCAGGCCCCCATTCCCTCGACGAATCGCAGCTGTTCGATCAGTGCCAGCAGGTGCTCCTCGCCGAGGTAGGACCAGACGTTGTACATGCAGCCCTGGCCGTCGATGAACAGGTAGGCGAGCAAGGGCTCCCCGGCGCCGCCGGAGGTCAGCCCCTCGTAGCCGTAGCCGGCGTGCGACCCGTCCGCCCAGGCGAGGCGATTGGGCCAGATGGCGTCCTCGGTGCCCGTCGCGTCGCCGCCGGTGCCGGCGACTCCGAAGGCCTCCCGCCCGCAGTCGGCGCAGTACTCGCCGCCCGGCTCCCAGCGGCCCGGCCCCGAGGGCAGGTCCCAGGCCAGGCCCCAGCCTCCGCCGAAGTAGCGGTCGTGGAGCACGGCACCGTCGGCCAGGGCGCCGGGATCGGCCGGGAAGAGGAGCGCGCACACTCGTCGCGGTTGTCGGCCGCCGACCAGGTGTCGGCCACCACCGCGGGCACCGCGTCGGCGGCCAGGGGAGCGGCCGACCAGGGGGCGGCGTTGGCGGGTTGGCCGGAGTCGTGGTGGTGGTCGCCTCGGGGATGTCGGGCTCGTCGGCCGGCGGGACGTAGGGCGCCAGCCAGATCGGCATCTCGAAGGACGCCCTGGCCGCACCGCCCTCCGTGCCGGTGGCCTGCAGGGTGACCCAGCGCCCGTAGTCCACCAGATCGCCGGGGCACCTCGGCCGCCGCGCAGCAGTCGGTGCCCCCGACGACGGTGGCGTTCCAGAGTTCGGTGCCGTCGCCGTCAATCAGGGTGAGGGCCAGCCGGCCCGATGCGGCGACGATGATGTCCGGGAGTTGCAGCGTCCCGCCCAGCGGCGGGTAGGCAATCAGGACCGGGGGCACGAGGGAGTCGACGTCCTGCCAGGTCAGGAGCCCCGGGTCTCCGTCGAGGGGAGAAGCCGGGCTCCCCTCCACCAGGACTCGGACGTTCTGCACCGCCTCCAGGCGAGTGACGGTGAAGACGAGCTGGGCGAAGCGGGCGGCCCGCGCGGCCGGATCGCCGGAGAGGAACTCGGCGGAGAGGTCCACGATGGCGGTGCCGTCCGCCAGGGCGAAGGAGAGGAGCGCGGTCCCCTCCGGGATCGCGGTGGTCAGCCCGGCCTCGGCGGCCGCTACCGGGTCGGGCAGCGGAGCGGCGTCCCAGGCGCCGGGCCCGGAGAGGAGCAGTTCCACGGCGAGCGGTCCGAGATCGGGCAGCGGGCGCACGTTCAGCACGCTGAGATCGCGAGCCACCGGGCACCAGGGTGTTGGTGTCGCTGTCGAGGAAGTAGACGACCAGGATGGGAGCGTCCTCCTCCGCCGTCCCGGTCGTGGTTGTCGAGACCTCGGCCGAAGTCGTGGTGGTGACCTCGACGGCGGTCTCGCGGCCGCCTCCGCTCGGCTCCACAGCAGCCAGGCGCTGCCGGCGGCGAGGACGGCCACCGCGGTGGCCCCGGCGATGGCCAGGCCGCGGCGCAGCGTGGGCCGCCCTGCCGTGATCCTGGTGGCAAGCGTCATGGGAGCGTCGGGCAGGCTCTCCGGGCGAACCGGGTTGCGAGCGCGCAGAGAGTCGAACGGGTCGCGGTTCACGGGGTCGAGCCTCCTCTTTGCATCTCCTCGGCCAGGCGCTGCCGGGCGCGGTGGAGGCGGACGGCGGCGGCGTTCGGCGAGCAGCCGACGACGGCGGCGATCTCCATCGGCGCCAGTTCCTCCCAGGCGGCCAGGCGCAGCACCTCGCGGTCGGCCCGGCCGAGGCGCGCCAGGGCGGCCTCCACGTCGAGGCCGCTCGCACCGGGCCCCGGGGTGGCGGCCGTGGCGACGGTGGCGGCCTTCGCCTCCAGCCGGAGCCGCCGGTTGGCCGCTCGCTCGTGATTGGCCAGCACTCTGCGGGCCACCCCGTAGAGCCAGGGCAGGACCTCCGGCTCGGGGGGACGCGGTCCAGGCGCCGCCAGGCGACGGTGAAGACCTCGGCGGCGGCGTCGCCCGCCTCGTCCCGGCCCACGCGGCGGGCGGCATAGCCGAACACCGCCGGGTAGTGGCGGGAGAACATGGCATTGAAGCGGGCCTCGGGGGAGGCCGCGCGGTCAGCGGCGCCGACGACGGTCATGGTCCACTCCACAACAGCCTATGTCCGGATGGGGGGAAGGTCTTACTCCCCGCCGGTGGGATCTGGCTCGCGCCACCCTCTCCGCTCGGCGGCTGCGCCGGCCTCGCGCCCTCCCGCCGCCCCCGCGGGGGAGGCCGATGCGCAGGGCTCACCCGGCGAAGCGCACCAGGTAGCGGGCCACCACCGCGAAGTGGAGGCTGGAGCCGGCTACCACCAGGATGTGGAAGACCTCGTGGTAGGAGAAGACGGTCGGCCACAGGCGCGGCCGGTTGGTGACCAGGAGCACCATGCCCACCGTGTAGCACAGGCCACCGAGCATGAGCAGGAAGAGGGCCGTCCAGGGCAGGGTCCGGGCCAGGGGCCAGAGAAGGAACACTGCCAGCCATCCCTGGGTGGTCTGCAGCGCCACCGACAGAGAGCGCGACACCTGCGGGAAGAACGCCTTCTGCACGGCCCCCACGGCCACGATGGCCCACTGGGTGGCGAGCGTGGCCACCCGCAGCCAGCCGTCGAGGGCGATCCAGGCGATGGGGGTGAAGGTCCCGGCGACCAGCACGTAGATCATCGTGTGGTCGAGGCGCCGCATGCGGGCCTTCCAGACCGGGCCCCAGGGGATCGAGTGGTAGAGGCAGGAGACGGTGTAGAGGCTCACCAGGCTGACCCCGAACACCAGCAGCGAGACCCGGTTCCCGGCGCCGCCCTCGGGCCAGGACGGTGAGCAGGGCGGCCCCGACCACCGATGCCACGGCGGCGGTCCCGTGGAGGAAGCCGCGCACCGGGTTGGTCATCTTGCCCAGGCGGACGCGATCGGAGGGGTCCATGTGTTGGGGAGAAAATAGCCCGTCCCCGGAGCAGAGCCGGGCCACTCGGCCGGTCAGCCCGCCCGCCGGGGGGGCAGGGGGAAGAAGGCGCTGGTGCGGCGGACGTACTCCTCGTAGCCCGGCCGCCGGTTGGCGATGGTCTTCTCCAGCACGGCTACCCCGCTTCCCTTCAGCAGCAGGAACGTCATGAGCAGCGGGCCGGCGACCGTCCACCAGGTGCCGTGCCCTTCGAGGGCCACCAGGTAGATGCCCCACCACACCAGGAAGTCGCCGAAGTAGTTGGGATGGCGGGTGTAGCGCCACAGGCCCCGGTCCATCACCCGGCCCTTGTTGGCCGGGTCGGCCTTGAAGCGGGCCAGCTGCCAGTCGCCCACCGATTCGAAGAAGAGGCCCAGGGCCCACAGCGCCGCGCCGGCGAAGGCGAGGGGCCCGAGGCCGTCGGGGGTGGAGGGCAGCTGCCCACCCTGGACCGGGAGGGAGACGACCCACATGAGCAGGCCCTGCAGGAGGAACACCTTGCCCAGGCTGACGAGCCAGAACCGGGCACCGGCCTTGCGCCGCATGGCCACGTAGCGGTAGTCCTCCCCCTTGCCCAGGTTGCGTATCCCCAGGTAGATCCCCAGGCGCAGGCCCCAGACGGTGACCAGCGAGGCGAGCAGCAGGCGGCGCGCCTCCCCGCCGTCGGGCAGGTCGTGGGCGGTCACCCAGGCGAAGACGGCCCAGGCGACCAGGACGAAGCCCGGTCCCCAGAAGATGTCGACGATGGAGGCGTCGCGGGCGGCCAGGCTCACCAGCCACAAGAGCACCATGGCCCCGGCGACGACCGCGGCGGCCAGCGCCAGGGTGTTCCCCACTCCCGCGGCGCTCAGGGGCACGAGTAGCCCCGCTCCTCGGCGGCGGCGGCCATCTTCCAGGCCATGCGGGGGAAGATGTACGAGTGGAAGGGGGCCATGACGTACCAGTACAGGCGCCCGAGCAGCCCCCGGGGCCGGAAGATGGCGGTCTGCACCAGGTCGGAGCCGCCCTCGACCGGGTCGATGTCCCATTGCAGGAAGGCCTCCCCGGGCAGGCGCATCTCCGCCCGCAGGCGCAGCGTCCGGTTGGGGGTGATGCGGTCCACCCGCCAGAAGTCCAGCGCTTCCCCCTCCCGCAGGTGCTCGGGGTGGCGCCGGCCGCGGCGCAGGCCCACCCCGCCGATGAGCCGGTCGAGCAGGCCCCGCAGCTTCCAGGCCCAGTTCATGCCGTAGTAGCCCACGTCGCCGCCGATGCGGCTGAAGGCCCAGAAGACGTGGTGGGGGGCGGCGTCGGTGGGGACCACCTGCCGGTTGGTGTAGACGGTGCCGCCGCTCCAGTGTGGGTCGCCGGGGGCGGGGTGCGCCGGGGCCCCTTCGGCGTCCGACCAACGGGTGGTGACGCCGTCGGGCGGGGTGTGCACCGCCCTCCGCAACGCCTCGCGGAAGGGGATCGGGTCGTGGGGGAAGACGCGGCGGGCGGTGTCGTCGCGGACCACCACCTCGCTGCGCAGGCTCTCCACCAGCGGGCGGGCGACCCGGGCCGGCAGGGGAGTCACCAGGCCCACCCAGAGGGAGGAGAGACCCGGGCTCAGGAACGGGACGGGGATGATCAGCCGGTGCAGGCCCACCTCGGAGGCGTAGGCGCGCATCATGTCCTGGTAGGTGAGGACGTCGGGGCCGCCGATCTCGAGCACCCGGTCGACGGGTTCGGGGTCGTCGAGGGCCCGGACCAGCAGCCGGAGCACGTCGCTCACCGCGATCGGCTGGCAGCGGCTGCGCACCCAGCGCGGGGTGGTCATCACCGGGAGCACCTCGGTGAGGTAGCGGAGCATCTCGAAGGACATCGACCCGGAGCCGATGATGACGGCCGCCCGGAACTCGGTCACCGGGGTGGCCCCGGCGGCGAGGGTGCTGCCCACCTCCCGGCGGCTGGCGAGGTGCGGGGAGAGGCGGGTGCCTTCGGGGACCAGGCCGCCCAGGTACACCACCCGCTGCAGCCCGGCCGCGTCGGCCGCGTCGCGGAAGTTGGCCGCGGCCCGGCGATCCCGCTCTTCGAAACCGGCGCCCGTCGGCCATGGCGTGCACCAGGTAGTAGGCCGCCTCGCACCCGTCCAGGGCGCTCGGCCAGCGAAGCCGGGTCGAGCACGTCTCCCTCGGCCACCTCCACCCGGGCCCGCCAGGGCACGGAGTCGAGGTGGGCGGGGCGGCGGGTCGAGGCAGCGAACCTGGTGGCCGACCTCGAGAAGACGGGGGACGAGGCGGCCGCCGATGTAGCCGGTGGCCCCGGTGACCAGAACGCGCATGCCGGGCGCGAGGCTAGGCGACCCGTGGCGCTAAGCAGGCGCCGGCGGGCGGGGCCGGCGGGATCCCCCGGCCCGCTGCCGCTGAGGCCGGTCACAGGCCAGCGGCGGGAGCGGGCCCTCGCCGGTCGTAACATCAGCCCCGGTTCCCCAAAGGAGTCACTTGCCCCTCGGCGACACCCTGCGCCGTCCGCTCTACCGGCTCTACGAGGAGCGGCTGCTGCGCTCCCTCGACCGGTCCCGGCTGCCGCGCCACGTCGGGGTCATCCACGACGGCCACCGCCGCTTTGCCCGGGCGGCGGGCCTGCCCGACTACACCGCCTCCTATCGGGCCGGGATGGACAAGTTCGTCGAGTTCCTCGGGCTGGTGCCGCGAGCTCGAGGTGCCGGCGGTCACCTGCTGGCTGCTCTCCAAGGAGAACCTCTCCCGCCCCGACGCCGAGCTGGTGCCCTACTTCGAGGTGCTCGCCGACCTCTTCGAGCGCCTCCCCGAGCGAGCCGGCGGCCTCGGACCTGTGCATCAAGACGATCGGCAGCATCGACTTGCTGCCCGAGGGGCTCCGCGAGGCTGCTCGCCGCCTGGCGGAGCGATCCCCGGGAGGGAATCGGCGCCTGACCATCGCCCTGGCCTACGGGGGCCGGCAGGAGATAGTCGACGCGGTCAGGGACCTGGTGGGCAAGCTGGCCGCGGAGGGGCTGCCCGCCGACGAGCTGCCGGAGCACATCGACGCCGATGGCCTGGCCTCCCACCTGTACACGGTCGGCCTCCCCGACCCCGACCTGGTGATCCGCACCAGCGGGGAGTCGCGTCTCTCCGGCTTCCTGCTCTGGCAGGCGGCCTACGCCGAGTACTCGTTCGTGGACGTCTACTGGCCGGCGTTCCGGCGGGTGGACTTCCTGCGGGCCCTGCGTGACTTCACCCGGCGCGAGCGGCGCTTCGGGCGCTGAGCGGCGGCCCCATCACCCGGCGGGGCTTACAGTGGGGCGCGTGCACGAGGCCCTGGCCGACCACCTGCGCCGCCACGCGCTCCGGACCGGCGATTTCATCCTGCGTTCGGGGGCACGCTCGTCGTGGTACGTGGACGCCCGGGCCACCACCTTCTCGGGGGAGGGGGCGCGTCTGGTGGCAGCGGCGGTGTTGGCAGTGCTCGACCCGGCGGTGACGGCGCTGGGCGGCCCCACGCAGGGAGCCGACCCGATCGCGGTGGCCACCGCGGTGATCGCCGCCGGTGAAGGGCGTTCCTTGAAGGCCTTCTCCATCCGCGCCCGGGCCAAGGAGCACGGGGTCGGAGGGAGGCTGGTGGGGCCGGTAGGCCCGGAGGACCGGGTGGCCGTGGTCGAGGACACCACCACCACCGGGGGATCGCTCCTGGAGGCGGTGGATGTGCTCACCGACGAGGGCATCAGCGTCGTCCAGGGGGTCATCCTGGTGGACCGCAGCGGAGGCCGGGTGGCCGAGGCGTTTGCCGAGCGGGGGATCCCCTACCGGGCGCTGCTGCTCCCGGCCGACTTGGGGGTGGGGGCATGATCGTCCGGGTGAGCCGCTCCCCGTGGCGCCTGTTGGGCTACGCCCTGTTGGCGGTGCCCATGATCCTCCTGGCCCTGGACATGCTGTGGGCATACCGCTTCTACCCCTACCCGGAAACGACCCCGGCGACCCGCGAGGTGACCGCGGCCGACGGATCGGTGGTGGAGGAGACCGTGCAGGTCTACACCGACACGGGCCGGGCGCAGCGCAGGCGGGACATCGGCTGGGGGGCGGTGCTGCTCACAGCCGGTTCGGCATCGATCGTCTGGGCCTTCATCGGGGCGGTGAGGCCGCGGCGCCTGCTCGCCGCCGACGGCGAAGGGCTCACTCTCTGGCTGGACGGGCGAAGGCGGCCCCCCTTGCGGCTGGCCTGGGAGGAAGTGGCCGAGGTCCGCTCCGGCGTGCGCACCGACGAGGCCGGCGAGGTGCCGGTGCTGTCGCTGCGCCTCCACGCGCCCGAACGGGTGCCGACCCGGCCGCGGGGCGCCGTCGCCGAGCCTCCCTGGCTTCATCTGTTCGCCGGGGAATGGGACCCGCCGGCCCACGAGGTGGCGGCCCTGGTGGAAGGGCACGTTACCGGGTACCGCCACTGGGAGGCCTACGGGTAGGGCCATGCTGGTCGGCGCCCACGTCCCCAGCCCGCACCCGCTGCAGGACGCCGCCGCCGTGGGCGCCGAGGTGGTGCAGCTCTTCCTGTCCAACCCGCAGTCCTGGCGCAAGCCACCGCCCCGCCTCGATGCCGACGAGCTGCGGGCGTCCCCGCTCCCCATCTACGTGCACGCCCCCTACCTGATCAACGTGGCTTCGCCCAACAACCGGGTGCGCATCCCCTCGCGCAACATCCTGGCCGACACCCTCGAGGCGGCGGCGGCGGTGGGGGCGGCCGGAGTGGTGGTCCACGGCGGGCATGTGGGCGACGACGAGGAAGCGGGCGTGGGGGTGGAGCGCTGGCGGAAGGCATTGGAGGCGGTGGAGCGCCGGGTGCCCATCCTGCTGGAGAACACCGCCGGCGGGGGGAACGCCGTGCTGCGCGAGATCGCCCGCCTGGGCCTCCTCTGGGAGGAGATCGGCCACCTCGGGGTGGGGATGTGCCTGGACACCTGCCACGCCTGGGCGGCGGGGGAGGACCTGGCAACGGTGGTGGAACGGGTGCGGTCCCTGACCGGGCGCATCGACCTGGTGCACTGCAACGACTCGCGCGACCCGGCGGGCAGCCGGCGCGACCGTCACACCAACCTCGGCCGTGGCGAGATCCCGCCGGATCTGCTGGTGGGCGTGGCGGTCGGCGGCGGGCGCCCCGGTGGTGGTGGAGACCCCCGACGAGGACGGCTCGCAGGCGGCCGACATCGCCTGGCTCAGGGAGCGCCTCGGCTGAGGGTTGCTCAGCGGCCCTCGACGCGGAACCGCCGGCCGCACGAGGGGCAGCGACACGGCGCGCCGGGCGGTTTCGGTGATCGTCCCGCCGCAGTAGGGGCAGTGCCTGACCGGTGGGGGCGCCTCCCGGGCGGGCCGCAGGCGGGCGGCGATCGGGGGCGGCGAGCGTGGTGGCCAGCCAGGCAGCACGGCCACGATCGCCGAGCAGCCGCCAGGCTTCCCCGGCCCGGAAGCCCCAGGTGACGGCGATGAGGAACGCCCCGGCCGTCCCGGCCAGCACGTAGGCGGTGGGCACCAGCCGCCGGTACCGGCCGTGAGAGGCTCACCCCGGAGAGCAGGGCGGCGAAGGCGATCCCCACCGCCACCACCACCAGGGTGGTCCCCGCCTGCCAGATGGCCGCGGTGCGGAAGTCCTCCCAGAGCGAGGCGATGATCAGGGAGAAGCCGGCGGCGGCGATGACGATGCCGGCGACGGGGACGGCAACGGGGCCGAGGCGGCGCTCGGGGATGGCGGTGCTGCAGGCGACGGCCACGGCTCCGCAGGCGGTGATCAGCAGCGAGGTGAACAGGATGCGCGACTCCACCTCGCCCAGGCTGCCGGCTACCGCCCAGATGCCCAGCAGGGCGTTGAGGAAGACGGAGGTGAGGATGATCCAGCGGGCGACCCGTCGGAAGCGGTCGAGGCGCGGGGAGTAGGGCAGCGTGGTCTCGGGCGTGAGAGGATCGTCGGTCATGCACCGCACAGCCTGCCCCTCCGGGGCTGCTTCGGCAAGGCGGGCGGGGCCCGGGGGCCGCCAGGCCATCAGCAGCGCGTCCCTGAGCACCCCGGCCCGTTCCTCGTGGGCCGGGAGCACCCGCCGGGCCACGAACCCGGCCTTGCGGTAGCAGGCGATGGCCCGGGGGTTGTCGAGGTGGGGGTCGATCAACACCAGGGAGGCGCCGCGTTCCTGCGAGAGGCGGGCCAGCGTGCCGGCCAGCAGGCGGGTGCCCACTCCGCGTCCCCGGTCGGCCTCCTCGGCGAGGAAGAGGTCGATGCCCCAGGCGTCCTCTCCCTCCCCCAGGCCCACCGCGGCCCGCCACTCGGCCACCTCGTAGCGGTAGAACTGGAGGTAGCCGATGGGGCGGCCGTCCAGGTGGACCAGGCAGCAGGTGACCGGTTCGTCGTTGTCGACGTACTCGGCGCGCACCTCCTCTTCCGACAGGGGGCGGCCCTCCCACCACTCGTAGACCTGGCGGTCGGCGTGCCAGCGCGCGAGGAGGGGCAAGTCGGCCTCGGTGATCACCCGGAGGTCGAAGCCATCGAAGGGAGTGAGGGCGCTGGGCACCCGAACATTCTCCCCCGGCCGGGGCCGGACGTCCTAGTAGGCGCCCCCGAGCTTGGTGTGGTCCCAGGTGGTGACCCGCACCGGCTCGACCACCACCGCCGTGTTCTTGGGGGCGTAGCGGCCGAAGGCGGACTCGAGCTCCTCGGGGGAGAGCACCTTGGGCTCGGGGCCGACCATGGCGTACTTGGCGGCCATCTTCCCGTAGAGGGCGAGGACGTAGGCCGGGTCGTCGATGAGGCGCGCCCGCCCCTCGATCATGACCCCCTGCAACTCGGCGTAGGCCTCTCCCCGTTCGACCAGGACGCTCAACCGGGGATCGCGCCGGAGGTTGACGATCTTCTGGGAGCGGGTGAAGGAGCGATAGACCACCTTGCCGTCCTCCATCACGTACCACATGGGGACGAGGTGCGGACGGCCGTCGCGGTGCAGGGAGGCCACCAGGAGGGTGCGCCCCTCCTCCAGGAACGCCCGCAGCTCGTCGGGGCTCATGGTGATGTCCTTGCGCGCCATCGTCCTGCCCTTTCGCGGTGCCGACCGGCCGACCCTAGGCCGTCGGCGGGTGCCCCGCCAACCGGGGGCCGGAGCGCCTCCCCTACAATCGCGGTGCCCCCGGGGGCACGGGCGACCCAGCCAGGGCGGCCGAGGCCCGCAAACGGGGTTTCGAGGGGTGCCACACGCGTTCCCCCGACCCGTGCCGGGCGGGGAGAAGGGAGCACACATGGGCGACAAGGTCACCGTTCCGGCGGTGCGCGCCCGCAAGGGCGGGGCCAGGCTGCGGATGATCACCGCCTACGACAGCCCCACGGCCCGCATCGCCGACAAGGCTGGGGCCGACATCATCCTGGTGGGCGACTCGCTGGCCAACGTGGTGCTCGGGCATCCGACCACCCTGCAGGTGACTATCGACGAGATGATCCACCACTGCGCGGCGGTGGCCCGGGCACGGCCGCGGCCGCTGGTGGTGGGCGACATGCCCTGGCTCTCCTATCACATCTCGGTCGAGGAGGCGGTGCGCAACGCCGGCCGGTTCGTGCAGGAGGGCGGGGCGGAAGCGGTCAAGCTGGAGGGGGGTCGCAAGCGGATCCCGGTGATCGAGGCGGTGCTGGCGGCCGAGATCCCGGTGATGGGCCACCTCGGCCTCACCCCGCAGTCGGTGAACGCGATGGGCGGCTACCGGGTGCAGGGGAAGGACCTGGAGACCGCCCGCAGCCTGATCGAGGACGCGCGCGCCCTCGACGCCGCCGGGATCTTCTGCCTGGTGCTCGAGGGGGTGCCGGACGTGCTGGCGGAGGTGATCACCCGGACGGTGTCGGTGCCCACCATCGGCATCGGGGCGGGCGCCGGCGGTCGACGGCCAGGTGCTGGTGTTCCACGACCTGCTCCGCTTCCACGAGGAGCGCCTACCCCGCTTCGTGCGCCCCTACGCCCACCTCTTCGACGACGCGGTGGCCGCCGTGGCCGCCTGGTTCGCCGACGTGGACAGCGGCGCCTTCCCCACGGCGGAGGAGTCGTACACGGCCCCGAGGAGGTGGCCCGGGCCCTCCGCGCCGAGGCAGGGCCATCCGGCGGCTAGCGGCCGTCGCCCTGATCGGGGCAGCCTGCTCGGCTGCCTGTTCGGGGGGCGTGCGCGGCCTCCCGGGCTTCCCGACGGAGGAGGTGGTCGTCGGCGGCGAGAGCTGGGCGGTGGCGGTGGCCGACGACGGAGCCGAGCGCGCCCGGGGCCTCATGGGGGTGGCCGACCTGGGCGGGCTGCGGGGCATGCTGTTCGCTGTTCCCCGCCGACGGCACCGCCGCCTTCTGGATGAAGGACACCGCTGCTGGCGCTCGACGTGGCCTTCTTCGCGGCCGACGGGTCGCTGGTGGACCTGCTGGAGATGACCCCGTGCGAGGCGGACCCTTGCCCGGTCTACCAGCCCTCCGGCGCGCTACCGCTATGCGCTGGAGGTGCCGGCGGGCGGTTTCTCCGGACGTGGAGGACCTGCGCCTCGACCCGGAGTCGCTGCCCGCGGGCGGCTGAGCCGGCCGGCCCGGCCACGCGGTCGCGGCCGTCCGACGCCGGCCGGTTGCCGCACTTCCGCGAGCCGCCGCCGCTGCGGTACACTGCCGCCCTTCCCCGACCTGCCCCCCGGCGGGGGCCGCCCGCGTCGGTGCGAGCGTCCGAAGGAGGTGGAGTGCGCCGTGCGCACGTATGAGTTGATGACGATCTTCCGGCCCGAGATGGCGGAAGCCGACGTTCGATCCGAGGTCGCCCAGATCGAGAAGGCCCTGGTCGAACGGGGAGCCGAGATCAAGCAGACGGACTTCTGGGGCAAACGCCGCCTCGCTTACGAGATCAAGCATCTTGAGCGAGGGCTACTACGCCGTGGTCTCCTTCAGCGGAGAGGCACAGGCGGTCGACGACCTCGACCGGGCCCTCTCGCTGTCGGACAATGTCCTGCGGCACAAGTTCATCCGTCCGGACTAGCCGGGGTGTCACACCCGCCCTGCACAATGAGGGCGGACAACCAGACACGAGCCAAGAGAAGAAGGAACGATGGCAGCGAATCACGTGACCCTCATCGGCAACCTGGTGGAGGATCCGGAACTGCGGTTCACCCCGGCCGGGGTGGCCATGGCCCGCATCCGTCTGGCCGTGAATCGGCGGTACCAGCGCAACGGCGAGTGGCAGGAGGAGACCAGCTTCTTCGGGGGGACGCTGTGGCGCGAGGCGGCCGAGAACGCCGCCGAGTCCCTGCAGAAGGGCATGCGGATCATCGTGGTCGGCAGCCTGGAGCAGCGCAGCTGGGAGACCTCCGAGGGCGAGAAGCGCTCGGTGGTGGAAGTCCGCATCGACGAGCTCGGGCCTTCGGTTCGCTGGGCCACGGCGACCGTGACCAAGTCGCCCCGCTCCGATTCCTTCTCTGCCGACGGCGGCGCCCGCCTGGCCGCCGGCCCCGTCGGGCGCGACGAGTACCCGCCCGACGAGGCTCCCTTCTGAGCCGTCATCATCTAGGAGGACACAGCACATGCCGCCGACGAAGGCAAGGGCCAAGCGCCGGGACGAGAAGCCCGGCCGGCGCCGGGACGAGAAGCCCGGGCGCCGCATCAAGAAGAGGGTTTGCTACTTCTGCGCAGAGGGCATCGAGCACATCGACTACAAGGATGTGGCCCTGCTGCGCAAGTTCATGTCCGACCGCGCCAAGATCCGCTCATCCCGGGTGACGGGCAACTGCGTCCAGCACCAGCGGATGGTGGCCCGGGCAATCAAGAACGCCCGGGAATTGGCCCTTCTCTCCTACACCAACCGATGAGGGTCATACTGGTCAAGGACGTCCCGGCCGTCGGCCTCAGAGGCGACGTCCTCGAGGTAGCCGACGGCCATGCCCGCAACTACCTGCTGCCCCGAAAGCTCGCCGTGCCGGCGACCCCGGCGGCCGAGCAGCGCGCCGAGGGGATCCGCCGGGTGCGCCGCGAGGTCGAGGAGCGGGCGGTGGCGGAGGCAGAGCAGATGGCGCAGGCGCTGGCAGGGCAGGTGGTGGTGGTGGCCGCCCGGGCCGCCGACGAGGGCCGCCTCTACGGCTCCATCGGCATCCGCGACATCGCCGAGGCCGTCCGCAAGTTCACCGGGGTCGATGTGCCCCATGAGCACATCGACCTCCGTTCACCCATCAAAGTCGATAGGCCTCCACGAAGTCCGGGTGAGGCCGCACCCCGACGTGGAGTTCGATTTCACGCTGGACGTCATCCCGGCCTGAGCACATGACCACCCAGGTGGAGCCGCGGAGAGTGGGAGGCGGGGTTCCGGTCCCGCCTCACAACCTCGAGGCCGAGGAGTCGGTCCTCGGCTCGGTGATGCTGTCGGCCGAGGCGGCCAACATCGCCTTTGAACAGCTGCGCCCCGAGGACTTCTACAAGCCGGCTCACCAGGTCATCTTCGAGGCCGTGGCCGAGTTGTTCAACGGCAGCCAGCCCATCGACGCCATCACGGTGGCCGACGCGCTGCGCCGCAATGGGCAGCTCGAGCGGGTGGGCGGGGTGCCGCTGCTGACCACTCTGCTCGATGCGGTCCCCACCACCGCCAACATCGCCTACTACGCCGACATCGTCTCCGAGACGGCGGCCCGCCGCCGGCTGCTGCGGGCGAGCTCGTTGGTGAGCCAGTACGCCATGCAGACCGAGCGCGACCATCGACGAGGTGCTCGACTCCTCCGAGGCGGAGATCTTCCGGGTGGCCGAGCGGCAGGTGGGCGACGGCCTGGCGCCGGTGGGGCCGATGCTGCAGGCGACCCTGGAGCGCATCGAGGAGCTGGGGGCCCGGGGCGACGAGGTGACCGGCCTGTCCACCGGGTTCCGCGACCTCGACCGGCGGCTGGCGGGCCTGCAGCCGGCCAACCTGGTGGTCGTCGCCGCCCGTCCCAGCATGGGCAAGACCGCCCTGGCCCTCAACATCTGCGAGAACGTGGCCGGGCGGGGCGGGACGGTGGCGGTGTTCACCCTCGAGATGAGCCGGGAGGAGGTCGTCCAGCGGCTGCTGTCCTCCATGGCCGGGGTGGACTCCCACCGGCTGCGCACCGGGCAGCTCACCCCCGACCTGTGGAACCGGGTCGTGCGGGAGACCTCCCGCCTCTACCAGATGCCCATCTACGTGGACGACTCGTCCGATCTCACGGTCACCTCGATCCGGGCCAAGTGCCGCCGGCTGGCCCGCAAGCAGGGCATTGGCCCTGGTGGTGGTCGACTACCTGCAGCTGATGCAGGGCCCGGGCATCTCCGAGACCCGCCAGCAGGAGATCGCCGACATCAGCCGGTCCCTGAAGAACCTGGCCCGGGAGCTGCGCATTCCGATCATCGCCGTGTCCCAGCTGAACCGGGCCCTGGAGCAGAGGGAGAACAAGCGGCCCCGGCTGGGGGACCTGCGCGAGTCGGGGGCCATCGAGCAGGACGCCGACATCGTCATCTTCATCTACCGCGACGAGTACTACAACCCGGGCTCCGACCAGCCGGGCCTGGCCGAGATCAACATCGCCAAGCACCGCTCCGGGGCGGTGGGCACGGTGATGATGAACTTCGCCGCCGAGTTCACCCGCTTCCGCAACTACACCTCGGACGAGCCGATCTAGACACGGTTGGCGGTCTGGGGTGGGAGGGGGTCGGAGGGTGGCCGGCCCGGGGCGTGCAGCCCCTCAGCGAGAGAAGGTCGGTTGGACGGGGCGCGGCTCCGGCATCGGCGAAGAGGCCGGGGGCGCGGACGCCGGGATGGTGAACTCGAAACAAGCCCCGCCGTACACGTCGGAGCGGTGCTGGGTGATGGTGCCGCCGTGTGCTTCAACGAGGGCGCGGGCGATGGGGAGGCCGATGCCCAACCCGTCGACCGAAGAGCCCCGGCGGTGGGCGCCTCGCTCGAACCGCTGCCAGATGGCTGCTTCGAACCGCTTGGGGACGCCGGGCCCGTCGTCGTGCACCTGGAAGAGAACGTCCCCCCCGTCCCGTCCCACCCTGAGCAGGATGCGGTGCTTGCCGTAGCGGACGGCGTTGGTGAGCAGGTTCACCACGATCTGATGCAGGCGGTCCCGGTCCGCGTCCACCGTGAGCTGCGAGTCGGCTTCGATCGTGACCCGGGCCTGGCTGGCGGAGGGGAGGGCACGAACCGCCCTCTCCAGCACGCCGGCGACGGGTTGCTGGCTCCGGTCGAGGCGGACAGAGGACGTCTTCCCGCGGGTCAGGTCGATGATGTCGGTGATCACCCGACCCAGGTGAATCGCCTGGTCCTCGATGTCCCCCACCATCTGCCGTCGCTCGCTCTCATCGAACTGGGCCCAGTCGCCGTTGAGGAGTTGGGAGTAACCCTGCACGGCAGTGAGCGGGGTTCGCATCTCGTGGGACACGGAAGCCAGGATGCCGTCCCGTTGGCGTTCGGTGATCTCCCTCACCTCACGGGTGGCCATCCACTGGCGGGTGATCATGAGCCCCACCAGCACTGCGGTGAACAGGGTGAGGTAGCGGGCGCGGAGATCTGACTGGACCGCGATGATCACCGGCAGGGCCGCCACCGGCAGCGTAGGGGAGGAGCAGGCGCCGGAGATGCCGGCTGTGTGGGTCGGCAACGGGCCGGGGAGGCTGGAGAATCACCCAGGCAGTGGCGGCGAAGCAGGCGTAGGCGAGGAGCCACACCCCGTCGAGCCACATCCCGTCCCAGTAGAGATCGGCATTGACCAGGGGGAGGTAGGCCATGTCGGCCCCGGCGTTCAGCAGGAGGGCGGCGCCGACGAGGAGAAACTCGAGGCCGAACTTGTGCTCGCTCTTGCGGAAGGCCAGAGCCATGACGGCGATCAGCAGGAGGACGTCCCCGATGGGGTAGAGGGCATTGACCCAGTTCTCCAGGAAGGAGGCTTCGCTGTCGAAGGTCACAACCCGGTCGAGGTAGGTGATCCAGGCCACGAGGGATAGCCCCACTGCTCCAACGGTGGCATCCAGGAGGCTGCGAGCCCGCTCGAAGCGGCCCACTGGGGCCTGGGGGAGGAGGAGGACGCCCGCCCCCAGCATGGGGTAGCCGACAAGGTAGAAGACGTCTATCCAGGAGGGGTAGGGAACCTCCTCCGCCAACGGACAAGGTGATCTGCTAGACCGACTTCGGCGATTCCCCAGCACGCCACCCCCAGGCCCATCATCAGCCAGGCCCAGCGATGGCGGCCCCGATGGCGAAAGGCCGCCGCGGCCAGCACCGTCCCGGCACCCAGAGACGCGGCCGGGTAGGCGTATAGACCGATGGTGTATTTGGCCTCTGCTGCCCAACCCCGGGAGGATCAGCAGGAGCCCGGCGAGAGCCGCCAGGACGGTGAGGGTGAGCGCCACCACACTCAGGGGTGTGCGGCCTGGGCGAGCGGCGACGGGGGGAGGGAGGGGGCTAATGGTCGTGCTCAGAGGGGCGGGGATGGCGGGGTGCAGTTGGCCCGAGGGCCGAGAGCGACGGGGTCGGTGGCCCCGCGGCGGGCAGCGGCGCGGGGTGACCCCGGCGCCCGGAGAGCGGGCCCAGGATGCCGAGTGCGGTGCGCGCTGGAGCTACCACTACAGGGAACCTATCGGCCGCCTCGGCCTCTGAGGTGAGGGGTGCTTGCCGAACCGTGTCGCCGGGGTTTCGCGGGAGATTCCGCTGCCGGCCGGCTCTGTCGGGCGGTGAAGCGGGTCACCGCTGCAGGCCGCGGGGAACACGGGGTGAGAAAGTCGCAGCCCCCTCTGGTCCAGGGAGGGGGCTGCTGTTGTCCGGTAGGCGCTCACAGGAGGAGTCGGAGGAAGGGGGGTGCCTCCTGTCCGTTGAATGGGACTGAGCGGCTATCGGATTGTGTCCTGTATCGGCATCCCATCGCACACCTTGAGTGTTTGTTGGTGACGCTCGGTATTGATTGTGGGTGGCGGCTGCCCCCCAGGGCAGCGGTCAGCCGGGCAGAGGCCGTTAGCGTGGCGGGGAGGAGGAAACATGGAGCAATTCGCTTACGGTTTCGGGGCGCGCACCACGCTCTCGATGACGGAGGCCGAGGAGCTGGTCCGCAAGGAGTTGGCCGCTGAGGGCTTCGGCGTGCTCACCGAGATCGACGTCGCCGCCACCCTCAAGGCGAAGCTCGGGGTCGATCGCCCGGCCTACCGGATCCTGGGCGCCTGCAACCCGCCCCTGGCCAACGCCGCCCTCGCCGGTGACGAGTTGATGGGCCTGCTGCTCCCCTGCAACGTGGTGGTGTACGACGCCGGGGGGACCACGGTGGTTGCCGCTATGGACCCAGCGGTGATGTCCCGGCTCTCCTCGTCCCCCGGCGTGGCAGAGGTGGCCGCCGAGGCGCGCGCCCGCCTCTGGCGTGCCCTCGGCCGCCTGGAGGCGGGGGCGGGCTGAAGAAGCGGCGGCCTGGCGCCTGGGACGTGGGTGGGAGCTTGCCCCCTCTGCGGCGCTGGTCGGCCGCGTCTCCCCCGCTGCCCACGGGGGAGACGTATCAGGGAGCGGGCGAAGGGAATCGAACCCTCACTTCAGGCTTGGGAAGCCCGTGTTCTGCCATTGAACCACGCCCGCGCGTCGGCCGCCGATGGTAACCGCCCCCCGGAGGAGCCTCAACCGGTGAGCGCCAGCGAGGCGGCCACCCGATCGGCCATGTCGATCAGGCTGTCGTCCACCTCTCCCCACCGGGCGAGGATCAGGGTGGTGCCGTCGGTTCCCAGGGGTATCAAGTAGGTCCGGAAGCCCCATTCGCCCAGGGCCGACTGGTAGACGGTGGCGGTGACCCCGGCCACCTGCGCCTCTTCCTGGCTCACGGCACGGTCGGAGAACCAGGCCTGCGCCTCGGCGAGGGTGGGTCCGTCGGCCGCTTCCAGGGTGAGGGCTGCCTGCTGGAAGGCCTCGTCCACGGTGAGGCCCTCCATGGAGGCGAGATCGAAGTAGGCGCAGTCCATGTCGGGGGTGGGGGGCTCCCACACGAACCACCCGGCCGGGTACTCGACCTGGTAACCCCAGGTCTCGTTGCTGCACGATGCCCAGGCGCTTTCCCCCCCGGCGGGGACGGACGCCTCGACGGACGCGTAGTCCGAGTTGCCCCCGAAGTCCCATACGGTGAGCTCGGCGTAGATCTGGGTGCCGGGGTCCAGTGTCGGGAAGTCGTAGAGCAGGTTGGGCAGGTCGGCCCACAGGCCCACATCGCTGGTCTGCACCCATTCGTAGGTGCCGTCGGCACGCCATTCGAGCATCCAGGGCACGATCAACCCGGTGGGGTCGGTCTGGAACTCGCCGATCGTGCCCGACTCATTGAGGTAGTAGAAGGCCTCGGTGAACTCCTCGGTGGTCACGTTGTAGGTCAGGTGCAGGGTCACATCCAGGTACTCGGAGCTGCCCGGCGGGTAGTACGCCAGGGGCACGTCGAGGATGAAGGTGTTCAGGTCCTCGCTGAAGGAGATGTCCTGGTAGGCCCGGGCCTGGTCCTCGCCGTCGTCGAGCATGAGGACGGTGAGGTCGTTGGAGCCGACGGCCTGGCTCCCCTCGTACAGGCCCTGGTCCTCGCCGATGAAGGTGATGGTGCCGTCGTCGCCGACGACTCCGGTGTACAGCACCGCGTCGACGATGTTGTCCACCGCCCCTTCGTTGAAGGTCGCTTCGACCGTCAGGCCGTACTCGTCGAAGTAGAAGTTGGCCTGGTTGCCGATGGGGGCGAAGGAAGGCCGCTTGTCGGCGGGGATCGCCTGTCCGGCGGCGTAGTAGGCGTCCAGGAAGTCGGGCCAGACCGGCGCGGCGGCGGCCAGGTACCAGTCCTTCCAGTACACCTCGAGGTAAGGCGGGAAGTGGATGGCCATGCCGGTGGACTCGCTGGCGGCCTCGCCGGCGTCGCTGGCCAGGACCATCTCATCGAAGACCGCCAGGGCGGCGGCGGCCGAGTCGCCGAGTGGGGCGTCGGCCTCGAGGAGGCTCTGCAGGAAGACACCGATGTCCACCATGTAGAAGTCCTCTTCGGGCAAGGGGCTGGCGCCGAAGTAGGGCGCTGCCGAGCGCCCGCGCCCGATGGTGGCGGCAAAGGTGGCCATCTCCGGGGTGACGGCGGTGCGGAAGCCGTCGAGGGCGGCGACCAGGTCGTCGGCCAGGGAGAGGTCCACCAGGGACATGGTCACCGTGGGGTCGCCCGGGCCGCTGGTGGCCACGTAGCGCCGGACGATCTCCTCGCCCAGGCTCCGGGCGGTCACCGCGTCGGGCTGGGCAGCGATGTGGTCGAAGGCGGAGTAGTCCCAGCCGGTGTTCGGCTCGACCTCCTCGGAGGCGACCATGTAGTCGGCCACGGGGCCCATGGCCGAGGCCACCTCGAAGGCGCCCATCAGGCAGGCGTCGAAGCCGACGATGTCGAGGCGGTCCACACCGGCGGTGTCGAGCCCGCCACGGATGGCAGCGGCGATCTCGGGGACCGAGAGGGCGTCTCCGTGTGACTGGTCGGAGCCCACGCCCTGGATGGATCCGTGGTCCCACAGGATCAGGGCGTAGTGGTCGGCGGGGTGAGCGGCGATGCCCCCGTCGATGAAGTCGGTGAGCACCGCCGGATCGCCCAGGTTCAGCTCCCCCAGGTCGGCCTCCTCGGTGAACACGCCGGGGGTGACGGTCAGCAGCTTGGTGCCGGTCCAGTTGCCGATGCCCGCCAGTTCGGCGTCGGTGTAGTCGGGGGTGCGGTCCACCAGGGCGACGAAGGTGAGGTTGCCGGCGGGGACCGCGGCCATCTCCTGGAGGTCGTTGAGCAAGTCCTCCTCGAGGTTGTTGTCGCCGAGTCCGTACACCAGCACGGTCCAGCTGCCCCCCGCCTCGGGCTGGGCCACGGTCGTGGTCGTCGTGCCCGCGGTGGTGGTGGTGCCCTCTGTGGTGGTGGTGGCCTCGCTGGTGGTCGTCATGGCCACCACGGTGCTGGTGGTGTCCGACTTGCTGCCTCCTCCGGCCAGCATCGTCACCACCACGGCCACCACGGCCACCACGGCGATGCCGGCAGCCACCGGGAGCCACAAGGGCATGCGGGAGGAACCGGCGGACGGGGGCGGCGGGGACTGGACGTTCGGATCGCTGGGGTAGCTCACTTCGACTCCTGTTCGTCCGCCGGTCCGTGGTCCTGATGGCGGGACGAGCGAAGCCTACTCACGCACCTGCGGGTACTTGGCAGAACCGCCGTGCCGGGGGCGGCAAGCGGTGTTGGCGCTGGTCCGCCCCGTCGTGCGCGGACCCGGTCGGCGCTAGGTTGGGGTCGTGCGCGACTGCCAGATTCTCAGGGTGTTCACCCGCGGCGAGGGGGGAGGCAACCACCTCGGGGTGGTGACGGACCTCTCCGGTCTGTCGGGCGCGGCCATGCAGGCGATCGCTGCTGAACTCGGCTTCTCCGAGACCGTGTTCCTCGACTGCACCGGCCCGGTGCCCGTGGCCCGGATATTCACCCCGGCGGCGGAGGTCCCCTTCGCCGGCCATCCCCTGGTGGGGGCCGGCTGGGTGCTGGGGACCATGGGCCCCTGGCGCCGGGTGGCTTGTGGCATCGGAGAGGTGCCGTTCCGAGCCGAGAGGGACGGGGCGTGGATAGAGGTGCCGGCCTCCCGGGATGTGGAGGAGGCGCCGCCGTCGGCGGCGGCCGGGGCGGGGTTGGGCGGGGCGGCCGGGGGCTGGATGGTGCGGCTGCCGCTGCGCTACCTGCTGCTCGAGATGCCCTCGCCGGCGGTGGTGGGGGCGGCTTCCCCCGACTTCGGGCGCCTGGCCGCAGAGAGTTGGGAGGGCACGCTCCTGTTCGCCCGTTCGGCCGGGACGGTGAAGGCCCGCTTCTTCGCCCCGGCGCTGGGGGTGGCCGAGGACCCGGCCACGGGGAGCGCCGCCGTGGCCCTGGCGTCGGCCCTCGCCTTCGCCGGGGAGAAGGAGGGATCCCTGGTGATCGACCAGGGAGACGAGGTGGACGCCCCCTCCCGCATCTCGGTCTGGTGGAGCGGGGGCATGGTGACGGTGGGGGGTACGGTGCGCCGCGACGAAGTGCGGGCGCTGGGGCGCTAGCGCCAAGGCCCCCCTCGTAGACTCAGTGGCCTTGGCGACCTCCGAATCCCGTGTGGTGGTGCTGCTGGCCCTGGGGGCCAACATCGCGATCGCCGTCATCAAGTTCATCGCCGCCGCCATCAGTGGAAGTGCCGCCATGCTGGCCGAGGCGTTCCACTCGGTGGCCGACTCCGGGAACCAGCTGTTCCTGCTGCGCGGGACCGCGGCCAGCCGCTTCATTCCCTCCGTGCGGTATGCGTTCGGCCGGGGCAAGGAGCTCTACTTCTGGTCGTTCCTGGTGGCGGTGATGCTCTTCATGGGGGGCGGAGTGGTCGCCTTCATGGAAGGCCTCAACCGTCTCCGGCATCCCCATCCCCACGAAGGGGGCCTCGCGTTCAACCTGATCGTGCTCGGCGTGGCCGCCTTCTTCGAGATCATGGTGGCGTTCCGGGCGGCGGTGAAGGAGTTCAACCGTCGGCGGGGGAGCCGCGGGCTGGTGCGCGCGGTGCGCGAGGGCAAGGACCCGGCCCTGCTGGTGGTGCTGTTCGAGGATTCCGTGGCGGTGCTCGGCCTGGTCGTCGCGGCCGCCGGCCTGCTCGCTGGCCGATTGGACCGGGGATTCGGTGTGGGATGCCGTGGCGTCCATGGTCATCGGCGTGTTGCTGGGGGCGACGGCCTGGATACTGGCGGTGGAGACCAAGGGGCTGTTGGTGGGAGAGTCCGCCGGGCGCGACGTCCGATCCGCCATACGGGCGGGGGCCATGTCGGTGCCCGGGGTGGAGACGGTGGATCGCCTGCTCACCATGCACCTGGGCCCCGACGAGATCCTGGTCAACATGGACCTGGTGGTCGAGTCGGGCCTCACCGAGGTGGATTCGGAAGAGGTCGTCCGCCGGGTGGAGAAGGAGATCCGTCGCCTCGTCCCTGAGGCGACGCGCGTCTTCATCGAGCTGGGGCGGGAGAGCTGACGGGCAGCAGGCCGCACAGCCGCCCGTCGGTGTCCACCACCGGCACCGGGGCTCCCTCGAGGAAGTCGACGAGGTCGCTGGCGGCCGCCAAGCCGTCCTCCGGGCGGACGAAGCTCGGGGGCTCCATCAACGATTCGAGGGTGACCGTCGGGGGCGCCGCCTGCATGGCCCGGCGGCGGACCAGGCCGATGAGGTAGCCGTCCTCGGCCACCGGCACGACGGCTTCGGTGGTGAGACGCAGGGCCTCCGCGGCCGACATCTGGCGGCCGATGGCCGCCGGCTCACCCATCTCCTGGAAGCAGCGCCGGGGAGCGGTGCGTACGACGACCGCCCCGGCGGGGGCCGCGGCCCGCAGCCGGTGACCGGGCCCGAACAACTGGCGCCGCCACCACGTGCCGCCGCCGAGACCGAGCACCAGCAGCGACCCCGCCGGCAAGGCCCGCGCCGCCGTGCCCGGGTTGGCGGCTCGCACCACCCGGGCCTCCGGGGCCGGTACGACGGCGGCCGCCCGGCGCAGGGCCGCCTCGGCCCGGTCGTCGGAGTCGACGTCGGGGGAGACCGTGACCAGGGAGACCGGCACGCCGAGGGCGCCGCCGAGGCGGGCGGCAACCTGGGCGGCGAGCACGGAGTGCGGGCCCCCGGCGACGGTGGCCACCACCGCCCGCACCGCCGCAGGGTCGAACTCGTGGGGGACGGCCACGGGTATCAGGTTGAAGGAGGTGAGACGGCGGGCGACGAGGAGGTCGGCCCCCGCCTCTATGCAGGAAGCCCGCAGGTCGGCCCCGACGCGTGAGGCCGGCCCGTCGGCGAGCAGACCGGCCAACTCGGGGCATCCCTCGCCGCGGGCCCACACCACGGTCCAACGGCTGTTGCTGGGGGAGCTGCGCTCAGTCAATACCGGCTCCGCCGCGGCGCAGGCAGGCGCAGGCCCGGTCCGCAGAGGCGGGGGGGGACACGGGCACATGGTGCTGCGGCCGCCGGTTGGGGGAAAGGGCCGAACGGCCCGTGCCGTCGGGTGGTGGCCCGATGGCGCCGAACGGCCGCTTGCCGGGGGCCCGCGCTTGCCCCTGTTGCCCTGCATGGGCTGTTCGCGCGCGGGGCTAGGTGCCGCGGCGGCCGAGAGAGTAGAGGAGCACCGCCACGGCCGTGGCCAGGTTGAGGCTCGACACGCCGGGGCGCATGGGGATGGTCACCCGGAGCCGGGCTGCGGCGAGCAGATCGCCGCCCAGCCCGTGCCGTTCCCCTCCGAAGGCGAGGATGGATCGGGGCGGGATCTCCACCTCCCAGAGGGGCTCTCCCGCCGGATCGACGGCAACGATGGGGCGGTCGCCGGGTTCCAGTCGGGCGACGCGGGCTACGGGGACGGCGAAGTGCAGGCCGGCGCTGCCCCGCAGGGCGGTGGGATGCCACGGGTCGCGGTCCCCGGTGGTGATGACCCCGGCGGCGCCGGCCGCGGCGGCGACCCGCACCACCGCCCCCAGGTTGCCCAGGTGGTTGGGGTGATCGAGGAACACCACCAGTCGCGGTGCCGGGTCGCGGAAGATGCGCGTCGCATCCACTGGCGGGCGCCGGGCCAGGGCCAGCAGCGGCGTGGGTGGGGGCGCCGGGGCGGCCCGGGCGAACTCGTCGGGGCTCACGTCCCTCATGAGGCTCGCCAGAGCGGGTGCGACGTCGGGGGCCAGGTCGGCGGCCAGGGCGAGGATCGCCGCCCGGTCGGGGGTGATCGCGGCCGAGACCTCGGCCCCGAAGCGCAGGGCGTGCTTGGCCGCGTGGAATCCCTCGAGCACGGCCAGGTCGGAATCCCGGCGGGCTCGTCGGAAGCGATCCGCGGTGTCGGTCACGGCCCCAGTCTGGCCGGTGGGGGCGGGTTGGGGGGCCCCGCCCGGGCTGCACACACCCCGGGCAGGTGCCGGTAGCCTGGCGGGGTGCGGCCGCTCGGGGAGGGAAGGCTTCGGCGAGGGCTGGGCGCCCTGACGGTGGCGGTCGCCCTCCTGGCCGTACCGGCGGTGGCGTTGGCCCAGGCCGCGGGGAACGTATCGGGGTTCCTGGTTCGGGTCCAGGGTGACCTCTACCTCGACTCCTCCGAATCGGCCGACCTGGTGATGGTGGTCAGCGGCGACGCGGAGGTACACGGCCGGGCGGGGGCGGTCGTGGTGGTCGGAGGAACAGCGCGCCTCGTCGATGCCCGGGTGGGGCGGCTGGTGGTGGTACGGGGCGTCGCCGAGCTCGACGGCACGACCCGGGTGATCGGGGATGTCTGGCTGTTGAGCGCCCGCGTCGTCCAGTCCGGTCCGGCGACAATCGGCGGCTCCGTGCAGCAGGGCCTCGGCAGCCCGGGATGGCGGTGGGTGACGGGGGAGGCCGTCCTGGCCCTGGGGGTATTGGGGCTGATGCTGGTGGTGGGCTGGGTGGCGGTAGCGGTGGCGGCGGGGCCGATGCGCCGCGCCGCGCACGCGCTGACCGGCGACCTGGCCGGGTCGCTGGGCGCCGCCCTGGTGCTTTTCGTGGTGGCCCCGGCGGTGGCAGTGCTGCTCTTCTTCACCGTGCTGGGGCTGCCTCTGTCGCTCACCTACCTGGTGGTGCTCCTGCCGCTGTTCGCGCTGGCCGGCTTCACCGTGTCCGCCCTCCGCCTGGGTGGTTGGATCCTGCGGTCCGACTCCGGCCGGCCTTACCGGTCGGTGCTGCTGGGTGGCGTGGTCCTGGCGGCGGTGGGCCTGGTTCCGTTCGTCGGCCAGATCCTCGTGCCGGCAGCCTGCGCCCTCGGGGCGGGGGCGTTGGTCCGTGCGGCCGGGGAGGCCGACGCGGGAGAGGCCGGCGTAGGCTCGGAGACGGGAGGGGACTGAGTGGTCTCGGTTCCTCGATCGGGCGATCGCGGGGGTGCTTGCCGCTCGCCGTCGAGAGGCCGGTCCGTGAGCGTGGCGGAGGGCATCGTGAACGTCGTGTGGCGGTTGCTCAGCGTGGGTGCCCTGCTCTTCTCCGCCGGGGTGCTGCTGTTCTCGATCATCACCGTCCGCAGCGAGCACCGGGTCCGGCCGGGCCTCGACCTGCTCCGCCTGGTGGTCACGATCGCTACCACGGTGCTGATGGCCGTCGTGGTCGGAGTCACCACACCCGAGGCGCTCATGGGAGCGGGGCTCGTGGGCGGCCTGCTCGTGGGCTTGTACGAAGGGTTGCACGTGCAGGTGCGGTTCCTGGGCAGGGGCACCTTCGCCCGGCGCACCGTACTCGGCGTGGCCGCCTGGGGGGCCGGGGTGTTGATCGTGCAGACGGCCGGGGTGATCGGCCGTGTCGGCCTGGCCGACTTCGGCCTGGTCGTGTCCTTCTTCGGCATCGGGCAGCTGGGGGGAATGCTCACCGGACGGTGGCAATCGGTGCTGGACGCCCGTCGCGCCGGCGCGGGCCGCCTGGCGGGTTTCGTCCTCGTGGCGCTGGCCGCGGCCTCCGCCCTCATGCCGGGCTGGGGGCGGTCGGCGCAGGCGGCCGAAGCCCAGACCGACACCCAGACCGAGGATCTGAGCACCGGCGACGTCCAGGTGACCCTGCGCTGGTCGTCGCTCGCCGACCTGGACCTCTCGGTGACCGACCCGGCCGGAGGCACGGTCTCTTTCACGAACCGCGCCGTCGCCTCCGGCGGCCAACTCGACCGCGACGCCAACTACCCCTGCAGCACCGGCACCACCTCACCGGTGGAGAACGTGTTCTGGCCTCCCGGAGGCGCCCCCCGCGGCTCCTACCGGGTCACCGTGACCTACCGCACCGGATGCGGGACCGAGCCCGCCCAGAGCTACGACCTGGTCGTCCTGTTCGGCGGCGAAGTGGTCAGGCAGGTCAACGACACCATTGAGCCCGGCGAGGAGATAGCCATCGACCTGGCCTACGCGGGAGGGGGCCGGCCGGCGGGTGCCGAAGTCCTCTCTGCCGGTGAGGGCACCAGCGCGGCGGCGGTCGGCCTGGGCGGGACGGCCCTGATGCTGCTGACGGGGTTGGTCGACGGCGGGACTTCGTTCGCCTCGTTGGCGGGCGCATGGAAGGGAGGCGGGCTGCGCGGGCTGCGCGACCTGGCCGCCGGCGGCCGGGGCGGCGGCGGGGTGGCCTCCTGGCGTGACCCGTCGCTGGAGCTGAGCCGGGGGCGGTCGGCGGCGGCGCTCGAGGACCTGCCCCCGGGGCTGCGGGATGCCGCCCGCCAGGCGGTCTGGGCCCGCCTGGACGCCGAGGAGACGGATCGCCTGGCTGAGGCGGTGCGCCGGTCGATGGGCCCGTGGGACCAGGGCGCCGACCCGGCGCAGGCGTTGGCCGGCGACGAGAAGGCTGCCGGCTTGTTGTCTCGGTTCCCCGAGGAGGTGCGCCGGCGAGTCGAGGAGAAGGCGGTCGCCGGGCTGCGGGAGCAGCGCCTGGCGGGGTGGGTGGAGAAGCTGCGCGCGGTGGCGGCGCCGCCCACAGCCGGGGGTTCGGTCCTGGATGGGCCCGAGGCCCAGCACGTGCTGGCGGGTCTGCCGGCCGGCTTGCGGGAGCAGATCGAGGCACATGCCGCCCAGGTGCTCAAAGGCGAGATGGTCGAGCACCTGGTCGGCGAGGCACGGCGCACCCTCGAGCGCGACCGTGCGGGGGAACTGCTGCGCCTCGCGTTCGCCCAGGGGGACGGCGATCGGGCCGACGCGGTGGTGAGCGCGCTGGGGGCTTCCCCCGGCCCGGCCGGAGAGGCTGATCTGGACGACCTGGTGCGCCGGGCCACCGGCGGGGACCGCGCTGGTCTGGCTTCCCTGGCGCGCCGCGGGACTCCTGCGCCGCCGGTCGATCTGACCGAGCACCTGGACGGCGAGCCCGACCTCCTGGCCGCGGCCCGCCGGGTGAAAGGCGTGGACGAGGTGCTGGGTGGTGCGGGGCCGGGCCTGCGGTCGCCGGTCGAGGAGGCACTGGTTCAGAACCTCGACGCGGACCGCACGGGTCGGGCGGTGCGCAAGGCGGCGGAGGTGCTGGGGCGGCAGACTCAGCAGATGGCCGACGTGATGACGGCGGTGCAGGACCTGCCGGGAGTCAAGAGCGCATTCGCCGGCCTGGCCAAGGCGGCCCGCGAGGAGGCGTACCAGCTGCTGGGCCGGCGCCTGGCCGCGCAGCGGCTCGAAGGGGCTGTCGCGCGGGTGAGCCGGGCGGTGGATCTCGACCGGGCGGAGGAGTCCCTCAGGCAAGCCGCCCGGGAAGGCGACATCGACGCGGCCGAAGGCATCCTGGCGGGCCTTCCTGCCGACGACGCCCAGGTAGTGGCGGCCGCCGCGCTGGGTGAGGGCTGAGGACGGCCGGCAGGCGCGATCACCCGCCTCCCGGGCATCGAGCGGTGAAGGCGCCGGATAGCGCGGTACTCAGGCGGTGCCGCCGCCGTCGATGACCAGGGTGTGCCCGGTCACGTAGGCCGCGGCGTCGGACAGCAGGTAGACCACCGCCCCGGCGATCTCCTCGGGCCGGCCGGGACGGGCGATCGGGCTGTCGCGCAGCATCCGTTCGCGGATCTCCTCGCTCTCCAGGAGGGCGGCGGAGAAGCGGGTCTCGATCAGGCCGGGGGCCACCGCGTTGACCCGGATGCCCCCGGGGCCCAACTCGACCGCCAGGGTCCGGGTCATCGAGATGACCGCGGCCTTGCTCATCCCGTAAACGCCGATGAGGGGCGAGGCCTTCATGCCGGCGTAGGAGGCGATGTTCACGATGGCCCCGCCCTTGGCCCGGGCGGCGAACTCCCGGCTGGTGTACAGGTAGCCCTTGACGTTGACCTCGAAGATCTTGTCGAACGCGGAGTCGGTCACCGCGAGGGTGGGACCGAAGTAGGGGTTGGTGGCGGCGTTGTTGACCAGGCCGTCCACCTTGCCGAACTCGGCGACGGTCTTCTCGAAGAGGGCCGCCACCTCGTCGGCGTGGCCGGTGTGGCAGGGGATGGCCACGGCGTTCCCCCCGGCCGCCCTGATGGCGGCGGCGGTGGCCTCGAGGGGTTCGACCTTGCGGGCGGCGAGGGCCACGGAGGCGCCCGCCTGGGCGCAGGCGAGGGCGATTGCCTCTCCGATTCCCCGGCTGGCTCCGGTGATGACGATGGCTCGTTGGCGGAGATTGATGTCGGCGGTCATGGCGGCGAGCGTACCAGGGGCGCCGGGCGGATCCCCCCTCGGGTTGCGGAGGAGCGCCGGAGCCGCGAACCTATGGGCCTCACCGGAAGACCAAGGACCTATGGGCTCGCTGATCAAGAAGCGGCGCAAGAAGATGAGCAAGCACAAGTACCGCAAGCGCTTGCGCGCCGACCGCCATAAGCGGAAGTAGCCGCGGCCGCGTGCCGGCCATGCCGCCGTTTCGAGAGCCCGTCTCCCGGGGGTGCTGAGGCGCGCGGCGGCGTCGGCGGGGAGGTGCGCAATGGGCGGCCCCCGGCCCCCCGACTTCGAAGAGGTGCAGCGGTTCCATCACCCCGGCGTGTGGGTTCTGGTCGCCGTCCCGGTGGGCTTCGCCTGGGTCGCGGCCATCTGGCAGGTCTTCCTGGGGAACCGCTTCGGCGACAAGCCGGCCCCTGACTGGGTGTTGATCCTGGTGTGGGCGCTCGCCGGGGTGCTGCTGCCCTGCTGGCTGCTGTCCCTCCGCCTGGTGACCAGGGTGGACGCCTCGGGGGTGGACGTGCGCTTCCGCCCCCCGCTCAGCGGCCGCCGCTTCCCCTTCGAGGACATCGAGCGGTGCGAGCAGGTGCGTTACCTGCCGATCCGCGAGTTCAGCGGCTGGGGCATCCGCTGGGGGCGGCGAGGGGAGGCGGTGGTGGAGATCAGCCTGCGGCAGGGCTACCGATTCGCGGTGGGGTCACGGCGGCCCGATGCGCTCGAAAGCGCGATCCTCGCTCGTCTAGGGGGCGAGGATCGAGGTTGAGCAGAGCGGGACGAACTCGAGCCCGCGGGAGCGCAGGCCCTCGATGATGGCGGGCAGGGCCCCGATGGTGCCCCATCCGCCGCTGTCGTGGAGCAGCACGATGTCGCCTCCGCCGGTTCGGTTGAGCACGTGCGAGGCGATCGCGGCCGAGCCGGGGTGCTTCCAGTCCCAAGGGTCCACGTCCCACATGACGCTGGTGAGGCCCAGGCCGGCCGCCACCGAGCGCACACGGTCGTTCACGGCCCCGAAGGGCGGGCGGAAGCAGTGGGGCGCTTGGCCGGTGGACTTCCCGATGACCTGGTTGGTCCGCGCCAACTGATCGGCGATGGTGCCGTCGGAGTAGCGGGTCAGCCAGTAATGGTCGTACGTATGGTTCTGCACCGAATGCCCCTCTGCCGCCATGCGCTGCAGCAGTTGAGGGTTGTCGGCAGCCCCGGCGCCGATCACGAAGAAGGTGGCGGGCACCCCGTAGCGCTCGAGGATGTCGAGGATCCGGGCCGTGTAGGCGGCCGAGGGGCCGTCGTCGAAGGTCAGGGCCACCTGGGTGGGGCCGGGCCGGTAGAAGGGCCGGGGCAACTGGCCGACCTCGGTGGCGGCGACCGCCTCGCAGCCGGCCGCGTCGTCCCGCCCGGCGCCGCCGTCGGCGCGGTCGCTGCCGGTGCCCCCACGCAGGAGGTCGTCGCCGTCCCCGCCGGAGAGGAAGTCGTCGCCCGCCTCCCCGAGGAGATCGTCGGGGCCCTCCTGGCCCAGCAGGGAATCGGCGCCCTCGCCGCCGTGGAGGTGATCGGCGCCACCGCCGCCGTCGATGATGTCGTCGTCGTCCCCCCCGCGGGCGACGTCGTCGTCGTCCCCGCCGTGGAGGTTGTCGAAGCCGTCCTCGCCGTGGAGGTGATCGGCGCCCTCGCCGCCCCGGAGCACGTCGTCACCCCGGCCGCCGAGGATCTCGTCGTCTCCGCGTTCACCGACGAGGAGGTCCGCTCCCGGGCCTCCGCTCAGGTGGTCCGGCCCGGCGTCTCCGTTCAGGAAGTCGTCTCCCGCAGCCCCGAGCAGCGTGTCGGCCCCGCCTTCCCCGGAGATGACGTCCTGGCCGGGCCCCCCGCAGACCAGGTCGTCCCCGGGGCCGGCCGCGATGTAGTCGTTCCCTCCCAGGGCGACGATCACGTCGTCCCCTGCGGTCCCCTGGAGCAGGTCGTCACCGGCCGTGCCGGTGATGGTGGCCGGGCGCCCGGCGCAGTCGATGGCGATCTGGTCGGACGCGGTGGGAGGGAACATCGCGGTGACCGAGAGTAGGACGGTGCAGAGCACCAGGGGCGTGCCGGTGACCAAGGGCCTGGCCTCACTTCCCTCGGGTGTGCGGGGCAGGGTAGACGCCCGCCACCCGGCGCGGACCGGGGTGGAGCCGTAGGCTCCTCCCGGGCGAGTAGGAGGAGCGGTGAGCGTTCGGTACGAGCGTGTCGGCAACGCGGCAGTCATCACCATCGACCGGCCGGAACGGCGCAACGCGATCGACCGGGCCACGGCCGAGGCGCTGCTGCGCGCCTGGAGGGAGTTCGAGGCGGACTCCACCGCCCTGGTGGGCATCTTGACCGGGGCGGGCGGCTACTTCTGCGCGGGGGTGGATCTGGTGGCGCTCGACCTGGTCGAGCAGCCCGAGGGATGGCTGGGCCACACCCGCCCGACCGTGTCCAAACCGACCATCGCCGCTGTGGCGGGGTACGCGGTCGCCGGCGGACTGGAGTTGGCGCTGTGGTGCGACCTGCGGGTGGCCGGCGCCGACGCCGTCTTCGGCTGCTACGAGCGCCGCTTCGGAGTCCCGCTGGCCGATGGGGGCACCCAGCGCCTGCCGCGGGTGGTGGGCCTGGGCCGGGCCCTCGACATGATCCTCACCGGGCGGCCGGTGGACGCGGAGGAGGCGTGGCGCATCGGGCTGGTCGACCGACTCGTTCCGGCGGGTTCCGAGCTAGCGGAGGCGCTGCGCTTGGCCGAGGCCCTCGCCGTGTTCCCGCAGGAGACGATGTGCAGCGACCGCCGCTGCGTGTACCAGGGCCTGGGGCGCCCTCTGGAAGAGGGCCTGGCGGTCGAGGCGGCGGCCGCCCGCCGGGTCCTGAGCGAGGCGGTCGCCGGGGCGGCTCGCTTCGCGGCCGGGGAGGGTCGCTCCGGGGCGGGGGTCGAGCCCGGCTAGTCCTGCCGGTCGCGGAGGAACTGCTCGATCTCGGAGATGAGGCGGTCGCCGCTCTTGGGATCGAGCCGGCTGGGGTGGGGGAGCTGGGCCTCGGCCTCGAGGCGTTGGACGTAGGTGAGAAAGGTCTCGTTCTCGGCCATGGCGGCGTCGACCCGGGCCTGGAACTCCTCGGCCACCTTGGCCAGCTCGGCGGTGTCGATTGCCACCCCGAGGACCTCGGCGGCCTTGTCGAGGAGGGCGAGCATGGCCCGCGGGTTGGGGTTGGCGGCCAGGTAGTGGGGGGCCGCCGCCCACAGGCTCAGGACGGGCAGGCCCAGCTCCCGGCAGGCCTCGAGCACCACCCCGATGATGCCGGTGGGCCCTTCGTATGTGGAGGGCGACAGTTGATGGGCGTGCACCAGTTCGGGGTGGGTGGACACCCCCATGAGGGGCACCGGCACGGTGTGGGCCACCCGGCCGATGAAGGCCCCCAGGGTGACTGCCCTCTCCACACCCGCGTCGGCGAGCACATGGGCCACCAGCCGGGCGTAGGTCTTCCAGCGCAGGTTCGGCTCGTCGCCCACCATCACGACGAGGTCGCGGGGTTGGTCGGGCAGCTCCACGGCAAAGAAGCGGGTGCCGGGCCAGGTGAGCCGGCGGGTGCCCCCGTCGCCGGTCTGCACCGAGGGCCGGTGGGCCTGGAAGTCGTAGAACTCCTCCGGTTCGATGAGGGCGAAGGGCTCCAGGTCGAACTGGCCGAGGAGGAAGGATGCCGCCCCGGAGGCGGAGTCGCAGGCGTCGTTCCATCCCTCCCAGGCGAGCAGGGCGCGCGGCCGGCGGAGGGCCGGGCGGGTGAACCGGTGGACCGCGTCCATGGGGCCAGGGTAGTTGGGGACGCCGGGGAAGTTCCGGGGGCCGCCCTCAGGTTCGGATGAGAGGGTCGAGCCAGGTGGCCTCTCCCCGGGCGTGCCGCCACCACAGGTCCTCCCACAGGTAGTGGAGGGCAAGGAAGCGGAAGGGCCGGTAGCGGGCGAAGTGACGCAGCAGTCGGGCGGCAGGCACCGGGGCATCCGGCTCGGTTCCGAAGACCAGATGCGAGAGGATCCTCTGCTCCCAGGGGCTCAGGTGGTCCAGGTGGTCCCAATTGTGGAAGACGTCGGTGAGCAGGTAGCCGAGAGTGGCCGGGCCCACCCCGTACAGGCTCAGCAGGGCCCGGCGCTGGGCGGCAGGGTCGGCGGCGCGCAGAGACGATTCGTCGACCTCCCCGGAGGCGAAGGCGGAATCGAGGCGGCTCAGGGATCGTGCCCGGTAGCCGACGCGAAGGGCGCGCAGGCTCTCTTCGGAGACTCCGACGAGGCCTCCCGGGGCCCAGAAGCACCAGAGCAGACGGTCGTCGAAGCCCATCAGGCGGCCGTGGGCCCGGAACAGGGCCCTCATCATCTGGATGGAGCGGCGCACGGTCGTGTTTTGCAGGGCCACGCCGATGACGAGGTACTCGTAGAGGGAGTTGGCGTGGCCGGGACGGAGACCTCGCCATGTCTGGATGATGGACCCGAGGGCGGGGTCGCCCTCGGCGGCGGTGTAGAAGGGGCCCAGGTCGAGGTCGAGGTTGAAGCGGTAGCGCAGTTCCCGGGTCAGCGAGGCGAGGAACTGCCGCGCCGGCTGCCGTCGGGCGTAGACCTCCAACCGCACGGCGGGATCCTCGATGGTGCCCTCGTCCTGCACCGCGATGCCCACCTGCCGTCCCTGCCACCAGACCGCCTGCCACCGCTTGCCCGGCTCCCAGTGGGAGTCGTCGGTGGGGAAGTAGTCGGGTTTGTGGAGGGTGGCGTCGAAGTGGAAGGGTGAGGTGGGGGTGAGTGTCGTCGAGTAGACGAGTTGGAGGTGGGAGGCGCGGGTTTCCACGGCGGCGGAGCGGTAGGCGGGACGGTGCCCCGTCCCAGGCTACCGCGAAGGACCGTGGTGCCTCGGCGGGGGGATGATCCCGGTGGCCCGGGCCGAGCAGGACGAGAGCGGGGAGGGCCCGCCGGGGCGGTGAGCCGCTGCCGGGTCAGCCCAGGACGGTGGCCGGCGCCGGGTGCGCCGTCCCGTTGGCGATGTCGAGGTGGCGCTTGGTCCAGCGGCGCAGCCGGGCCAGGCGGCGTTCGGAGAGCCGGTCGCAGACCCAGTCCCAGTGCATGGCGACGGTGTCGCCCGGGCGCAGCGGGTCGCTGAGACCGACCCCTGCCCGGGCCCAGGTGACCGTCTCCAGGCGAGGCGGCCCGTAGCCCAGGGCGCGGCCGTCCCAGGTGAGGGGCCGGCTCTCCACCACCGCCCGGTCACCCTCCACCCGTTGCACCACCCCCCAGCGAATGCGGCACTGGTCGAGCACCCGGAGCGGGTGCTCCACGTTGCCCTCCCGGAGCAGGCCGACCCAGGGATACACCCCGAAGACGTGGAAGGAGTGGTGGGGCACCGCCCCGAGGGGCACCGCCTCGGCGAGTAGCGGCCAGGTGCGGGCGGCTACCCGGGCGCGGAACCGCTCGTCGAGGGCGGCCCCCATGGCGCCCATGTCCACGCGGTCCAGGAGGGGGCTGCCCACCCAGTACGCCTCCACCACCCTGGCGTCCAGGGGATCGCCGAGCGCCGTTGGCGGCGGCGATCACCTGCAGGTAGGGGTAGGCGCCTTCGAAGGCCCGGGCCATGGCGGCCAGCTCGGCGGCCGGGGCCGCCTCGGTGGCCATCTCGAAGAGGCCCTGGTGGTCGGCCGGGCCGCAGTAGCCCAGCCGGTTCGGAGGGAAGGCAAACCGGGCGAAGAGCAAGTGGGCCCGGGGTCATCAGGCCTTCTGCCGGGCCGCCCGAACGGCGGCCAGGGCGGCCAGGACGGCGCCGACGGTCACCATGACGAGTCCACCGGCCGACGGCAGGGCCGCGCCGCGGATGCCCGTCTTCGAGGAGGGCGGTGATCACCGCGCCGAAGACCAGCACGGCGGTGACGTCCACGGCCTGGGCCCGGGCGAGGGCCCCGAACCAGGTGGCCACGTAGCCGGTGAGGAAGAGGCCGGTCACCAGTGCCCAGCCCCACTGAGAGCCGGCGAGCGCGCCCAGGGAGGCAAAGCCGCCGGTGACGGCGGTCCAGCCGATCAGCACCACGGCGCCGATCCCCATGCGGGCCACCGCCACGGTGGGGGCGGGGACATCGGCCAGCAGCCGCTTGGCGATGATCACCTCGCCTGCCCAGAGCAGGGTGGCGCCCAGGATCATGGCCTCCCCGGCACCGAAGGCGAGGTCGCCCACGCCGGACATGACGGCCTGGCCGACGACCAGCAGTGCCATGGCCCCGATGTGGAGGGCGGTGAGGCGCTCACCGAGGAGGGGGATCGCCAGCAGGGCGACCCAGATCAGCAGGGTCTTGTGGATGAAGGCGGCCTGGCCGGAGGAGGCGCGGGCGAGGCCCTCGAAGAAGAGCAGGAAGGGCACGCCGCCGCCGATGACCCCGACCAGCGCCAGGCGGCGCCACTGCGAGGCGCTCTGCGGCCGCAGGGTGCCGGCGGGGGCCCGCCGGGCCACGGCGTAGGCGATGACCCCCAGGAACAGGGCGGCCACCAGGTTCTTGAAGGTGGTGTAGGCGGCGGTGGAGGCCCCGGCCCCTGCCCACGAGCGGACGCCGTACCCGTTGATGAAAACGGAGAAGCCGCTGATGAGAGCGGTGGCCGCCGCCAGGGCGAGCCCCCATGTACGGGTCTTCGGGATACCGACGTGAGAACGCATCACCACCTCGCTGGCTTGTCGCGTCATAAGTGTGGCCCGTAGAGTAGGCGACCTGCCGGGGCCATTCGTCCCGGCGGCCGTTGCCAATGTCCCCATTGCCGGGAGCGGGCCTGGACCGGAGGATGGTATGTGGAGGAATCGATGACCCCTGCACAACTGGTGCTCGATCGGGCCGGGATCGACCGCCTGATCGGGGCACTGTCGGCTCGTGGGTACCAGGTACTTGGACCCACCGTTCGCGACGGCGCCATCGTCTACGGGGACGTGGCCACTACCGATGACTTGCCGGTTGGCTGGAAGGACGAGCAGGAGGCGGCCACCTACCGCCTAGTCCCCCGGGAGGACGAGGCCCTGTTCGGCTACGTGGTCGGGCCCCAGTCACCCAAGAACTACCTGCACCCCGCCGAGGTGGTCGTGTGGTCGGGCGAGCGCACCAAACAGGGCTTCACCCCGTCCCCGCTGGCAGAGCCCCCGCGGTATGCCTTTCTGGGACTGCGGCCGTGCGAGCTCGCCTCGATCGCCATCCAGGACCGGGTCTTGCTGGGCGGTGAGCGGGACGCGGTGTATGGGGGTCGCCGGGACGGCGCCTTCTTCGTGGCGGTGAACTGCACAGAACCGGGCGGGACCTGCTTCTGTGCCTCCATGGGCACCGGCCCGACGGCGGCCACGGGCTTCGACGTCGTCCTCACCGAGGTGCTGGACAAGACCGGCCACTACTTCGTGGCCGAGGCCGGGTCCGAGGGCGGGTCGACCCTGCTGACGGAGGCCGGTGCGGTGGAAGCCAAGAAGGCCCAGGTGAAGGCGGCCCAAGGCCTGCTGGCGTCGGCGGCCAACCACATGGGCCGGGAGATGCAGACGCAGGGCCTCCCCGAGCTGCTCCGCCAGAGCCTGGAGCAGCCTCAGTGGCAGGAGGTGGCCAAGCGCTGCCTCACCTGCGCCAACTGCACCCTGGTCTGCCCCACCTGCTTCTGCGCGAATGTGGAGGACACCACCGACCTGACGGGCCTGCACGCCCAACGGGTCCGACGCTGGGACTCCTGCTTCAACTACGAGTTCTCTTTGATCCACGGCGGCCCGCACCGGGCCACCACCGCTGCCCGCTACCGCCAGTGGATGACACACAAGCTCGCCTGGTGGTTCGATCAGTTCGGGACCTCCGGCTGTGTGGGATGCGGGCGGTGCATCACCTGGTGCCCGGTCGGCATCGACATCACGGCCGAGGCGGCGGTCATCAGGGGTAGTCAGGAGGTGGCGTGATGGCAGGGTCCGATCAGCAGGCACCAATCCCGTTCGAGCTGCTGGCCGCTCATCCATTCGTGGTGGGCATGGAGGAGTCGCAGCTGAGCCGCATCGCGGAGTGTGCCCTCAATGTGACACATTTCGCCACCGACCAGGTGATCTTCCACGCCGGGGGAGTCGCCCGAGCGCTCTACCTCCTCCACCGCGGCGATGTCGCCCTCGAGGTGGTAGCCCCCGGCAGCGGCACCCGCATCGTGACCACCCTGTCCGGTGGCGACGTCCTGGGTTGGTCGTGGATGTTCCCTCCGTACCGCTGGACCTTCGACGCCCGGGCGCTGACTGCGACCGAAGCGTTCGTGATCGACGGGGAGAAGCTGCGGCAGTGCGCCGAGGCAGACCACGAGCTGGGCTATCGGGTCGTCTGGCGGGTGGCGCGGGAGATGGCCGACCGCCTGCAGGCGACCCGGCTCCAATTGCTCGACGTGTACGGAGGGCGGCCATGAACAGGTGGGTCGGCCGCCGGGCTCAGATGAAGCCGCAGAAGGAAACGGAGTAGAGGTGCAGCCCAGGCAGAAGATCCTGGTCATCGACGATGAAGAGGTGGTGCTCGACGCCTGTCTCGCCATGCTGGCCGACAGCGACTGCGAGACCACTACTGCCACAAACGGTGAGGAGGGCCTGCGCCTGGCGGCGGAGGTCTCTCCCGATCTCGTCTTCGTGGATGTGAAGATGCCGGGCCTCCCCGGCCTCGAGGTGCTGGAGCGGCTGAGGAGCAGCGACCCTTCGATCGTGGCCATCGTCATCACCGGGTACGCGACGGTCAGCCTCGCCGTCGAGGCCATGAAGCGCGGGGCCTTCGACTTCCTGCCGAAGCCATTCACCCCCGACGAGTTTCGGGAGATGGCGCGCCGGGGCCTGGAGCGCCGGGCGGAGGTGCTCGAGCAGGCCCGGGAGCGGGCGGCCGGCGAGGCAGCCGGGCCGGTTCCCGGCGCCGGTGCCGGGCCAATGGCGCCGGTGCCGTGCCGTGTGCTCGGCCGGTGGGAGGAGACCTACGACACTGTCACCCTGGCCCTCGACCCGCCGGCGGGGTGGAAGGGCTTCCGGCCCGGCCAGTTCAACATGCTCTACGCCTTCGGGGTTGGTGAGTCGGCGATCTCGATCAGCGGCGATCCGGCCGATTCGGGGCGTCTTCTGCACACCGTACGCCGGGTGGGCAAGGTGACCGAGGCGCTGGCGGGCTTGCAGCGGGGAGACGTCATCGGGTTGCGCGGCCCCTACGGGACTCCCTGGCCCCTGGGCTACTCGGCGGGACGGGACGTGGTGGTGGTGGCCGGCGGCATCGGCCTGGCCCCGCTGCGCCCCGCCATCCACGAGCTGCTCGAGAACCGTGATCGCTACGGCCGGGTGCTCGTCCTCCTTGGGGCGCGGACCTACGCAGACCTGCTGTATCCCGACCAGGTCCAGGAGTGGCGTGGTCGCTTCGACGTCGACTGCCAGGTGACCCTGGACTCGGCCGCAGGGGGCTGGCGAGGCCGGGTGGGAGTGGTCACCACCCTGATCCCCCGGGCCGAGTTCGATGCCGAGCAGGGAGTGGCCATGGTGGTGGGCCCTGAGATCATGATGCGTTTCACGGCCGCCGAACTGGTGAATCGGGGGATGTCCCCGAGCCGCGTGTTCGTGTCTCTCGAGCGGAACATGAAATGCGGCATCGGCGCCTGTGGGCATTGCCAGGCCGGCGCGAAGTTCGTCTGCCGGGACGGTGCCGTGTTCGGTTACGAGGAAGCGGAGGCCCTGTTCCAGGTCCGGGAGGTGTGATGGCCAAGCCCAAGCTCGGCGTCTTCAAATTCGCCTCGTGCGACGGCTGCCAGCTGAGCCTGCTCGACTGCGAGGACGAGCTCCTCACCGTGGCCGGCGCCGTGCAGATCGCCTTCTTCCCGGAGGCGTCTCGGGAGTACGTGGTGGGCCCTTATGACCTGACCCTGGTCGAAGGCTCGATCACCACCCCTCACGACTTGGAGGCCATCAAGGAGATCCGGGCGCAGTCGAAGTTCCTGGTGACCATCGGCGCGTGTGCCACCGCTGGCGGCATCCAGGCGCTGCGCAATTGGAAGGACGTGGCCGAGTTCACCAGCTACGTCTACGCCCATCCGGACTACATCTCCACGCTGGACACCTCCACGCCGATCGCGGATCACGTCGCGGTGGACTTCGAGTTGCGGGGATGCCCGATCAACAAGTGGCAGCTTCTGGAGTTGGTCAACGCCCTGCTCCACGGCCGCAAGCCGAACATCCCCACTTACAGCGTGTGCGTCGAGTGCAAGCGGCGCGGCACCCCCTGCGTGATGGTCGCCCAGGGCATCCCCTGTCTGGGTCCGGTGACCCAGGCCGGATGCGGGGCCCTGTGCCCGGCCTACAACCGCGGGTGCTACGGGTGCTTCGGCCCGATGGAGACCCCCAACCTTGCCGGCGCTCGGGGAGTGGTGGCGGTCTATGGGGGTGGACGACCGCACGCTGGTGAACGCCCTACGCAGTTTCAATGCCTACGCCCAGCCCTTCCGGGAGGCCAGTGATGTCTACGCCCAGTAAGCCTGAGACGCGGGCCATCAGCGTCGACTACCTCGCCCGGGTGGAGGGCGAGGGGAGCCTGAAGGTCCGCGTTCGGGACGGGCAGATCGAGATCACCGAGTTCGGCATCTTCGAGCCCCCGCGGTTCTACGAGGCGTTCCTGCGCGGCCGGGCCTTCGGCGATGCGCCCGACATCACCGCTCGCATCTGCGGCATCTGCCCCATCGCCTACCAGATGAGCTCTGTGCACGCCATGGAGTCGATCTTCGGGGTGAAGATGGAGGGGGCCCTGCGGGAGCTGCGCCGCCTCATCTACTGCGGGGAGTGGATCGAGAGCCATGTGCTCCACGCCTTCCTGCTGCACCTGCCCGACTTCCTCGGGTACCAGAGCGCCATCCACATGGCGGCCGACCACCGCGAGGCGGTCGAGAAGGCCTTGCGCCTGAAGAAGATCGGCAACGACATCGTCAACCTCATCGGCGGCCGGGAGATCCACCCCATCAACGTCAAGGTGGGCGGGTTCTACAAGGTGCCCACCAAGCGGCAGCTCGAGGAGTTGGTGCCCAACCTGGAGTGGGCGCTCGAGGCGGCCGCCTGGGCGGTCGAACTGACCGCCGGGCTGCCCTTCCCCGAGGTCGAGGCGGACTACGAGTACGTCTCGGTGTGCCATCCCGACGAGTACCCCTTCAACGAGGGGCGCCTGGTGTCCAACAAGGGGATCGACGTGCCGGTCTCCGAGTGGAACAACGTGTTCGAGGAGGTGCACGTCGCCCGCTCCAACGCCCTGCAGTCGAAGGTGCGGGAGCGGGGCTCCTACCACGTCGGCCCGCTCGCCCGTTACAGCCTCAACTTCGACAAGCTGAGCCCGCGGGTGCAGAAGCTGGCGGCGGCAGCCGGCCTGGGCAAGACCTGCTTCAACCCGTTCAAGAGCATCGTGGTGCGCTGCCTGGAGACGGTGCACGCGGTGGAGGAGGCCCTGCGGCTCATCGACGCCTACCGGGAGCCGCCGCGGCCCGACGTGCCCTTCACGGTCAAGGCCGGGGAGGGGCACGGGGCGACCGAGGCGCCCCGCGGCATGCTCTACCACCGCTACCGCCTCGACGACCAGGGCTACATCCTCGACGCGCAGATCTGCCCGCCCACGGCGCAGAGCCAGATGAGCATCGAGGACGACCTGCGCCGGGTGCTCGAGGCCTACATCGACCTGCCCGACGACCAGCTCCAGTGGCGCCTGGAGCACGCCGTGCGCAACTACGACCCCTGCATCTCCTGCGCCACCCACTTCCTGAAGGTGGAGATAGATCGTGGGTGATGCCGTCGTCGTCATCGGCGTCGGCAATCCGGATCGAGGAGACGACGGGGTAGGGCCGGAGGTGCTCGCCCGGCTGGCCGGGCGTGTGCCCGGCGGCGTGCGCCTGATGCGCCTGGCCGGCGCCGACCCGGCGGAGATCATGGAGGCCTGGTCGGGGTCGGCCGGGGCGATCGTGGTGGACGCCATGGTGTCCGGCGTCGCTCCGGGCACCATCACCCGTTTCGACGCGGTGGCCGGCCCGCTGCCGGCCGGGGTGCGCCTGGCCTCCACACACGTGCTGGGGGCCGAGACGGCGGTGGAGATGGCCCGCGCCCTGGGAAGGCTGCCGGGGCGCTTGGTGGTTTACGGGGTGGAGGGCGAGAGCTTCACCGCCGGGTCGGGCCTGAGCCCGGTCGTGGCGGCCGCCCTGCCGGCGGCGGCGGAGAGGATCCTCGAGGAGGTGCGCGGTGCATGAAGCGGGCCTGGCCCGGGACTTGATCAGCAAGGCGGAGGACCTGGCCATCGCCGAGGGCGCCCGCCGGGTCACCGCGGTCACCGTGCGCATCGGCGCGCTGGCCAACGTCACCGGCGAGCACCTGCGGGAGCACTTCGCCGAGGAGGCAAAGGGCACCCTGGCCGAGGGAGCGGTGGTGGAGGTGGTGCAGGGGCCCGACGGAGAGGGGGCCCTCAGCGACCCGCACAGCATGGACCTGCTCCTGGTGGGCATCGAGGTCGAGGAAGGCGGCTGACCGTGTGCCTGGCATTGCCCGGGAAGGTGACCTCCATCGAGGGTGAGGGCATGGAGCGCTCGGCCACCGTCGAGGTGGGCGGGCAGACGCGGCAGGTGAGCCTGGCCCTGCTGCCCGAGGCAGAGGTCGGCCAGTGGGTGCTGTTCCAGACCGGCTACGCGCTGCAGGTGCTCCCGGAAGACGAGGTCGAGCAACTGCTGGAGCTGATCGGCGAGGTCGAGAAGTTCATGTAGCCCGGGCAGCCTCTCCGGGGCTGCCGGGGAGGCGTGGCGCGAAGGCGCTTCCCGGTTCCCGGCTCCGTTACCCCGTTGTAGGTGCCGCCGACGCGCCTAGTGTCGCCTCAAGGACCCAACACCAGAGAGGAGCAGCCCCATGGGCGTGTTCAAGCAGATCAAGGACATGAAGAACGTCGTCGCCCAGGCCCCGGGCATGGTGGAGCAGGCGCAGAAGATGGCGCAGCAGGCGCAGGAGATGCAGGCGGCGCAGATGCAGGCGGCGCAGATGGGGGCCGCCCCCGGCGGCTCGGTCGATCCGGCCCTGCTGGCACCGATCGCCGGGATCTCCCTGGAGAGGTACGCGCAGTTGGCCCGCTCGATCGGCGAGCGCAAGCTGGACCAGGCCGGCGTGGAGAGCTTCGTCAAGCTGCAGGGCCATTCCCCCGAGGACTGGCAGGCCGCCTACGACGGGTGGAATGCCCGCTTCAAGGGAAACATGCCGCTCTCGGTCCACTTCGGGAACCTGTACCAGCAGGCCCGTTCCCTCTGACGGGGAGGCTGCACATGGGTTTCTTCAAGGACGTCAGGAAGCTGACCAAGCAAGCCAAGGAGATCGACAAGACGTTCGATCCGGGTGCTCAGATGCGCCAGGCCCAGGAGGCCATGCAGTCCGCCAGCGTGATGATGGAGCAGCAGACCGCCGCCGCCCGGCTGGCGGCGACCGGCGACCCGGCCACCGCTCAGGTGAACCTGGCCCGCGACACCGGCCAGATGATCAACATGCAGCCCGTCATCGAGTTGAACCTCCTGGTCTTCCTCGAGGGCCAACCGCCTTACCCGGTGACGTTGCGCCAGGTGGTGCCGCTCGCGCAGATGGGGCGGCTCACCACCGGCTCCCGGTTGGCCGTCAAGGTGGACCCCGCTGCCCGCGAGACGGTCTGGATCGACTGGGCTGCCTCCTAGCGACAAGGCTGTCCCCGCTTCCCCGGAAGGCCCGGCCCGCCGGGCCTTCCGGCTGCCACGAGGGCCCGAGGTTCAGCCGGCCGTCAGCGGCGGCTCCACCTGGATGGCCGCGTCGTCGGGCCGGGAGAGACGCAGGCGGGTGAAGATGGTGGCGGGCAAATCGCCTGCCCCGGCGATGTCGGCGAGGCCGAACAGCTCGCGGGCATCGGCCAGGTCCGTTTCCTCTTCCACATCGATCTCCATCACCCATCCGCCGTCCGTTGCTCTGGCCACCTCGTAGTGGGTGACCCGCGCCGCCCGCGCCGGCCGAGTAGCCGAGCGCCTCGAGGTCGCCGGGGTCGGCGGCGAGGTCGGCGCGGAGGACGGCCACGCCCTCGAGGGAATCGGGGGTGCCGGTGGCTTCGGGAAGGCGGTGGAAGCCGGTGCTCTCCCAGAAGAGGGGGTGTCCGGGGCAGAGGGGCAGGTCGGCGAGGGCGGAGGGGTGGCGGAGAGGCACCTCCTGGTAGCCGTTGGCCCCCTCCAGCCACACCCGGGTGCCGATGGCCACCAGGTGGGAGAGGACCGTCTCCTCGTCCCCCGCGGTGTAGGCCAGGAGGCAGGAGGTGCGGTCCGGGCCCCGGAACTCGCCGGTGGCCTCGATGCTGAAACCGCCGAGGCCGCCCGCGGTCTCGATGCCGTAGGAGTACTCGAAGGCGAAGGAGGCGAGCAGTTCGGTGGGGGCGGCGGCCAGGCCGAGCCCGGCCGGGTCGCGGGAGGGGATCTCGCCGCTCAGCACCCCGAGCAGGCGGCCTTCCACCAGGGGCCCGAGGGTGTCGACCACCGGCGCCGGGGTCTTCCCCGGCCGCCCACACCCAGGCGAGGGTGGCGCCGGCGCGGACCACCCGGACGACGCCTTCGATCTCGGGGCGGTCGGGATCGTCGCGGGACAGGGTGTACCGGGCGCGCACCGCCTCGTCGGCGGCGGTGGCGTCGGCCGAGGGGAGGAAGGAGATGAGGTCGGACCCGCCGGTGGCGTCGGCCGCTCCCCGGGCAAGGTCCTCCTGCCAGTCGGCCAGGTAGCCCCCGGCTCCCGCCGGGTCGGCGAACGCGACCGCCTCGACGGCGATCCACAGGCCGGCGGTGCTGCCGTAGGTGGCGGTGAAGTCGCCGAGCAGGCCGAAACGGACGATGTCGTCGGCCTCGTCCTGGGGCTCCAGGGCGCTGGAGAGGCTGGCTCCGGCCGGCCGGAAGCCGCTGCCTGCGGGATCGAGGGGGAGGGATGAGTAGGCCGGGGGCAGGTCCTCGGGGAACAGCACGATCGAGGCCAGGAGGGCCGCGTCGGCTTCCGCCGCGGTCGTGGCGGGGGCGGTCGTGGTGGTGGCGGCGGCTGAGGTGGTGGTCGTCGTGGAGGTCGACGACGGGGCGGCTGTGCTGGCCGGAGGCTCGGTGCTGCAGGCGGCCGCAGCACGGCCGCCAGCAGACCCAGGGCCAGGCGCGCCCTCAGGCGAGCTCCTTGACGTAGGCCAGGGCTCGGCGGGTGGCGGTGAAGCCCAGCCTCTCGTACAGGACGGTGGCCCTGGTGGCATTCTCCAGGTCCACGCCGAGCGCGGCCCGGGTGAAGCCGGCGGCGGCGCCGGCCCGCAGCACCTCATTCACCAAGATGGTCGCCAGCCCCTGCCGCTGGTAGGAGGGGATGGTGCCGATTCGCTCCAGCCACATCTCGGCGACTCCCCGCCGGGCGTTCTCCTCGGGGTCGACGGCCACCAGGCAGAGGCTCACCACCTCGTCCCCCTTCACCGCCAGGCGGCTGAGGGCGGGGCGGAAGTCCGGGCCGGCAGTCACTCGCTGGTGCCACATCTCCGGCGGCACGGCGAGCGCACCCCAGTGCACGGCGAAGGCCTCGTTGGCCGCCAGCCGCGCCGCTTCCTCGAACCGGTCGGACCAGGGGACGACCTCGAGGCCGGCGGGGAGCGGAGGGCCCGGCCGGGCCGGCTCGGCGAGAGGCCGCTGCATCTCGGCGAAGGTGCGGGCGTGGTGGTAGCCGGCCTCCTCGAGGACGCGGCGGCGCCTCAGCCGATGCTCCTCCACGTGCTGGCGAAGGCTTCCCCCGGCCGGGGGCCGCCGCCAGCGAGGGCCGGGCGCAGGCCTCGGCCCAGGCGAGCAGGAAAGGCTCCAGGGGGAGGTGGTCGGGGTGGGCCTCCATGCGCACCCTGGCGCGGACCGGGTCGTTGGGCGGCTGGAACTGGACCCAGGCGATGGCGCGGGCGGAGCCGTCGGGGGTAAAGGCGATCAGGGTGTCGCGGGCCGGGTCGAGGCCGGGATAGGTCAGGAGGTAGCGGGCCCCCTCGGGGCCCGGCACTTCCTCCAGACCTTCGGCCGCGTCGACGGCGGTGAGCAGCTCGACCAGGGCGGCCGCGTCGTCGGGTCGGCCGGGGCGCCAAAGGTATCCAGGCGGCGGGGTGGGGTCGGCGGGCACGGGCCGACAGACTACCGGCGCCTCACCAGGGACGGGAAGGCCCTCACCCCAGGTCCTTGGCGTAGGCCAGGGTGCGGCGGGTGGCCGCGAAGCCGAGCCGCTCGTAGAGGGCGGTGGCGTTGCTGGTGCTCTCCTGGTCCACGCCGAGCCCTGCCCGGGTGAAGCCGGCAGCGGCGCCGGCGCGCAGCACCGAGGCGACGACCGCAGCCGCCAACCCCCGCCGCTGGTGGGAGGGAATGGTGCCGACTCGCTCCACCCAGATCTCGGCGACGCCCCGGCCGGCGTTCTGTTCGGCGTCGACGGACTGCCAGGCAGAGGGCCACGACCTTCCCTCCGCCGACCGCCAGACGGCTCAGGTCGGGGCGAAAGAAGGGATCGGCGCAGACTCGCTGCTGCCACTCCTCGGGTGTGAGAGGAAGGGAATCCCAATGGAGGGCGAAGGACTCGTTGGCTGCCAGCCTCGCCCCCTCCACGAGCGGCGTGTCCCAGGGGACGATCTCGATGCCGGGCGGGGGTGAGGGCTCGGCGGGCAGGTCCTCGGCGAGCGACCGCCACATCTCCACGAAGGTGCGAACGTGGCAGTAGCCAGCCTCCTCGACCACCCGGCGTCGCCGGGCGCGGTTCTCCTCGATGTGCTGGCGGAGGCGCCGGGAACCGGGTGGGGCCTGCTCCAGGCCCTGCCGGGCCCGGGCCTCGGCCCAGCCCATCAGGAAGGGCTCCAGGTGGATATGGCCCGGGTGGGCCTCGATCCAGCAGATGGCCCGGGTCGGTCGATCCGCCGGGTGCAGCCAGATGATTCCGAAGGCCCGGACGGCTTCGTCGGGAGTGACGGCCACCAGGGTGTCGCGCTCGAGGTCGAGGACCGGGGAGGAGAGCTCGCGTCGGACGCCCTCGGGGCCGAGGACCTCGTCCAGGCCCTCCGCCGCGTCCACCGCGGCGAGCAGGGCGGCGAGGGCGGCCGCGTCGTCGAGGCGGGCCGGCCGCCGGTCGGTACCCGCGGGGCAGCGGTGTCGTGTCGGGCATGGGCCGCCAGGGTAACGGCACTGCAGGGGGGAGCCGGGGGTGGCAGAGGTGCCAACCGGGGGCTCGGGCAGATGGCGGGAGGACGGGGGAGATGCACCGGCGCCCCGCTTTTGGCCCTGATGCCAGCGACGGACGCCCCTGCCCGGGGTCCCCGGGCGCGTGGCACACTGGGAGAGTGAAGGGAGAGCAGCTGGAGCAGATCTGGCTACATGGATGCCGCGGGCATGGCCTCCCCGGTCCCTTCAGGGAGGGCCCGGGAGCGGATCGATCCCCGGGGCCCGCTACAAGGGCGAGGCTCCCGTGAGCCGTTTCGTCAAGCTCGTGCTCGCCTTCCTGCTGATCATCCTCCTGCTCAGTGCCGTGTTCAGCGGGGTGGCGGTCCTGTTCATCGGCAACAGGGTGTTGTCGGAGGCGCAGAACCGCGTCGAGTCCGACCTCAACGCGGCTGAGGAGATGGTCGACGCCTACGCGGACCGCCTCTTCGACCTCATCCGGCTGTCGGCCGACCGCTTCTACCTGCGCAACACGGTGCTGGCCGACTACGCCGAGGGAGCCCTGGGCGAGCTGATCGGGGTCATGCGAGGGGAGGAGCTCGACTTCCTGACGCTCACCGATGCCGATGGCGTGGTGCTGGTTCGCGCGGGGAATCCCGTCGCCACTCGCGATACGCAGGCCGGCGACGCACTGGTGGCAGCGGTGCTGGCAGGCGGCGCGCCGGTGGTGGCGCCGGCCGTGTTCTCCGCCGACCGACTGGCGACGGAGAACCCGGCCATGGTGGAGAGGGCGTTGCTCGAACTGGTGGAGACCCCGTCGGCCCGCCCGCGAGAGGAGACCATGGAGACCAGCGGGCTGGTGCTGGTGGCCGCGGCGCCGGTCCTGGACTACGAGAGCCGGGTGATCGGCGTTCTCTATGGAGGGCTGCTGCTCAACCGCCGCGTCGACATCGTGGATCTGATCAAGGAGACGGTCTTTGCCGGTGAGCGATATCGCGGCGAGGACATCGGCACCGCCACCCTGTTCCTAGACGATGTGCGCATCGCCACCAACGTCCTCAACGAGGATGGGACCCGGGCGCTGGGCACGAGGGTCTCCGAGGAGGTGTACCAGCGGGTGATCGTGGAGGGGGCGCGGTGGGTGGGGCCTGCCTACGTGGTGCACGACTGGTACATCACTGCCTACGAGTCGGTCACCGATCTGGATGGCACCCCGATCGGGATGCTCTATGTGGGGATACTCGAGCAGCCGTACGTCGACCTCAGGACGCGCACCACCTTGCTGTTCGATCGGCATCACCCTGGCCGGAGTGGCGCTCGCGGTGGTCATCTCCCTCGTCGTCTCCCGGCGGCTCTCGACGCCGGTGCGGGCTCTGGTGAAGGCCTCGCGCCAGGTCGCCGAGGGTGATCTGGAAGCCCAGGTGCCGGTCCGCTCCCGGGACGAGATAGGGGAGCTGGCCAGGGCGTTCAACTCGATGGCGGCCGCTCTCAAGGCCCGGGATGAGCAGCTGAGGGAATTCGACCCGCAGGAGGGTCATGGAATCCGAGCGTCTCGCCGTCGTGGGCCAGTTGGCCGCCGACGTCGCCCACGAGTTGAACAACCCGATGCAGGGCATCGTCACCTACTCCCACCTGCTCCTCGAGAAACTGCCGGCCGACGACCCCCGGCGGGTGTCGGTTGAGAAGATCGTCACCCAGGCCAGTCGATGCAGCACCATCGTCCGCGCCCTGCTCGACTTCTCCAGGCCGAAGAAGCCGGAGAAGAAGCTGGCCAACCTGTGTGCGATCATTGAAGAGTGCTTCTCGTTGGTGGAGGACCGGGCCCTGTTCCACAACATCGAGGTGGTCCGTGACTACGCCGAACGCATACCGGAGACGGTGGTGGACCCGGCGCAGATGCAGCAGGTGTTCATGAACCTGATCATCAATGGCGCCGAGGCCATGGGCGGAGCGGGGACGCTGACGGTGACCACTCGCTTCGAGGCCGCCCGGGAAGCGATCGCAGATCACCTTCCGCGACACCGGGCACGGGATCAGCGAGCAGGACATGGGACGCATCTTCGACCCGTTCTTCACCACCAAAGAGGTCGGGCACGGCACCGGGCTGGGGCTGGCGATCAGCTTCGGGATCGTCAAGGAGCACGGCGGCACGATCACGGTGGAGAGCCAGGTCGGGTTGGGCACGGCTTTCACCGTCGAGCTGCCTCTCGGCTATGCGACGGAGGTGGGATCGTGACCGATGCCCCGGGTCGATTGCTGCTGATCGACGACGAGGAAGTGGTGCTCGACTCCTGCCTGGCCATCCTGGAGGGATGCCGGCCAGGAGGCGGCGACGGCCACGAGCGGGGCCGAGGGCCTGGACAAGGTGCGCGCCTGGGCGCCCGACCTCGTCTTCGTCGACCTGAAGATGCCGGGGATGTCGGGGATGGAGGTGCTCGATGAGGTGCGGGCCCTGGACCCGACCATCGTCTGCATCGTCTTCACCGGGTTTGCCACTATCGCCACGGCGGTGGAGGCGATGCAGCGGGGAGCCTACGACTTCCTGCCCAAGCCGTTCACCCCCGACGAGTTCCGTTTGATGGTCCGGCGCGGCCTGGAATGGCGCCGGCTGCTGGTGGAGACGGCGGCGCTGCGCCGGGAACGCGAGAGGCCTCCGGGAGAACTTCGCCGCCATCGTCTCCCACGAGCTGCGCTCGCCGCTGGGGGCGATCCAGCAGAACCTGTTCGTGCTGATACGCGAACTCGCCCCGGTGATCTCGGAGGATCAGAAGCGGCGCCTGGAGCGAATGAGCACTCGCATCGGCGAACTCCTCGGGCTGATCAACCGGTGGCTGCGGGGGTTCTCGGTCGATTTCAGCGGGCTCAAGGAGAGCTTTCGGGTCGTGGCCATCGGCGAGCCCATCGCCAAGGCGGTGGAGAGCGCCCAGACGGAAGCGGTGCGCAAGGAGGTGGACATCGAGACCGCCGTCGATCCCTCCGCCGTCGGTGCTCGGTGATGAGGGCACCCTCACCGAGGCGGTGCTCAACTTGATCGGTAACGCGGTTAAGTATTCGCGTCCGGGCGGTAGAGTGAAGGTGACGGCCGTGCGGGAGCTCGAGAAGGTAGTGGTCTCGGTGGCGGACACGGGAGTGGGGATCCCCGAGGCTGACCTGGCGCAGGATCTTCGATGGCTTCTACCGGGGGAAGGCCGGCTGAGAGCGGCACGAGCGGCGCCGGGATCGGGTTGGCCGTCACCCGCGGATCGTGGAGGTCCACGGGGGATCGGTCACCGCGGAGAGCGAGCCCGGCCGGGGTAGTACCTTTGTGATCACGCTGCCGGCCCTCGAGACGTCCCCGGCCTGCGTCGGCCGGGGCCCCCGAGCAGGTTCCGAAAGGAGAGGCAGGATGAGCGAGCGCAAGAAGGTGCTGATCATCGACGACGACCCCGATTTCGTCGAGGGGATCAAGGCCATTCTCGACAGCGCCGACTACGAGACCGAAGTGGCCTACAACCCCAAGGACGGATGGGCGGCCCTCAAGCAGGGCAAGCACGACCTGCTGTGCCTCGACATCATGATGGGGCGGGGCGCCGAGGGCGTCATGCTGGCCAGGAAGATCCGCAAGGATGCGGTGCTGCGGGAGATGCCGGTGCTCATCATCACCAGCATCCGGGAGCAGATCGCCTTCCTGTTCCCCGGCCAGGCGGTGCACCCGGGCTTCGTGCCCGGTCGACGAGCTGGTCGAGAAGCCCGTTGAGCCGGAAATGCTGCTGCAGAAGGCCGGGGCCCTCATTGCCGCCGCCGAGGCGCGGCGGCGCGGGGCTGAGTAGGGAGGTGACGTGGTAACCACGAGCGCCAGGAAGCTCTCCTTCCGCGAGGAGGTGGAGAACCTCCTCCATGCCGAGGAGGGCGCTTCCCTCGTCCGCTGCATCCAGTGCGCCACCTGCTCGGCGGTCTGCCCGGCGGTGGAGTTCATGGACCACACGCCGCGACAGCTGATCGGCCTGATCAACGCCGGCATGAAGGACGAGGTCATGTCCTCCAACACCTTCTGGACCTGCGCCTCGTGCTATGCCTGCACCGAGAAGTGCCCGGAGGGTATTCGTCCCGCCGACGTCATGTACGCCCTCACCCGGTACTCGCTGTGGAACGACACCTTCAACCGGGACTGGGTGGCGCCCGACTTCACGCGACGGTTCACCCGCACGATCCTGCGGACCGGGAAGTCCTATGAGCCCGGCTACGCCCCGGCCTTCATCTTCGAAGGGCGGTTTCGGGGGGATCGTGAGCGAGATGCAGATGGGGCTCAAGCTGCTGGCCAAAGGCCGGCTGCCGCTGATCCCAGCCCGTATCAAACGGGTCCACAACCTGCGGGCCATGATCGCCCGGGTGCTCCCACTGGACGGTATCGAATGACCCGCTACGCCTACTACCCCGGCTGCTCCCTGGAGACGATGGCCGCCACCTACCACGTGTCCTCCATGGAAGTCGCCCACAAGCTGGGCATCGAACTGGAAGAGATGGAGGACTGGAACTGCTGCGGGGCTACCGCCTACTCCCACGTCGACGAGCTCCTGGCCACCGTGCTCTGCGCTCGCAACCTGGCCATCGCCGAGAAGCAGGGCCTCGACATCGTGGCTCCGTGCAACGCCTGCTTCAAGAACCTGCGCACCACCAACCTCGCCATCCAGCGGGACGCTGATCTGGCCGAGCACATGAACTACGCCCTCGAGGCCGACGATCTGCACTACGGCGGCGGGGTCAAGGTGAACCACATCATGGATGTGTTTGTCGCCGACCCGGTCCTGGAGACCATTCGCCGCAAGGCCAACGATCGGATCAAGGGCCTCCGGGTGGCCCCGTACTACGGCTGCCAGATCGTTCGCCCGCGGCGCCCGGGGGTCGAGCCGCGCGACATCGACGACCCTGGCTACTTCGAAGATCTGCTGGTGGCGGCCGGGGCGGACCCGGTTCCCTATCCGTACAAGCTGCGCTGCTGTGGTGCGGCGTTGATGGTCACCAACCGCCGGGCGGCGGCGCAGATGGTGCGCGACCTCCTGCAGAGCGCGGTTGATTCCGGTGCCGAGGTCATCGCCACGGCCTGCCCGCTGTGCCAGACGAACCTGGAGTGCTACCAGGCGGACGTGAACCGGCTGTGCGGCACCGACTTCACCATGCCCATCGTGTACTTCACCCAGTTGCTCGGGCTTGCCCTGGGGGTGGGCGTGAAGCGCCTGGGGCTTGGCAAGGAGCTGGTGTCGGCCAAGGCGGCGCTGGCCGGTCGCGACCGGACCACGCCGGCCAAGTAGAGCCCCGCCGGGGAGGACCCGGGGGCGATCGCTCAGCCAGCGGCCCGGCCGAAGCGGCGCAGGCGGAGGGAGTTGGCGACCACCGACACGCTGGAGAGCGCCATGGCGGCGGCGGCGATCATCGGGTCGAGCAGCCCGGCCGCGGCCAGCGGGATGGCGGCGGTGTTGTAGGCGAAGGCCCAGAAGAGGTTCTGGCGGATGGTGCGGAAGGTGGCCGCGGCCAGGCCGAGGGCGGTGCCCACCAGGGCCGGGTCGCCCGACATGAGCACCACGTCGCCGGCCTCGATGGCCACGTCGGTGCCGGTTCCCACCGCCATGCCCAGGTCGGCCCGGGTCAGGGCCGGGGCGTCGTTGATGCCGTCGCCGACGAAGCCGACGGTCCTGCCTTCGGCCTGCAGGCGGGCGACGGCCTCCCCCTTCTCCGCCGGCAGCACCTCGGCCAGCACCCGGGAGATGCCCAGCCCGCCGGCGATGGTCTCGGCGGTGCGGCGGTTGTCGCCGGTGATCATGGCCACCTCGATGCCCCGAGCGCGGAGAGCGGCTACCGCCGGCCCGGCGGAGGGACGGACGGCGTCGGCCACCGAGAGGGCCGCCCGGGCCTCCCCCTCCCAGCCGGCGAGGAAGGCGGTCTCCCCGGCCTCCTCCATCTCGGCCAGGGCCGCGGCCAGCCGCTCGGGCACGGCCAGGCCCGCCCCGGCGAGCAGCGCGGGGCGCCCGGCCAGTACCTCGACCCCGTCCACGGTGCCGCGCACCCCCTGCCCGGGCAGGGCGGTGAGGCCGGCGACCGGCCCCAGCTCCACCCCGGCCTCCTCGGCGCCCAGGGCCACCGCCCGGGCCACCGGGTGCTCGGAGCCCGCCTCCAGGCTGCCGATGAGGTAGAGGGCGCGGCGCCGGTCTTCGGCTGTCTCCAGGCGGGCCAGGGTCATCGCCCCCCGGGTGAGGGTGCCGGTCTTGTCGAAGACGACCGTGTCCACCAGCCGGGAGCGCTCGAACACGTCGGCCCCTTTGAAGAGGACCCCCAGCTCGGCCCCCCGGCCGCCGCCGACCATCACCGCGGTGGGGGTGGCCAGGCCCAGGGCGCAGGGGCAGGCGATGACCAGCACGGCCACCGCGGCCCGCATGGCCTGGCCGGCCTCGCCGGAGAAGACCAGCCACGAGGCGAAGGTGACCAGGCCGATGGCCAGGACCACGGGCACGAAGACCCCGGCGATGCGGTCGGCCAGGTGCTGGATGGGGGCGCGGGTCGCCTGGGCCTCCTCCACGAGGCGCACGACCTGGGCGAGGGCGGTGTCGGCCCCCACCCGGGTGGCCTCCACTACCAGGTGGCCGTGCTGGTTGACGGTGGCCCCGTACACCGGGTCGCCCGGGCCGCGCGGCACGGGACGGGACTCGCCGGTGAGCATGCTCTCGTCCACCGAGGAGGCGCCCTCGGCCACCCGTCCGTCGGTGGGGATGCGCTCCCCTGGGCGCACCACCATCAGGTCGCCCGGGCGGACGGCGGCCGCGGGGATCATGAGTTCGAGCCCGTCGCGCCGGACCCGGGCCTCCTTGGCCCCCAGTTCCAGGAGGCGGGCCACCGCCCGGGAGGCCCGGCCCTTGGCCCGCGCCTCGAAGAAACGGCCGAGCAGGATGAACGTGACGATGACCGCCGCCGTCTCGAAGTACAGGTGCTCCCCGGCGAAGAAGGCCCACACCGAGTACCCGTAGGCGGCCAGGGTGCCCAGCGACACCAGGGTGTCCATCCCGGCCCCGAAGGAACGCAGGCGCAAGGCCGCGTTGCGGTGGAACTGCCACCCGAAGACGAACTCCACCGGGGTGGCCAGGGCCCAGGCCACCGCCCGCAGCGTGGTGCTCTCCATGTCGCCGAGCATCGAGATCAGGAAGAGGGGGAGGGTCAGCACGGCGGCGGCGGCGAAGGTGCGGCTCTGGTAGCGGGTCTCGGCGTCGTAGCGCTCGGCGACGGTGGCGCCTGCCTGGGGCCGCGCCCGGGAGGCCCGGTACCCGAGGCGGGCAACCGCCGCCTCGAGCGAGGCGACGTCGGCACCCGGGGCGGCCTGCACCCTGGCTTCCTGGCCGGCGTAGTTGACGACCGCCGAGGCCACTCCTTCCTGACGAGAGAGGACCCGCTCGATGCGCAGGGCGCACGAGGCGCAGGTCATGCCCTCGATGTCGAGGAGGATCGTCTCGGTGTCGGCCTCGGCCACGAGTCGCTCAGCCCTGGGCGGGCACCGCGTACCCCTCGCCCTCGATGGCGGCCACGATCTGGCCCAGGGTGGCCGGAGGCTCGAAGGCGAGGGCGACGGTGGCCGACGGGATGTCAACCTCCGCTCGGGTCACGCCGGGCACGGCGCTCGCCGCCCACTCGATGGACATCTTGCAGTGCCGGCAGTGGATCTCCGGCACGGAGAGAGTTATCTCGGTCATCGGGACGGCGCTCCTGATCGTGGTGTCCGGGGCCGGCGGCGGCCACCGGCGGTTCCCCATCCGGCGATCCCAGGCTAGGGGGAAGGGGTCCCTACTCAAGGGGAGGGGTCGGGACGGGGCCCGGTGGCGGCACGGGTCGGGTCCTCTCGTTCTGCTTGGGCCGGGTTCCGGTGATCACGGGAGGGATGGTGGCGGCCGCAGGTTCTGGAGCTGGGAAAGGCCCGTGAAGATTCGGTGAGAGTGAAGCAGTCCGGCGGGCGGGGGCGGGAGCCCCCACCGGGGGGGTGGTGGGGGCTCCCACCGGCTTGCCCCGGGCCTCAGGTTGTCCGCAGCGCCTCGGTGGGCGACAGGCGGGCCGCCCGCAGCGCCGGGTAGAGGCCGGCAACGGTGCCGATGAACAAGGCCGCCGCCAGGCCGCCCCAGAGGGCGAGGCCGGGGATGAGCACGCCCCAACCGCGGATCTGTGAGTAGATGGCGGTGATCCCCGCGCCCAGGAGTACGCCTCCGATGCCGCCGACGGCCGCCAGGATCAGTGCCTCGAGCAGGAACTGCACCGCCACGTGGCGCCGGGTGGCGCCGAGGGCGCGGCGCAGGCCGATCTCGGAGCGGCGCTCGAGGACGGAGATCACCATCACGTTGGCGATCCCCACCCCGCCGACGAGGAGGGCTACCGCCCCCAACCCGAGGAACAGGTTGGTGAAGGCGCTCTCCGCGGCCGCCTTGGCCTCGATGGCGTCGGTAGGCCGGCTCACCTCGACCTGGTCGGGGTTCTCCGGGTTGACCGTGGGGGGGAGGACGTCCATGACCCCGTCCACCCACTCCGGGTCGGTGCGCACGTAGAGGGTGCTCGCCACGCCGTCGTAGCCCAGGTACTCCTCGGCTACCGCCACCGTGACGATGGCGGCCCGGTCGAGGTCCGGGCTCAGGTCGATGGGGTCGAGGATGCCGACCACCGGGAACCACTGGCTGCCGAGCCAGACCAGGGCCCCGCTCTCCAGGCTGGTGATGCCCAGGCGTTCGGCCGCCACGCTCCCCAGCACCACGGCCGGGTACTCGTCGGCGGCCTCGTCGAGGAAGCGGCCGGACGCCACGCGGCCCCCGAGTGTCTCGAGCACGTTGGTCTCCACGGCCTTGACCGTTATGCCGCCCGACTGGCTGGAGGGGACCAGGTCGGTGCGATAGACGTTGACGTCGACGCCGCCCACCGCCGACACCTCCTCCACCGGGGCGATCCGACCGACCATGGCCGAGGCGGTGTCGGGCAGTTCGGCGTTGCCCAGGCCGATGCCCTGGCCTGCCTGTACGACGAGCAGGTTGGTGCCGAGACGGTCCAGTTGGGTGAGCAGGTCGGACTTGGAGGACTCGGACAGGCCGAGCACCGCCACCAGCGAGGCAATGCCGATCATGATGCCGAGGGCGGAGAGGCCGGCGCGCAGCTTGCGGGTGCGCAGTCCCACCCCCGAGGTGCGGAGCAGATCGGCGAGGTGCATCCGGCTTGGGCTGAGGCCGGGGCCGTTCACGGTGCCACCCCCACGGCGGCACTGTCGGCTTCGACCATCCCATCGCGCAGGGCCACCTGCCGTGGGAAGCGGGCGGCGATCTCCGGGTTGTGGGTGATGACCACCAGCGTGATCCCCTCGGCGTTCAGCTCCTCGAGCAGTTCGACTATGGACTCGCTCGACGCCGAGTCGAGGTTGCCGGTGGGCTCGTCGGCGAGAACCAGTGCCGGCCGTCCTACGACGGCGCGGGCCACCGCCACGCGCTGCCGTTCGCCACCGGAGAGCTTGCTGGCGTGCTGGCGCATGCGGTGAGCCAGGCCCACCCGCTCCAGGGTGGCGGCGGCCATCTCCCGGCGCTCTGCTGCCGGCCGGCCTGTGTAGAGCAGGCCGTCGGCGACGTTGTCCAGGGCGGTCTCGGCATCGAGCAGGTGGAACTGCTGGAAGACGAAGCCGATGCGCTGGGCGCGCAGAGCCGATAGCTGGCGGTCGGACATGCGGCCGACCTCGAACCCGCCCACCTCGACCCTGCCCGATGTTGGCCGGTCCAGGGTGCCCATGATGTGGAGGAGGGTGGACTTGCCCGACCCCGAGGGCCCGACGACGCTCACCAACTCCCCGGAGTCGACCCGGAGGTCGATGCCGCGCAGGGCGGGGACCGGAGGGGTGCCCGGGTAGACCCGGGTCACCCCGCTCATCTCCAGGACTGTGCTCACGGCACCACCACCAGATCGCCCACCTGAATGCCGGTGGAGTCGACCTCGACGCGGTTGTCCGCATAGAGGCCGGGATCGACGGCGACGAGGCGAGTGGTCCCGTCCCCGTTGTCCACCTCGACGGCGTACCCGCCCTCGGCGAGGGCGAGCAGGGCAGTCACCGGGACCGCCATGACCCCGGTGCGCGACTCGGTCACCACGTTGACGTCCACCGGCGCCTGGTCGAGGCCGGCGGCGACGTTCACGTCGTCCAGGGCCACCAGCACCTCGAAGGTCACCTCCATGGACTGGGTATTGCGGGTGGCCACCGATGCCACCGAGGTGACGGTGCCTCCGGCCTCGGTGCCGTCGGGCAGGACCACCGTGACCCGGTCGCCCTCGGCCAGCAGTTCCTGCTCCGAGGCGGGGAGGTCGACGGTCACCAGTACCTCGTCCGAAGAGGCGCCGAGCACTCCCGCCCCACCGGACACCGTGTCGCCGACGGTCAGGAGGTTCTCCGAGACCCGTATGGGCTCGGGCCGGAACACGATCTCGCCGAGGTCCATGACGCCGTCGGTCTCGGCTCCGACGGATTCCTGCCAGGCGAAGACCGCTCCCTGGGTCTCCGTGGTGAAGATGCCGTCCACGGTGCCCGGGGAGAAGCCGAGGCGGGCCAGAGCCGCCTCGAGTTGCTCAACGTCGGCACCCTCGCTCCCACCCGAGTCGCCGCGGGCCTGGGCGATCAGCACGCCTCCTTGAGCCGTGTCCCCCACCGATGCGCTGAGCGTGCCCACCGTGACCGGGCCCGACACGATCACGATGTCGCTGGTGTCCACCCGCCCGTCGTCGTCGAGGCCGACGGCATCCTGCCAGTCGAGCACCATCTGCTGGGTGTACCAGTCGAACTCCTCGTCGACGGTGACGGTGCCGTCCGGGTCGTAACCGAGAGCCACCAGGTCGGCCTCGAGTTGGGCCACGTCGGCGCCTTCCGAGCCGTACTGGAGCGCCCGGTAGGCGGGGAGGTCGCCGTAGAGGAGGATCACGGGGGTCTCGTTCACCTTGGCTACGACCTCTCCCTGTTCCAGGGTGGTGCCGGCCTCGGGGAGCCAGGTGATCGTGCCGGAGGACTTCACGGTGAGGGCCACTTCCTCGAGGCCCATCGACTGCCAGGCGGGGAGGGCGCCCTGGAGCAGGACTACAGGCTTGCCCTCGACTCGGTAGAGCACGTCTCCCTCCGAGACGACCGTCCCCGCGGGAGTGGTCCAGGTGAGGGTGCCCGTCATGCCCGAGCCGATCGGATCCCCTTCCTCGAAGCCGAGGGTGCCGCTCAGGGTCTCCACGCTCTCCATGTCCGTCAAGACCACCTCGGCCAGGGAGGTCTCCTCCGCGGCGGTCGCCTCGGCGCTTCCGTCGGACCTCAGCAGCCACCAGGCTGCCCCGGCACCGGCGAGCACCAGGATGGCGACGACGGCCGCCACCCATCCCTTCCGGCTCCGGCGCCGGCCGGCTCCATCGGCGGCTATCGCCGAGCCCCCGGTTCCTTGCCCTTCCTGCATCATCTGTCTCCTGATCTGGTCGCTGGTTTCGGACTAACCGGTGGTGTCGGGCGGTGTGCCACCCTCAGGTGGCGTGCCCCCTTCCGGCGGGGTACCGCCGCCGGGCCCGCCGCCCATCATCATCCCGGGCATGCCGTTGGCCCCGAAGATGTCCTGGCAGGCCTCGTTGGCTGCCTGGAAGGTGGGGTCGCTGGGGTCGTAGTCCCCGGTGTTGAAGCCGAGACGGGCCCCGGGGCCGCCGCTGCTGTCCGTGGTGAAGTCCGGGTCGGGCATGTCGACGCCGTTCTCCCGCATGCAGGCGGCGTACTCGAGCATGAGGTCCTGCATCTCGGTCATGTCGCGCTGCTCGAACTGCTGAGTGATGCCCTCCAGGTACTGTGAGCAGGCCTCGCGGGCGGCTTGTGCCGCCTCGCGCTGTGCCGGGTCGAATCCACCGTCCGAGCCCCCGCCGAAGGCCTGCCGCAGGTTGTAGTTGCCGTTCTCGTCCGGCACGGGATCGGCCATGTCCACGCCGTTCTCCCGCATGCAGGCGGCGAAGTCGAGCATCGCCTGTTCCTGGTCCACCGTCGTGTCGGTGGCCTCGGTCGTGTTGGTGGCGTCGCCGGAGCCGCTTTCGAGCGAGGCGATGTCGCTGGCATCTCCTGAGCCGCCGCAGGCTGCCACCATCAGGACGACGGCAACGGCGAGGGCGGCGAGCCAGTGTGGGCGCATGGGTTCACCTTCTTCGTGTCTGTCCGCTGCCACCATCGCTCCCTGGCGTAAGGCCGCCGTTAGCGCCACCTAAGAACGGGATGAGATGTGTCACCCACCCCCGGACGAGTCGTCCGTGCCGGTCTCGGGGGCCTCTCCGTCACCGGGCCCGACGATGACCCCGGCCCCGGGGCCGACGATGACCCCGCCGCCGGGCCCGCCGGAGTCGCCGCCGATCACGAAGCCGGGGCCGCCTCCCCCGGAGCCCGGTCGACCTGCCCCACGTCTTCGAGCGCTTCTACCGCTCCGCCGCCGCCCGGGGCACGCCCGGCTCGGGGCTGGGCCTGGCCATCGTCCAGCAGGTCGCCGAGGAGCACGGTGGCCGGGCCTTCGCCGCCGGTGCGGAAGGAGGCGGGGCGGTGGTTGGCTTCGAGATCCCAGTCCTGGAACCCCGCCCTACCCCCGGGGAGGGGGCCGGGCCGCCTCAGGAGATGCCCAGCGCGTAGCCCCCGTCCACGTCGAGGACGGTGCCGGTGATCCAGGCGGACTCGTCGGAGACGAAGAAGGCCACGGCCGCGGCGACGTCCATGCCCCTTGCCCACCTGGCCCAGAGCCTGGATGCGCGGCACCCGCTCGCCCAGGGTTCGTTCCTCCTCGGCCTCGGAGGAGCCTCGCAGCTCCGAGGGGACGATGCCCGGCCGCACGACGTTGACCCGGATCCGGTAGGGGCCCAGGTCGCCGGCCAGCGCCCGGGACATGGCCTCGAGCGCCCCCTTGGTCGCCACGTACCCGAAGCGGTGGCGCGGGGCACGAGCCACCACCGTGGAGCCGATGTTCACGATCGACCCGCCCTGTCGCTGCAGATGGGGGAGGGCGGCCCGTGTGCACAGGTAGGGCCCGATCACGTTGGTGCGCAGCATCCTCTCGAAGTCGGCCTCGGCGCAGCCGGTCGATGGCTCCCTGCACCTCCATGCCGGCGTTGTTGACGAGCGCGTCCAGGCCGCCGAATGCCTCCACCGCCGCGGCCACCATGCGTTCGGCGTCCTCGGCCCGGGTGACGTCGGCGCGGAGGGTGACGAGGCGGCCCGGCGCCGTGCCCACCGAGCCGGCCAGGTCGGCGAGGCGGTCCTCCCGCCGGGCGGCGGCCAGGACCCGGGCGCCCTCGGCCACCAGGCGCCGGGTGATGTGCGCTCCCAGGCCGCTGCTGGCCCCGGTGACGATCACCGTCTTGTCGATCACTGCGACCTCCTGGTAGGCCGGCGACCGCCCATGCTGGGAGGCCGGCCGGGCCCGGTCAAGCCGGCCCGGGCGATCGGCAACCTGCCGGTCGCGGGTTCTGACTGAGGCCTCTCATCTCGGCCGCCTGACCGGCGCTCTTCACGGCCGGGGAGGACGCTGCTCGGTCATGGCCAAAGCAAGGAGGCGTCCCGTGATCGAGTCCGTGGGCAGCTCCATCAGTCCAGGCCAGGCGGCGCCGGGCAATCCCTCGGCCGGCCCGGTACGGCCTGGGGTCGGCGGCGGCAGCTCGCTGCCTTCACTGGCCGGCGGCCGAGCTCCTGGCCGGCTGTGCGGCGGCACTCTCCGTGTTCACGGCTCCACTGCGCCGCGGGAGCCTCGACCTCCAGCACCTTGCTCCAGGCGACGAGCACGGCCGCGGTCACCCCGGTCACCGGGGTGGTCCTCTACGACGTCTCCGACCTGGTGGGGCAGGTGCGCCCCGGGGTGGTGTCGGTCACCGAGACGGGGATGACCATGGACATGTTCATGGGCCGGGTGGAGACGGAGGGGGAGGGCACCGGCATCGTCATCGACGACCAGGGCCACATCCTCACCAACTACCACGTCATCTCCGGGGCCGAGACGGTGAGCGTCTACGCCGAGGACGGCCGGGAGCGCTCGGCCCGGGTGATCTTCGGCGACCCGGCCACCGACATCGCCATCCTCGAGGTGGAGGACACCGAGGGGCTCGTGCCCCTGGTCCTCGGCGACAGCGACGCAATGGAGGTGGGCGACCCGGTGATCGCCATGGGCAACGCGCTCGGGCTCGACGAGACCTCGCCGACGGTCTCGGTGGGCATCGTCTCCGCCCTCGGCCGCACCATCGAGACCGATCAGGCGGTGCTCGAGGACCTCATCCAGACCGACGCCGCCATCAACGCCGGCAACTCGGGCGGCCCCTTGCTGAACGCGGCCGGCGAGGTGATCGGCATCAACACCGCCATCGCCAGCGGGGCGGAGAACATCGGCTTCTCCATCTCCGTCAACTCGGTGATCGGAGGAGATCGCCCAGGCCCTCTCCGGGGTCGGGGTCCCCTTCGTCGGGGTCACCACCATCGCCAACAGCGAGGAACTGGCCGCCCGCTACCGGCTGGCGACGGCGGAGGGCCTCATCGTCACCTCGGTGCTGCCCACCGGCCCGGCCGTCGAAGCCGGGGTCGAGGCCGGCGACATCATCCTCGCCGTGGACGGGGTGGAGGTCACCTCGAGCGATCAGCTGGATGCGGCGGTCGAGCCGGCCGGGGCCGGCGGGACCCTGACCTTCACCATTCAGCGGGGCCGCTCCAGACGGCGACCTGGAGGTGAGGTGGCCGAGCGGTGAGCGCCGGGCCAGGCCGCAGGCCGCCCTCTCCCAGCGGAAGCGGGCGGCCAGAGGGAGCGCGCCCTCTGCCTCTCCCGCAGGCAGGCTGGGGAGGCCGCGCGCAGGCGAGCGGAGGGGCAGACCTCGCGGACGCTCCGTGAGTGCAGTCGGCTCCCTAACCTCGGCGCATGGACATCCACCCCGACATCCTCTCCGCGGTCGGCGGCACCCCCCTGGTGCGCCTCTCCCGCCTGCACCCGCCGGGCAACCTGCTGGCCAAGGTCGAGTTCGTCAACCCGGGCGGGTCGGTCAAGGACCGCATCGCCGCCTCGATGATCGACCGGGCCGAGGCGGCCGGCCTGCTCGCGGCCGGGCGGCACCATCGTCGAGCCCACCAGCGGCAACACCGGGGCGGCCCTGGCCATGCTGGCCGCGGTGCGCGGCTACCACCTGGTGGCGGTGATGGCCGACAAGGTGAGCAAGGAGAAGCAGGACCTGCTCCGGGCCTACGGCGCCGAGGTGGTCGTCTGCCCCGAGCGACGTGGCGCCCGACGACCCGCGCTCCTACTACTCGACCGCGGCCCGGATCGCCGCCGAGCGAGGCGCCTTCCGGCCCGACCAGTACGCCAACCCGGCCAACCCGGAGGGCCACTACGCCACCACCGGGCCGGAGATCTGGCGGCAGACCGACGGCCAGGTGGGGGTGCTGGTGGCCGGGGTGGGCACCGGGGGCACCATCACCGGCACGGCCCGCTACCTCAAGGAGCGCAACCCGGGCGTGTGGGTGGTCGGTGCCGACCCGGAGGGGTCGATCTTCACCGCCCGGTCGCCGGAGGAGGTGCACTCCTATCTGACCGAGGGAGTGGGTGAGGACTTCTGGCCGGAAGCCTTCGACCCCGGGTTGGTGGACGAGTACGAGATGGTCGGCGACGGTGAGGCCTTCCGCACGGCCCGGCGGCTGGCCGCAGTCGAGGGGATCCTGGCCGGGGGGTCGAGCGGCATGGCGGTGGCCGCCGCCCTGCGGGTGGCCGGCTCGCCGCCCCGGCGACCTGGTGGTGGTGATCCTCCCCGACTCGGGCCGCAACTACCTGTCCAAGGCTGTTCGACGACGGATGGATGAGAGAGCACGGGTTCCTGGAGGAGTCATGAGGTTCGAGACGAGGGCGATCCACGCCGGGCAGGACCCCGACCCCACCACCGGGGCGGTCGTGGTCCCCATCTACGCCACCAGCACCTACGCCCAGTCGGCCCCGGGGGAGCATGCCGGCTACGAGTACTCCCGCACCGACAACCCGACCCGCACCGCCCTGCAGGAGGCGCTGGCCTCGCTGGAGGGGGTCGCGGAAGGCTCGGAGGGCGGCTGCGTGGCCACCGCCTCCGGGATGGCCGCCACCGCCCTCATCGGCTACCTGCTGCGGCCGGGCGACCACCTGGTCATCCCCGACGACGCCTACGGCGGCACCTTCCGCTTCGTGGCCCGGGTGCTGGGCGAGCAGGGCGTCGCCTGGACGGCCGCCGACCTCACCGACCCGGCCGCGCTGGCGGCGGCGCCTGCGGCCGGAGACCCGGCTGGTCTGGGTGGAGACGCCGACCAACCCGCTGCTGCGGGTGGTGGACATCGCGCGCGGTGGCCGCCGCCGCCCACGCCGCCGGGGCCCGGCTGGTGGTGGACAACACCTTCGCCACCCCGTACCTGCAGCGGCCGCTGGACCTCGGGGCCGACGTGGTGCTGCACTCGTCCACCAAGTACCTGGGCGGGCACAGCGACGTGGTGGGCGGGGCCCTGGTCACCGCCGACCCGGGCTGCACGAGCGCCTGCGCTTCCTGCAGAACGCCGCCGGGCCGGTGCCCGGGCCCTTCGACTGCTTCCTGGTGCTGCGCGGCCTGAAGACCCTGGCGCTGCGCATGGAGCGGCACTGCGAGAACGCCGCCCGGGTGGCGGAGTTCCTGGCGCAGCGACCGCGAGTGGCAGAGGTCCTCTACCCGGGGCTCCCCGGCCATCCGGGGCACGCGGTGGCCCATCGCCAGATGGGGGGCTTCGGGGGCATGGTCTCCTTCCGGCCCAGGGGGGAGCGGAGGCGGCCCATCGGGTGGCCTCCTCCACCGAGGTCTTCTTCCTCGCCGAGAGCCTGGGCGGGGTGGAGTCGCTCATCGAGGTGCCGGCGGCCATGACCCACCTGTCGGTGGCCGGCACCCCGCTCGAGGTGCCCCCCGACCTGGTCCGCCTCTCGGTGGGCATCGAGCACGCCGACGACCTCATCGAGGACCTCGACCGGGCGCTGGGCTGATGGGGAGGACGAGCGCGGCCCCGGCGGGCAGAATGGCGCCATGAGCGACTACGCCGATGCGGGCGGCTCCCTCGGACGAGGCTGAGCCGCGAGCAGATCCGGGACCTGGCCGGCCAAGGGCTGGCTCACCCACGACGGCATGTGGTTCGACCAGATGGCCCGGGCGCCCAGGGCGTGGAGCGCGCCAACGAGTTGAACCGGGCCGCCATCCGCGCCATGGCCCCCTTCGAGGTGAGCCGCCTGTGCGAGGCCCTGGGGGTGCGCCCTCCGACGTGCGGGATGCCGCGGCGGTGGCCCGCTTCGTGGCCGAGGGGATCCAGTTGGTCACCCCCGCGTCGGTGGGCGGCCACCTGCACGCTGTCGGGCCGGCGAGGCGGGTCTGCATTGGGAGTGGGACCCCGGGGAGTGCTTTGCCTACAAGGGGATGCAGCGCTTCGGGTACCTGGACGGGTACGAGTGCGGGGTGATCTACCGGGTGGAGTGCTGGCTCGACGCCCTGGGGGTGCGGCCGCTCGGCGAGCCGGCGGTGGGGCCCTGCCTCATGCACCCGACGGGGCGGTGCGCCGGGGAGCTCGCCCTGTCCTTCCCGGGCTGAGCGGCCCCGTCGGCTCGCCGCGGACAGGCCGGCCGCGACGAGCGCCCGGCGCCACTGCGGCTTGCGGCCGAAGAGGAAGTAGGCGATCGGGCCGGCGAAGTTGATGAAGGAGGCGGCGGTCCAGGCGGCCTTGCTGCCCTTGATCTGCGCGGCGGGCCGGTGATTGATGTCCCACAGGGCGGCGCGCGAGCAGGCCGATCTGCACGATGGACCCCAGGCACGGTCGCCACCTGCTGGCCGCGGCTGAGGTCGGACCACTTCTTCTTCTGCTGCTTGGGCATCGTTCCTCTCCTCTGGACCAGGGTACCCTGCCGCGGCCCTGTGCGAGAGCGGGGATGGGTGAGCGGCCCGGGTGCGGACGGCGACGGGCCGCTCTACGTCAGCCATCGGCGAGCGCCGGCAGGCACCCGCGGCCGGGCGAGCGGCGCGGGCGCCGGCGCCGGCCGCCCGGGCAGCACCAGTCGGAAGACGGTCATGCCGCCCTCGCGGGTGAAGGTGAGGTCGCCGCCCATCAGGCGGGCCAGGTGGCGGGAGATGGTGAGCCCCAGGCCCACCGATCCCTGGCTGCTGCTGGGCCCGGCTGCCTCGCTGGAAGGCCTCGAAGACCCGCTCCTCGTCGCCGGGGGAGAGGCCGGGGCCGTCGTCGGCCACCAGTACCCGGGCGCGGTGGCCCTCGACGTCGGTGGTCACGGTGATGTGGTCGCCGCCGTGGGCGATGGCGTTGGCCACCAGGTTGCGGATGACCTGGCGGACCCGATGGGCATCCCCCAAGGCGGGGGCCGGGCTCGACCTCGACCTCGCAGGCGTGCCGGTGTGGCGTGACTGCCATGCCGGTCACCGCCCGGCGGGCCTCCTCGGCCAGGTCGATGGGGCCCAGCCGCCACCCGCAGCGTCCCGGCCTCGGCCTGGGCGGCGGTGAGCAGGTCCTCGACGATGTCGACCATGTCCTCGGCCTGCTGTTCGACCACGCCGGCCATCTCGGTGCGCTCCTCGGGGCTCAGGCCCTGGCCGTCGGCCAGCAGCCGGGAGTACCCGACGATGGCGGTCAGGGGGGTGCGCAGTTCGTGGCTCACCGTCCCGATCAGCTCGATGCGGGAGCGCAGGGCGGCCTCGAGCCGCTCCCGGTGCAGGCGCTGCTCGGTGATGTCCTCCAGTTCGCCCTCGTAGTAGCGCACCCGGCCGCGCCGGTCGCGCACCGGGATCACCTGGTCGCGCACCCAGATGGCCTCGCCGTCACGGCGGCGCATCCGCAGTTCGGTGGCCACCGGGCCGTCTGCCCGGTTCACCTGCGTCGGTCCAGCGATCGCGGTCGGCCGGGATCGAGGTACACGGAGCGGGCGGGGGCGGCGAGGATGTCGTTGGGTGAGTCGAAGCCGAGGATCTGGGCCAGGGCGGGGTTGGCCGGCGACGATGCGCCCGTCCGGGGAGGTCCGGTACAGGCCTACCGGGACCCGGTTGAAGAGGGTCCGGTAGCGGCGATCGTGGGCGCGCAGGGCGGCGACGGCGACGAGGGTGGCGAGGGCCGCCAGGGCCGCCGCCAGCGCCCACGGCCAGAGGGAGGGGTCGAGGACGATCTGGACGATGGCCGCGACGATCACCAGGCAGGGAAGGACGAAGGCCGAGCCACCCCGGCTCGGCCCGGCGACGGCCACGGGGCGCGAGCCGAGTCGTGGTCTGCGGGTGGCGAGGGCCATGCCGCTCTGTATCGGACGGCCGAGAGGCTTCTTTGAGGGGTGTGAGTTCAGGGCTCGTCCGTCTGGTCGGCCGGGTCGACCGCCGGGCGCCGGGTGGTCGCCGTCGGCCGCCGCGTCCTACCGGCGCGCCTTCCACAGCGAGGCGGCGACGGCGACGGCCAGGATGGCGGCGATGGCACCGAGCGAGATGGCGATCGGGACCTTGTAGAGGTCGGTGATCAGCATCTTGATGCCCACCAGGGCCAGGACGGCCGCCAGGCCGACCTTGAGGTAGGCCAGGCGGTGCATCGCCCCGGCCAGCAGGAAGTAGAGCGCCCGCAGCCCGAGCAGGGCGAAGGCGTTGGAGGTGAACACCACGAACGGTGTCGGTGGTCACCGCGAAGATCGCCGGGATGGAGTCGACGGCAAAGACGACGTCGGTGGTCTCCACCGCCACGAGGACGGCGAGCATGGGGGTGGCCAGGAGCCGGCCGGCGCTGGCGCACCCAGAACCGCTGGCCGTCGTACTGGTCGGTCATGGGGACCAGGCGGCGCAGGGCGCGCAGCAGCGGGTTGCGGCCCGGGTCCACCGAGATCTCGTCCTGGGTGGCCATGCGGATGGCGGTGAGCACCAGGAAGCCGCCGAACACGTAGATCATCCAGTGGAAGTTCTCCAGCAGCGCCTTGCCCCCGGCGATGAAGGCGCCGCGCAGGATCAGCGCCCCGAGCACTCCGAAGAAGAGGACCCGGTGCTGGTTGGCCGGCGGGACGGCGAAGTAGCCGAGCACCAGGGCGAACACGAAGATGTTCTCCACCGACAGCGCCTTCTCGATGAGGTAGCCGGCGAAGTACTCCTCGCCGGCGCTGGTGCCGCCCCACACCCAGACCACCACTCCGAAGGTGACCCCGAGGGCGACCCAGGCCGAGGCTGGCCCAGGCCGCCTCGCGCGAGCGACACCTCGTGGGCCTCGCGGTGGAAGACGAAGAGGTCGAGGGCGAGGGCGAGGAGGATGACGCCGAGCGTCGCGCCCCACGCCCACAGCGGGGTGTCCACGTCGGTGGCCTCCGTCCGGGGGTCGGGTCGGGGCGGGAGGTTACCCGCCCGCCGGGCGGCCGGGGCGCCCGCGCCGGGCTCAGAAGGCCAGGCCGAGCGCTTCGCAGAGGAAGCGCATGAACGGGACGCCGGCCCGCACCGTCGCCAGGTAGGCGTCCAGGAAGCCCGCGGAGGTCACCTCGGCCTGGCGCAGCCGCACCCCGGCGCCGAAGTCGATGCGCCTGCAGGTCCTCGATGAGGGGGTGGTCGGGGTCGAAGCCGCGGCGGCGGCCGGCTGCAGCGAGTCGCCGGTCGGCGCCCCGTAGACCTCGGTGAACCGCGCGCCGTGGGCGGCCCGGTCTCCAGGCGGCCGGGTCGGTCGGCGATGGCGCCGCCGGACGGCCTGGGCGTGGTCGGCCGAGGGGTGCCAGAGGCCGAGCCAGGCGTGGCAGCCCCGCGGCTCGAGGTGCAGGTAGAAGCCGGGGGCGTGGACGTCCTCGCGGGTGGCGACGTGGCGGAAGTGGATGCCCACGTGCGTCTTGTAGGGGGTCTTGTCCTTGGTGAAGCGGGTGTCGCGCTGGATGCGGAAGAGGGACCCGCCCACCTTGCGGGGGTCGGCCACCAGGTGCCGGCTCACCTTGTACAGGGGCTCGCCCATGTCCTCGATGAAGGCGAGGGCCGGTCGCCGCACCACCGACTCGTAGCGCTCCTGGTTGGCCTTGAACCAGGCGCGGTCGTTGTTCTCGGACAGGTCGTGGAGGAACTCGAAGAGGGCGGGGGTGAAGTAGCGGGCGGCCATGGCGACAAGGTACCGCAGTTCGGGCTCGAATGACACCGGGCCGCCCCGGAGGGCGGCCCGGCAAGGCCGTTGAGGGATATCGCCGCTAGGAGGCCGGGCAGATCGCGGGGTCGTCGGTGATGTAGAGCGTCCCCCGGACGCTCTCGCCCTCGGAGTACGAGCCCACCCAGATGTCGTAGCCGCCGTCCGCGGGGCTGTCGATGCGGACGGCCGGGTTGAACATCTCGCCGGTGTCGTCGTCGCAGACCCACTCCGAGCGAGGGGTGTTGATGATCAGGGTGGTGTCGCCGCGGGCTCGTCGGCCACGAAGTACACGCAGAACAGGGGCCCGCCGCCGCTCCAGCGAATATCGAAGTCGGGGGGCCTGGCGGCCCAGCCGGTGCAGGTCCCGCCCAGGTACGAGACGTTCACCCACCCCTCGGGCGTGCCGCCCGACGATGCTGGGGCGTAACTCCCACGGGTCGGGCGTGAAGCCGGCGGCGAGAGGCTCGGCGTCGAGGTAGGTGGCCGTCAGGCTGTAGTCGAGCTCCAGCCCGGTGACGGTGGTGGTGGTCGTCGTCGGCCGAGGTGGTCGGTGGTCGTGTCGGCCGAGGTGGTCGTGGTCGTGCCGGCCGGGTGGTGGTGGCCGCGGCGGTGGTGGTCGCCGCGGTGGTGGTGGTCGCCGCGGCGGTGGTGGTGGTGGCCGCGGCGGTGGTGGTGGACCGCCGCGGTGGTGGTCACCCCGGCGCCGGTGGTCGAGGTGCTGGCCGCGCTCTGGTCGTCGTCACCGCCCAGGAGGATGATCACCAGCGGGATGGCCACTGCCGCCGCGACCAGGAGGCCGAGCAGGAACAGCGGTCCCGGCTTCTTGTACCAGGGGGTGACGGCGGCTGCCCCCGTCCCGGCCGGTGGGGGAGGGGGGGGGCGGCGCACGGTAGGAGTAGTTGGACACGTTTTCCTTCTCTCGTTCAGGTGGGCGGAGTCTACGCGCCGGCCCGGCTGCTAGGCGGCCGTGTGGGGCCATGATCTCCCGGCCGCCTACGGGCGGCGGCGGATCGCCCCGGGGTCGAAGCCGAAGGGGAGCTCGAGGCGGTTGGCCGCCATCAGCGCCGCGTCGGAGAGGATCTCTTCGATGGGCCCGTCGGCGGCGATCCGCCCCCGGTTCATCACCACCGCCCGGTCGCACAGGAGCGAGGGCGTAGGGCAGGTCGTGGGTGACCATCAGCATGGTGAGGCCGAGGCGGCGCAGCACCTCGGCCAGCTCGCGCCGGCCGGCCGGGTCGAGGTTGGCCGAGGGCTCGTCGAGCACCAGGATCTCCGGCTCCATGGCCAGCACGGTGGCGATGGCCACCAGACGGCGCTCGCCGAACGAGAGGTGGTGGGGGGCCCGGTCGCGCAGCGCTCCTCCATGCCCACCGCGGCCAGGGCGGCCTCGACCCGGGCCTCCAGCTCGGCGCCGCGCAGCCCCAGGTTGGCCGGGCCGAAGGCGACGTCCTCGCGCACCGTCGGCATGAAGACCTGGTCGTCGGGGTCCTGGAAGACGATGCCCGACCCGGCGCCGCACCTCGGCGAAGTTCTCCTTGGTGACCGGGATGCCGGCGATCGTCGACCGTGCCCTCGCTGGGGCAGGAGGATGCCGTTGAGGTGGAGCACCAGGGTGGTCTTGCCGGCCCCGTTCGGGCCCGAGCAGGGCCACCCGCTCGCCCGGGTGGATGTGCAGGTCCACCCCGTCCAGGGCGAGCCGCCCGTCCGGGTAGGCGAAGCGGAGACCGCTCGCCGCGACGACCGGGACGCTCATCGCAGCACCCATCCCATGGCGGCTACCGCGGCGGCCAGGGCCACCACCGCCAGGGCGGCGGCCCACTGCCCGGCCGGGGCGGCGGCTGGCCTCGAACTCGGGCATGACGCCCTGGTACCCGCGGGCCTGCATCGCCAGGTAGACCCGCTCTCCCCGCTCGTAGGAGCGGATGAACAGGGTGCCCGCCGCCGCCGCCAGGGCGCGGGCCTGCCCGAACCAGCGGGGGTGGTAGGCCCGCGACTGCAGGGCGATGCGCATGCGCCCCAGCTCCCCGATGACCACGTCGAGGTAGCGGACCATGAAGCCCATCATGGCGACGAGCACCTTGGGGAAATGGAGCCGGCCGAAGCGCCTTGAGGAGGTCGGGCACCGGCGTGGTGGCGGCCAGGATCACCGAGGCCGCCGTCCCCAGGGTGGCCTTGGCGACGATGTTCCAGGCGGCCCACAGCCCCTCCTGCGACAGCGCCACCCCGAGCACCTCGACCCGCTCTCCCCGGCCGACGAAAGGGCAGGAACACGGCGAAGAGCAGGAAGGGCACCTCGATCAGCAGGCGCCGGGCCATGAACCCCGGGGGCAGCCGCCCGGCGGCGGCCGCCGCGGCCACCAGGGCGGCATGGGCCCCGAAGGCCCAGAAGGCCTCGCGGGGGGTGGCCACCACCGCCAGCACGAACAGGAGGATGGCCGCCAGCTTCACCTCGGGGCGCAGGCGGTGCAGCGGCCCCTCGGCGTGCCGGTAGAGGGCGTGGAAGTGGCTCTCGTTCAGCTGGTTTCCTGGCGCTCGCGGGCCTTACCGTACAGCCTGATCCCGTAGAAGAGGCCGCCGGCGACGACCAGGGTGATGGCGACGCCGATGACCCCGGCCAGGCCGGTGCTCAGCCGCTCGTCCTCGACCCCTTCCACCGCGTAGTCGGCGAGCGGGGAGTCGGCCAGGGCATGGTCGTCCGCCGTCTCGTCGAAACCCTCGTCGATGGCCACCCGCTCCAGGCCGTCGGGATCGGCGGCGGCGAAGCCGCTGAGCACCCCGGCCACGATGAGGGCCACCACCAGGCCGACACCCAGGAACCACCAGAGGCGCCTATCCATGGGCCATCACCTCCATCTTCGGGGCCTCGGCCACCAGGTCGGGCCGGGTGGCGAGCACCGCGCCCACGACCAGCGCGGTGATCAGGCCCTCGCCGATGCCGATGAGGACGTGCACGCCGCCCATGGCGGCCGCCACCGTGCCCACGGAGGCCCCGCCCGCGCCGCCGATGGCGTACTCGAGCACGAAGGCAATGGCGGCCAGCGGCACCGCCAGGCCGGCGGCCACCCCGGCCGCGGCCACCGTCGCCGGGCGGGTCTTGGGCAGGAGGGCGATCAGGCCCCGGTAGAGGAGCTAGCCGCCCAGGGTGCCGACCATGGCCATGTTGAACACGTTGAGGCCCAGCGCGCGTCAGGCCCCCGTCGGCGAAGAAGACGCCCTGGACCACCAGCACCACGGTCAGGGCCAGGGCCCCCAGCCAGGGCCCGACCAGCACGGCCGCCAGGACCCCGCCGAGGAAGTGACCGGTGGTGCCGGCCGCCACCGGGAAGTTGACCATCTGGGCGGCGAAGACGAAGGCGGCGACCAGGCCGGCCAGGGGGATGCGACGGTCGTCGAGGAAGCGGGCGGCCCGGCGGATGGAGTACCACACCCCGCCGATGGCGGCCGCCCCGAACCCCGCCGATGTCGGGATGTTGATGAACCCGTCGGGGATGTGCATCGGCCTCCTTCCTGCGAACCGTTCGCAATAAGGATAGCGGGCCGGGCGCGCGCGTCCGTAGACTCGCCGCCGTGGACACCGGCCTGGCAGGCAAGGCGGCTCTGGTCACCGGCGGCTCGGGCGGCATCGGGGCCGCCGTCTGCCGGGCCCTGGCCGCCGAGGGCTGCCGGGTGGCGGTGCACTACCGCACCGGCGCGGCCCGTCGCCGAGGCGTTGGCCGCCGAGCTGGGCGGAGTGGCTCTCGGGGCCGACCTGCGGGTCGAGGCTGAGGCCGACGGGCTGGTGCCGGCGGCGGTCCGGGCCCTGGGCCGGCTCGACGTCTGCGTCGCCTCGGCCGGGGTCTGGCCCGCAGAGGAGGTCCCGGTCTGGGAGATGCCCCTGGAGCGCTGGGAGGGGACGCTGGCCTCCAACCTGCGGGCGACCTTCCTGACGGCCCGCGCCTTCCTGCGCCATGCGGCGGCGGCCCGTTCGGGGTCGCTGGTGTTGATCGGCTCGACCGCGGGGATCTTCGGTGAGGCCGGGCATGCCGACTACGCCGCGGCCAAGGCGGCCGTGCTCCACGGCCTGCTGCTCAGCCTCAAGAACGAGGCGGCCCGGCTCGGGGTGCGGGTCAACGCCGTCGCCCCGGGCTGGACCCTGACCCCGATGATCGGGGACGGGGGCCTCGACGAGGCTCAGCTCGCCCGGATCACGGCGACGATGGCCCTCAAGAAGATCGCCACCCCGGAGGACGTGGCCGCCGCGGTGGTCACCCTGGCCAGCGACCGCCTCTCCGGCCACGTGACCGGGCAGGTGGTGTCGGTGGCCGGCGGCATGGAGGGCCGGATCGTCTCCTGACGGCCGGCCCGGGCTCTACTTCCAGTGGTGTGCCGCCGCCGCGCCCACCAGGGGAGCGGCCGCCAGCCACAGGCCGATCGTGACCTTCATGGCGTCGACGTAGCCGAAGGGGTTGATGCCGATCTCGTCGCCGACGATGCCGGCGAAGAGCATGGCCAGCCAGGCCGCGAAGAAGAACATCGGGCCGGCGGCGGCGATGGCGCCGAAGCCTCCAGCGCCCATGAGGTACCTCCCTTGGTCGGGCGGGGCCCAGCATGCCACGGCCGGCAGCCGGTCGCCGGGCTTTGGGCTATGGTTGGCGGACGCGCGGAACGGATCTCGGGCCCACCGAGGCCCGCCGTTCGAGGAGGTAGCGGTGCCCTGCAGGGCGCAGAGGTGAGCGGGATGATCCCCGGCTCGCGCCCCGGGCTGCTCGTGACCGACCTGCTCAGCGCCGATGGCCCGTTCGTGGCGGCAGCCGACGCCTTCCTCGCCCTGCGTTGCGCCCGGTGTGGCAGCGGGGTGGAGCGCACCGCCGTGCAGGACGGCGACGTCTACTACTGCCCGGCCTGCTGGCTGGGCTCGGTCCGGGGCAGCTCCGCCGCCCGCTGAGGCGGCCAGGCTCAACCTTGCCAGCAGACGGTGCTGGGCGGCGGGGTCACCTCGGTGCAGTCGACGAAGGTGGCCGGCACCGGCATCTCCCGCAGGGACTGCGGTGCCGCCGCCCGGGTCGCCGGCCAGGACCGTGAAGGTGTGAGCCGTCCTCTCTCCAGGCGGGCATCGTCGCCCAGCGCCCGGACGGGTGTCCTCGATGTGCCGAGGCGGGCTGTCCCACTACCCTGCCCCGCGATGCAGTTGGCCGCCGCCGCTCTCATCTCGGCTGCCCTCATGTGGGTGTCGTTCCCACCGGTCAACTTGGGGTTCTTTGTCTTCGTGGCGCCGGTTCCCCTCCTGTGGGCGCTGCGCCGGGCGCGGACCGCGCCGCGAGGCGGTGTGGGTCGGGCTGATCTACGGGTTCGCCTTCTTCGGCGGGATGCTCTGGTGGATCTTCCTGCTCGGGGCGGTGGCGTGGGTTCCGCTGGTCTCGACGATGGCCGCCTACGTGGTGGCCTATGCGCTGCTCATGTTTGTGGTGCGGCTGTGGTCCCCCGTGTTGTGGTGGACGGTGGCGGTGGGGGGTTGGCGGCGGCCTCGAGTTCCTCCGGTCCCATTGGCCGCTGGGCGGGTTCCCGTGGGGGGCGGCCGGGTTCCCGATCGGCACCATCCCCGGTGCGCGGGGGCGGCCCAGTGGATCGGGCCCACCGGCTGGGGGGTGCTGGTGATTGCCTTCGCCGCCGCGGTGGTCCTGCTGGTCGAGGAGGAACCGGATCGCCGCCCGCTGGAAGTGACCACCGCGTTGATCGTCATCCTTGCCGCGCTCGGCCTGGTGCTAGCGCCCGATGCCGGGGGGACGGCCTTGCGGGTGGCCATCGTCCAGGGCAACTCCCCGTGCCCCCGCGAGCACTGCGACCGGGGAGAAGCAGCTGATCTATGAGTCCCACCTCGCCCTGACCAGGACTATCGACCGCCGGGAGCGTCGACCTGGTGGTTTGGGCCGAGGATTCCTTCGGCGGGTCGTTCAACCCCAGCTTCAACCCGGAAGTGGCCGCCCAGATGGGCAGCGAGGCAGTGCGCCTGGGCGCCTACCTGCTGGCCGGGGGCGGCCGGTCGGCCGGGCCGGAGCACTGGGAGCAACTACAACGTGCTGTTCGCCCCGGACGGCTCGATCGTGGGCGAGTACCTCAAGCAGCACCCGGTCCCCTTCGGCGAGTTCGTGCCGCTGCGCGACCTGTTCGAGTTCATCCCGCAGCTGGACCAGGTGCCGCGGGACCTGCGACCGGGGCGAGGGGCCGGTTGTGTTCCCGGTGGCGGTCGGCGACCGGTCCTTCCTCCTGGGCTCGGTCATCTCCTTCGAGGGGGCCTTCCCCCGGTACCTGCGCAGCGAGGTGCGGCCGGGGCGCAGCTCGTGGTGGTGGCCACCAACGAGGGCTCGTACGGCCGGGGCCCGGCCTCCGATCAGCTGATCGGCATGGTGCGCCTGAACGCCGCCGCCCTGGGGTGGACGTGGTGCACGCCGCGGTCACCGGCCACTCCACCTTCGTGCGGGCCGACGGGTCGCTGGACTCGGCGGAGACCGGGCTCTTCACCGCCGAGGTCCTGTACGGGACGGTGTAGCGTCCAGGAGAGCCGGCGGACCTTGTATGCGGTCACCGGCGACTGGCTGGAGTTGGCGGCGATCGCGGTGGCGCTGGATCGCCCTGGTGGTGGGCTGGCGCCACCCGCGCGACTTCCGCATCAAGCCCCTGGCCCGCCGGTGAGGGAACGGGCCGCGGCGCCGCCGTCGGGCCCTCGGATTTCCCGGAGAGGGTCGCTCTGCCCGCCCTCTAGGATGTAGTCCGCATTTGGCGGCCGAGCAGGAGGCATATTCGTGACCGACCAGCAGCAACAGGCGATCGCCGCCATGTCCTGGGAGGAGCGCTCGTTCCCGCCCTCCCCGGAGTTCGTGGCGCAGGCGAACGCCGGCCCTGCCATCTACGAAGAGGCAGAAGCGGATTGGCGGGGGTTCTGGATGAAGCAGGCCCTGGAGCGGGTCTCCTGGTTCAAGGAGCCCACCCAGATCGTCGACGAGTCGAACCCCCCCTTCTACCACGTGGTTCGCCGACGGTGAGCTCAACCTCTCCTACAACTGCCTCGACCGCCACCTGGAGAAGGGCGGCGACAAGGTCGCCTACTACTGGGAGGGCGAGCCGGTCGGCGACGCGCGGGTGATCACCTTCAAGGAGCTGCACGAAGAGGTGTGCCGCTTCGCCAACGCCCTGGCCGACCTCGGGGTGGGCAAGGGCGACCGGGTGGCCCTCTACCTGGGCATGGTGCCGGAGCTGCCGGTGGCGATGCTCGCCTGCGCCCGGCTGGGCGCGGTCCACTCGGTGGTGTTCGGCGGGTTCTCCGCCGACTCGCTGGCCCAGCGGATCCAGGACGCGGAGTGCAAGGTGCTGGTCACCGGTGACGGCTCCTACCGGCGCGGCACGGTGTTCCCGCTGAAGGCGAACTCCGACACGGCCCTGGAGACCTGCCCGTCGATCGAGCACGTGGTGGTCGTCAAGCGCTGCAACAACGAGATCGCCTGGACCGAGGGCCGCGACCACTGGTACCACGAGCTGATCGCGAAGGCGGCGCCCTATCGCAAGCCGGAGCCCCTCAACGCCGAGGACTACCTGTTCATCCTGTACACCTCGGGGACGACGGCGCGGCCCAAGGGCGTGGTGCACACCCAGGGCGGGTACCTGGCCTCGGTGGCGGCGACCCACAGCCTGGTGTTCGACATCAAGCCGGACGACGTCTACTGGTGCGCCGCCGACATCGGCTGGGTCACCGGGCACTCCTACATCGTCTACGGGCCCCTGAACAACCACACCACCGGCGTGCTGTACGAGGGGACGCCGGACTACCCGGACAAGGACCGCATCTGGCAGATCATCGAGAAGTACAAGGTCACCAAGTACTACACGGCGCCGACCGCCATCCGCTCCTTCATGAAGTGGGGCGATCAGTACCCGAAGAGCCGTGACCTCTCCTCGCTGAAGCTGCTCGGGTCGGTGGGCGAGCCCATCAACCCCGAGGCGTGGATGTGGTACCACACCATCATCGGCGGCGAGCGCTGCCCGATCGTGGACACCTGGTGGCAGACGGAGACCGGCTGCATCATGATCACCCCGCTCCCCGGGGCGGTGGCCACCAAGCCGGGCTCGGCGACCCACCCCTTCCCGGGCCATGCCGCCGACGTGGTGGACGACCAGGGCAACTCCGTCCCCCTGGGCGGCGGCGGCTACCTGGTGCTCACCCGCCCGTGGCCGGGCATGCTGCGCACGCTGTACAAGGACCCGGACCGCTACGTCCAGACCTACTGGTCGCAGGTCCCCGGCAAGTACTTCGCCGGTGACGGCTGCAAGCGGGACAACGGACGGCTACTACTGGCTGCTGGGCCGGGTGGACGACGTCATGAACGTCGCCGGGCACCGGCTCTCCACCACCGAGGTGGAATCGGCCCTGGTGGCCCACCCGGCCGTCGCCGAGGCGGCCGTGGTCGGCCGCACCGACGAGATGACCGGCCAGGCTGTGGCCGCGTTCGTCACCCTGCGGGCCGGGGTGGTCGGCGACGAGAAGCTCCTCAAGGAGCTGCGCAACTGGGTGAGCGAGAAGATCAGCCCCATCGCCCGTCCCAAGAGCATCGTGTTCACCGACGACCTGCCCAAGACGAGGTCGGGCAAGATCATGCGCCGCCTGCTGCGCGACATCTCCGAGCAGCGCAACCTGGGCGACGTCACCACGCTGGCCAACGCCGACGTGGTGCGGGAGATCGCCGGGCTGGCGGCCACGACCAAGAAAGAGGACTAGCCGGCACGTGCCGGCCGCGTACCGGAGAGAGGGGAGGCGCAGGCCTCCCCTCTCTCGCGTCTGGGGCGGTTCGGCGGATTTCCACTATCTTCGTATTTTCCACCACGTCCGTGTTGCTAAGTGGATCCGGTTGTGCTAGAACAGGGCTCAGCAAGCAACATACCTGGAGGGGGCCATGCAGCCGACCATGCGAGCCAGCACCATCGGCCGAGCGCGCCGCCGGCCGCGGAGCTACGGGGAGAACCGGGTGTGCGTCGCCGAGGGATGCGGCGTGCGGCTCTCCCGCTACAACAAGTCCGACCACTGCTTCCAGCACGCCCCGGCGCACTTCCCCCGCCTGCGCGGCGAGTTCAGCGAGGACTGGGTCGCGCGGAACGCGTGACTGCTCCCCCTGAGGGGGGAGTGCCGAGGGAGCGGAGGGCTGAGGCGAGGGGGGTCTAAGCGCTGCCCCCTGGGGAGCGCCGTCCGCAGGCTCGGAGAGCAGCGGACGCCCCCTCCGTCCCGGCCCTCGCGGGCCGTGCGCCACCTCCCCCTGAGGGGGAGGCACGGCCACTCACCTCTTCTCGTACGCGCTGAGCGCGGCGTCGATGATGTCGATGCCCAGGTCCAGCTCCTCGGTGGTCACGCACAGGGGCGGGACGAAGCGGATGACGTTGGCGTCCGGCCCGCAGTCCAGCAGGAACAGGCCGTGCTCCCGGGCGTAGCGGGCCAGGAAGGGGAAGGCCTCCGGGTCGGGGGTGTTGCCCCCCGGCTTGACCAGCTCCACCCCGATCATCAACCCCAGCCCGCGCACGTCGCCGATGGTGGCGTGGCGCGCCTGCAGGTCGGCGAAACGGGCGAAGGCGTGCTCGGACAGGGCCGGCACCCCGGGGATGAGCCCGGCGAGGACGTCGACGTTGGCGGCGGCGGCAGCGCAGGCCACCGGGTTGCCGCCGAAGGTGGTGCCGTGTGAGCCGGTGGGCCAGGCTTCGTGCAGGCGGGCCCGCGCCCCCACCGCCGACAAGGGCAGGCCGTTGGCGATGGCCTTGCCCATGACCAGCACGTCGGGCTCGATTCCGTAGTGCTCGCTGGCGAACCACTTGCCGGTGCGGCCGAAGCCGGTCTGCACCTCGTCGAGGACGAGCAGGATGCCGTGCTCGTCGGCCAGCTCCCGCAGCCGCCGCAGGAAGGGGACCGGGGCGGGGTAGTAGCCCCCTTCGCCCTGCACCGGCTCCACCAGGAAGGCGGCCACCTCGTCGGGCATCACCTCGTGCTTGAGCTTGAGGGTGAGCTCCAGCAGGGCGTGCTCGGTGGCTTCCTCCTCGCTCATCCCCCAGCGGAAGGGGTGCGGGAAGGGGGTGACGAACACCGAGGGGAGGAGGGGGTGGTAGCCGCGCCGGTACTTGGCGTTCGAAGTGGTGTAGGTGACCGACCCCATGGTGCGGCCGTGGAAGGCGCCGCGGAACACGAAGATGCCCTGGCGGCCGGTGACCCGGCGGGCCAGCTTCATCGAGGCCTCCACCGCCTCGGCGCCGGAGTTCATGAAGAAGAGCTTCTCGATCGAAGGGGGCGTCACGGCCACGATCTTCTCGGCGGCGGTGACCAGCGAGTCGTAGCGGAAGGCCCCCCCGGCGTGCCAGAGGCGGTCGAGCTGGTCGCGGGCGGCGGCGACCAGGGCGGGGTGGTTGTGGCCGGCGTTGAGGACGGCGATGCCGGAGGCGAAGTCCAGGTAGCGCTCGCCCTCGACGTCGGTCACCCAGCACCCCTGGCCGGAGACGATCTCGACGTCGGAGTCCCAGGCGATGACGGGGGCGTATACCTGCTGATGGCGCTGAATGAGGCTGTTGGTCATGGTCCTCTCCCGGTAGTCAGGGGGTGGGCGAAGTCGGGACGAGGAGGCGCGCTAAGGAGAGGCGTACAGCGGCCGTCGCGATTGGCGAGGGGTACGGGCTCTCATGGCCGCATTGTGGCACAGGCGGTGCGCCGAGGCCCGGGCGGGCTCAGCCGAGCACGATCCAGGTCTGGCGCCCGAAGCCGTGGAGGATGCCGCCCGGGCCGAACACGGCGGTGCCCGGAGAACAGCTTGCGCCCTTCCCGCCCCAGCGGCCAGCCGACGGCCACGCAGTCGGCCCCCATCGGGATGGGGACCGAGCAGGCGGGCGGCCATCCTCCCCAGCACCACCGGGCGCTCCTCCTGGTCCCGCTCCATGGCCCAGGCCCCGGGGCAGTCGAGGAAGGACCAGGCGATCTCGGTGGCCAGGAAGCCCGCCTCGGCCGGCAGGGAAGGGTCGGCTCGGCCGGGGGCGGCCACCAGGTCCCGCCCCGGCACCCAGCCGGGGAAGATGCGCAGCCCGTCGCCCGGGTCGCGCTCCGGGCCGCAGACGAAACAGCCGGGGAAGAAGTGGCGGGTGAACCCGGCGTAGGAGCGGGAGGCCTCGGCCGCCTCGTCCGCGGTGGGCGGATCGGGGACGGCCAGGTCCAGGAGGGCGGGCACTCCCTCGGCGACGAGGTCGGCGCCGTCGTGGACCAGCACCTGCTCGCCGCTGGCGGGTCACGGTGAGCGGCCGCTCGAGGGGCGGCGGGCGCCGCAGGGTGACCTCGGCGTCGCCGCCGAGGAAGCGGGCCACCATGCCGGCGGTGTAGCCGCCGTTGCCCGAGTCCTCCGGGCCCGCGGAACCGGCGGCCGATGACGAACGACTCGGTCACAGCACCTGGCTCAGGAAGGAGCGGGTGCGCTCGTGTTGGGGGTTGGCGAACACCTCCCGGGGCAGCCCTTCTTCGAGGATGACGCCCTGGTCCATGAAGAGCAGGCGGGTCCCCACCTCGCGGGCGAAGCCCATCTCGTGGGTGACCACCACCATCGTCATCCCCTCGCTGGCGAGCCGCTGCATGACCATCAGCACCTCGTTGACCAGCTCCGGGTCGAGGGCCGAGGTGACCTCGTCGAAGAGCATCAGCTTGGGGCGCATGGCCAGGGCGCGGGCGATGGCCACCCGCTGCTGCTGGCCGCCGGAGAGCTGGGAGGGCCAGGCGCCGGCCTTGTCGGCGAGGCCGACGTGCTCCAGTTCCTCGAGGGCCCGCTGCTCGGCCTCCGTCGCCTTCAGGTGCAGCACCTTCTCCAGGGCCAGGGTGATGTTGCCGGTCACCGTGCGGTGGGGGAACAGGTTGAACTGCTGGAACACCATCCCCATGCGGGTGCGGGCCGCGTTGAGGTCGGTGTGGATGTCGGTCAGCTCCTCGCCTTCGAAGAAGACCCGGCCCTCGGTGGGCTCCTCGAGCAGGTTGATGGTGCGCAGCAGGGTGGACTTGCCCGACCCGGAGGGCCCGATGAGCACGATCACCTCGCGGGGGTGGATCTCCAGGTTGATGTCGCGCAGCACGTGCAGCTTGCCGAACCACTTGTTGATGCCTCGCAGGCGGACGATGGGCTCGCTCATGTCCGGTCCTCCCTCACCCGATCACGCTGGTCAGGCCGCTGCGCAGCTTGCGTTCCAGCAGGGTGACGACCCGGATCATCGGCAGGGTGACGATCAGGAACCCGGCCGCCGAGCCCAGCCAGGCGGTGGCGTTGAAGGTGGAGCTGTAGATCTCCCGGCCCACCCCCAGCAGCTCCTTCTGGGCGAAGGCGAGGCCCAGCACCACCACCAGCGAGGTGTCCTTGATGAGGATGACGAACTCGTTGGTGAGCGGCGGGATCACCCGGCGGACGGCCTGGGGGATGATCACGTAGCGCATGGCCTGGAAGTAGGTGAGGCCCAGGCTGCGGGCCGCCTCCATCTGCCCTCGCTCCAGCGACTGGATCCCGGCCCGATACACCTCGGCCGAGTAGGCGGCCAGGTTCAGCCCGAGCACGAGGATGGCCACCCGGTAGGGTCCGTCGGTGCCGGAGAAGAAGCCGAGGCGCAGGGCGGTGACCACCCCCAGGCCGGCAAAGGACAGCTGCCAGATGAGCGGCGTCCCGCGGAAGAAGTTGATGTAGACGCGGGCGGGGGCCCGGACCACCGCCCGCTTCGACATGGTGAACAGGGCCAGGAACAGGCCGAGGCCGAAGCCCAGGGCCGCCCCGGCGAAGGAGAGGATCAGGGTGTTCTTGGCCCCGTTGACGAAGCGGGGGAAGAAGTCGGCGAGCAGCGCCGACGTCGAGGAAGTTGCGGGCGAAGCGGTCGACGTTGCTGCCCCGGAACCAGAGGAAGACCATGGCGAGGACGATCGCCTGCACGCCCGAGCACCGCCCCGGCGATGGCCGCCTCCCGGGCTTGCTTGTTGGGGACCCGGCGGACCTGGGAGAGGGCCAGCAGGCCGGCCAGCGGCGCCGATGCCGATGGTGGCGTAGGCCACCGTCCCCAGCTCCGGGCTGAGCAGGCCCTCGACGAGGGGGTCGGTCGGGGAGCAGATGATGCGGTCCACTCCCTCCGGGCAGTCCTGCGTCCAGCCGTGGGCGGTGAGGATGATGGCGGTGCCGACGAACGGCAGCAGCAGCGCCACGATGCCTACGGCGAGCGCCGTCCAGGACCAGGGTGTCTGCTGGGCGGCGAAGTGCCTGATGCCGCGATCCGGTGGTGCCAGCGCCGTGGCGGTGGTGGTCAAGACCGCCTCCTCTCTGTCGGACGGGCGCGCCGCCGGCGGTTGGACGGGCGCATCATCCCCGGGCCGAGCCGGCGCCATCCTACGCGTCGTGCCCGGAGCCCGGGCTGGCGCAGCGAGCGCCGGCTCGGCGCCGGCTTCGGTGGGCGCATAGACTTGCTGCCATGGAACGTCAGACAATTGTGGTCGGTTACTCGCCCACTCGCACCGGGGAGCTCGCCCTGGAGCGAGCCATCGAGGAAGCGAAGATCCGCGACGCGCGGCTGGTGGTGGTGCTCTCCATGTGCGGCGGGCGCAAGACCGGGTTGGAGGAGGTCGAGCAGGCGCGCCGGGCCTTCGGGTCGGCGGAGGATCGCCTGAAGGCCGAGGGCGTCGAGTACGAGCTCCGCGAGCTGGTGCGCGGGAAGGCCCCGGCCGAGGATCTGGCCGCCCTGGCGGCCGAGGAGAAGGCCGACCTGCTGGTGATCGGCTACCGGCACCGCACCAAGTCGGGCAAGTTCTTCCTGGGCAGCGACGCCCAGGACATCCTGCTCGCCGCCCCGTGCCCGGTGCTGCTGGTGCGTCCCCCGGAGGACGAACCGGACTGAGGCGCTCCCCTCTCCCGCGGCAGCGGGAGAGGGCGGGGGGTGAGGGCTTCCGCAGTCAGCGCCGGCTAGGGAGCGCGTGGGCGAGGGGCAGGGCTGGTCGCGCTCAGGAGGGCGCGTACCGCCTGCCGGCGGCCGAGGGCTGGCGAGGCCGTCTGCCCTTGCGCCCCGTGGCAGCGGGAGAGGGTCGGGGTAGGGCCAGCGTCGGCTTCGGCCGCTGCGGCGGGAGAGGCGGTCTCTACCCCACCAGCATCACCACGGCCAGCGCACGCCACTCCCACGCCCAGCGCCACCGCCACCCGCTTCCAGGTGCTGCCCTTGGTGCGGGGCAGGCGGTCCCACACCGCGCCGATGAGGGCGCCGGCGGCGAGGCCGCCGACGTGGGCCTGCCAGGCGATGTTGGGGACGAACAGCGGCAGCGCCAGGTTGATGACCAGGAGCACCAGCAACTGGCCGAAGACGGCTCCCCCGGCCCGGGTGTGCCGCTGCCGGTAGCTGGCGGTGAGGAGCGCTCCGAGCAGGCCGAAGATGGCCCCCGAGGCCCCCACCGCCCAGGCGTCGGACCCGATGAGCTGGTAGAGCATGCCCCCGGCCACCCCGCCGGCCAGGTAGAGGGAGACGAAGGAGCCAGCTGCCGAAGCGGCGCTCCAGCACCGGCCCGAACAGCCACAGGGCGTACATGTTGAACAGGACGTGGAGGATGCTGCCGTGGAGGAAGCAGGCGCTCAGGAGGCGCCACCACTCCCCGCGGTCGACGAGGATCGGATGCTGGGCGGCCCTCTGCGAACAGCTCGTTGCCGAAGCCGGGGAAGATCTCGCCGGCGATGAAGATCGGCCACGTTGAGGGCGATCAGCACCCAGGTGACGGGGGTGCCGCGCAGGCCGACGTGCCTGATCGTGCGGGCCGGGATCACCCGGGTGAGCTGTGCCGGGGCGGTGCACTCGGGGCACTTCTGGCCGACCACCGCGTCGCGGGAGCACTCGGGGCAGATGGGGCGCCCGCACTCGCTGCAGGCGAGGCGGGTGGGGCGGTCGGGGTGCCGGTAGCAGACGGAGTGGGCTGCCGGCGGCTGCTGGTCCACGGGGAGCCAACGTTACCGGGGCGGCGGCGGTAGCCCGGCGGGCGGGTCAGCGAGGGCGGTCCGAGCCGCGGGCCCTCAGGGCCGGCGGAGGGCGCGACGCGGTGCGGCGGGGGCCACCCGGTACCAGTAGCGGTAGGCCTCGTCGAAGCCGAGGTCCTCGTACAGGGCCAGGGCGGGGGTGTTGGCCGGCATCACCTGCAGGTAGGCCCTGCGTGCTCCCTGTTCGGCCCCCCAGGCGAGCAGGGCGCCCACCACCTGCCGGGCCAGCCCGCGGCGGCGATGGCCGGGGTGGGTGCCGATCTCGAAGAGGCCCACCCAGCCGGCCTCGGCCACCGCCATGCCTACCGCGGCCGCCTGCCCCTCGTCGTCGACCGAGGCGAAGGCGAGCGGCGCCCGGATGCGGGCGATCAGGTCCAGGAAGATCCGCGGGGCCGCCCCGTAGTGCTCGCCGGCGGCGGCGTTGACCTGCCGCCACTCCTCGGAGGGGTGTTCTTCGATGAGGGCCGGGAGGGTCGGGGAGTCGGCGGGCAGTGCCCGGGTGCGCACCGAGGTCGGGGGCGTCGACCCGGTAGCCGGCGGCGCCGAGGACCGGGTCGAGGTCGGTCGGGAGGGAGGCGGCGGTCAGCTTGAAGGTTGGGGGCAGGCCCGCGCCGGCGGTAGAAGTCCTCGGCGCGGGAGATCCTCTCGTCGAGGGGAAGGGCCCCGTCGGCGGCGGTGGCCACCGAGTTCACCCGGCGGCCGATGCCCGGCCCGGTGGCCCGCAGCTCCCAGCCGTCGCAGGGGACCACCTCGGCCGGCGGCCAGGCCCGGTCGGCCAGGGCCTCGAGGCGGCGGATCTCGTCGTGGGCGGCGCTGCACGGGGGGCAAGTATGGCCCGGGCTGGAAGGATGAGAAGGCGCCGGGAGGACCCCATTCCTCTCCCGCGGACGGGAGGTCGTCCGGGCCGGAGGCCGGGACGGAGGGAGCTGCCAGATCGTGCGCCTGCCGTGCGGGCCGGCGGAGGGGCATCTGCGGCTGTTGCGCTGGGCCGGCCAGTTGGGCGCGGCGCTGGGCGGTGGAGGACTCCGGGGCCTGTCCAGCGGCTGGAAGCCGACAGCTGGCGAGGGTTGCGGGTAGTGCGGTGACGCCCGGCTGATGCGAGCGCCGGGAGCCGAGCTGGGCAAGTCGACGCGATCGACGCCCTGGCCTTCGTCCCGCGAGCACTGCGGGAACCCGGCCTGCCCTACGCCTGATGGACGGGGAGAGCGCGCTGCGGCTGCTGTCGACCAGCGGGAAACCACGCGAACGCACCCGCACAGAACCGGCGCGGTGGCGGCTCGATGAGCTGGAACCAGGCGGGATCATCCACCTCAGGTTGCACCCCCACCATCCTCATCAGCCTGCGAAGCGGGATGACTACCAGGGGATCGGCCGACCCGCCCGCGGTGCGTCGACCCCGCCCCACGCGCCCGGCGGAGCCACGGATCACGCCCCTCTCCCGGCTGCGCCGCCTGCGGGGCCCCCCAGGGGGGAGCCGGGCTCACCCCCATGCCTCTTCCGGCGAAGCCGCGGAGGGGGGACTCCCCGTAGACTCCGCGGCAGCGGCGACGAGGAGGACGGGCTCGTGGACTTCGGGTACTCACCGCGTGTGGAGGAATGGCGACAGCGGCTCCTGGCCTTCATGGAAGAACACGTCTACCCCGCCGAGCCGGTCTACGAGGAGCAGATGCGGGCGGCCGGGGACCCCTACTTCCATCCGCCCGTCGTCGAGGAATTGAAGGCCGAGGCCCGCCGCCGGGGCCTGTGGAACCTCTTCCTCCCCGACGAGCGCTGGGGAGCGGGGCTCTCCGTGCTCGAGTACGCCCCCCTCGCCGAGATCACCGGGCGCAGCCCGTGGCTGGCGCCGGAGATCCTGAACTGCTCCGCCCCCGACACCGGGAACATGGAGATCCTCGCCCAGTTCGGCACCCCGGAGCAGCAGGAGCGCTGGCTGGTGCCGCTGCTCGATGGGCAGATCCGCTCGTGCTTCTCGATGACCGAGCCCGATGTCGCCTCCTCCGACGCCACCAACATCCGCTGTCGCATCGAGAAGGACGGTTCGGACTACGTGATCACCGGGCGCAAGTGGTGGTCCACCGGGGCGCTCGACCCTCGCTGCCGGGTGGCGGTGGTCATGGGGCTCACCGACCCGGCCGCCGAGCCCTACCGCCGCCAGAGCATGGTGCTGGTCCCCCTCGACACCCCCGGAGTGCAGGTGGCGGGAGGCACCAGCGTCTTCGGCTACCACGAGCGCGGGGGCCACGGCATCGTCGAGTTCACCCGGGCCCGGGTGCCCCGGACGAACCTGCTGGGTGAGGAGGGAAGCGGCTTCGCCATCGCCCAGGCCCGGCTCGGCCCGGGGCGCATCCACCACTGCATGCGCCTCATCGGCATGGCGGAGCGGGCCTTCGACGTCATGTGCGGGCGGGTGGTGGAGCGGGTGGCCTGGGGCAAGGCGCTGGCCGAGCAAGGCGTGATCCAGGACTGGGTAGCCGAGGCGCGCATCCGCATCGAGGAGGCCCGCCTGATGGTGCTGAAGACGGCCTGGCTGGTGGACACTCAGGGGGCCAAGGGGGCCCGCATCGAGGTGGGGGCCATCAAGGTGGCGGTGCCCCGTACCGCCGTCTGGGTCATCGACCGGGCCATCCAGGCCCTGGGAGGCGCCGGGGTGGCGGAGGGCTTTCCGGTGGCCGCCCTGTACGCCCATGCGCGGTCGCTGCAGATAGCCGACGGCCCCGACGAGGTCCACAAGCGCTCCATCGCCCGGCGGGAGCTGCGCCGGTACGTGGCCCCGCCGAGCCTGAGGCCGCCTAGCGGCGGGCGGGAGCCACCCGGCGTCATGAAGCGGATGATCTCGCCGATCACCTCGGCCCGGTTCGTCTCGTTGACCAACTCGTGGCGCGCCCCGGGAACACCCGGACGGTCAGGTCCCCGGTGGGGAAGCGGCAGGCCGCTTCCAGGGAAGTCCGGTAGTAGACGAACGGGTCGGCATGGCCGTGGAGGAAGAGCACCGGCATGGTGAGACGGTCCACCGCGGCGTTGAAGCGGTTCAGCGCCACCACCTCGGCCTCCAGCAGGGGCCGCTTGTAGCGGCCTCGATAGACCAGGGGGTCGGTGCTGTAGTCGCGGACCGTGGCGGGGTCGCGGCTCATGCCCGACCAGTCGGTCGGAGGGTCGGGCATGGCCGGCTCGCGCAGCACGTCGCGCGCCCAGGTCCAGTCGCCGATGACGGCTCCCATCAGCACCAGGCCGGCCACGGCCTCGGGTCGGCGCTGGCCATAGCGGGAGGAGAGCAGGCCGCCCATCGAGTGGCCGATGAGCAGGACGGGCAGGCCGGGGTGTTCGGCCGAGGCGATGGCGGCCAGCGCGGCGATGTCGTCCACCACGTGCTCGAAGTCGGTGATCAGCGCCCGTTCGCCGTCGCTGTGCCCGTGGCCGAGATGGTCCTCGGCGTACACGGCCGAGCCGGCGGCGCCGAGGATCTCGGCGACGTGGGTGTAGCGGGCGGAGTGCTCGGCGTAACCGTGCACGATGAGCGCGATGCGGTGCGGCGGCGTTTCCGGGGTCCAGGCCCGGTAGAACACACGGCCCTCGCTGCCGGGGAAGGTGGCTTCTCTGGTGATCATGGGGGCTCCTTCGAGTGTCCCCGACAGGCTGGCAGCGAGTCCGCCCCCAGGCAAGGGGCATAGGTGAGGGCAAGAGGGCCGTCTCGGGGTGAGGGCTCCATGCTCCCCCCTAAGGGGGGAGTGCCGAGTGAGCCACAGGCGAGCGAGGCGAGGGGGGTGCTTGTCCCAGATCCCACCGGGTTCAGCGCGGGGAACGCACCCCCTCCGTCCCGGGCCTGCGGCCCGGTCACCTCCCCCTTAGGGGGAGGCATGAAACCCCAGGCAACCTCGCATCAGTTCTGCCCTCCGCTGGTAGCGTCCCGGCCATGACCAGCGGCCAAGTGCGCGCGGCCGCCTTGTGGGGCCCCGACCACGAGACGCTGGGCGAAGTAGAGGTGCGCGAGGTGACCGCCTCGCTCGCTATGGCCCTCTCGCGAGGCAAGTTCCCCAAGGGCTACCCACACGTCGATCTCAACGAAGACGGGGCACTCGCGGCGACGAACGGAGCGGCTGCGGTGCTGGCGGTGGCGGACGGCCACAACGGCTTCGACGCCGCCCGGGCGGCGCTGAGCGCCACCGCGGATCAGATTCCCTATCTGCTGTCGCGGGAACCCCGGGCGGCGGTGCCGGCCCTGCGGCATTGTGTGGCCGTGGCCGTAGAGGCGGTGGCCGTCGCGACGGAGGGACTCGAGGGGGAGAGGGCGGACAGCGGCACCGCCCTGACCGTCGCGCTGCTCCGGCCGGGTGGCCTCACGGTGGCCGGCCTGGGTGATTGTGTGGCGGTGGTCATCAGGAAGTCGCGGGTGCGGCGGGTGGGTGGCGACGCTCCCTTCCTGGGGCCCGGCACCTTGCCCTCGCACGTCAGGATGGGACGCGCTCGACTGCACCCGGGAGACACGGTGTTGGTGGCTACCGACGGCCTGTGCGACTTCCTGGGGCGCGAGTGGAGGCGGCGCCTGGCCGCGTTGGCCGCGGATGGCGGCCCCGCCCGTCTGGCCGAGCTGGCCATCGAGGCGGCCTTCGGGGGCGGCGCGGGGGATAACCTGGCGGTAGTGGTGTGGGCGGTGTAGGGCCGTCTGTCCCCTCTTCGCTGTCCGTCGCAGGGGCGGCCTGAGGGGTGGCGAATGAGGAGCCGGCGCAAGCCGGCGGTCATGGTGACCGTCGGGCCCCGCGGGGATGGCTCGGAGCCGTCCCGCCGGGCCCCCAGCAGCGAGATGAAGATGGAGCGGATGAGGCTGGTGCACCTTTGACACCTCGCAACCGGGGCGGGTACCGTCATTCGAGAATGAGGCCGCGGGCCGGGCCTCTCTCGCTGAACCCGCCGGCAGGGCAAGGAGGCAGTTGACCATGCGCCGCCTTGCGATTCCGTCGGTGGTGGTGGCCCTCCTGGTTCCTTTGGCGGCCACCGCTCAGGGAGTGCCCGACTCCGGCATGACGAGTGTGGCATCTTGCGTGCCGGCCATCTCGGCGGTGACCGCGGGGCTCTCGGTGGACCTTGCGGCCACATGCCGCGCCGCCGACAACTGCAGTTGGGACTTCGGCGATCGGGAGTCCGGCGAGGGCGTCGCCGTCCGGCACGAATTCCCCGGCGGCGGTGAGTACACCGTCACCGCCACCTGCGGCGAGTCGGCCGCCAGCCGCACGTTGACCATCTCTTCGGCGTCCACCTACACCGGCTCCGGCCTGGTGCCTTTCGGGGTGGGCATCGCGGTCCTGGTGGTGCTGGGCGCCTGTGTCCTGTTCTTCTCACGAAGGATCCGGGCCAAGCGGGGGTCTGAGGCAGGGCCCCATCAGGCGAGCGGGCGGGGACGGCCGGCCCCGACGCAGAGCCGGGCGGTCCCGGGAGCGGCTTCTGGCGGCGCCTTCGCCGTCGCAAGGTCACTCTCGGCCTGCTTCTGCTGGCTCTGCTGGTCGTGGCCTGGGGTGGCGTTGCCGCCGCCGAGGTGCTGTCGGCCCAGCGCCAGGCGTCGGCGGCTGAGGAGAGTGCCCGGGAGGCTGCCGACCTCGTGGGGGCGGGAGACCTGGAGGGTGGGAGCGCGGCATTGCACCGGGCCCTGGATGCTCTGGCCGACGCCCAGGCCTCGCTGGCTTCGCCCTGGGTGGGCCCGCTGCGCCTGGCTCCATTCACCGGCACCGAGCTGCGGGCTGCTGAGGCAGTGGTCGTTGGCGTGCGCGCCGCCTCGCTGGCCACCGTCGGCGTGCTCGACTACGTCCTGGCCGATCGCGCACCTTTGTACTCCGCCGGGCGCCTCGAGGTCGGCGGGCTGGAATCCCTGGGGACGGTCCTGTCGGAGGCTCTGGGTCACGCCGCTGATGCCCGTGCCGCGCTGAACGGGGCCCCCGATCCCCGCCTGGGCTTTGTCGCCCGGCGCCTGGAGGAGGCGGAGGAGCTGGCCGCCGACCTGTACGACGCACTGAACGGAGCGGTGCCCCTGGTGGATCGGCTGGCGGAGGCGGCCTCCGGGAGCCGCCCCTACCGGTTGCTGTTGCTGTTGGAGAACGGGGCGGAGCGGCGTGCCACAGGGGGCCTGGCGGGCTGGTACGCCCTGCTGGAGGTGGACGAGGAAGGGGTTCATCTGCCGGCGTTCGGCAGCGTGGTCGGGGCGCTCCAGGTGCTCGATGAGGAGGGGGAGTTCGTGGCGGTCGAGGCTCCGGACGACTACCTGCAGCGTTATGGGGAACTGCAGGCCAACACGACCCTGTGGGCCAACGTCAACATGTCACCGGACTTCCCCACTGTGGCAGATGTCGCCCGCCGCCTGTACCGGGTGAGCACCGGGGTGGAGGCCGATGCGGTGGCCCGCGTCGACCTGGTGGGCCTGGGTTACCTCCTCGATGCCTTCCCCGGTCTCACCCTCGAGGGACAGGAGCTGGCCGGGTCGACGCTGGCGACGGACTTTCTCGTCGATTCCTACCGGCGCTTTCCAGAGGACACCAGGCCGGGCGAGCAGAACGCCTACCTGGGGGAGGCCATGCAGGAAGTGGTGGGGCAACTGCTGACCGGGGCTCACTCTGACCGTGGCGATCTGCTCCAGGCGGTGAGGCGGGCCGTCGGGGAACGTCGTCTGTCTGTGGTCACCGTAGATGCTGCGGTCAACACCATGCTGTCTGTGGGCAATGCCGACGGATCGGTGCTCCCCGGCGGCCCCGGCGACCTCATGGTGACTACCCAGAACCTGGCTCTCAACAAGGTCGACCTGTTCACCCGCACCTCTCTGACGGTGCAAGTGACCGCCGACCTCTGCCGGGTGGCAGGCGAGGTCTCCGTGACCCTCACCAACGCCACCCCGGCCGGAATGGACTGGCTTCCCCACTGGACGTTGGGCAGCCTCGGCCGCTGGATGGTGAGCATCTACGTGCCGCGGGGGCAGCGGTGCTCAGCCTGGAGGTCGACGGCGTCCCGGTGGAGGGGACCTTCCTGGAGGAACTGGGGCGTCCGGTGGCATCGGCTGTGGTGGACGCCGAAGTGGGCGAGTCGGTAGACGTCACGGTGCGCTGGCAGGAGCAACTGACCGAGTCCGGCTACACGCTCACACTCCCACCCCAGTCCCTCGTCGTCCCGGCGACGCTGTCGGTCAACGGCGAGCCGGCGGTGCCGTTCGTCGAGACGCAGGTGCGCGAGATCAGCGGTATGTGCGCAGGGTGAAATTGGCCTCCTTCTTGCCGCTGGGACAGGGGCTCGAGGGAAGTGGGAGCCCCGCTGCGGGCCCCGGGAAGCCCGCGGTCAGGCGCCTTGGTTGAGGGCCCGGAGTGGTGGCCGAAGTCGAGGGAGTCGAGGCTTCGGTGCCGTCCCCAGAACGGGAGATGGGCGCCTGAACTGGCAGGCGGCGGTGGGCCCGGCTGCTTCGGCCGGAATTCGAGCACAGGCCCGATTCGGCTAGATTTCGTAATCCCGCGCAGACGCAAGACTGGTACGGGGGAGGCGCGCAGATGGCAGGCCGGTTGTGGCACTCGGACCCGGGGAGGGGGGCACGGGTGCGGCGCGGGCTGACCTGGGCGGCCATCGACGCCGCCTGGTGGGGAATCGGCCTGACCCTGGCGACCGTCATCCGCTACGAGTTCACCGTGTCCAGTGTCGATTGGCGCGGCCTGGCCCTGATCACCGGCTACGCCATTGCCGGCCAGGTGGCCCTGGGCATGCTCGCCGGGCTGTACACGGGCCGCCTCCGGTTCGCCTCTTTCGAGGAAGCCGGGGCGCTCGGGCTGTCCACGGTGTCGGTCGGGGTCGTGCTCACATTGAGCCTCCTCACCGTCGCCGGGGTCCGCCCGGTCCCGGTCAGTGCGGCGGCGGGGGGGACCGGCGTCGCGGTGTTGCTGATGTTCGGCACCCGGTACGCTGGTGCGCCTGGTGCAGCACCTGGGGAGCATCACGAGGCTGGACGGCCAGCATCGGGCCATCGTCTTCGGGGCCGGCGACGGCGGGTACGAGGCCGCGCGGGCCCTGCTGCGGGACCCCGAGTCGACGATTCGGCCGGTGGCCTTCCTGGACGACGACCCCACGAAGCGGAACCTGCGCATCCTGGGCTGCCGGGTGGTCGGCAACCGGCAGTCCCTGCAGGACGCCGCCGCGAGATTCTCCGCCGAGACCCTGGTGATCGCCGTTCCCTCGGCAGCGCGCGCCGAGATCGCCGCAGTGGCCCGAGAGGCGCGCAAGGCCGGCCTACGGGTCCTGATCCTGCCGCGGATGGCCAAGTATCCTGGAGAGCGAGATCTTGCCCCGACACATCCGCCCGCTGGCATTCGGGGACTTTCTGGGCCGTGCTGAGGTTCGCATCGACGCCGGCCAGGTGGCCGGTCTCATCGAGGGGCGCCGGGTGCTGGTGACCGGGGCCGGCGGTTCCATCGGTTCGGAGCTGTGCGCGGTGGTCAATCGCTTCCACCCGGGGGCCCTGTTCATGGTCGACCGGGACGAGAACGCCCTGCACCGACTGCAGTTGCGCCTCGAGGGCCGGGCCCTGCTCGACTCGGAGTCGTTGATCGTGGCCGACGTGCGCGATCGCCGACGCGACGCGCCAGTTCATGCAGGCCTGTCGGCCCGACGTCGTGTTCCACGCCGCGGCCCTCAAGCACGTCACCTTCCTGGAGCGCTTCCCCGCCGAGGCTGTCAAGACCAATGTGATCGGGACTCTGAACGTGCTGCAGGCAGCGGCGGCGGCGGGGGTGGTCCGGTTCGTGAACGTCAGCACCGACAAGGCGGCCGACCCCGTGAACGTGCTCGGCTACACCAAGCGCATCGCGGAGATGCTCACGGCCGGTTCCTACGAGCGCTGGGGGATGGTGGGGATCTCGGTGCGCTTCGGCAACGTGCTCGGCAGCCAGGGTTCCGTGAGTCCCCTCGATGGAGCGGCAGATCCGCCACGGGGGCCCGGTTACCATCACCCATCCCGATGTCACTCGGTACTTCATGACTACCGAAGAGGCGGTGCAATTGGTGGTGCAGGCAGGGGCTCTCGGCGAGGCTGGGGAGGTCATGGTGCTCGACATGGGCGAGCCGGTGCGAATCGTGGACCTGGCTCGGGAACTGGTGGGCGAACTCGACCCGGGCGTCGAGATCGAGTTCGAGTACACGGGCCTGCGGCCGGGTGAGAAGCTCAGCGAGGTGTTGGCCGGGGCCGACGAGCCCATGATTCGCCGGGCTCACGACCTGATCACCTGCTACGCCGTGCCCTCGCTGCCGCCGGAGGCGGTCGATGCGCTGGGACCCGCCATCCACGACGGCACCTTGCGGCCGCTTCTGACGACGCTGGCGACCACAAACGGATCGGCGCCGCGGAGCCCCTCGTTGCTCGCGTCACCCTACGACGCGAGCGGGGTGGCCTGATGTGGTCCGAGCCGTGGTCGCGCGATCCCGGTGCGATCGGCAAGAGCCATCTTCGCCAGCTCGAGATCCTGCCGGTGCTCGTGCGCTTCTGGAAGATGATCCTGGCGATCACGGTGCTGGTCGGCCGGGGCGGTGTATCGGGCTCTCCTACCTGCAGTCGACCCGCTACGAGGCCAGCGCCCAGATGATCCTCTCCGACCCCCGCAACGCCGGGGTGTTCCGCGACGAGACCCAGATCGTCATCGACCCGCAGCGCTACGTCCGCACCCAGGCACAGCTGGCCGTCTCGACTCCCGCACTGGTTCAGGCTGCCGAACTGATCCACGGTCGGCTGGGCGCTGATCGACCTGGATGAGTTGGTGACCGCCGACGCTGCCCGCGATCTCGACATGGTCACCATCACCGCCCGCGACGCCACCCCCGAAGGCGCCAAGGAGATCGCCGACGCGGTGGGTCAGGCCTATCAGGATCTGGTGCGCGAGGAAGTGCAGGGCAATGCCGCCGCCTCCATCGCCGAACTGGATGCAGCCCGGGCCGAGCTGCAGGCACGGATAGCCGAGCTCGAGACGGCGATCGCCGACGGCGGCGATACCGCCGCCCTGCAGGCCGAGCGCGACGCGGCAGCGGCCGAGGTGGTCAGCCTCAACACGCGCGCCAAGGAGATCGCGGTGGACGCGGCCCTCTACGGGTCGGGGGTGCAGGTCTTCGAGGCCGCCGAGTTGCCGCAGAGCCCGGCCCAGCCCCGGCCGGTCCGAAACGCACTTCTGGGTGGCGTCTTGGGCCTGCTGGCGGCCTGCGTTCTGGCCTGGTGGTTGGGGCAGCGGCACCGCATCGCCGAGAGCCGCCACGACCCGGCGCCGGTCCTGGGTGCCCCGCTGCTGGGGGTCGTGCCCAACCTCGCGGAGGTCGGCTCCGACGGCCAGGCGGTGGCTCTGACTCAGCCGGGGTCGGTGGCCGCGGAGGCGTTCCGGTTCGTCGCCTCGTCGCTGGACAGCGCCATCAGGGAGCAGGCGGCGGCGGTCATCTGTGTGACCAGCGCCGCGCCAGGGTGACGGCAAGACGGTCGTCGCGTTGAACGTGGCTGCCGCGGCCGCGCTCGGGGGCCGCAAGGTGGTGCTGGTGGACGGCGACGCCCATGCCCGGGGCCTGAGCCGCTGGATGCGCCTGAACGAGGTCAAGGGCCTCACCGATCTCGGGGGCGGGGCGCCGCTGGAGGCGTGTGTGCAGCACTTGGAGTGGGGCGATGGTCTGCTGGCGATGTGCCCGGTCGGGTCTCCGGTGGAGCCGGGCGTCGGCTTCTTCCATTCGGCGGGTTTCCGGCGGGCGGTGGCGACGCTGCACGAGCAGGGCGGAGTTGGTCGTCATAGACGCTCCACCCGTCTTGGCTTCGGCCGACGCTCTGGCGATCACGGGCAAGGTCGGACGGCGCCGTGTTGGTGGTCGAGAACGGGACGCCGCTGCACCTGATAGAGGATGCGGGTGGGCGGATCGCCACGGTCGGCACGCCGATCCTGGGCTACGTCTTCAATCGGGCCCGGGTTCGCGGGTCGCGATACGGCTACCGGTATGGGTACAGCTACGGCTACCGGAGGAAGTCCCACTACTACGAGTACGGCGACGAAGGCCGGCAGCCTTCGGGCCTCAGCGGTGTCATCAAGAGGTTCCGGAATCGCCGGAAGGGCTGAACCGCCGCCGTGCGACTAGTGCGAGCGGCGAGCCGCCGAGCCGGCTCAAGGGGCGTAGCAGGGTATGGGTATCCTGCGGCGATGGTGGTGGTGCCCCCACAGCCCGAGGAAGCGATCGCCTAGATGGCCACTTCCACTCCCTTGGTGAGGCCGACAGGGCCGGTCGCCCTGAGCCCCCCGGGTGCTCTGGAGTCGGCGCCGCCCGGGGTGCCGACGCGGGGTGACTGGTGGGCATCGGCGGCGGTCACCCTGTTCGTCGCGACCGTCTGCTCCCTTCTGGCGGGTGATCTGGTTCACTGGTTCATGCTGCCCGTGATAGCCGTCGGCGTTCTCGTTGGGGCCGACATCCGGGCCTGGGCCAGGGGTGGTCTGAGCCTGGTCGACGCGGCCGGCGTGATTGCGCTGCTGGCGTATCTGGGTTTCTTCTTGGCTCCGATACTCCATGTGAGCCTGAACAGCTGGCTGCGGTATGTGACCGCCCCTGATGACTGGAGGACATGGCTGGGCTACATGGCGATCCTGAACCTGGTGTCGGTCTCGGCCTACCGCGTTGCCCGTCGAGCCTCTAGCCACCGCGCGCACCGGGGATTCCTCGAGAGCGCGCCCGACCCACAGCGCACGGTGTGGGTGCCTCGGCACCTTCGGGTGTCGATCGCAGTCGGGATCGCAGTGTCGGCTGCAGCCAATATCGCGGTCTGGTGGCGATTTGGGGGCCTCGGGGGGTATATCGCCGCCTTCGAGGAGGACACCTCGTTGTTCTCAGGGACGGGGTGGTTGCTGGGCCTGGCGGAGAGCCTGCCGATCCTGGTGGCTTTCTGGCTGATAGCCCGCCAGTGGGGGCCCGGAGGCAGGATCCCGGGGAGGTCGATAACGGGGGTGGCTTTCGTCGCGGTGTTGGCGCTTCCCCTCGTCATGAGTGCACTGACGGGTTCCCTGCGTGGTAGCCGGGTCTCGGTCGTCATCAGGATTGTCTGGGTCGCCGGCTTGTACTACCTGACCGTGCGCAGGATCAAGGCGCGCTCCCTGGTGGCCGCGGCTCTGCTATTGCTGGGAGCCGTCTACATGCTGGGCTTCTACAAGGCCGGCGGCCTCGGCGGTCTCTTGAGTTCTGTCTCCAGTTCCGAAACGAGAGAGGAACTGGGTGAGGACTACGGGCGCACTCTCACGGCCGTACTGCTGGGGGACTTGTCTCGTGCCGACGTGCAGGCCACGCGTTCTCTACGGGATGCAGTCGTACTCGGTGCGGGATTACGCCCTGGGCAGCACCTATGTCGGTGCCGCCGCCAGCTTCCTGTTGCCCGACTCCGTCTGGCCCGACAGGCCCGAGAGCAAGGCCGGCCCCGGGACACGGGCCCTGTACGGCGACTATGTGGCCTCGGGGACCTTCCGCGCCTCGAACATCTACGGCCTGGGGGGTGAAGCCCTTCTCAACTTCGGCGTCCTCGGCCCGCCGGTGGCCTTCCTGCTGCTCGGGGCCATCGTGGGCAAGACGTCGACTGCCGCGTCGTCCCTGGCTCCCACCGATCCCCGGGTCCTGCTGGTGCCGCTTATCGCTCTGACATGCGTGACCCTGTTCTTGAACGACTTCGACAACGTGCTGCACCTGGCGATCGTGGACGGAGGCTTGCCGATCGCGGTTGTGGTCGCCGGGTCTCCGCGGTGGCGGCCGCCATCCCGGTTGCGCGGTGACGGGCAGCTCGCCCGGCTGCCATCGGGCCTCAAGTGATCACCACTGCCGCAGCAGCGATCGGTGCGATGGCTGCTGAGGGCGACGACAGGCCGGGAGGCGCGGAGCGGCAAGGGGCCGGGTAGGCAGCCGACCGCGGTGACCACGGATTCCTCTCGTGCGTACGATCAGCGGGACGGCGGGGCGGGCCCTCTTCCGGCAGGGCCCGGCGAATCGGCCGGCATGGTGAGCGAGTGCAGGGACGTGGTCGAGTGCGAGTACTGACGATCATCAAGACGTCGACCGGGGGTGCCTGGCTGGCGCCTCTCCTCGCCGGGCTGGTGGAGCGCGGCCACGAGGTGCGCGCACTGCTGCCCGATCCGGCCGGGCCCCTGGGGCTCCTCCTCGAGGACCGCGGGATTGCGGTTGCGAGGCTGCCCGTCCCGGTGGCGGGTGCCAGGCCGTTCGGGCTGGTCAAGGGTTTCAGAGAGCTGCGTCGGCTGGTGGTGGACTGGCAGCCTCATGTGGTGCACTACCAGCTCTACCTCTCGGCTCTCATCGGGCGCGCAGTCACGATCGGGTTGCGCGACACCGCCACGGTTCACATGGTCCCCGGTCCTCTGTTCCTCGAACAGCCGCTGATCAGGATGGTGGAGCGTCTTCTGTGCCGGCGGGACGGGGCCGTCATCGCGGCCTCCAAGTACACCCATGACCGATATCGCAGGATGGGGTATCCGGTGGAGCGCCTGCACTACATCCCGTACGCGATCGACCTGCGCCAGTTTGGACCGGCGTCGCTCGACGAGCGCGTGCGGGCACGCGGGACGCTCGGCGTGCCCGAGAACGCCTTCGTGGCAGTGTGCGTGGCGTACCTCTACCCGCCCAGGAGATCTGTCTTCCACGGACTGGGGGTGAAGGGCCACGACGTCCTTTTGCGGGGATGGGCCCAGTACCGAAGGGACGGGGGAGACGGGTTCCTGTTGCTGGTCGGCGATGGGTGGGGCGAGCGGGGGCAGGCTTACCTGCGCGAGATGAAGGATCTGGCGACCGGGCTGGGCGTTGCCGAGTCTGTCGTGTGGACGGGCTACCTGGCGGATCCCCGATTGGCGTACAGGGCGGCCGACGTGAGTGTCGCTCCGTCGCGATCGGAGAATCATGGCTCGGTGGTCGAGGCGGCGGGCATGGGGGTGCCCACGATCGCGTCGCGGGCCGGGGGCCTTCCCGAAGTCGTGCGCGATGGGCACACGGGCTGGCTCTTCGCATCGGGGGACGCGAGCGCCCTGGCCGACCGGCTGGGGGCGGCTCGCGAAGCCGTCGCCGACGGCTCGGCGCGCGAGATGGGAGAGCGCGCCCGGAACGCCATCGCCACGATCTACGACGACACCACCTCCGTCGTCCGCTTCTGCGAAGTGGTCGAGCAGTGGGACCCGGGAACCGGATCGGAGGGGCGGTGACCGGGGTCGCAGTGGGGATTCCCGTTCATAGGCGGGTTCACGATTTCCCGTTCTGGCCCTCGCGGGCGAGCCTGCGGTGGAGCTGCCCATGACCGATCGCCACATACCTCCGCTGGGCCTGCGAGTCAGTGCCGCTTGGACGATCAGCGCCAACACGGTCTTCGCCCTGTCGCAGTGGCTGCTGCTCGTGTTGTTGGCCAAGTACCTGGACGCTCAGGCCGTCGGTCGGTTTGCCCTGGCTCTCGCCGTGTCGGCGCCGGTCGTCTTGTTCACCAATATGCAGCTCCGGTCGGTGCTGGGCGCCGACTCCGGGCGCAAGGTGCCCCTGGAGACGTACCTGCGGACGAGAGCGCTGTCGACGGCCGGCGCGCTTGCCGTGCTCGGGGCTCTCGCGAGCCTCTGGCCGTGGCCCGTCGCGAGAGTGATCCTGGTGGTCAGCGCCATGAAGGCGGTGGAGTCCGGCATCGACATCATGCAGGGCCTCTTCCAGAACCTGGACCGGATGGACATCATCGCCAGATCGCGGCTGCTGCGGGCCCTGGGCAGCGTGGCAGGGATGAGCGTCGGCCTGAGCACGGCGCGCTCGCTGGATGTCGGACTGAGCCTGGTTCTCCTCTCGTGGGTGTTGGTGGGCGTGTTCTACGACCTCCCGAGGTTCCGTCGATGGCGCTATTCCCATGCTGCCGACGGCGCCGGCTCGGGCATGGCGCGCAGGTGTTGGGAGCTCGTCCGGCGGGCTCTGCCCCTGGGCGCGGCCGCCGCACTGGGGTCGTTGGGGGTGGCCGTTCCGCGACTGGTGCTCGAGCGCTCCTACGACGAACGCGAGTTGGGCCTGTACGCGGCACTCGCGTATCTGATCGTGGTCGGGGCCTTGCTCACGGATTCGGTGAGCGAGGCAGCCCTTCCGCGGCTCGCCCGGTGGTTCCAGGAGGGGGCCCAGAAGCAGTTCGAGCGTCTCCTGCGCAACCTGCTGGTGCTCGGGTTGGCGGTCGGCGCAGCCGGGATCCTGGTGGCCGCCACACTCGGCCCGCCCCTGCTGCGGTTGCTCTACAGCGAGGAGTTCGTGCAGCGGGATGTGCTGGTCTGGGTCATGATCGCCGCCGCGTTCGGCTATGTGGCTTCCCCGCTGAATACCGCTCTGATTGCGGCTGGGCAGTTCCGCGCCCAGCTCTGGGCCTCGGCCAGCGTCCTCTGTGTGCTGATCGCCTTCTCGCTGATCCTCATCCCGGGTGGCGGGAGCCTGGGAGCAGCGAAGGCTGGGGCAGTGGGCGGGTTCGCACAGGTTCTGGTGACGGGCGGCCTGACAGCGGCCCTGGTCATCGGAGGCGGGCGCCGTCGGGTATCACTCGGCGGCTACTCATGACTTGAGGCCGCGACCGCCTCGATCCGGGTCAGTCGGTGCGACTCTCAGCCAGGGATCGCAGATGCGCACAGAGGAGGTGCCGCTTCGCCTGGAGTGACTGGTCGTCAAACAGGCGGGCCCGCAGGTAGTTCCTCTGCGCGCTCTCGAGCATGGCGGCAGGATCAGCCAGGGTCTGCGCGATCTTGGCGCTCAGTGCCTCGGGGTCGCCCGGGCTGACCATGTCGGCGGGGTGGAGCAGCTCGGGGACTCCGCCGACCCTGGTCCCGATCACCGGGCAGTAGGCGGCCATTGCCTCGAGCAGGGCGCGCGGCAGTCCCTCCGTCTGGGAAGGGAGCACCATGAGGTCCGAGGTCAGGAGCATCCTCCGGACGGCGGCCTGGGGGACCGCTCCCTGAAAGTGGACCATGGAACTGAGTCGAAGGCGCGCTGCCAGCCGCTCCATGGCCGGACGGGTGCGCCCGTCGCCCAGGACTTCGAGGACGAATCGAAGACCGTGATCCCGGCAGATGTCGAGAGCCCTCAGGAGCACCTCGAGTCCCTTGTATCGCGTGGCCAACGACCCGACGAAGACGATCCGGTTCGCCGGGGCGGGCCCGTCGTCGGGGGAGCGTCCGCGAATGCGGGCTTCGCGATCCGCGATCTCCTCGTTGGATGCGAAGTCCTCCGGGGAGAGCGAAACGTCCGAATAGGCGATCGAGAAGGCCCGGGGGCCGGGAGGGTACATGCGCTGGAGGTAGGTCTCCGTCACGTAGGCCACAGCGTCGGCGGTGCGGCAGCGCCGACGCAGAGCGCGGGCGAGGACCAGGCGGGCGACGGGGGTCAGTGGGTTCCGCAGGTGAGCCGTGCGCAGGGCGGCGTCGGGGTCCCCAACCACTTCGAGGCCGACGGGGATCGCCCTGTCCCGCACCCGGCGATCGATCATCCAGGCGATTGCGCCGTAGCCCCTGAACAGCACGCAGTCCGCCGAGCGGGCGCAGCCGTCGGCGGCCTTTCGCATCGCCCGGAGAGCCCCCAGCAAGCCGAGTGGCCCGTGATAGGGGGGGAGCCGGCAGAAGGCGACCCCGGGGCCGTCCACTCGCAGCCAGCCCGGCGGCTGGTGGTCCACCGCCTCACAGCGCGCCACAACGGTGACTTCGTCGAAGACCGCCAGGTACTGCTCCCAGAACACGTATCCGTAGTTCGAGGGTGCCCAGTAGCGGCCGTCTGGTGTCGTTGCGAACCGCGCCTCGAGCGGCACCAGCAACCGGACTTCGGCAGTCACGCCCGTGCACAGTACCAGTGGCGGCTCGGGCAGAATCAGTGCCCCCGGCCGACTGCAGAACGGGTGCCGCCCCACCGACGGGATGCCGCGCCGGGGGGTGTCGACGCGCCCGCGACCATGGCCCGACGGCCCGGGTCGCGACTGCGGGAGGGCGGCCCCGGCCGGCCGGCCGCCCGTGTCGGCGGAGGCTGTACGATGAACGACCGGCCATGCAACAGAACCTCGGAGGGTTGGACGGCTGCCAGCCTTCTCATCCAGCCTCTCCAGGGCGCCGCCATCGGACGGGGAAGCGTCTTCTCGATATCGCGGTGTCGGCCTTGGGACTGGCCGCCACCGCACCACTCATGGCAGTGGTGGCAGGCGCCATCCGCCTCACGTCGGGCAGTCCGGTCCTCTACAGCCAGGTTCGTCCTGGCCGACATGGGGCGCCCTTCGTCCTTCACAAGTTCCGGACCATGCGGGACATGCGGGACGAGGGAGGCGCGCCCCTCCCCGATGCGGATCGCCTGACCCGGCTGGGGGCCTTCCTTCGGCGGCGGAGCATCGACGAGTTGCCCGAACTGTGGAACGTGCTGCGCGGGGACATGAGCCTGGTGGGCCCCCGGCCGCTGCTGCCGGAGTACACGGAGCGCTACACCCCCCACCAGGCGCGCCGTCTCGCGGTGAAGCCCGGGCTCACCGGCCTGGCCCAGGTGAGCGGCAGGAATGCCCTGTCGTGGGAGGAGCGGTTCAACCTGGACGTGTGGTACGTTGACCACCAGAGCCCCGGGCTGGATCTCAAGATCCTGGCCAAGACCCTCTGGAGAGTCATGACCGGACGCGGGGTCAGCGCACAGGGCCATCCCACCATGCCTGAGTTCGAGGGGTGATGGCTGTGGTCAAGCGTGTCGCCGTACTCGGCGCTGGGGGCCACTCCAAAGTCGTGATAGCGAGCATCGAGGCCGCCGGCTGGGAGGTGGCGGGCCTATTCGATGACCATCAGGACCTTTGGGGTACTGAGATCCTGGGTCATCCCGTCGGGGGGCCTATGGAGGCCACGCTCGCGTGTGAGTGCGACGGGTCGGTGATCGCGGTGGGAGACAACAACGCGCGCCGGGAGATTGCCGGGCGGCTCCACATGCCGTGGGCCGTGGTCGTCCACCCGTCGGCCTGGGTTGCCGAGTCCGCCTCGCTGGGTGAGGGGAGCGTCGTTTTTGCCCACTCGGTTATTCAGCCCGACGCCCGCCTTGGCCGGCACGTGGTCGTCAATACAGGTGCCTCTGTCGACCACGACTGCGATGTCGGCGACTTCGCGCACATCGCGCCCGGGGCGGGCCTGGGCGGGAGTGTGAAGGTGGGGGCGGGGTGCCTTATCGGGATAGGGGCAGTGGTGGCGCCCGGGGTGAGGGTCGGGCCCTGGTCGGTGGTGGGGGCCGGCGCCGCGGTGGTCTCCGAGGTCGGCCCGTCGACGACGGTGGTCGGTGTTCCTGCACGGATCCTGGCTCCATGACGCGGCTCTATCTATCCCCTCCTGATGTCGGGGCCATCGAGCGGGCTCTGGTCGCCGAGGCGTTCGACAGCAACTGGGTCGCACCCCTCGGGCCGCATGTGGAGGCCTTCGAGAGGGAGCTGGCCGAGCGCTGCGGCGTCGCCGCCTGTGGGGCGCTCTCCAGCGGCACGGCGGCGGTCCACCTGGCCCTCCTTCTGAGCGGCGTGGGCCCGGGGGATGAGGTGTTGTGCTCAACGCTGACCTTTGCCGCCAGCGTCAACCCGGTGCGCTACGTGGGCGGGATACCGGTGTTCATCGATGCCGACAGGGCGAGCTGGAACCTCGACCCCGATCTCCTCGAGTCTGAGCTGGAAGCCCGGGAGAAGCGGGGCAGGCCTGCCAAAGCGGTGGTGGCGGTGGACCTGTACGGCCAGTGCGCCGACTACGGGCGTATCGAGGGGCTGTGCGAGCGCCACGATGTCGTGCTCATCGAAGACGCTGCCGAGGCGCTGGGGTCCACTGCCTTCGGGCGGCCGGCGGGGAGTTTCGGCCGCCTCGGCGTGTTGTCGTTCAACGGCAACAAGATCGTCACCACCGGGGGAGGGGGGGCCCTCCTGTCGGACGACGCGGAGGCGATCGCCCGCGCCCGCTTCCTGTCCACCCAGGCCCGTGACCCCGCGCCCCACTACGAGCACACCCAGATCGGTTTCAACTACCGGCTCTCCAACGTCCTGGCCGCCATCGGGCGGGGCCAGTTGCAGACCCTCGACCGGCGGGTGGAGGCGCGGCGGGCCAACTTCGCCCGCTACGTCGCCGGCCTCGGTGACCTGCCGGGCATCGAGTTCATGCCCGAGGCCCGCTATGGGGTGTCGAACCGGTGGCTCACCACCCTCACCATCGACCCGAACGCCTTCGGGGCGACCCGCGAAGACGTGCGCTTGGCCCTGGAAGCAGACGACATCGAATCGCGCCCGCTGTGGAAGCCGATGCACCTGCAGCCCGTGTACGCCGGTTGCAGGGTGGTGGGGGGCAACGTGGCCGAGAGCTTGTTCGATCGGGGCCTGTGCTTGCCGAGCGGATCCTCACTGACCCGCGCACAGCATGAGCGGGTGGTGGCGATCATCCGCGGCGTTCACCGGGCCTGACCTGCCGGCGGCAGGGTGGTTAGCCGCCGGCCAGGTGGCGATGCGTGATGCCGGCGGGTTTCGGTGGCGCGTCTGCGGCCGCCTCGCGTCTCCGGCGTGGCCCGGGGCAGACGATCAGAGCTCCGCCTGCTCCAGCCTCTCGAACACCACCGCTGCTCGCTCCATGTGGCGGGCGGGGTCGAAGCAGGCGGCCAGGGTGGCGGCATCGAGGGTGACGGCCGGGTCGGCGGCCAGCACGTCGCGCAGGTGCTCCCCGCCATCCGCCGCCCGCCGGGCCGCCCCCTGCACGAGGCGATAGGCCCGGTCCCGGGGCATCCCGCCGGCGACCAGGGCCAGCAGCACCGCCTGGCTGTACACCTGGCCGCGAGCGGCCTCCAGGTTGGCCGCCATGCGCCCGGCGTCCACCTCCAGGCCGTCGATCAGGGTCGTGAGCCGGGCCAGGGCGAAGTCGAGCGCCAGGCAGGCGTCGGGCAGGGCGACCCGTTCCACCGAGGAGTGGCTGATGTCCCGCTCTCCCCACAGGGCCACGTCCTCCAAACCGGCGCCCGCCCAGGCGCGCAGCAAACGGGCCAGGCCGGTGACGTTCTCGGCGGCGATGGGGTTGCGCTTGTGCGGCATGGCGGACGACCCCTTCTGCCCGGCCCGGAACGCCTCGCTCACCTCGCCGATCTCCGAGCGCTGCAGGTGGCGGAGTTCGACGGCGAAGCGCTCCAGGGTGGCCCCGACCAGGGCCAGGGTGGAGAGGAACTCGGCGTGGCGGTCGCGGGCGACCACCTGGGTGGAGGCCGGCTCCGCCGCCAGGCCCAGGCGGTCGCAGACGAAGCGCTCCACCGAGGGGGGCACATGGGCGTAGGTGCCCACCACCCCGCTGATCTTGCCCACCGCCACCGCTTCGGCCGCCCGCTGCAGCCGGGCGTGGTCGCGGGCGGCCTCGAAGGCCCACCCGGCCAGCTTGAGGCCGAAGGTGGTCGGTTCGGCCCACATGCCGTGGGTGCGGCCCAGCATGAGCGTGGCCCGATGCTCCAGGGCGCGCCGCTTGAGGACGGCGAACAGCTCGGCCAGACGTCCGAGGAGCAGGTCGGCGGCGTCGCGCAGCACGCACGCCCAGGGCGGTGTCGAGGACGTCGGAGGAGGTGAGGCCGTAGTGCAGCCACTCCCCGCCGGCGCCCGCCGACTCGGCCAGCACGTCGACGAAGGCGGCCAGGTCGTGTCCGGTCTCCTGCTCCCGGGCCTGCCAGGCGGCCCGGTCCACCTCGGGGGCGGCGCGCACCGCCTCGGCGGCCGCAGGCGGGGCCACTCCCTCGGCGACCCAAGCCTCGACGACCAGGGCCTCGACCTCCTGCCAGACGGCGAGGCGGTGCTCCTCGCTCCACACCGCCGCCATCTCGGGCAAGCAGTACCGCTCGATCATCCCGATGCCTCCTGGGTCGGCCGGCTCACTGGCGCAGGAAGGTGGCACTCCGCTCGGGGCCCACCGAGACGATGGTCACCGGGGCCCCGGCCAGCTGCTCCACCCGTTCGACGTAGGCCCGGGCCGCCTTGGGCAGGTCCACCAGGCTGCGCACGCCGGTGATGTCCGTCTGCCATCCGGGCAGGTCCTCGTAGATGGGGGAGCAGTTGTACAGGACCCGCTGCTGGCGGGGGAACTCGTCGTAGCGCTCGCCCAGGGAGGAGTAGCCGACGGCGATCCGCAGGGTGGGGAAGGCCGAGAGCACGTCCAGCTTCATGAGCGCCAGCTCGGTGATGCCGCTGACCCGGACCGAGTAGCGCAGGGCCACCACGTCCAGCCAGCCGCAGCGGCGCCGCCTGCCGGTGACGGTGCCGTACTCCCCGCCGATCTGCACCATCTGCTCGCCGATCTCGTCGTGCAGCTCCGTGGGGAACGGCCCGCTGCCCACCCGGGAGATGTACGCCTTGGTGATGCCCAGGACCCGATCGATGTCCCGCGGCCCTATCCCGGCCCCGGTCAGGGCACCCCCGGCCACCGGGTTGGAGGAGGTGACGAAGGGGTAGGTGCCGTGGTCGATGTCGAGCAGGATGCCCTGCGCCCCTTCGAAGACGACGTTCTTGCCTGCCCGGATCGCCTCCCAGACCAGCAGCGAGGTGTCGGCCACGTGGGGCAGCAGCCGGGCGCCGTAGCCGAGGTACTCGTCGACGATCTCCCCGGCGTCCATGGGCAGGTGGTTGAAGATCTTGGTGAGGATGCGGTTCTTCTCCTTGAGGACCACCTCGACCTTGTCGCGGAAGATCTTGGGGTCGAACAGGTCCTGCACCCGGATGCCCAGGCGGGAGAACTTGTCCTGGTAGGCCGGGCCGATGCCCCGCTTGGTGGTGCCGATGCGCTGGCGGCCCAGGAAGCGCTCCCGCAGAGCGTCCAGCGTGCGGTGGTAGGGCATGATCAGGTGGGCGTTGCCGGACAGGCGCAGGCGGGAGGGGTCGATGCCCCGCTTGCGCAGGGCGTCCATCTCGGCGAGGAGCACGGCCGGGTCCACCACGCAGCCGTTGCCGATGACCGGGACCACCTCGGGGTAGATCACCCCGCTGGGGATGAGGCTGAGGGCGAAGGTCTCGTTGCCGATGACGATGGTGTGGCCGGCGTTGTTGCCCCCCTGGTAGCGGACCACCATGTCCGCGTCCCGGGCGAGCAGGTTGGCGATCTTGCCCTTACCCTCGTCGCCCCACTGGGCCCCGACGACGATGGTGGCCGGCACGCTCGGTCCTTCCGTTGTCCGGGAACATGATATCGGGTGGAGTCGCCGCTCCGGCTCTGCCGGGAGGCGCGCCTTGCCCGCAGGCGCGAGCGGAGGGAGCGCTTCACCCTGGCCTCTCCCCCGCTGGCGCGGGAGGGAGGCGACGCCCTCTGGCGCCGCAGGTCGGCAGCGCCGCGGAGCAGCGAGCCTCGACCTCCCCGCCCTCTCCCGCCGACGCGGGAGACGGAGCCAGGGCGTCCAGCCCTCGGCGGCTGGGGCGGGGTCTCGTCGCCGGTGAGGGTGGCGGCGACGGCGTCGTAGTTGGGGCCGTCCACCAGGCGAGCGAAGACGATCAGCCGCTCGCGGGCGCTGTACTTGGGATTGCAGGTGGTCAGGGTGAGCCAGGCGCCGTCCACCTGATTGGTCACCCACACGTCGGTGGGGGCGACGATGCGCACTTCGACGACCTCGTAGACGTGGGCGCCGATGAGGGTCTCGATCTGGATTGTGTCCCCCGGCTGAAGGAGGTCGAGGTCGAAGAAGGGGGCGCCGTAGGTGGTCCGATGCCCGCTGACCACGGAGTTGCCCGGCTGGCCGGGCAGGGCGGTGCCGGGCATATGGCCCGGGCCCTTGTTCAGGGCCTCAGTGGTGACCCCCTCGACCATGATCCAATCGACGCCGGCCGCCGGGATGAGGATGCGTCCCAGGGCCTCGGTCGGCGCGGGCGGCTCCTCGCTGATGATGGCCGGCAGGTCGGCGTGCAGGTTGGGGCGGGAGGTGTCCTCGGCCGGGTTGGTGGTCGAGGTGGGGGCGGTGGACCCCATGGTGGGGTCGTCCTCGACCGGGGTGGTGGTGGTCGTGGTGGTGGTGGCGGCTTGCTGGGCCGCGGCGAAGTCGGCGGCCAGCTGCTCTTGGGCGTCGCCGGTCCGGGCGCCGCTGATCCAGACCTCGTTCACCACGTAGGCGACGGCGGCCGCGCCGGCCAGCATCACTACCAGGCCCCCGATGCGCAGCCAGGCGCATCTTCCGGTTCCACTTGGGGCGGGGGGGCGGCACCGGCGTCCGGGTGACGGGCGGAACCGGCGGGCGTCCGTCGGAGCCCGAGCCCCGGCCACCGTGCGCGGAGCCCGTCATCGGTGAGATGCCGGGGTTGGGCCGGAGAGGGGCCGGATCCGTCGTTGAGGGAGGCCATACTGTCGCAGACGGTAGCCGGGCCTCACCCGTAGCGGTAAGGTCCCTTTGGCACCCGGCGAAGGGGTCGGCTCGTCGTCCCGCCCCGCCGGGGAGGGTCACCGCGACTCGCAGCTCGAGCGTCCGCTCGCCTTCGGAGCAGCGGTCGCTGTTGCCCGGGCCGCCGATGAGGACGTCCTGGCCGGCTCCGCCGATGAGCACGTCTTGCCCCGCCCGCCGCAGATGGTGTCGTTGCCGCCGGCGCCGTCGATGCGGTCGTTGCCGGCACCGCCGATGATGACGTCGTCACCGGGTGTGCCGTAGATCACGTCCGGGACGCCGGCGCCCAGGATCGTGGGCTTGCGGCCGTCGCACGTCTCGTAGGCGTACACCTGAGTCCTCGGCGAGACGGCGCGGGCCGTGGTGGAGATGAAGTCCACCTCGACGTTGAACTCGGTCACCCACACGGCGACGGTGGATTGGCCGAGGAAGGAGCCGCCCGCGGCCGAGACCTGGTACCGGCCGGGGGAGGTCGCCGGCAGCGACCAGCCGCCTCCGGCGTTGGTGAGGGTGGACTGCCCGCGCGGCCGTGATGGTCACCCCGGGCAGGCCCTCTCCCAGGTCCATGCGCTGGTTGCCGTTGCGGTCGCTGTACACGACCCCGGTGAGGAACAGGGTGTCGGTGCCCTCGGTGCCGGTGAGGATGGTCCAGATGCGATCACCCAGGTGGGCACCCACCCCGATCTCCTCGTGGGTCGCGAACCAGCCCTGGCCCATCACGTGGACGCGGTGGGTCTCGGAGCCCACGAAGCTCTGGAGGACCCCGAGGATGGTGGGGTTGCCGCGGTGGATCGACTCGATGTTGTTCGCCGCGCTCGGCCAGTAGCTCGGCAGCGCGGTAGCCGTGGTCCCGGGCAATCTGGTTGGGCCACAAGCCGGTCTGGGGGCTCTGGTGGGCGAAGTAGTCGCAACCGGGACATCTCGTTCGAGCGGTACGCAGCGGCGGAGGCGAGGTTGTCGTTGATGGCGAGAGGGGGCGACGGCAGAACCGTCCGCGGCGGGGAGGCCCGCCTGGGATTCGACCGGGGTGGGGTACCAGCGGGCCCGATTCAACTCGTAGACGAACTGCTGTTCCTCGGCCGACCACTCGTCGTGACCGGCGGCGGCGGCCACCCCCACCGAGGCCAGCGCGATCAGGGCACCCGCGGCACAGGCGGCGATCGCCCGGCGGCTGGTGACCGAGAACGAATGACTCGACGCGCGGTTTGTCATAGATGGACCTCTGTTGGGGTAATCGGCACCTGGGACAACCACCTTGAGTAGTCGTGGTGCACTCCCGGTAGCCAATGAGAGGGCTTGACGACGGTCGGTTGCGAATCCAGTGGCTGTGGGAGGGGTGGTGGCGGTGCTGGGGCACCGCCACCACCTGGACAGGCGTCCCCGCGTCGGTCCGGCGGAGACGCGGTGGGGTGATGGCTCGACACCTCGAGGTGGACCCGGACGGGACGCCGCGATGGCCCTTCTGTCCGTGGGCCGGTGAGGCCGCATCGGCAGGCCTGAGCGTGCTGAGTGGTCGACCCCGTCACTCCTTGTGTTCTGGGCGATCCTGAGCGCGGTGTTCGTGGCCAGGAGAAACGACTTGGAGTAGGAATCGGCTCCTTTTTACACTCATCGACGTAGGGGAAATCCCCCTCAACGACCGCCGCAGGCAGCTCACCGGGTCCACAGAGCAGAGGTGAGAGCCGGCAGGCAGAGGAAGGGGTCGGAAATGAGCAAGAAGGCATCGAGCGCCCGGCGGTCCCGCCTGGGCGCCGGTTTGATACTCCTGGCTGTGCTGGCGGCGGTGATGGCGATCATGCCGGCTGCCCTGGCACACCATCCTGAGATAACGGCTCAGGCCACCTGTATCGAAGGCACCGTGGTGGTGTCGGGCACATCGCGGGCCTGGTCGGACTGTGAGGGCGACGGCCAGTGCGGCCACCCCGATATCCGCATCCAGTTCGACAACTTCGGCGGTGGCATCAACTGGTACCAGGTGGCTACGGGCTCTTACACGGCCGGTAACGGCTACCAGTTCAACTGGGGCCCGATCGCCTGGCCGGCCGGGGCCACCGGCGTCTCCGTGCGGGCCTACGCGATGGGCGACTGGAACAACGGCGTGGACGGCGGTCCGTCGAACACGACCGTGTTCGTCAGCTTCCCGACGGCCTGCTACGGGTCCATCGTGGTCGACAAGGTGACGTACCCCTCGACCGAGTCGAACTTCGAGTTCGACCCGAGTTGGGGCAGCGACTTCGAGTTGGACGACACCGACACCCCGAAGAACTCGGGACCGCTGCAGCCGGGCACCTACTCGGTGGTGGAGGAGGATCTCCCCAGCGGGTGGGCGATGCTCGAAGCCACCTGCAGTGACGGATCGGCGGTGAACGCCATCAGCCTGCAGGCCGGCGAGACGGTGACCTGCACCTTCTACAACACGAACAAGGGCCGGATCATCATCGACAAGGTGACCGACCCGGCCACCGGTGACGACCCCGACTTCTCCTTCACCAGGAGTTGGGTGGGTGGCGTCTTGTCACTGGACGACAACGACCCTGCCTACGACAGTGGCTGGACGGTCACGCCGGGTGCCGCCACCGTCGTGGAGTCGGCCATGCAAGGGCTGGGACCTCACGGGCCTCATCTGTTCCGACCCAACCCAGAACAGCTCGGTGGACCTGGGCACCGGCACCGCCAGCATCAACGTGGCGGCCGGTGAAACGGTGTCCTGCACGTTCACCAACACCGCGGGGGGCCGGATCATCGTGGACAAGGTGGCCGCGCAGTCGGCCGTGCAGTTGTTCGAGTTCGATCCGAGCTGGGACGACAACTTCTTCCTGGCCGATCCCACCCCGCCGTACCAGTCCGACTACCTGGCGCCGGGTGTCTATTCGGTGTCCGAGATCGTGCCGGACGGGTGGATCCTCGGCGGGGTGACCTGCAGTGATGAGTCGCCGGCGGATGCCATCAGTCTGCAGGCCGGGGAGACGGTGACCTGCACCTTCACCAACCGGATGCCGGACACACCCGTAGCCGGATCCCGGGGTGATCGTGGTGGACAAGGTGACCCAGCCGGCGGGGTCGGCGCAGGCGTTCGAGTTCGACCCGTCGTGGGGTGCGAACTTCCTGCTGACCGATCAGGGTGCGGCGATGGCTTCGGGTCCGCTGGCGCCGGGTGTCTACTCGGTGGCCGAGGTGAACCTTCCCGCCGGGTGGTCGCTGGTCGGGGCGGTCTGCGACGATGGTTCGTCGCCGGCGGCCATCGGCTTGTCTTCCGGGGAGACGGTGACCTGCACCTTCACCAACTTGGAGCAGGTGCTGCCCGGGTCGCTGACCATCATCAAGGACGCGGAGCCGGCCGACGACACCGTGTTCTCCTTCGGTGGGGATCTGGGTGCCTTCGACCTGATGGATCCCTCCGACTCGTCGGCGACCTTCCCCAACCTGGCGGCCGGTCAGTATGTGGTGACCGAGGGGGCCCTGTCGGGCGACTGGCTGTTCGACGGGGTCACCTGCACCGCTCAGGCCTGGTCGGTGGCCGGGCAGTCGGTGACGGTGAACCTGGCCCCGGGCGAGCAGGCCACCTGCACCTTCTCCAATGTGGAGGAGGCGGTGTTGGGGCCGAACGCATCGTTGACCATCGTCAAGATGACTAACCCGGCAGGGGGTGAGGGTTTCTCCTTCACCACGTCGGAGAACCTGAGTGGCCCGTTCACTCTGGATGACGGTGGCTCGATGCTGTTCAGCGAGCTGGAGCCGGGCGCCTACATGGTGTCCGAGGAGGATCCGGGTGCCGACTGGGCGTTCCAGAGTGTCACCTGTGATGCTCTGGACTGGTCGGCCGACGGGGGTTCGGTGACGGTGAACCTGGCGGAGGGGGAGGCGGCGTTGTGCACCTTCTTCAACATCGCCGAGTTGCCGTTCACCGGTGGCTCCCCGTGGCTGTTGCCGGCGCTGTTCGCGGGTCTGGGGGCGTTGCTCCTGGGTGCGGGGATGGTGCTGGTGCCGGCGCTGCGGCGCAAGGGCTGAGCCCAGACTGTCACCGTCTGCTGGGTGGGCGGTGAGTTGAGAGGAAGTGGTGGCGGTGCGTGACGCACCGCCACCACCCGCGCCCAGAGTCTCTGCGGATGGCAAGCTCCCCTCCTTCCAGATCGGTGACTAGTCCTCCTTGGGGCGGACGAAATGGACCGTGACTCTTGGTGTTTGGTCCACTACTTTTCGTGTTCGATGACCGAGGGAGAAGGCTGAGGACCGCGGTCGTGCGGACCAGTCGAAGGGGTGTCTCGATGTTGAAGCGCAGGGTCGGTGCCCTGATCGGGCTGGTAGGGATGCTGGTGGCGGTTTCGGCGACTGCCGTGCAGGCTCGCCCACCGGGGGCGACCCTGATCGGCAGCCAGAAGCCGACGGAGATCCCGACGGCCACCATCGCCGCTGAGCCGGTCACCATCACCGATGTGCTGGTGGAGGAGGACCCCGGGCGCATCATCGTGCGCAAGGTCACCGCCCCCGGCGCACCGGCGGTCGTGTTCACCTTCGACCCGTCGTGGGGCTCCGACTTCGGCCTGGCCGGGGGGGACCAGATGGATTCGGGCCCTCTGGCTGCGGGGGTCTACTCGGTGGCGGAAGTCCTGCCGCTGCCGGCCGGCTGGTGGGCAGGGGCGGCCTCCTGCGACGACGGGTCGGCCGTGTCGGCCATCGGGGTCAGTGCCGGGGAGACGGTGACCTGCACGTTCCACAACGACTACGAAGAGGTGCAGACCCCCAAGGCGTCGCTCACCATCATCAAGGACGCTGCCGCACTGGTGGAGCCGGACGACGCGGTGTTCCGCTTCCGCGGTGACCTGGGCGGCTTCGGGCTGGGCGACGGCGAGGCGCGCACCTTCGCCGAGCTCGAGCCCGGCGCCTACACGGTGAGGGAACTGGAGGCCGGCGGCTGGCACTTCGACCGGGTGGAGTGCATCGCCGGGGACTGGTCGTCCCGAGGGCGGTCGGTTACGGTGAACCTCACCCAGGGCGAGGCGGCCGTCTGCACCTTCTACAACGAGGAGGAGGCCGTGGCGGGCCCGACCGGGTCGCTCACCCTCCTCGAGGAGACCAACCCGGCGGGCGGCGAAGGGTTCTACTTCACCGTCTCGGAGAACCTGGGCGGACCCTTCATCCTCGACGACGGCGGATCACTGGTCTTCGCCGAGCTGGAGGCCGGCGCCTACACGGTGACCGGGGCCCCGGCCGGGGATTGGACACTGCAGCGGCTGGAGTGCACCGCCGGTGACTACGAGGTGGAGGGGATCTCGGTGACCGTCAACTTGGCGGAGGGCGAGGCGGCGGTCTGCACGTTCACCCACGCCGCCGGCGAACTGCCTTACACCGGTCCGGGGGCCCTCACCCTGGCCCTGCTGGTCGGCGGCCTATGCGCCCTGGGCGTGGGGCCGGTGTTGATGGTTCGGTCTCGCGAGAGGTAGCCGGGGGGCTGTTCGCGTCCTGCTCCTTCTCCCGGCTTCGCCGGGGAGGGTGGGGTGAGGGCCCATGCTCCCCCCTTAGGGGGGAGTGCCGAGCGAGGCGCAGGCGAGCGAGGCGAGGGGGGTGCTTGTCCCAGATCCCGCCGGTTCAGGCTGCAGAACGCACCCCTTCCGTCGCCTCGGCGATCTGCGGAACACCCTCCGCCCAGCCCACTCCTTTTGGGGAGGGGGAAGAAGGGCGCCACCTCCCCCAGAGGGGGAGGGCGGGGGGTGGGGGTTTCTCACTGCAGGCGGTAGAGGCAAGGCAATCCCGCAACCACCTGTCGCAGATGTGGAGGGACGCCTCCCCCCGTGCAGTTGCCGGGGTGACCCACGAACCGGGGCGGCGCGTCCTGGCACCCCCCGGCCACTTCAGGTGGTGATGTCGACTGCGTGGAGTAGTGCGCAGGCTCCACCGACTGTGGGGCCTTGTTCAATGTGGGGGACGGCAAACCACTTGCAGCCGCGAGTAGCGCCGTGTACACTGAGTGGCGGTCCAGTCATAGGTAACTACTCTAAGTAGTACCAAGGGGCGCCTCCGGCTAGGTCCGGCCGAGCAGGCGGAGGAAGGGGTAGTCATGCTCAAGCGTGTTACGAGCGCCCGGCGATCAGCGCGTGGGTGCCATTCTGATTGTTCTGGGGCTGGTGGCCGCCACGATGGCGATCATGCCGTCGGCCGCAGCAACGGTCGATATCTTCGATTTCGAGGCAGGTGCCGCCTGCACTGAGGCGGGCGGGGTCACCGTGTGGACGGAGGCCACTTGCCTCGGCGGGGGTTGCGGGGGCTTCCTGCACTCGAAGATCACATCGGGGGGGGTGTTCCCCGACAAGATAGGCCATTTCCCCGAGACTCCGTCCTGGCCATGGCCCGCCAGCGATCCGGCATCGATCACCTTCAATGCTTACCGCTGTCCGGTGCTCAACTTCTTCGACCCCATCGGACCGCTCGGTGAGGATTGCTGGTCCTGGCATTCCACGGGGTTGTTCAGCGGTCACTGGGACTCGGCCTGGATCCTGTACGGCACGGAGACGGTCACCAAGCCGGCCTGCGGTGCGACCCTGACGGTGATCAAGCACGTGATCAACAACAACGGCGGGTCGGCCGTGGCGTCGCAATGGGACATGGATGTCACCGCGGTGAGCCCGAGCAACGACCTGTTCGACGGCGCCGAGGCGCCGGGGGTGACGCTCACCATCGACCCGGGTCCGTTCTCGGTGGATGAGACCGGCGGCCCCTCTGGCTATGCCAAGGCCCTGGGCGCGGGCTGTTCGGGCACGGCCGTGGCCGGCGGCAGCTACACCTGCACCATCACCAACGACGACCAGCCGGCGACCCTGACGGTGATCAAGCACGTGATCAACCATGTGGGGACGCCCGCCGTGGCCGGCGACTGGACCATGGACGTCAGCGCGGTCAATCCCAGTGATGCCTCGTTCCCCGGCGCCGAGGCACCGGGGACCAGCATCACCATCGACGCCGGCGCCTTCTCGGTGGACGAGTCGGGTGGCCCGGCCGGCTACTACTTGGCGAGCTCGGTCGGCTGTTCGGGCACGGCGGTCCTCGGTGGCAGCTACACCTGCACCATCACCAATGAGCAGGCGCCCACCGGCAGGCTGACCATCGTGAAGGACGCGACGCCGGGCGACGACACGCCGTTCCACTTCACCGGAACGGGACCCGCCGTGGCCGCTGACGACCTCCGGGCGCGGGTGGCCTCAGTGTCGCTGGCTCCATTCACGCTGTACGACCCGTCGGCACCCTCGATCACCCTGCCCAACGGGCCCGGCGCCTACGTGGTGACGGAGGGGGCCGTGCCGCTCGGCTGGGGGTTCGACGATGCCGTCTGCACCGGCGCGGCGGTTTGGAGCCGCAGCGGGCAGACGCTGAATGTGACGGTGGGCCGCGACGAGCAGGTGGTCTGCACCTTCTACAACTCGGGCCGCGGCAACATCATCGTGCAGAAGGTGGTCAGCCCCGGCGATGCGCCGGCCCAGTCGTTCACCTTCGAACGGTCGTGGGGAGCGAACTTCGACCTGGCCGGTGGCCAATCGCAGGGCTTCGGCCCGTTGCCCGCGGGCGTCATCTACCGGGTGGCCGAACTCGGCGGGCTTCCGGACGGCTGGTCGCTCACCGGGGCCTCGTGCAGCGACGGGTCGGATCCGTCGTCCATCGGCCTGAGCCCTAACGAGACGGTGACCTGCACGTTCACCAATGCCTACAGCGAGGTGGCGGGGCCGGAGGGCTCGCTGACCATCGTCAAGGTGAGCGACCCGGCCGACGGCACCGGCTTCGGCTTCACCCCGTCGGCGAACCTGCCTGGTGGCTCGTTCAGCCTGAACGGCGGGGGGTCGCAGACCTTCGCCGACCTGGCGGCGGGCAGCTACTCGGTGACCGAGAACCCGACGGAGGGGTGGTCACTCAGGGACGTGAACCCGATCGTGTGCGAGACGGCGGCCGGTGCCGCATTGGACGTCGTCTATGGGGCGAGCGGGGTGACGGTGAACCTGGGCGAGGACCAGGTGGTGACCTGCACCTTCTACAACGAGTCGGATGAGCAGGTTGCCGGCCCGGAGGGCTCGCTCACCATCATCAAGACAACCCTCCCGGCGGGCGGCACCGGCTTCGGGTTCACCACCTCGGAGAACCTGAGCGGCCCCTTCACCCTGGACGACGGCGGGATGCAGGTCTTCACCGAGCTGGAGCCCGGCGCCTACACGGTGACCGAGACCCCGGCGGCGGACTGGGAGTTCGCCCAGGTGGAGTGCGACGCCGTCGACTACGTGGTGGACGGAGCGTCGGTGACGGTGAACCTGACCGACGGCGAGGTAGCCGTGTGCACGTTCACCAACGGCGAGCTGCCGTACACCGGGACGAATGACCTGACGATGCCGCTGCTACTCGCCGGCCTGTGGGCCATCCTCATGGGCCTGGCGGTGGCGGTGTGGTCGTTGATGAGGGAGGCCGACAAGGCATAGCTTCCATCCCGATCAGCTGAGAAGTGGTGGCGGCCCCGGTGCCGCCACCACTCGCGAGAGGGGCAGGGTGAGGGCGAAAGGGAGCGATCCGGCTCAGTCGACGAGGCAATGTCAGCGGCAGTGCGCCCTAGTGCAGCTGGATCACGTCGTCGCCGGTACCACCAGACAGGGCATCCCGGTCGCGCTGGCCGCGCAGCGCATCGTTACCGTCGCCGCCCGACAGGGTGTCATCGCCGCCACCGCCCACCAACCGGTCGTTGCCGGCATCCCCCCACAGCAGGTCGTCGCCCGAGCCCCCGCAGATGATGTCGTCGCCGCCCAGGCCGTGGATGACGTCGTCGCCGCCGAGGCCGTGGATCACGTCGGGCCCGCTGGTGCCGGTGATCTCGTCGTCATCGGAGGTGCCGAGGATGGTGGGCTGTTGGCCCTGGCAGAGCGCGTAGGCCAGCACCAGGGCGCGGGGTCGCGACGAGCGGCCCTCCCCCAGGATGAAGTCCACCTCGACGTTGTATGTGCCGACCCGCACGGCGATCGCCTCGCCCGAAACCTGCACCTGGTGGACGCCGGCGGCCACGGCCACGGCCCAGCCGCCCGCCGTGGTGGTAGTGGTCGCCCGGCCGTCCACCGTGATCGTGACGCCGCTCAGACCTTCTCCGACGTCCATGAGCGCGTTGCCGTTGGAGTCCCGGTAGGCGACGCCGGTGAGGAACGGGCCCGTGCCTTCGCGCCAGGCGGTGTGGATCGACCAGAGGCGGTCTGCCGGAACGAGGCCGACGCCGATCTCCTGGTGGAAGGCGAACCAGCCCTGGCCCATGACGTGGTTTCGGTGGTTGGGGGACTCGATGAAGCTCTGCAGGACGCGGACTGGATCGGGGCTGCCCATGTGCAGGGACTCGATGTTGTTGGCCTCGTCCGGCCACCAGCCGGGCAGGTCGTAGCCGGTGGCGCGAGCCACCGAGTTGGGCCAGCCGCCGGTGAGCGGGCTCTGGTGGCTGAAGTAGTCGTTGGCCGCCATGTCGTTCGAGCGGGCCTGTGACGATGCGGCCAGGTTCTCGTTGATGGCCAGCGGGGGCTGGGGCAGGAAGGTACCGGGGGCAAGCCCGGCTGCCGCGGTCACCGCCTCCGGGTTCCAACGGGCCCGATTCAACTCGTAGACGAACTGCTGCTCTTCTGCCGACCAGGCCTCACCGGCCCCGGCGGCGAGGGCGTCCCCCGGGGAGAACCGCGGCGGCGGCGGCGACCAGGGCGACGACGCCGATCAGCAGGGCCAGGGAACGGCCGGATCGGCGGGCGAGATGTAGGGCAGGTGAGCGGAGTCGGCTCATCGGGACCTCCGCTCACCGTATCGGCGGGTGTCCCGGCTGCCTTGAGTGTTCGGAAGACTACGTGCAGCAGTGGTGTCGGCCGATGGGCCCGACGGGCCGCGGGCGGCCTAGACCTCGCAAGCGGTTCGCGTTTGCCAACCGCGGCAGAGATCGGAGGCCCCGTCGCCGCCGTCGAGCGCGTCCCGCCCGGGTCCGCCGAGGAGGCGGTCGTTACCGGTCTCACCGAGGAGTGTGTCATCGCCGCCGCCTCCGCAGATGACGTCGGCTCCTCCTCCGCCGCGCACCAGGTCCTTGCCCCCGAGGGCCTGGATGACATCGTCCCCGGGGGTGCCGACGATCGTGTCGGCATGGGCGGTACCCAGGATGGTCGGCTCGAGGCCGCTGCACAGGGCGTACTCGAAGACTTCGCCCCGGGCCTGACCGGAGATGAAGTCGATGCCCACGTTGTACTCGGTCACATGGGCAACTGCCGTCGACGTGCCGGCGAACGGCCCTCCCGAGGCGGTGACCTGGTACCGGCCCGCGGACGCGGTGATGGCCCAGCTCCCGCCCGGCCCGCTGACGGCCGACCCTGCTCCGGGGGCCGACACCAGCACGCCGGGCAGCGCTTCGCCGGGGTCCATGACGCCGTCGCGGTCGCGGTCGGCGAACACCACCCCGGTGAGGTAATTGGCCGGATCTCCGTTGCGATAGGCGGTGTGGATCGCCCAGTAGCGGCCGCTCTCGCCGACGCCGATCTGCCGGTGGGTGACGAACCCCTCTTGCCCGAGGAGGTGATTCGAGGTGGACGCCGTGCTCGCGGAAGATCAGGGCCCAGGGGAACACGAAGCTGGAGGCGAGGGACTCGATGTAGTTGGCGTTGTCCACCCACCACCTCGGAAGGGGGTAGCCGAAGTCGCGAGCCACCTCGTTGGGCCAGCGGCCATCGGAGGCGATGTGGCTGAAGGCCGCGCCGGTGGCGAGGTCGTCCGCTCGGAAGCCGGCGGTCCGGAAGAGGCACTCGGAGACGGCCAGGGGCGGCCGGGGCAGCAGGCCTGCCCCGCTGAACCCCAGGGCGGCGGCGAAGGTGGCCGGGGCGCGCCGCGCCCGGTTGATCTCGTAGACCAGTTGTTGTTCCCCCGCCTGCCACGCATCCGCAGCCCCGGCGGATGCCGGGACCAGCAGCGTCGCGGCGGCGGCCAGTGTGGCGATCGTCCGGCGCATTAGTCCCGCGGCGAGTGTAACCGACCATCGCGAGTGCCCTCGCGGATGGGCCAAACCGGGCCGTGACCAGGCAGAAGCGTCAGGGCAGCTGTGGGAGGAGGCCGGGGAGGGGACGCGGCCGGCCTGAGGGATTCGCTCGCCTGGCGGCGCCGGGAGACGGTAGAAGCGGTTGGCCTCAGTTGTGACCGTGCTCAGCGCGCTCCATACCGGTGCCGGCCGCCGCAGACGCGACTGGCGTCTTTCGCGACCTTCTCCCGGCCGCGCCGCGCCTGCGGCACCCGCCGCGGCGGGAGGGCGTCCAACTTCGTGGCAGAGGCCTCGGAGATAGGCTGGGGGTGCCACATTCCCAGCGCCGCGGAGGCCCCAGACGATGACCCGGACACTCTTCACCAACGCTCGCATCTTCGACGGTACGGGATCGCCGGTGGCCGCTGGTGACCTGGTGGTGGAGGACGGCGTGATCCGGGCCGTGGGCCGGGGACTGGACGGGGACGAGGCGGTAGACCTCGGGGGACGGGGCCTCCTCCCGGGTCTGTTCGACTGCCACGTCCACGTCGCCTTCACCGACGTGGACGTGTGGCACTACGTTCAGAAGCCGTTCTCGCTGGAGTTCTACGAGACGGCGCGCAACCTGCGGGCAACGCTGGCCGGGGGAATCACCACCGTGCGGGACGCCGGCGGTGCCGACCTGGGGACCAAGACCGCCCTGGAGCAGGGGCTCATCGCCGGGCCCAGGATGCAGATCTCGCTGAGCATGATCAGCCAGACCGGCGGCCACGCCGATGGCTGGATGGCTTCAGGGCAGACGGTGGGGATGATGACCGACCATCCCGGGCGGCCGTCGGGCATCGTGGACGGGCCCGAGGAGATGCGTCGCAAGGTGCGGGAACTGATCCGCGGCGGCGCCGACGTTCTCAAGGTGGCCACCTCGGGAGGGGTGCTCTCACCGCGGGACGACCCTCGCCACCCCCACTTCGCCCCCGATGAACTGGAGATGCTGGTCAGGGAGGCGGCCGCGGCCGGCCGGTGGGTCATGGCTCACGCCCAGAGCGCGGAGGGCATCAAGAACGCGGTCCGCGCCGGCATTCGCAGCATCGAGCACGGCATCTACCTGGACGACCAGGCCATCGAGCTCATGCTGCAGCGGGGCACCTACCTGGTGCCCACCCTGGTGGCCCCCACCGGCGTGCTGCAGGCCGCGGCGGCGGGCCTGGCCATCCCCGAGGCTTCTCTGGCCAAGGCGCGCGAGGTCATCGACACTCACCGCGACTCCTTCCGCCGCGCGGTGGCGGCAGGGGTGAAGGTGGCCATGGGGACCGACAGTGGCGTCACCCCCCACGGGCGCAACCTGGAGGAGCTGGCACTCATGGAGCAAGGGGGGATGACGGCGACCCAGGTGCTGGTGGCCACCACGCGTACGGCCGCCGAGCTCATGGGCCTGGAGCAGGGCTCCGGCACCCTGGAGGTGGGCAAGCGGGCCGACCTTGTGGTGATCGACGGGGATCCCCTGGCGCTGGAGGGTATGGCCGACCGGGTGGTGGCCGTCTACCAGCAGGGGAAGCTCACCGCCGGGGGGCTGCCGGTCGCCGGCTAGATGCGTTGTCCCGGCTGCCGAGCAGCCGTGCCGGGCCCCGGTGCTAGATGCCCTTGCGGTCGCGGTTGGCGGCCTCCATCGACTGCACCCAATTCAGCGTGGCCCGCACCAGGGCGAGCCCCGCACCGGAGAGCAACTCACCCGGGTACTCGATCCGGTTGGCTCCGGCCTCGGTGACGGCCGGCGTGCGCCCTTCGGGGCTGCCGGCGGCCCGTTGGAGGTCCTCGCTGAAGCCTTCGGCCAGGTCGGTGTAGCCCCAGCCTTCCAGCATCCTGCGGCCGTCCTGGGGGCCGAGGGCGTTGGCCACCGCCAGCGCCTGTGAGGGACGAGGGGTCGATCGGTCGGCGGTGTAGGCACGGACGGAGGAGGCGGAGACCCCGCCGGCTATCTCGGCGAGGCGAGCGGCACTCCAACCACGGCGCCGCATGAACAGACCCAGCAGAGGTCCGGGCGTCGCGTAGTCACTGTCGGTCACTGGTCACTCCCCGTCACGCTTGGGTTTCCAGCATAGACATCTTGAAAGCGCTTACCCACAGTGGGGCCGGGTGTGCCCCGTCGGCGGGCCGTGGGCGCCCCCGGGGGGGCCGCCGTCACGGCAGGCTGGGTGTGAGCGCTTTCGCCACAGCCGCCGCTAAGGTGGCGCCGCCGCCGAACCTGGAGTACCGATCCGTGGATGAGCCAATCAGCACCCGGCGCGCTTTGCGCCGGCCCGAGGTCACGACGACCGTCCTCGCCGCCACCTCCGACCCTCGCATCCGCACCGAGGTGCTCCACTTCCATACCACGGGGGGCATGGAGTTCTGGGATCTCACGGACCACATCCGGGTGGTAGTGGAGGCCTCCGGAGTGCGCCACGGCCAGGTGACGGTCCACACCCTGCACACCACCACTTCGCTGGTGGTGAACGAGGCCGAGAGCGGCTTCTTCAACGATTTCCGCCGCCTCATGCGGGAGATGGTGCCGGCGGGCCGCTACTACGAGCACGACGACCGTGAACTGCGCGTCGAGAACATCCAGGAGGACGAGCTGGTCAACGGGCACGCCCACTGCCGGCAACTGGTGGCGGGGTCCTCGTCGGTGACCCTGCCCGTGGTGGACGGGGAGGTGCTGCTCGGCACGTGGCAGCGGGTGATGTTCCTTGAACTCGACCAGGCGCGCGCGCGGCGCGTGGTCGTCCACGCCCAGGGGCTCTGAGCCGGCAGACGGTCGGCGGGAGAGGACCCGGGGGCCCTCTGCTGCGGTGGCGGGGGAGAACGCCACAAGGAGGCACCACAATGCCGGGCCGTCGTCCTCTCGCCGCTTGCCTCCTCCTCGCCCTCCTCGTCGTCGCGTGTGGAAGGGGAGCCAGCGAGGAAACCACCGTCATCACGATCATCGTCACCGATGCGCAGGTCTCGTGGCGGCCCCCCGAGCGCCCCGACCCGATCGCCCGGGCAGACATCTCGGCCGCCCTCGGGCTTGATGGCTCTTCCGGCGACCAGGTCGGACCGGTGCTCCTGCCCGGGCCGGTGCCGGAGGCCGCGGGGATCCAGGGGGCCGACTCCGCCGAGCTGACGGTCACCCGGACCATCCCCACGAACATCGTGCGGGCCGATGTGGTGGTGGTCCGCTCCGACCTGAGCGTGGTCGTTTCCCTCTCGACGCTGGCCGTCGACGACTTGCCGGCCTGCGCAACCGCTCTCGACGGCGAATGGTCGCCCATCACCGTGCGTGGCCTGCTGGGGTGCTCCTTGCTGGTTCCGGGGGCCGTGTCGTTCTTGAGGTGGGAGGAAGAGGGCGGGGGCTTCCACGCCGAGTTCGGCCCCGAGGTGCCTGTCGAAGGCCTGCTTACCTGGCTGGACGCCTGGCTCCCGGCCGCAGGATGACGTTGGTCGCGGGCAACGAGGATGGCAGGCAGCAGCCCGCTACTGCGGGTGGCCCAGTTCCGCCCAGTGATCTCCCGCGGCCAGGTCGATGACGGTCCAGGCCATGCCCAATGCCCCGTCGCGCAGGGCCCGGTGGCCTTCGGCGGTCAGGGTTTGGTCGGCGAAGGCCTTCTGGTGGTTGGTGACCGGGGAGCAGTGCAGGTCGAGGTACGGGTGGATGGCGGGGACCACGTGGCTGACGTTCCCCATGTCGGTGGACCCGCCCGCCGCGGGGTCGCGTTGGGCACCCGGCACCAGGACCCGGCCCAGGGCACGGGCATTGGCGTCGAACAGCCGGGTGAGCAGCGGGTCGCTGATCAGGTCCTCGTACAGGTGCCCGACGTGGCTCACCTCGAAGGTGCACCCGGTGGCTGTCGCCGCCGCCCGGAAGCAGTCCATCACCCGGCCCGCGAACACGTCGAGGCGGGAGCGGGTGGCGGCCCGCACGTACCACTCCGAGCGGGTGTAGTCGGGGATGATGTTGGGGGCCTCACCGCCGTGGGTGATGATGCAGTGCGTCTTGTCGGTGGGGTAGATGTGCTGGCGCAGGGCGGAGATGTTGTTGTAGGCCAGCACGAAGGCATCGAGGGCGTTGCGCCCCTCCCAGGGGGAGGCGGCGGCGTGGGCCGTCTTGCCGTGGAACTCCACCGCCAGGTGATCGACCGCCAGGTGCGGGGGGTCGAGAGTGTCCTCGTCGGCCGGGTGCACCATCATCGCGGCTGCCGCCCCGTTGAAGGCGCCCGCCTTGATCAGGTCCACCTTGCCGCCGGCCTTCTCCTCGGCGGGGGTGCCGAGGACGGTGACCCGGCAGCCGAGCTCCTCCACCAGGGGCGCCAGGGCGAGCCCGGCGCCGATGGCGGCGGTGGCGATGAGGTTGTGGCCGCAGGCGTGGCCCACCCCGGGCAGGGCATCCAGTTCGGCGCAGATGATCACCTCGGAACCGCGGCTCCCGACGCGGGCCGCGAAGGCCGTCTCGAGGTCGTAGGCCGGGTATTCGACCGTGAAGCCGCGGGCCGCCAGGAACTCGGCCAGGTGGCGGGACGTCTCCCGCTCCTCGTAGGCGATCTCCGGGTGGTCGTACATCCAGCGGCTGAGCGCCTGCAGTTCGGTTTCCGCCGCGGCGAAGTGCTGCTCGGCGCGGGCCTTGGCGTCCATGTGCCTGCCTCCCTGGGCGAGTGTCGTCTCCGGCGACCGTAGCATTCCGGCAAGGAGGTAGGAGCTATGGGACACTGGCATGACGTGGCCGCCGGATTGGCGGAGCCGACCCGCTCCCTGCGACAGGCCATCCCGGATGCCTGGGGAGGCTTCTCGCAACTGCACCGCGAGGCCATGAAGGAAGGGGCCCTGTCGGCCGCGCTCAAGGAGGTCATCGCCCTGGCCATCGCCGTGAAGGCGGAGTGCGACGGGTGCATCACCTACCACGCCCGCGGGGCGGCGAGGAAGGGCGCCACCCCCGAGCAGGTGGCCGAGGCTCTGGGGGTGGCCCTGCTCATGTCGGGCGGGCCGGGCACGACCTGGGCGCCGCGCGCCTGGGAGGCCTACCAGGAGTACTTCTCCGAGCAGCCGGCCCAGGGCTGACCCCATGGCGACCACGGGGGCGGCGGCTGCCCCGGAGGTGAGGCGCCGGGCCCGCCCAGTGGACGACCCGGGTATCCGCCAACAGGTGGCGGCCGCCTACCATGCCCCGGTGCCCGACAACCACACCCTGTTCGCCTTGGACGTGGAACGGGTGCTCCACGCTGCCTACCGCTTCCGGGGGGACTGGCCGCCCGTCTACACCCGGTGGCCCGTGCCGAGGGAGGCCTAGCCGATGCTCGCTTCGATTCCCTCCCCGTCGTTCAGCGTCTTCGAGATCGGTCCGCTGAACATCCACGTCTACGGCATCCTCATGGGCATCGCGGTGGCCACCGCCTACGTGTTGGTCGTGCGGCGCTACGAGAAGTTCGGCGGGGAGCGCTCCACCGGGGAGGCGGCCGCGTTCTGGGCCATCGTCTTCGGGTTCATCGGCGCCCGCTTCGCCTTCGTGCTCCCCCGGCTCGGCAACTACTCCGACGACTGGCTGGGCGTGTTCCGAATCTGGGAGGGCGGCATCGCCCTCTTCGGGGGCCTCATCTTCGGCACCGTGGCCGCCCTGTTCGTGGTGCACCGCCGCCACGGCGACCTGTTCATGTTCGCCGACGCGGCGGCGGTGGCCCTGCCCGCCGCCCAGGCGATCGGGCGCTGGGGCAACTACTTCAACCAGGAGTTGTTCGGAACCCCGACCTCGCTGCCGTGGGGCTTGGAGATCGACCCGGAGAACCGGCCGGCGGCCTATCCCGACGCCGAGACGTTCCACCCCACCTTCCTGTACGAGATGCTGTGGAACATCGGGCTGATCGTGCTGCTGCTCTGGCTGGAGCGGCGCTTCAAGCTGCGCCGGGGCACCTCCATCGCCCTCTACATGGTCCTCTACTCGGTGGCCCGGTTCCTGCTGGAGCTGATCCGCACCGATTCCCCTTACCGCTTCTGGGGCCTGAGCCGCAACGGGTGGGTTTCCCTGGCGGTGATCCTGGCGGGCCTGGCCCTTCTCTGGTGGATCTACCGGCGGCGCCCGGCGGCCGAGGGGGTGGCTGTCGCCGCCGAGATCGGGGAGGCGGCGGAGCCCGCCACCGAAGAGGTGGCCACCGAAGCCGAGTCTGCCGCGGGGGCGGAGATGGTCGTCGAGGGCTTCGAGCCCGAGGGCGGTGAGGAGCCGAGCGCGAGTAGGACCAGGAGGGTCTCATGCTCCCCCTAAGGGGGGAGTGCCGAGGGAGCGCAGCGAGCGAGGCGAGGGGGGTGCGTCCTCCACGCCGGACCCGTCAGGTCTGAGAGACGCGACCCCCTCCCGGTGCTCGGGCCTGCGGCCCGGTCTGCCCTCACCCCAACCCTCTCCCGGCGGAGCCGGGAGAGGGGAGTAGGACCGCTAGGCCTTCGGCGGTTCCTCGTCCTTGGTGAACAGTTCGCGCACCGCCCCGATACTGCCGAGGATCCCGCTCACCTCCAGCGGCAGGAACACCTTGGTGGCCTTGCCGTCGGCGATGCGGGCCAGGGCGTCCAGGTAGCGGATGGCGATGAGGTCGGGGCTGGGGTTGCCGGTGTGGATGGCCCCGAAGACCCGTTCGATCGCCTGCCCTTCGCCCTCCGCCACGGTGAGCAGCTTGAACCTGTCGGCGTCGGCCACCTCCCTGATGGCCTGCGCCTGGCCCTGCGCCTCGAGGATGCGGGACTCCTTGACCCCCTCAGCGCGCAGGATGGCGGCCCGCTTGTCGCCTTCCGCCTCGGTGACGATGGCCCGCCGGTCACGCTCCGCCTTCATCTGGCGGTGCATGGCCTCGGTCACGTCCGGCGGCGGGTCGATGCGCTGGATCTCCACCCGCACCACCTGGGTGCCCCAGACGTCGGTGGCCTCGTCGAGCACTTGGCGCAGCTGGGTGTTGATGGCCTCGCGCGACGTGAGGGCCTCGTCGAGGTCCATGTCGCCGACGATGTTCCTCAGGTTGGTCTGCGCCAGCTTGGTGGCCGCCAGGATGAAGTTGGCAACGTTGTAGCGCAGCTTCATCGGGTCGGTGGCCCGGTAGTAGACGACCGCATCGACGGTGACCACCACGTTGTCCTCGGTGATCACTTCCTGCGGCGGGACGTCTACCACCTGCTCTCGCATGTCCACCCGGCGGATACGCTCGATGAACGGCCAGATCCAGCGCAGCCCGGGGTCCACGGTGCGGTCGTACCGGCCGAAGCGCTCCACCAGCCCCTTCTCGAACTGGCTGACGATCTTGAGGCCCGCCCCGATGACGATGAAGACCCCGGCGATGACGACGATGAGGACCACCAGCAACTGGGTTTGGTCCATGGCTCCTCCTATCGGCCTGCTCGGCTACTGATCTTCCGGCACCACCACCAGGCGGGTGCCCCGCATCTCCACTATTCGGGCCTCGCCCCCCGGCTCGAGCGGGTCGCCGTCGGTGGTGGCCCGCCAGCTCTCGGTGTCGAGGCGCACCCGGCCCGTCCCCGCCACCCGGTCGACGCGCTCGAGGACCAGCACGCGCCGGCCGACGAAGCGGTTGGCCCCGACGGGCACCGCCTTCTCGTCACCCCGCCGCACCACTCGCTGGATGAGCACCAGCACCAGCACCGAGACGACCAGGAACACCGGCAGCACGATGACCGCCCCCACGTCGAGCCAGGCAAGGATGAAGGCCACCACGGCCCCGGCGGCGAAGGGCAGCATGAAGAAGCCGGCGGTGAAGATCTCGCCGATCCCGAAGACCGCGGCCACCCCCAGCCAGATCCAGCGCCACAACTCGTTGTCCATGACCCCGTCTTCTCCTTCTCCCCGGAGGGGTGCCACCACCGCGATGGTGGCCCTGCACAGGAGTATCGCAACATCCGGGGCCCGGCGCGGGCCGGTGGTTCCGGACGCGACCGCCGGCCGATGCCCTTGATCGCGGTCGCCAGGCGATGATAGGTTGATGGCTCCGCTTCGCGGAGTCGGCTTATCGGCAGCTATATCGGGCTCGTCGTCGTCGCAGCCCTGATCGCCCTCACTGGCTTCTTCGTGGCCGGCGAGTTCTCGCTGGTGGTGATCGAGCGGAGCCGGGTCGAGCGGCACGCCCAGGAGGGCGATGGGCGAGCGCGCCGGATCCTCGCCTCCCTGCACAACCTGTCCTTCGAGCTGTCCGGGGCCCAGCTGGGCATCACCGTGACCTCGCTGGTGCTGGGCGCCATAGCCGAGCCGACGATTGCCGAGTTGCTCGAGCCGGTCGTCGATGGGCTCCCTCTTGTGACCGCGGAGTCCTCGGTCACGGTGGCGCTGGTGCTCGCTCTGATCCTGGCCACCTTCGGGTCCATGGTCTTCGGCGAATTGGTGCCCAAGAACTACGCCATCGCCAAGCCCTATCGCTCCGCCGCGCTGTTCGGGATCCCGATGCAGTGGGTGAACCGGGCCCTGCGCCCGCTGATCCTGTTCCTCAACGGCGCCGCGAACTGGACCGTGCGCCGCCTGGGCATCGAGCCTCGGGAGGAGCTGGCCGGGGTGCGGTCGATGGAGGAACTGCGCCTGATGATCCGCTCCTCCGGGGAGGCGGGGCGGCTCGGCGAGGGTGAGATGGAACTGCTCACCCGGGCCATCGGCTTCACGGAGAAGACGGTGGCCGAGGTCATGGTGCCCAGGGCCGGGGTGACCGGGATCAGCGGGAGCGACTCGATCGCCGTCCTGCGCCGGGTGTCACGGGAGACCGGCTACTCCCGTCTCCCGGTCTACGGCGCCGGACCGGACGACGTCATCGGCATCGTCCACGTCAAGGACAGCCTGGCGGTGCCCGCCGCCGAGCGGGCGGTGACCCCGGTGGCGAAGATCACCCAGCCGGCGCTGGCAGTGCCCGAGACCCTGTCCCTCATGGAGCTGCTGGCCGACCTGCAGCGAGAGGGGCGGGGGATGGCGGTGGTCATCGACGAGCACGGAGGTGTCGCGGGTATCGCCACCGTCGAAGACCTGCTCGAGGAGATCGTGGGGGAGATCGCCGACGAGCACGACCTCGAGCCGGCGGCCGCCCCCTCGGCGGCCGCCGCCGAGGGGCTCTCGGGCTTGCTCCACCGCCAGGAGGTGGAGGAGCTGACCGGGTTCGCCTGGCCGGAAGGGCGTTACCTGACACTCGGGGGGTTCCTGGTGGCGGTTCTCGGCCGGTTCCCCGGCGCCGGAGAGGTGATCCGGGAGGGCGACTGGGTCTTCGAGATCACGGCCATGGAGGGGCACCGCGTAGATCGGGTGATCGTGCACCGCGCCCCCGTTGCCGGGGAGGGCGGCCGATGAACTGGTGGGCGCTGCTGTGGATGGTGATCCTGCTGGCGGCCAACGGGTTCTTCGTGGCCGCCGAGTTCGCCTGTATCACCGCCCGGCGCAACGTGCTCGAGCAGAGAGGGACCCGGCCGGCCCGGGCAGCGGTGCGGCTGGCCCGGCAGCTGTCCCTGAGCCTGGCCGCCGCCCAGCTGGGCATCACCATGGCCTCGCTGCTCCTGGGATACGTGGCGGAGCCGGCGGTGGCCGCCATCCTGGAGGAGGGCCTGGGTTTCCTGCACATATCCGGAAACGTCCTGCACCCCATCGCCCTCACCATCGCTCTGGCCATCGTGGTGTTCCTGCACATGGTGATCGGCGAGATGGTCCCCAAGAACATCGCCATCGCCGGCCCCGAGCGAACCGCCCTGGCCGTATCACTGCCGTTCCGAGGGTTCATCCTGCTGTTCCGCCCCGTGATCTCCCTGCTCAACGGGACGGCCAACGGGGTGCTGCGGCTGTTGCGGGTGAAGCCGGCTGATGTCCTCGAGGCGGGCCACTCGGCGGAGGACCTGGCCATGTTGATCGCCGAGGGAAGACGGGAGGGGGTCATCGGGGACTTCGCTCACCGGCTGCTCACCGGAGCGATCGTGTTCGGCGATCGCGACGCCTTCGAGGTCATGGTGCCCCGTCCCGACACGGTCGCCGTCTCCTCGGAGGCCACCGTGGCGGAGATCGAAGACGTGGTGGTGCGGTCGGGCCACTCCCGGATCCCCGTCCATACCGGCGACCTCGACGACGTGGTGGGCTTTGTGCACGTGAAGGACCTGCTGGGTGTGGACGAGGAGGCCCGGGACCGGCCACCGGACCCGTCGCTCGTCCGTCCCCTGCTGGTGGTGCCGGAGACGGTGCCGGTGAGCACCCTGCTCACCAGGATGCGCCGGGCCCACAGCCAGATGGCACTGGTGATCGACGAACACGGCGGCGCGTCGGGGATCATCACCCTCGAGGACATCGCCGAGGAGCTGGTGGGTGACATCTGGGACGAGTACGACCGCCAGCCGACCCTGGTGCGCACCCTGGCCGACGGGAGCCTGGTGGCCGCCGGCAGTGTGCACCCCGAGCGGCTGGCGGCGCTGGGCATCGAGCTGCCGCCGGGCAAGTACGAGACGCTGGGCGGCTTCGTGATGCACCGCCTCGGGCGCGTCCCCCGGATGGGTGATGTCGTCGAAGAGGGCGACTGGAGGATCCGCGTCTCGCGCATGGAGGGCCGCCGGGTGCGCGAGGTCAGGATCGGCAGGGCCCGGCCGTCGGGCCGCTGAGCCTGCAGACCCGCCTGCTCAAACCCTGCGGGGGACGGCTCCGGTCAGCGTGAGGATCGCCTTCATGCACCTGTGGCCGAAGTCGGCGGTCGGGCCGAACACCAAGGGGCACCCGCCGTCGATCACCGTGATCCCCCGCTCCCGGCCGTAGGCGGCCGCAGTCCCCGACACGCCCCGGGGTCGAGCCCCTCGCTTGTGGAGCCGATGGTGTGGGCGGTCAGTCCGGGCGGATGTTCTGATTGAGGCGGAAGAGGTTGGTCGGGTCGTATCTGCGTTTGAGGGCCTTGAGCCGATCGTACTTGCCGGCCCCGTAGGCCTGCTTGATCCGCTCTTCTCCTTCCTCCATGAGGAAGTTGACGTAGACGCTGGTGTGGTAGGGAGCCAGCGCGGACCAGTAGTCGCGGGCCCACTGCCGTTCCGCCTCGAATCCCTCGGCGGAGTGGCTGTTGCCGTTGATGTTGAAGGTGAAGCCGGCGTCCCTGCCGTGAAAGGCGGTTTCGGCGTCGCCGACGCGGGCGACGGCTCCCCCCATCTGCCATAGGGCGATGCTGCTGAGCGGCGAGGTGATTCGGCCGCCGTGCTCGACGACGACGTCGATGACGTCGTCGCTCAGTTGGGCGACGTCACAGGAGCGGACGTAGTACCAGGCGCCGCGAGGGAATGAAGCGTCGAGGGAACCTTGATGGGTGACGAACGGCTTGGGCTGACACAGGTCGAGGACGGGTGACCCGAACGCTTGAGAGGTCGCAGGATCTTCTCGCCCTCCTCGACGGGCCCGGCGTAGCAGGCGGCCACCCCTACGACCGGTTTGCCCACCAGTCCCGCCGGGACCACAGGCAGAGCAGGCGCCCGTCGCTGCATGACGATCGTCATGAGCTCGTCGGGGCAGTCGGCGATCCAGTCGCGGTAGAAGTGGAGGACCTTCTCCGCCTCCTCCATCAGCCAGAAGACGGGACCCGCCATCACCGTGGGGCTCAGGGGAACCGCGGCGGAACTCGAACTCGGTGACGATCCCGAAGTTGCCGCCTCCCCCCGCACTCCCCAGAAGAGATCGGCGTTCTCGTTCTCACTCGCCCTCACCAACTCGCCTTCGGCGGTAACCATCTGCACGGAGAGCAGCTGGTCGATGGTGAGCCCGTACTTGCGTTGGATCCATCCGATGCCGCCGCCGAGGGTGAGGCCGGCGACCCCGGTGTGGGTGACGATCCCGGCCGGGACGGCCAAGCCCGAAGGGCTGCGTGGCCGCATCAAGTTCCCCGAGGAGGATCCCCGGCTGCACACGCGCGGTCCGTTCTTCGGGGTTGACCCTGATCTCTTTCATCAGACCCAGATCGATCAGCAGGCCGCCGTCGCAGGTAGACAGGCCCGGGAAGCTGTGACCGCCCCCCCGCACGGCTGTGAGCAGCCCACGCTGCCGGGAGAACCTCACCGCTGCCTGGACGTCGGCCACTCCGGCGCATCGGGCGATCAGCTTCGGCCTGCGATCGATGGAGCCGTTCCACACCCTTCGGTGCGTGTCGTATCCGGCATCGCCCTCCTGGATCAACTCGCCGGCAAGAGACCTCTGCAGGTCGCGGAGCGACCCGCCGCCGACGAGAGTGCTGTCGGGTGTCTCGCTCATGGCTGTTCCTCCAGGGTCCCGCAGGGAGCGGGGACCCGGGCACACGCTATGACAGGGCATGTCGCTACCTGCGCGGCTCTTTGGGGTCCAAGACCAGTGACGGGCGCCGGAACCGGCCGCACCGACTCCAGTGGAGCCGGAGCTGGCTAATCGGCGATGTCCACGTAGATGCGTGGCGGCCCGGTCATGGTGCCGACCGAGAAGGGTTTCTCGCCGGTGAGGCCGATGGCCCACCACAGGTTCGCCTCGAAGTCCTCGATGATCAGCAGCTGAACCACGCTGCCCGTGCCCACGTCGATGCGCCGCGGGCCGTCGTAGGTCATCACCACCTCGGAGCCGCTGAGATCGGCGGTCCCGGATGGCTGGAAGCGAGCGACGAGGAAGGCTTCACCTTCCACCCAGCCCCCCTCCGGCCCGGCCATGCCCTCGATCTCGCCCGGCACGTAGGCGAACTCCCAGTTCGGGAAGTCGGGCTCCTGGAAGTCGAAGACGATTCGGGTGTAGCCCTCGTGGTCGCCGATGCGGACACCGGTCAGCAAGCCGAAGGCTCCCGCCCCGGACTTGGGGCCGGTGTCGCCCGGGAAGGGGATGGTGGTGGTGGTCGTGGTGCCGGCGGTGGTGGTGACTGCCGTGGTGGTGGTGGCTTCGGTGGTGGCAGGGGTGGTCGTGCTCGTCGCCTCGGTGGTCGAGGCAGCGGCGGTGGTGGTGGAGCCGTCGTCGTCCCCGGAGACCAGGAAGATGATCAGCAGGGCCGCCAGGGCGACCAGGAGCCCACCGAGCACGGCCACGAGGATGCCGAAGCGGTCGGAGCCGGGGCGGTCGGTCACCTGGGTCCTCCTCGACAAGGAATGCCGGGCCGACGCTAGCGGCCGGCGCGCTCCAGGCGGAGCCCTTCCTCGCCGGCGTCCACCAGCACCGTGTCCCCGTCGTCGAAGCGGCCTTCGAGCAGCGCCACGGCCAGATGGTCGCCGATCTCCTTCTGGATGAGGCGCTTGAGCGGCCTGGCCCCGAAGGAGGGGTCGTAGCCGTGGTCGGCCAGCCACTCCGGCGGCCGCCGGGGTGAGCTCGAGGCCGAGGCGGCGGTCGGCGAGGCGGTGCCGCAGGTGCTCCACCTGGATGTCCACGATGCGCCGCAGGTCGGCTCGGGTGAGGCGGCGGAAGACGATCACCTCGTCCACCCGGTTCAGGAACTCCGGCCGGAAGTGGCGGTGCACCACCTCGAGCACCCGGGCGCGGGCGGTCTCCTCGGGCAGGCCGGGGTCGATCAGCTCCGAGCCCAGGTTGGAGGTCATGATGAGCACCACGTTGGTCAGGTCCACGGTGCGCCCGTGGCCGTCGGTGAGGCGCCCGTCGTCGAGCACCTGCAGCAGCACGTTGAAGACGTCCTGGTGGGCCTTCTCGATCTCGTCGAGGAGGACCACCGAGTAGGGGCGTCGCCGGACGGCCTCGGTCAGCTGCCCGCCCTCGTCGTAGCCGACGTAGCCGGGCGGGGCGCCGATCAGGCGGCTCACCGTGTGCTTCTCCATGTACTCGGACATGTCGAGGCGGACCATGGCCCGCTCGTCGTCGAAGAGGAACTCGGCCAGGGCGCGGGCCAGCTCGGTCTTCCCCACGCCGGTGGGGCCGAGGAAGATGAAGGAGCCGATGGGCCGGTGTGGGTCGGAGAGCCCGGCCCGGGACCGGCGCACGGCGTCGGCCACCGCCGAGACCGCGTCGTCCTGGCCCACCACCCGGCGGTGCAGATGGTCCTCGAGGCGGATGAGCTTCTCGACCTCGCCCTCCATGAGCCGGGAGACCGGCACCCCGGTCCAGCGGCTCACCACCTCGGCGATGTCCTCCTCGTCCACCTCCTCCTTCAGCATGCGCAGGGAGGACTGCAGCTGCTCGAGGGCCTGTTGGCCCTCGGTGAGGCGGCCCTGCAGCCCGGGGAGGGTGCCGTAGCGGAGCTCGGAGGCCCGCTGCAGGTCGCCTTCCCGTTCCGCCCGCTCGGCGGAGGCCCGAGCCTGCTCGATCTCCTCCTTGACCGACGCGGATGGCGGCGATGGCCTCCTTCTCCTGGTCCCAGTGGGCGGTGAGGCGCTCCACCTCGCCGGCCACCTCGCCCAACTCGGCCTCCAGGGCGGCGAGCCGTTCCTTGCTGGCGGCGTCGGTCTCCTTGCGGAGAGCGGCCCGTTCGATCTCCAGCTGGCGGCGCCTGCGCTCCAACTCGTCGATCTCTTCGGGCATGGAGTCGATCTCGATGCGCAGGCGGCTGCCGGCCTCGTCGATCAGGTCGATCGCCTTGTCGGGGAGGTGCCGCCCGGTGATGTAGCGATCGGAGAGCATGGCGGCCGCCACCAGGGCGCGAGTCGGTGATGCGCACCCCGTGGTGCACCTCGTAGCGCTCCTTGAGGCCGCGCAGGATGCCGACGGTGTCCTCCACCGACGGGGCCTCGACCAGCACGGGCTGGAAGCGGCGCTCCAGGGCGGCGTCCTTCTCGATGTGCTTGCGGTACTCATCGAGGGTGGTGGCGCCGATCATGCGCAGCTCGCCGCGGGCCAGCATCGGCTTGAGCATGTTGGAGGCGTCCATGGCCCCCTCGGCGGCCCCGGCGCCGACGATGGTGTGCAGCTCGTCGATGAAGGTGATCACCTGGCCCTGGGCGGCCTTGATCTCGTTGAGGACCGCCTTGAGGCGCTCCTCGAACTCGCCGCGGTACTTGGCCCCCGCCACCATGGCGGCGAGGTCGAGGGCCACGATGCGCTTGCTCTTGAGGCCCTCGGGGACGTCGCCGGCGACGATGCGCCCGGCGAGGCCCTCGACGATGGCGGTCTTGCCGACCCCCGGCTCACCGATGAGCACGGGGTTGTTCTTGGTGCGGCGGGAGAGCACCTGGATGACCCGGCGGATCTCCTCGTCGCGGCCGATGACCGGGTCGAGCTTGCCCCGCCGGGCCTCCTCGACCAGGTCGCGGCCGTACTGCTGGAGGGCGTCGAAGGTGGCCTCCGGGTCCTGGGAGGTGACCCGGGAGGCGCCCCGGACCTCCGCCAGCGCCGTCAGCATCGCTTCGCGGTCGGCGCCGGCAGAGCGGATGGCCTCGCCGGCGGGGCCGGTGGCGGCGGCGAGGGCCAGGAGGAGGTGCTCCACCGAGGTGTAGTCGTCCTTCATGGCGGCGCGTTCGCCGTCGGCGGTCTCCAGGACCCGGATGAGGTCGGGGGAGAAGCCGGTGGTGGTGTCCCCGAAGACGCGGGGCATCCGCCCCAGGGTGTTGTCCAACTGCCGGCGCAGGGCGGCGGGGTCGAGGCCGACCTTGGAGAGCAGGGGGTAGACGAGGCCTTCGCCCTGGCCGAGCAGGGCGAGGAGCAGGTGCTCCGGGGCGGCGGCCTGGTGATGGCGGCGTTCGGCCTCGGTGCGGGCGCCGACTACCGCTTCCTGCGCCTTGTGGGTGAAGGTCTTGAGGTCCATGGTGGCTCCGCTGCTGGTAACCCCGGATTGAGTCGGCTTCTTCCGAAAATCTAAGTCCTATCTTATCAACTCCTGGGTTCTGTCGGCAAGCGCCGACCCCAGACGTCTCCCCGGGCCGTGCCCTACGATGAGCCGATGGAGCACAGCGAGAGCAGCACGGTCCTCTGTCGACCCGAACGGCCCGGGGAGGAGACCGTGGTTCGGGCCGTGGTGGCGGACGCGTTCGTGGCCGAACCCGCGGTGGCGGACCTCGTCGACGCGCTGCGGTCCTCGCCCGACTGGATCGACGGGTTGTCGTTCGTCGCCGAGTTCGACGGGCGCGTGGTGGCCCACATCCTCTTCAGCCGGGCCCTGCTCGACGCGCCGCCCCGCCTGGTCGAGGTGCTCGTGCTGGGGCCGGTGGGCGTGGCGGGCGCCTATCAGGGCAGGGGGATAGGGTCTGCCCTCGTCCGCTACGGCCTGGAGCAGGTCCGCCGGCGGTCCGAGCCGCTCGTCTTCCTGGAGGGTGATCCCGCCTACTACAGCCGGTTCGGCTTCGAGGAAGGCCGCCGGTACGGCTTCCGGCGGCCGTCGCTGCGGATCACGGAGGAGGGCTTCCAGGTGGTCAGGCTGCCTTCCTACGAGCCGTGGATGACCGGCACCCTGGTGTACTCGCGCGTCTTCTGGGACCTCGACTGCGTGGGCTGCGCGACCCGCAATAGGCGGGACCGCCGACGAGCCGCCGGCGTCAGTCCGCCGGCACTGCCCGTTCGGCCGCCCAGGCGCGGAGGGCTGCGACTTCCTCGGCGCGGGAGACCGACAGGGGGACGACCGAGGCCGCCTCGGCCAGCAGGTCCCCGGTGGTGAGGTCGGCCGAGGTGGCAAAGGCCCGGTACAGGGCGCCCACCACGACTGCCTCGATCTCGGCTCCCGAGAAGCCCTCGGTAGCGGCGGACAGACGCTCCAGGTCGAAGCGGCCCGGGTCGTGGCGGCGGGCCGACAGCTGGACCTCGAAGACGGCCCGGCGGGCGGCGGGCCCGGGCAGGTCCACGAAGAACACCTCGTCGAAGCGCCCCTTGCGCAGGAACTCGGGGGCAGGGCGGCGACGTCGTTGGCCGTGGCCACCAGGAAGACGCCGCCGGGCCGATCCTGCATCCAGCGCAGGAAGGTGCCCACCAGGCGCTCGGAGACCCCGCCGTCGGCGTCGCCCCCGGTGGCGAAGCCCTTCTCGATCTCGTCGATCCACAGCACGGCCGGCGCCATGGCCTCGGCGGTGCGCAGGGCCGCCTCGAGGCGCTGCTCGGACTCCCCGACGTACTTGCGGTAGATGCGGGCCGGATCGAGCAGCAGCAGGGGACGCCCCCAGGTGGCGGCCAGCGTCTTGGCCACCAGCGACTTGCCGCAGCCGGGCACGCCGGTGAGCAGGATCCCGCGGGGGCGTCCAGCCCCATCTCGTGGGCGCGCTCGGAGCCGATGGCGCGGCCACGCAGTTCCAGCCAACGCTTGAGGCTGGCGAGGCCGGCGACGCGATCGAGGGTCCCGGCGGTGGTCGGCACCAGTTCGAGCACGCCGTCGGAATCGAGGAGCTCCATCTTGGCGGCGCGGACCCGGGGCAGGTCCTTCCCCGAGAGGCCGCCGTTGCCCAGCACCGTTTGCTGGAGGAGATGCTGGGCGTCGGCCAGGGAGAGGCCGCGGAGCGCCCCGGCCAGCTCCGCCTCGAGCGCCGGGTCCGAGCCGGCGGCCATGCCGCGGGCGGCAAGATCACTCATCGCGCCCCGCACCAGGTCGAGCAGCTCGTCGTCTGTCGGCGGGCGGAGCGACCAGGGAAGGGCGACCCCTTTCAGCTCGGGCGGGACCACCAGATCGGGGCCGGCGAGCACGATGGTCTGCCCGGGCTCGGCGCTGGCGGCGGCGTCCTTGACCCCCCGTCGCGCCACCGGGTCGGAGAGGAGGGTCTGAGAGTCGCAGAAGACGAACACGCCGGGCGCGGCCAGGTCGGCGACGAACGCCAACGCGGCCCGCGGGTCGGCTGTGCGGTACTGCGGAGTCATGCCGTCGCGAGCCAGGCCGCGGGCGGCCGTCCAGGTCCACACCGGCAGGCCCGCCTCGGCGGCCAGCCGGCGCAGCAGCGTCAGGAGGCGCTCTTCGTCGTCCGCCTCGACTACGAGGAGGGGGTGGCGCGAACGGAGCAGGACGCGCAGGTCGGTGGTGGAATCCACGGCGCCAATCATCGGCGGGGAGGACGCCGGGGATGAGGAGATCGGGCAAGCCCCCGTCCCGGCGGCGCCGAGAGTCGAGAAGAGGCGGGCCCCGGCCTAGCAGCCGCGCCTCGATAACCTCGTCGGCCATGGGCTCCTTCGCCGACAGGGGAGGCTGGTGGGTCGCCGCCCAGGGCCTGCTGCTGGTGGCCTCGGGGGCGGCGTGGGTTCTCTGGGGTGGCGGGTGGGGCGTGGTCGCCGTCGCCGCCGGGCTGGCTCTGGCCGTGGCGGGAGCGGTGCTCGCCGGGAGCGGCATGGTGACCCTCGGCCGGAACCTGTCGCCCTACCCGGCCCCGGTTCCCCACGCCGCCCTGGTGGAGCGCGGCCCGTATCGCCTGGTGCGGCATCCCATATACGGCGGCCTCATCCTGGGCACGGCCGGGCTCTCGCTGACCGACGGCAACTGGCCGGGCCTGGTCCTGGCGTCCGGGCTCGCCGCCCTGTTCTGGGGCAAGTCCCGCTTCGAGGAGCGCAAGCTGCAGGCCTCGGTGCCGGGCTACACCGCCTATCGGCGGCGTGTCCGCCGGCTCTTCATCCCGGGCCTGGTGTGAGGGTTCCGCTCCGGCAGGCCGTCCCCGACGGCGCCTATGGCCCGAACCTATAGTCCGGGCATCTGATACCAACGGGGAGGTGTGCGGTGAAGATCCTCAAGGAGTTCAAGGACTTCATCACCAAGGGCAACCTGATCGACCTGGCCGTCGCCTTTGTCATCGCCGCCGCTTTCGGGGCGGTCATCAAGGCGTTCGTCGACTTCGTGATCATGCCGCTGATTGCCGCCATCGTCGGCAAACCCAGCTTCGACGACCTGATCTGGACCGTCAACGATGCGGTCATCCCCTACGGAATGTTCATTACCGCCCTGGTCACCTTCGTCCTGATCGCGGCGGCGGTGTTCTTCTTCATCATCAAGCCCTACAACGCCTGGAGGGCGCGCCGGGCCAAGGCCGAGGAGGCGGCGCCGGCGGCCCCCGCCGAGGAGATCGTCCTCCTGCGGGAGATCCGCGACCGGCTGAGCCGCTAGAAGGTTCATGTCGTAGTGGGGCGTCGTGTGCCCGGTCGCAAGACCGGGCACACGTCAACGGGATGCCCTCTCCGCGGCCTGCGGCCGGCCCCCTCTCCCGCGGCCAGCGGGAGAGGGCGGGGGGTGAGGGCTTTCCTCAGCGGTCCCGCGCCAGCGGGAGAGGGCGGGGGGTGAGGGCTTTCCTCAGCGAGCCCGAGGGGGCCAGGGGAGGCATTAGGGTCTGTGGCCCCGGCCCCTCTAGGGTCCGAACAGGTCGTCGAGATGTGGGCGGAGCAAGTCGGGCAGGTTGCGGACGACGCGGGCTTGCGCCGGCCGCGGGACGGTGCCGGAGCGGTAGCGCCGCTCCGACTCGCCGAGCAGGCGGCGGAGGCGGGCCACCTGCTTCTGCAGGCGCTGGATCTCCTCGCGCATCTCCAGGATGCGCTTGACCCCTTCGAGGTTGATGCCGTCGGCGGTGAGCTCGTGGATCAGGCCGAGGCGCTCGAGGTCGGCGGCGGAGTAGCGCCGGGTGCCGCCGGCCGTGCGGTACGGGCTGAGCAGGCCGCGGCGCTCGTATATCCGCAGCGTCTGCGGGTGGACGCCGGCCAGGTCGGCGGCCACCGAGATGATGTAGACGGCGTCGCGTTGTTCCTTGGCCATCGGTCACACTCCCAGGTGGGCTCGCGGGTTGTGGCCCGCCTCAACCCGGCGCAGTTGCTCCAGGAGAGAGCGGGCTTCTGGTGAAAGCTCCTCGGGCACAGCCACCTCCACGGTGACGAGCAGGTCGCCCGTGCCCTTCGCGGTGGCCACCCCCTTGCCCTTGACCCGGAAGGTGCGCCCCGGCGAGGTGCCGGCCGGCACACGCAGGGTGACCTTGCTCTCGAGGGTGGGCACGGCGACGTCGGCTCCCAGGGCGGCTTCGGTGAAGGAGATGGGGACCGTCACCTTCAGGTCGCCCCCGGAGCGGGAGAAGAGCGGGTGGGAGCCGGCGTGCACCCGCACGTAGAGGTCGCCGGCGGGGCCTCCTTGCTGGCCGGGCTGCCCCTGGCCGCGCAGGCGGATGCGGGCGCCGTCGTTGACCCCGGCGGGAATCTTGACCGTCACTTGCCGACGGCCGTCGGGCCCCTGCACGGTGAGCTTGCGGGTGGCGCCCTGCACCGCCTCGTGGAAGGAGAGGCTCACTTCGGCTTCGACGTCGCCGCCGCGGCGGGAGCGCGGCTGGGCCCGCCGTCCGCCGGTACCGAACAGGTCGCCGAGGCCGCCGAACAGGCCCCCGCCGAAGAGGTTTCCGAGGTCACCCAGGTCGTCGATGCGCACGTACTGGGCGCCGCCGCCGGGGTCCCCGACGAAGGTGCCCCGGGCGAACATCTCCCGGGCCTGGTCGTACTGGCTGCGCTGCTCGGCGTCGGAGAGGACCGCGTTGGCCTCTGAGATCTCCTTGAAGCGGGCCTCGGCGGAGGCGTCACCCGGGTTGTTGTCCGGGTGGTGCTTCTTGGCGAGGCGGCGGTAGGCGGCGGTGATCTCCTTTTCGGAGGCACCCCGGTCTACCCCGAGGATCTCGTAGTAGTCCTTCTCCAGCCACTCCCGGCGCACTGCTCACTCACCGTTCTCCCCGGCCGGCTGGGCGTCGCGGGATCCCACGACCACCATGGCCGGCCGCAGCAGCCGGCCCTTCAGTGTGTAGCCGCGGCGGAGCTCCTCGGCCACCACGAGCCGCCCGTGGCCGCCGCCGACCACCGCGGTGGCTTCGTGGACCGCCGGGTCGAAGTCCTCTCCGACCCCGGGGACGATCTCCAGGCCTTCGCCGGCGAGGATGCCCATGAGCTGGTGGAACGTGCCGCGCACTCCCGCCAGGATCTGCTGCTCGCCGGGGGTCTGCGCCTGATGGGCGAAGGCGCTGTCGAAGGAGTCGAGTACGGGGAGCAGGTTCTCGACCAACCGCTGCGAGGCGCGGGCGACGGTCTCCTCCCGCTCCCGGGCGGCGCGCTTGCGGAAGTTCTCGAACTCGGCCGCCACCCGGCGCAGGTCGTCGAGGTAGGAGTCGGCCGACGCCCGGACGGTGGCCAGGGCGTCAGCCAGCACCTCCACGGCTGCGGCGTCGTCCTCGGGGAGGTCCAGGTCCGACTCGGCGGCGGCCGGCCGGGCTACCTCCAGGCCGGCCTCCGGCTCGTCGGGCTCGGTGGGGCGGCGGGTCATGACTCCTGGTCCCCCTCGTCCACGATCTCGGCCTCGACCACGTCGTCGCCGCCCTTGGGGGCAGTACCGCCCCCGGCCGCCTGGGCCTGGGAGGACTCGTAGACCTTCTGGCCGAGCACCTGGGAGGCGGTTAGCAGGGCGTCGGTGGCGCTGCGGATGCGCTCGGTGGGGGCATCGGCATCCTTGAGGATGTTGCGCAGCTCGTCGAGCTTGGACTGGATGGGGGAGCGCTCGGCCTCGCCGAGGCGGTCGCCGTAGTCCTTGAGCATCTTCTCGGTCTGGTAGGCGACGTGCTCGCCATGGTTGCGAGCGTCGGCCGCCTCCCGGCGCTGCTGGTCCTCGTTGGCATGGGCCTCGGCGTCGTGGATCATGCGGTCGATGTCGTCCCGAGGCAGGGCCGTCCCCCCGGTGATGGTGATTTGCTGCTGTTTGCCCGTACCCAGGTCCTTGGCCGACACCGAGACGATGCCGTTGGCGTCGATGTCGAAGGTGACCTCGATCTGCGGCACGCCGCGCGGGGCGGGCGGGATGCCGGTGAGGTTGAAGCGTCCCAGCGACTTGTTGTCGCTGGCCATCTGGCGCTCGCCCTGCAAGACGTGCACCTCCACCTCCGGCTGGGCGTCGGCGGCCGTGGTGAAGATCTCCGAGCGGCGGGTGGGGATGGTGGTGTTGCGCTCGATCATGCGGGTGAACACGCCGCCCAGGGTCTCGATGCCCAGGGTGAGCGGGGTGACGTCGAGGAGCAGGATGTCCTTGACCTGGCCCTTGAGCACCCCGGCCTGGAGGGCGGCGCCGGCAGCGACCACCTCGTCGGGGTTGACCCCCTTGTGGGGGTCCTTGCCGGTGAGGCTGTGCACCAGCTCCTGGATGGCGGGCATGCGGGTGGAGCCGCCGACCAGGATGACGTGGTCGATGTCGGACACCTTGATGCCGGCGTCCTTGATGGCCTGCTGGAACGGGCCCCTGGTCTTCTCGACCAGGTCCTCGGTCATCTTGTGGAACTCGGAGCGGGTCAGGGTCTTCAGCAGGTGGAGCGGCCCTTCCGGGGTCGCGGTGATGAACGGCAGGTTGATCTCCGTCTCGGTCACCTGAGACAGCTCGATCTTGGCCTTCTCGGCGGCCTCCTTGAGGCGCTGCAGGGCCATGCGGTCCTTGGAGAGGTCCACCCCGTGGTCGTTGCGCAGCTCCTTCACCAGCCAGTCGATGATCCGCTGGTCCCAGTCGTCGCCGCCCAGGCGGGTGTTGCCGCTGGTGGACTTGACCTCGAAGACGCCTTCACCGATCTCCAGGATGGAGACGTCGAAGGTGCCTCCGCCAAGGTCGTAGACCAGGATGGTCTGGTCGTGCCCCTCCTTGTCGAGCCCGTAGGCCAGGGCGGCGGCGGTGGGCTCGTTGATGATGCGCAGCACTTCCAGGCCGGCGATCTGGCCGGCTTCCTTGGTGGCCTGGCGCTGGGCGTCGCCGAAGTAGGCGGGCACGGTGATGACCGCCTGGGTGACCGGCGTGCCCAGGTACGACTCGGCGTCCCGCTTGAGCTTCATCAGGATGCGGGCGCTGATCTCCTGCGGGGTGTAGCGCTTGCCGTCGATGTCGATGGACCAGTCGCTGCCCATCTCCCGCTTCACCGACCGAACGGTGCGGTCCGGGTTGGTGATGGCCTGCCGTTTGGCGACCTCGCCGACCAGCACTTCGCCGCTCTTGGAGAAGGCGACCACCGAGGGTGTGGTGCGGTGGCCCTCGGCGTTGGCGATGATGGTGGGTTCGCCGCCCTCGAAGATGGCCACCACGCTGTTGGTGGTGCCCAGGTCGATGCCTACTGCTCGCGACATGGCGCTCCTCGTGTCTCAGAGTTCTTAGTTAGAACATAGTCTATAACTTGAGTGTATCCGTATCAATTCCAAGTTGTCTATCGCCTCCCCCGTGGGGACGGGGGAGGCGCGCCTGCCGCAGGCAGGCGCGGAGGGGGTGCTGCAGCGCCCACCGCGCGGGCGGGGGGGTGGTCTGACCAGCGGGGGCGGCGTCGGGGAGGCGCGAGCGGGATGCAGCGCACGCGGCGGTGAAGTGGTCTGACGAGCGGATCGGGGGTTCTCGGTCTCGGCGGGTCCACGCCCCTACAGCGGGCGCGCGTGCACCGTCAGCGGGCGCGGTCGCGCAGCCCGCCCGGTCGAGGGCAGAGCGCAACCAGTCGACCGCCGGCAGCTGGGCCTCGAGTCGGTCGGCACCGGCGGCCGCCGCAAGGTCGAGCAGGGCGGCGACCATCGCCCGGGCGTCCTCCGGGTAGGTGGAGAGCCAGTGGACCTCGAATTCGTCGCGGTCCCTCTCGCCGAGGAGCCAGCCCGTTCGTCCCTGCCACAGAGCACCCCGCCGGGCGGCTCCGGCCAGGTCGGCGAGGGTGAGGCGGCGGCAGCACCAGTGCTGGGAGAACAGGCCGCGAGCCTCCATCTCGAGGGGTCCGCCGCTCCAGGAGATCATGGCCGCGTCCGCCTCAGGGGCGGGGGCCGGCCGCAGCCGGTCGGCTGCCGGTGCACGCTTCCCCCCATTGCCCCGGGGCGTCGGGCCGGCGCGAAGCTCCTCCTTCTCGACTATCAGCCAGCGCCCTGCCGGGCGGAACCCCGCGGTGGGGATGAGGGCGCCCGCCGCCGTGTTCGAGTCCTCTGAGGAGAGGCGGATGACCTTGGCGCCCTGCCCGGCGGCCCACTCCGCCAGGCGGTCGAGCAGAGCGGTGCCGAGGCCTCGACGCCGATGCTCGGGGTGAACCCTCAGCCCCTGGGCCCAGGCCTCGGCGGGGGAGAGCAGCGTGCCGCGCGCCAGGCCGGCCGCCACGCCCTGCACCTCGGCGATCAGGGTGATGCCGGCCGGATCGGCCAGCCAGTCGTCGAAGACGCGGTCGATGTAGTCACCCCAGGGGAAGGTTGCCTGGGTGAAGGCGAGGATCGACTCCTTGTCCTCGGGGCGGGCGGGTCGCAGACGGGTTCCACGCCGGGGGAGGATAGAAGAGGACCTTGCGCCTCCCCCTGGGGGAGGTGGCGCGAGCCTCGAGGTCGCCGGAGGGGGTGCTGTCCCTCACGCGCTCGCGCGGCTCGGCGCCACCTCGCGCACCCCCGTCGCCTCGCTCGCGGGCTCGCTCGGCACTCCCCGCCTTAGGGGGGAGCACGATGGACCACGCGTCTGCGCCTGCTCGCTCGGCGAAGCCGGAGAGGCAGATCCGGGCTAGAACTCCGCCAGGTGGGCGGCCCGCTCGACGATCCCCTCCACGGAGGGCATTACCTGGGCCTCCAGCGACGGGGCGAACGGGAAGGTGGGAACGTCGGGTGCGGCGTAGCGCTGCACCGGGGCGTCGAGGTACTCGAAGGCCTTCTCCCCGATCTGGGCGGCTACCTCGGCCCCGAAGCCGGCGAACTCGTTGTCCTCGTGCACGATGAGCACCTTGCCGGTGCGCCGCACCGCCGCCTCCACCGACGCCCAGTCGAAGGGGCGGATGCTGCGCAGGTCGAGCACCTGGGCTTCGATGCCGCGGGCGGCCAGCCGGTCGGCGGCCTCGACGCGAGTAGTGGGCCATGGTCCCGTAGGCGATGATCGTCAGGGCATCGCCGGTGCGGCGCAGGGCCGCCCGCCCCAGTGCCACCCGGTGAGGCCCCGCCGGCACCGGTCCTTTGGCCAGTCGGTAGAGCTTCTTCGGCTCCAGGAAGAGCACCGGGTCGGGGTCCTCCACCGCCGCTCGCAGCAGGCCCTTGGTGTCGGCCGGCGTGGAGGGCACGACCACCTTGAGGCCGGGGACGTGGGCGTAGAAGCCCTCGATCGACTGGCTGTGGTACAGGCCCCCGTGGATGCCGCCCCCGTAGGGCGCTCGGATGACCAGCGGGCACCGCCAGCCCCCGCCTGAGCGATAGTGGAGGCGGGCCGCCTCGGAAACGATCTGGTTGAACGCCGGGTGGATGAAGTCGGCGAACTGGATCTCGACGATGGGACGGGCCCCGGCGGCGGCCATCCCGATGGCAACGCCGACGATCGACGACTCGGCCAGCGGAGTGTTGAAGCAGCGGGCCGCCCCGAAGGCCTCGGTCAAGCCAACCGTGGCCTTGAAGACGCCGCCCTTGGGATCGGCCACGTCCTCCCCGAGCACCACGGCCTCGGGGTGGTCTTCCATGATCTCGTGGAGGGCCTGGTTGACGGCGGTGATCAGGTTCATCTCCCGGCCGCTCGGGGGAGCCTCGACCGCCTCGACCGGGTGGGTGTTGCGCACCGGCCGGGCGTAGACCAGCGAGAGGGCATCGGTGGGGTCGGGCGCTCCGTCGACTGCGGCCAGGGCCGCGGTCACCGCCGCGTTCGCCTCCTCGCTCGACCGTCTCCTCGTCGGTCTCGGTGAGCAGGCGGTGCTCCACCAGGTAGGCCCGGAGGAGGCTGATGGGGTCGCGCCGCCGCCACTGGGCGACCTCGTCGGCGCTGCGGTACTGCCGGTCGTCGTCGTCGGAGGTGTGGGCGTAGTAGCGATAGGTGCGGGCATCCAGGAAGGTGGGCCCCCCGCCTGCCCGGGCCCGCTCCACCGCCTCTGCGACCTCGGCGTGCACGGTGAGAACGTCGTTGCCGTCGATGGAGGAGGCGGCCAGGCCGTAGGCCCGGGCCCGGTCGGCCAGATCGCCGCCCACCTGGTCACGGGCCGGTACCGAGATCGCGTACCCGTTGTTCTCGATGAGGAAGATGACCGGCAGGCGGTGGAGCCCGGTGAAGTTGAGGGCCTCGTGGAGGTCGCCCTGCGAGGTGGAGCCCTCACCCCCGGTGACCAGCACCACGCCGGGCCGGCCCGCGCGTCGCAACTCGTAGGCGATGCCGGCGGCGTGGGGGTACTGGGTGCCGGTGACCGACGAGCGGCTGAACACCCGGCGGCCGGGCAGCGACCAGTGGTTGGGCATCTGCCTGCCCCCGCCGCTGGGATCACCCTCCTTGGCGAAGAGGCCGAAGAAGACCTCCTCGGGCGTCAAGCCCAGGGCGAGCATCAGGGCGAGGTCGCGGTAGTAGGGGAGCACCCAGTCGATCTCGCGGTCGAGGGCGAACGCCGCGCCCAGTTGGACGGCCTCCTGCCCGGAGGAGGAGACGACGAAGGGCACCCTGCCCTGACGGTTGAGAGCCCAACTGCGGTCGTCGAGTTGGCGGGCGAGCACCATCAGCCGATGGATCTCGAGCAGCGCAGCGTCGCTCAACCCGAGCGCCCCGTGGTCTTCCCGGCGTATCCGGACCTATGGGCACCTCGTCCTCTCTCGCCGCGTTCGCCCGCCGCCCCCCGGTCGGGCCGGGAAGGCGGTGGGGAAGGCCGAGATTAGGCCCGGTCGTCGCCGCAGCGGCGGAAGAGCCGCAGGGCGCCGATGCTGGTCACTCGTTCCTCCGCCAGTTCCACGGCGGCGTGATGGGGCGACATGTTGCGCTCGTGAGCGGCGTGCAGCACCCGGAGGACGTTGTCGTAGATCCGGTCGACCCGGGACGCCGCCCTCTCGGCGTTGTAGCCGTGGATCTCGTCGCTGACGTTGATCAGCCCGCCGGCATTGACCACGAAGTCGGGGGCGTACAGGATGCCGCGGCTCATCAGGCGCTTGGCGTCGGTCTCGGTCGCCAGCTGGTTGTTGGCCGCCCCGACCACGGCCGCGCAGCGCAGCTCGGCGATGCTCTTCTCGGTCAGCACCGCCCCCAGCGAGTTCGGCGAGAAGATGTCGCACTTGACTGAGCAGATCTTCTCGACGGAGACGACCTTGACCGCGGGGTGCTTCTTCTGGATCGCCTCGAGAGCCGGCGGGTAGGTGTCGGCGACCACGCAGTGGGCGCCCGCTTCGACGAGCCGGCTCACCAGGCTGGAGCCGACCTTGCCCACCCCCATGACGGCCACCGTGCGCCCGGCCAGGTCGTCGGTCTCCCACAGGAACCGGGAGGCGGCCCGCATGGAGGCGGCGACGCCCCGGGCGGTGAAGGGCGAGGGGTCGCCCGAGCCGCCTTCCTCGACTGCGACCCCAACCACCCAGCGGGTCTCGCGCCGGACCATGTTCATGTCGTTGGTGTCGGTGCCTACGTCCTCGGCGGTGATGTATCGGCCGCCCAGGGAGTCCACCTCCCGGCCGAACGCCCGCCACAAGCGCTCCGTCTTCTTGGTGCGCGGGTCGCCGATGATGACCGCTTTGCCACCCCCCAGGTCGAGGCCGGCGGCGGCCGCCTTCAGGGTCATGCCCTGGGAGAGGCGCAGCACGTCCTCCAGCGCTTCCTTCTCGTTCTGGTAGGGATAAAAGCGAGTCCCGCCGAGGGCGGGACCGAGAGCCGTGGAGTGGATGGCGATGATGGACCTGAGGCCCGAAGCCGGGTGGTTCCCGAAGATGATCTCCTCGTGGCCCCGTCTACCTATCGCGTCGAATACCCCCAATGCCGTGCTCCTTTCCCGCTGAAGGGGAGAACCCTGCTGCCACCCTACCAAAACCCTCGGCACTACACCCGGGGCGTCCGACCCTGCCCTCGGTAGCATTCCGCCGGTGACGCCCGTCGCCTATCTGCGTGTCTACGTGCCCGACGACGAAGCGCCGGTGGTGGAGCACATGCCCGCCTCCGGCGCCGGCCGGGTGCTGGTGCGCGGGGCCTACGGGGTCTGGTTCGAGTCGCTGCGCGACGACGCGTTCGTCATCCGGCAGCGGGGCCGCCGCCTGGTGTGCCCCCGCTACCCCCGCCTGCGCATGCTGGAGGGCCTGCTCGCCTTCCGCCACGCCCACCCGCCCGGCATCGGCGAAGTCCTGGTACCCGAGACCCTGGCTCGGCGGGCGGCGGCTGAGCTCGCCCTGCTCCAGGCCGGCAGTCCCGACGCCCGCTCGCACATCCTCACCTCCCCGTTCCACGTGCCGCTTCGCTGGTTTGCCGCCTTCGACGGGAAGGAGCGTGAGGCTCTGTCGGGGCCGGGCGGGCCGGGGATCCGCTACCGCACCTCGCGGCGCTCGGCGTTGCGGCGGCTGGAGCGGGCCGGCCGGGTGCTGGAAGCGGCCGGGTTCGAGGAGGACACCGTCGGCCCGCTGCGGGACCTGGCGGAGTGGCTGCAGCCGTTCCCCGGCGACTCCGTGGTGGAGCTGGACTACGGCGGGGTGGCGGGTCTGTTCACGGAGGATGAACTGGCCGACGACGAGTCGGCCGCCGACGTGGCCGACAGCCTGGCCGCGCTCCAGCGCGGGGACCCGGAGGAGGCGGGCGAGCTCTACACCGTGGTGGCCGCCCGCTGGGCGCGAGCCCAGGCCCTCAGCTTCGCCAACTGAGGATGGGTCGACGGCCGGGCGAGCCGTTAGCATCGGGGATCCGAGGCAACGCGTCGGGGGAAGCCGTGAACCTGAAGTGCCCCAACTGCGGCGGCGGGGTGATCACCCGGGAGATGTTCGGTTGGGTGAACCCGGCAACCGGCAAGTACGTGAGCCGCTTCCTGGGGTTCCGCTTCGACACCTGGGGCCTGTCGTTGGCCATGTTCGGCATCGGCGTCCTCTACACCGCCTGGTACCTGGTGGCCATCCCCTGCTACCTGGTGTGGCGTCTGTTGACCCACCGGCGCTACACGGTGCGGCGCAACGAGTACATCTGCGAGGAGTGCAACCACCACTGGAACGTGGACCTGCCGCGGTAGGGGCCGCGCCGCCCCGCGGGGGAAGGCCAGCGGCGCCCTAACCTCACTGCACCCGCCCGACCGGAGCCGCCCCATGCCCATCAACCAGGTCTTCGCCAAGGCCTTCGCCCGCAACCTGTGGATCATCGAGGCCCAGACTGCCGGCCTGACCCACCAGGACTCTCTGGTGCAGGTGCCCGGCATGAACTGCCTCAACTGGGTCCTGGGCCACCTGGCCGACTACCGGGACCAGGTGCTGACCATGCTCGGCGAAGCGCCCGCGCTGGGTGAGGAGGGCGCCCGCTATCAGCGGGAGTCGGACCCGGTGACCGGCGACGGTCCCGGGGTCGTCCCCCTCGAGCGCCTGCTGGCGGTCCTGAAGGAAGGGCAGGTGCGGATCTCCGCGGCGCTCTCGGCTCTCTCCGGTGAGGCCCTGGGGGCGGAGGAGATGGTGAACGACCGCCGGCTGACTCTGGAGGACCGCCTCCACTTCGCCTACTTCCACGACACCTACCACACCGGCCAGACCGAACTGCTGCGCGCGGTGGCCGGGAAGACCGACAAGGTCATCTAGGCCGGCCCCTGCCCGGGGCCGCCCTTCCCCGCGCAGCAATGGGGAAGTGGCGAGAATCCGCGTCGCGATGGACGCCTCTTCCGATGACGGCGCGATGCGCGAAGAGCGGACAGGCCCGGCCATTCCCGTGCCGGCTGCGGATGTGGCCGTCGCGACGGCCCGTGCGGAGACCGTCCGCCGCCTGCTCCACCGGGGCAGCGCTCGCCTGGGCCGGGTGACCCTCGCCGAGTGGGCCCTGCTGGCGGCGGTGGCCCTCTTCACCTGGTACTTCACCCGGCTCAGCCTGCAGATCCACCACGGCCTGGGGACCGCCGCCTTCGACTTCGGGCTGTACGACCAGGGGATGTGGCTGCTGTCGCGGTTCAAGGCGCCCTTCGTCACCCTGATGGGCCGCAACCTGTTCGGCGACCACACCTCCTTCATCCTGCTGCCCCTCGTGCCGCTGTACTGGCTGCACCCCGGCGCCGGCACCCTGTTCTTCCTCCAGAGCTCGGCCATCGCCGCCGGGGCCATCCCCGTCTTCCTGTATGCCCGGCGCCATTTGCGCAGCGAGGCGGCCGCCCTGCTGCTGGCCGTCTGCTTCCTGGTCAACCCCGCCCTCAACTGGGGGAACCTCGAGGGTTTTCACCCAGACGCCTTCCTGAGCACCCTGCTGGGCTTCGCCATCTACGCCGCCCTCACCGAACGCTGGCGCATGTACGTCTTGTGTGTGGTGCTGGTGGCGCTCGTCAAAGAGGACACCTGGCTGGTGCTGATGCCCCTGGGGGCCTGGGTGGCGCTGCGGCGCCGCCCCGCGATCGGGCTGCTCACCGTCGTCGGCAGCGCCGTCTACCCGGCGGCCCTGGCCCCCGTCCTGATGGGGGCCCTCACCGGGGTGGCAATGCCCAACGCCTGGCGCATCCCCTTCGGCGGACCCGCGGGTCTGTTCACCGAGCTGGTGCGACGGCCGGGCAGCGTGGCCTCCTACCTGGCGAGCGAGGGGCGGCCCTGGTACTTGTGGCAGATGACTGCCCCCTTCGCCTGGGCCTTCCTGCGGCTCCCCTCCGTCGCCCTGATCGGGGTGCTGGCCCTGGGCGCGAACATCCTCAGCACCTTCGTCTACCAACACCACATCGGCTACCACTACTCGATGGTCGTCGTCCCGGCCTTGGCGCTGGGGACGGTGCACGCGCTGGGGGCGATGAAGGATCGATGGCGATGGCGGATGCTGACTGCGGTGGCGCTGATGGCCCTGTGGTCGGCCATGCTGTGGGGGCCCCTCCCCTTCGCCCGCAACGAGCCCGCCTACTGGGCGCCCGACCATCCGGTGGCGGTGGCGGCCCGCGAGATGATGGAGGCCATTCCCGGTGACGCCTCGGTGTCGGTTCACTACTCCATTGCCCCCCACCTGACCCATCGGGAGGAGATCTACATGTTCCCCACCCCCTTCCGAGCCAACCTCTACGGGCCGGGGCTGACGCTGGAAGGGAAGCGCCTGCCGGCGGCCGACACCGTGGAGTACGTGATGCTGCAGGCGAACCGCGACGTTGACCTGGAGAAGGTCTGGCAGTCGGTGCACGACTCATTCACGCTGATCGAGTCCAACGAGTGGTGGGAGCTGTACCGGCGGACGGATGCGGGATGAGGCGGGCCGGGCCGACGCTGCGGCGACGGGCGAGCGAGGCTCGAGCCGGCGGCCGGGCCCGGCCACAAGGCAGGGCCCGAGGCCGCGGTGGTGCCACCATGGCGCCCGGTTGCAGGAGCGGCCGACTGGGGGATCGAGGATCACATGCTGCTGACCAAGCTCTATCTGATCGCACTACCGGTGTTCTTCGCCATCGACATGGTGTGGCTGGGCCTGGTGGCCAAAGGCTTCTATCGCCGGCAGGTCGGCTCCCTGATGCGGAGCCCGGTGAACTGGGCGGCGGCCGTAGCCTTCTACCTCCTCTTCATCCTGGGTCTGGTGGTGTTCGTGGTCGCCCCGGCCATGGACCAGGACTCCTGGGAGCGGGCACTCCTCTACGGGGCCCTCTTCGGGTTCATCGCCTATGCCACCTACGACCTGACCAACCTGGCCACGCTGCGGGACTGGCCGCTGCTGGTGACCGTGGTAGACCTGGCCTGGGGGGCGGTGCTGGCTGGGTCGGTGTCCGTGATCACCTATGCGATCGGGTCGGGCCTCGGCCTGTGAAGGAAGCGCTGAGCGCGAGCGCCCACGCTCGTGCGGGGGATGGGATCGGCTCTTCGGCGGGCGGGAGAGGCTTCGGGCGGGGAGCGCCGGGTTTCCCCGAGCCGCCCTGCAGGCCCATACTTCCGGCCGATGCGGGCCATCGCGGACATCCTGTCGGATCGCGGCCCCCTCACCGGGGCCGAGCTCGCCGCCGCCGGAGGATTCACCGACATCCTTGGCCTGTGGCGGGCCTGCCACGCCCCCGGCCTGCTCCTGCGCCGAACCGGCCGCCGCTACCTGCGCCTCGACTCGGGTGTAGAGGGCTACGCGCGGCTTTCCCCCTCCATCCGGCGGGAGTTCCTCACCTACGGCCTCGTCGGCCTGGACCGCCAGCAGCCCGCCCTGGAGGCCCGCGCCGTGGAGCTCGAGGAGAACGCCGCTTCGATCGGTCGCGAGAAGCTGGCCGTGGCTCGCGACAGCGTCGGCCGGGCCCTCGCCGGGCTTCCCGATGAGTCTCTCCTGCTGCACAACGCCGTCTTCCTGATCGCCGGCGACATCACCTACCGGATGGCCCACCGTGTTCCCCGGCCCGAGCGGAGCACCGGCGAGATGGTCCGCGGCTCCGATCTCGATCTGATCATCGTGACGGCCGACTCGTTGCCCGGCGAGGACGCCAGGGCCCTCGACGAGGCGGTCTACCGCCAGAAGCACCTGCTCCTGGTTCATCCCGACTTCCGCGAGGAGCTCGACTACATCCTGAAGCCCATCGCCAGGGTCCGCGAGCAGCTCGCCTTCGACCGCTTCGAGCACATGGTCGCCTGCAAGATCCTCTGCGAATCGCAGCTCCTCTGCGGCTCCGCCGCCCTCTTCGACACTCTGATGGAGCTGGTGGATGCCTCCGGGGTCCGCGCCAGGCTCGATGCCCTGGAAGCAGCCGCGACGGGCGAGCGCGCCGCCGCCGAGCGCACGTTGCTCGATCCGGCCGCCACCGCCGCGTCCGGCCAGAGTCCTCTCCACCTCTTCTACACCCGTGAGGAGGGGGACGAGATCTACTGATGCCTCCGCCCAGCCGGCGTCCTCGCCCGCCGAGCCGAGATCGAGCGCCGCGGCGTCGTCATCGAGGATCTCTCCGAGGGCTGCGCGACGTGCCGGGTGGAGGAGCTGAAGTTCTCCCGGAGCCCCGTCTCCGGCCGGATGGAGTGATCAGCCGATCTCGCTCTTGAGGGCCGCCGCGATGGAGCCGCACAGGCGGACGGCGACCTCCTCGGTCGGCGCCTCGACCATCACCCGGCACATGTTCTGGGTGCCGGAGTAGCGCACCAGCACGCGCCCCTCCTGCCCCAACTCCTTCTCCGCCGCGGCGATGGCCGCCTGCACCCCGGGCAAGTCCTGCAGGGGGGGCCGGCGGGCTACGTCCACGTTCAGCAGGTGCTGCGGCGAGAGCGTCAGGACCGAGGCGAGCGCCGATACGGGCTGCCCGGTGCGGCGCATCACCGCCAGGAGCTGCAGGGCGGAGACGATGCCGTCGCCGGTGGTGTGCTTGTCCAGGAAGATCATGTGCCCCGACGACTCGGCGCCGAGGATGCCGCCCTTCTCCTTCATCAGTTCCAGGAGGTAGCGGTCGCCCACCGCGCTGCAGGCGAACTCGATGCCCAGGTTGCGCATGGCCGCGTGCAGCCCGAAGTTGCTCATCACCGTGCCGACGGCGAGGTTGTTGGCCAGTCGCCCGCGCTCCTTGAGGTCCTTGGCACAAATGGTGAGGATGTGGTCGCCGGAGAGCTCCACCCCGGTCTCGTCCACCACGATCAGCCGGTCGCCGTCGCCGTCGAACGCCAGCCCGATGTCGGCGCCTTCGGCCTGCACCCGGGCGCGCAGGTCTTCGGTGTGCTGCGAGCCGCAGCCGGCGTTGATGTTGAGCCCGTTGGGGGAGGCGTGCAGGGTGGTCACGTCGGCACCCAGCTGCTCGAAGACCGCCGGGGCGGCCTGGTAGGTGGCGCCGTTGGCGCAATCGAGCACGATGCGCAGGCCCTCGCAGGTCCATGTCGGCGGGGAACGTCCCCTTGCAGAAGGCGACGTAGCGCTCGAGGGCGTCGTCCACGCGGAAGGAGTTGCCGATCCCCCCGGCGGTGGGCAGCCGTTCGGTCGCGCTCCCGCCGGCCATCAGCGCTTCGATTCCGGCTTCCTCCTCGTCGGGCAGCTTGAAACCGTCGCGGGAGAACAGCTTGATTCCGTTGTCCTCGAACGGGTTGTGCGAGGCCGAGATGACGCAGCCGGCGTCCGCTTGCTGCTGGATGGTGAGCACGGCGATGCCCGGCGTGGGCAGCGTCCCCAGGAGGAAGACGTCGGCGCCCATGGAGCACAGGCCCGCCACCAGAGCGCTCTCCAGCATGGCGCCGCTCAGTCGGGTGTCCTTGCCGATCACCACCCGGGGACGCGTGCCGCCTTGGCGCTCTTCGAGCACGTGCGCCGTGGCCCGGCCGAGGCTCACGGCCGTCTCCACCGTCATCGGCTCGCGGTTGGCGACCCCGCGCACGCCGTCCGTACCGAACAGCTTCTTCTCGCCCATCTTCAGCTCCCAGTCTGGCCCCGTGTCGGGGAACCGGCGCTCATCTCGACTCGCCGGCGCATGGTCGAACGGGAATTGTGGCCGACAAGTCCCGCCTGCGCCACCTTCGAGTTGTCGGTGTGTTGGCGCAGGCCCTTGGCGTCGCTGCGGATTGCCAAAGGAGAGACGGGCGGGCGCCCGGTCCCGGGTCAGTGCAGACAGAACTCGTTGCCCTCCGGGTCCTGCATCACCACCCAGTAGGACCCGGGTTCCTCGACCGGGCCGAGCACGCTGGCTCCCAAGCCCTCCAGCCGGGCAGCCGCCCGGCCGATAGCCCGCCTCCGCTCCTCCGGCGACGCCCCCCTGCCCCCGCTCACGCTCAGGTCCAGGTGCAGCCGGTTCTTCACCACCTTGTCCTCGGGGACCTTCTGGAGCAGGAGCCGTGGCCCGCCGCCCCCGGGGTCGACCAGGGCGGTGTAGCGGTCCCACTCCGCCTCGGGCACCCCCTCCGAGCGCATGTAGCTCTCCCAGTCGGTGAACCCGACCGGCGGCGGCTCGGGGACGTAGCCCAGCGCCTCAGCCCAGAACCCGGCCAGGCGGGCTGGGTGCTGGGTGTCGATGACTACCTGAATCGGCACTGCCACCGGGACCTCCTTCCCGACCAGGAGCACCGTACGGGGCGGCGCACGACAAGTCCAGAGGGCACCTCACGGGAGGCCCTTCTTCAGCGCAAGATCAGAGCCGAGAACGTGGGCAGAACACATGGGAAACCCCTGCCGGGTGGGGGTGCGGCCGGGCTGTTCCTGGCGGACCTGGGAAGCCAGAACACCGCCCCACCCCGCGCGCGTGTCAGCGGCGGTTGCCTGTGCTCGGCTCCTCCAGCTACCTGATGGTCCGCGGGGTCTTGCGGTTGTAGCAGTACGCCTCGGAGACGCTCTCCTTGCGGGACCGGCCGGTCGCCCAGCAGTGACAGCCCGCCGGTGAGTAGGGCGCCGGTCACCTTCCCGCCCGAGATCCCGGCTTTCAGCCGGAGCGGCCGGGTAGCGACCTGGCCTACTTGGCGCAGAGGGGCCAAGCCACCTTCATGTAGTAGGTCACTCGCCCATCTGCCTTCTTCCGGAGCCTCGAGGCGGCGGCAGGTCGGCTGCCGGAGTCGGCGGGGCACCCGCAGTGCGGGCAGACCGACGCCCGGTGCGATATCCGCGCTCCGCATCCGGGGCAGTTGAGTAGTGCCATTCGTGTCAATCGGGCCTACCGGAAGGAGTGCGCCGGATTGTCGCGGGGTTGGGCGCCTCATGACCCGTCCCATTCGACGCCCATCGACGCAAGAACCCCTTCGCCTGGCGAGGAGTACCCGTGGTGGTCAGGGCCGGGATCGGACCGGCGACCTCCGGTTTTTCAGACCGGCGCTCTCCCAACTGAGCTACCTGACCAGGCGCCCTGGCGCTCTGGCGGGGGCGACGGGATTTGAACCCGCGACCTCCGGCTTGACAGGCCGGCGTGAACTCCGTGCTTCACCACGCCCCCGTGGGTGCCCCCAACGGGATTCGAACCCGTGTTACCGGCTTGAAAGGCCGGCGTCCTAGACCGCTGGACGATGAGGGCGGTCGGCCGAGCTTAGTGAGCGCCCGGGCACCCAGCGGTCAGGCGGCGGGAGTATAGATCGACCCCGGTGACCGGGGCCGATCGGGGGTGAGGGAGGGGGGCCGAACGCGTGCCGCTAACCGTAACGCGGTCGAGCTGTGGCCGCCCGGGCAGCGCACGGGGGGCCGACGGCGCGCCTAGGCCGTCGCCGATTCGGGTACGCCACCCGTCGGAATCGCCCAGCATGCCTAGCTGGCGCAACCCAGATCCCACACTCGCAACGTGCAGTCGTCGGACGCCGGAGCCATGCCACTGGCACGGAGCCCAGCCGTCGGTCAGGCATGCCCGTGCAGACGGTGGCTGGCCGCGACTCGCCGAAGGCGCCTAGGATGTCGTCGCGGCCGGGCGTGCTCTGCCAAGGCGCTGCTCGAAGCATAGGCGGCCTCTGGGCACCCGAGGCGTGATGACGCTCGTCTTCGGGTTGCGTCGGTAGTACGATCATGTATCCGGCGAGCATCCCCCAGACACGCCCCCGGGTGGCGTCAGAGTCGAAGGCCAGGTCGGGCATCGCGGTGACGAACTCTTGGTGCCATTGGACTGAGAGCGATCGGCGGCATCCTGCCGGAGGTTGCGCTGTAATGCCCACAGGCGGTCGACCTGGCGGCCGGGTTCGGCATGATCAACCACAAACAGGCGATCCTCGCCGATCTGTCTGCGCTCGATCTGCGCGATGGCCCATGTCAACAGCTTGGATGGATCTCGGCGATACCTGAGCTGTCATGAGCAAGGAGAGGCTGGAGCGCAGAGGGGTCGCCGATTCTTCCCAGCGCATCGGCGGCTGCTTGAACCGCGTCGCCAGCTGCGGGTTGCCAGCTCTCGGCAACGGGATTGGACTGCCTGCTCTCCATCGATCTGCTCTGAGCGCGTAGTGCGCCCAGGAGGTTCACGGCGAGCGCCGAGCGGTGAGCGGCCCGACTGCCGCCTGTCCGATCTTGGCGAGCTCCTGCGCGGCGTCACGCGCTTGTCGAGCCCAGCTCGTCAGTCGATGTCGTTCTCGCTGTCCCGGCTCAGCTTGGCGGCTAGCTGCGCGATGCGGGCGGATTCCGTCGAGCGGCGGGGCCGCCCATCAGCGGGGCGGGGGAGGCGCCGCTCAGATGGTGAAGGGGTACTCGATCCCGTTGATCACCAGCACGAACGATCCGCTGGTGTAGGAGCCGACGTCGATGCACTTGCTCGAACGGCTCCAGCACCTGGATGCAGATGCCGTCGGGGTCGGCTGTTGAGTAGATGTCCAGGGTGATCCGGCCCTGGGCGTCGGGCCCGCTGAGGTCCCAGGCGAGCCGGTGGCAGGGGGTGGGAAGAGACCCCTTGATCGAGGCCCGCACCTGCACCGGCCACGACTCGAGCAGGAGGAGATCCACCGAGTCGATGTAGACCGGGCCGCGCACCGCCCCGGGGTCGGTGGGCAGGGTAGTGGTGGGGTGTGCCGCCGCCGGGGCCGTCCCAGAGCGACGCCCAGTTGATCGTCGAAGCAGCCGGCGGACAGCACCGCCAGTGCCAGGACCAGGAGGAGGACCGTTCTGCGCATGGTCGGCTGCCTTGTCGTCGGGGACGACCCTACGACGGGAAGGGGTGACGGCCGGGTTCCCACTCGGGGAAGCCGCCCCGCTGACCGACGATGGCGGAGGCTGCCTGCGAGGCGCGGCGCAGCGCCCTCCCCCCGTCGCCGCCCGGCACCAGCCCGTCGATGAGGCCGGCCAGGAAGGCATCGCCGGCGCCCACGGTGTCCACCACCGTCACCGCCGCGCCCGGTTCATCCCAGGACTGCCCGTCGCGGTGGTGCAACTCCGCCCCGGCAGCCCCCCGGGTGATGCATACCCACTCCGGGCCCAAGCACGAACAGGGCCCGGGGGTCGGCGGGCACCCCGAGCAGGCGGGCGATCTCCGGCAACTCCTCGTCCGAGGCCTTGAAGATGTCCGCGTGGGCCACGGCGAAGCCGACCCGCTCGGCGTCGTAGTCCGGGGGGCGCAGGTTGGCGTCCACCACCCGGCGCCCGCCGGCCGCCAGCAGCCGGATGAGAGCGGCCCGGGAGCGCGGGTCGCGCAGGGGCAGCGTGCCGAAGTACAGGACGTCGTGAGCCGGCACCACCGCCGGGCCCTCGACCGCGTCCCAGGCCGTCGGGTGGGGGAGGGTGAAGGAGTGCGCACTGCCCCGATCGAAAGTGACGGCCACGGTGCCGGTGGGAAGGGCCGGATCCACCTCCAGCAAGGAGGTGCCTACTCCGTGCCGCTCCAGGCGGGCCCGGATCGCCCGCCCGTCGGGGTCGTCGCCGACCCGGGCCACCGCGTGCTGCCTCCCAGCCGAACGAGGCCAGGTGGGCGGCGATGTGGAGGGGCGCCCCGGCCACCACCCGGTGGTCGGGGAACTCGTCGATCAGCGCCTCGCCGAAGAGCAGGGCGCGTCGGCGGGGCGGCGTGTCATCCCTCCGGCAGCGGCATGACCGGGCCGGTGGGCTCGAAATCGTCCGGCGCGGGATCCCCGGCGGCGACCAGCTCCATCACCCGCTCCACCTCGTCGGCGCCGGTCTCCTTCACCTCGAGCAGCAGGGCGAAGCCCAGCTCGCTGTCGATGCACTGGCGCACGAACTCCGTCTCGCCGCCCGTGATCGCGTCGGGCCGGTAGGTGAAGCACACTCCGCTGCGGCCGGCGATGGTGACCTGCTCGGTCTCCACCTCGTAGCCGGGCGTGTCGGCCGATGACTGCAGGGACCAGGCCAGCGCTGGCGAAGGGGCCCAGCATGGTTGTGGCCATGTCCACGCCTTCGGTGGCCGGCATCTCAAAGCACTGAGAGCCTTCCCCCTCCCCGCTGCAGATGATGACGGTGTCCCCGGAGGTGATGAACTTGCCGCCCTCGAACAGCACCGCCGACACCGGCGGATCCTGGGTGGGGTCCTGGGAGAAGGTCATCTCCTGGCTGCCCGAGTCCGCCCATCAGGTAGGTGGTGCGCAACGGCGTCTCGCTGAAGCGGGCGAGCAGCTCCTCGACGTCCCCGGCCGGTCCGGCGCCGGTGGTGGTGGTCTCCCCGCCGGTGGTCGTCGTCTCGCCGGCAGCAGTGGTGGTGGCCTCGCCGCCGCTGGTGGTGGTGACGTCCCCGCCGTTGGTGGTGGAGGACTCCGCATCGGTGGTGGAGGAGAAGGGGCCCCCCGAGTCGTCGCCGCAGGCGGCCGCGAAGACCACCAGGGCGCGCCAGGGCCACGGCCAGACGGATACCGGTGTGCTTCATGCGGTCTCCTCGCTGTTGGCTCGCAAGGGTACTTGCGGCGCCGCCGGTACTCACGGAACGGTGAGTACCACCTGGCCGCCCTCGCCGGGGGTCAGGACGAACGCGCCGTCGGTGCCGCGGGCGACCACGGCGCTGCCGTCGCGCAGCACGTACTGCGCCGCTCGTAGCGTCACGGTGCTGCGGTCCCAGCCCAGGCCGACGTCGATCTCGTCGGGGAGGAAGCCGGGGTCGAGGCGAGGGGAGAGGCCGCTGTAGAAGTGGCGGAGGATGGCGGGGGTGGTGCTCCCGGCCAGGGCCATGGCCTGGGCGCCGTACTGGGGCATGCCCAACTGGTGGCCCCACCCCTGGCCGCGGAAGCGCACGGTGACCCCGTCGGCCAGGATTCTCACGGTGAAGGTAGGGGAGAGCACCGTCTGCGGGTAGCGCGGCCCGTCGGGCCGGTAGGCCGGCAGCAAGGCGGGGTACAGGGTCGGGCCGTGGGAGTTCATTGCCGACTGGATTCGGTCGGCGGTCACCTCGAACTGGCCGGCGGTGGTGCGAAAGCGCATTCGGTAGGGCCCCTCTCCGGCCGCGGTGACGATGGTGGTCACCGAGGTCACCTCTCCGGGGAAGGTGATGCCGGCCTCGGACAGGATGGCGAGGAACTGGTCGAGGCTCAGGTCGTAGGACCAATGGGCGAAGGGTGAATCCTGCGGGGGCACCTCCACCGACTGCAGGTAGGGAACCACCCGCGACCCCAGCCAGACGTCCTGGACCGAACGGGTCGTGTCCCCGGCCGTCGAGTGGTAGACGGTCAGGGCGGGTCGGCCCTCGTAGAGGAGGATCCGGCCGGCGGTGTCGGCGACGGCCCTGGCCCAGGCGTCCCCGTTCTCGGCAACCTCGACGCGGCCGGCCCCCAGGTACACCTGGCATTGGGCGCTGCCGCAGATGTCGAAGCCGAATTCCGCCATCACCCCCCAGCGCCCGCCGGCCACCAGGTTGGCCAGGTAGCTGCGGGCGGCGATCACCTGCGCCCGCAGCGCCGCCGGGTGCCAACTGAACGGCATCTCGCCGAGTCCCAGCAGGTACTCCTCGGGGGAGACGCGCTCCACCAGCACCAGGCCGCCCGGGGCATTGCGAACGGCGACCGGATGGGTGTGGCGCTGGTCGTAGCCGCTGACCCAGTTGTAGAAGATCACGTGAGTGCCGCCGAGGGGCTCCAGGGTGAGGCTGTCGTACCAGCGGGTGTCGCCGGCGGCGTCGGGAGTGCCGGCATCGGTGACCGTGTCGCCGATGAGCACCCGCCTGAGCCGGTCGGCCCCGGGGCCCCCGGCCAGGGCGTCCCCTCCGCCCGCGCCGGCGAGGGTGTCGTCGTCGTCGCCGCCCAGCAGGGTGTCGTTCCCCGGGCCGCCCACCAGGAGGTCGGCCCCGGCGTCGCCGGAGAGCTGGTCGTCGCCGCGCCCGCCGACGAGGCTGTCGGCGCCGCCGTGGCCGAGCAGCCGGTCGTTCCCCGCCCCGCCGCTGACCGTGTCGTCGCCCGGGCCGGCACAGACGAGGTCGTCGCCGCCCCGGGCGGACACCCGGTCGTTCCCCCCGCCGGCCGCGATGACGTCCGGGCCCGGGGTGCCCACGAGGTCGTCGGCCCGGGACGAGCCCACGATGGTGGCCTCGATCCCCAGGCAGGTCGTGGCCGCCGCCCCGGCGGCAGGGATGGCGGTGGCCAGGAACACCCCCGTGAGGAGGGGGAGCAGGAGTGCGGGGATCTTCATCGACGCGGCCTCAACCCGGCCTGGGCGCCGGCTCTCCGGGAGGGGCGCCGGCTACCGATAATCGGCCACCAACACGGTGAAGGTGAATTCCTGCCAGCCATGAGTGAGGGTGACGGTTGTCTCGCCGGGCCCGGCGGCGATGAAGTTGAACTCGTGGAAGGCCACCCCGCCCTGGTCTATCTCCGAAGGGTGCCAGAGGAGGTCGTCCCCCCCGGCGAGCACCTCCGGATCGGGCGGGATCACCAGGATCCAGCCCGGATCGTCGAGGCCCGAGAGGGGCAGGCGGAGCACGACCTCGTCGCCGGGCCGGACCCGCAGCCGGGCACCGTCGTCGTTGATGCCGAGGGCGAAGGTGATGGGAGGCCGCGACATCGGGCGCGGCGGTCGTGGTGGTGGTCGTGGTCGTCGGGCCGACGCCGGCCACGGCGGTGGTGGTGCTGATGGAGGCGACCACCGTGGCTTCCCCGCAGCCGGCCAGCAATGCGGCGCCCGTCGCCAGCACTGCCATCAACTTCCAGCGGCCCATTACACCTTGCCTTCTCGTCGGGGCTTGCGGGGACTTACCGATGGTAGGGCAGGGCCGGGGTTGTGCCAGTTGGGGCCGGGAGGGGCGGCAGGGCCCGGACGGGCCTCCCGGAACACCTCCCGGGGGCACCGCTCACCCTGCTACCTTGCCCCGCAGGGCCGGTAGCTCAACCGGCAGAGCAGCGGGCTTTTAACCCGAAGGTTGTGGGTTCGACCCCCACCCGGCCCACCGGCTCCCACGCGGTGTTCCCCGCCCCCCAGGCGGATCGGCCAAATGTACCTGTGTTCGACACCACCGGAGACAGCCCGCCCGGGGTCCCAGGGGACGCCGGACCCTGGCTCGTTCAGCCGTCGAGCCCGGCGAGCACCGCCACCGCGTCGTCGATGTCCATGCCCGCCGAGAGCTCCGGGCGGTAGAGCATCTCGATGATCAGGCGGTCGAGGGGCGCGTATTCGGTGGTGTCGGTCCATCCCTGGTAGAAGATGCTCTCGGGGTAGTCCCAGGAGTCGTTGAGCAGCCCGAGGCCCTGGGTGAACTCCTCCCGGATCAGGTGGGCCCGCTCTTGCGGCGTGAGGCCGATGGTGGAGATCAGCACCCGGCCGCGGTCGACCGACCCGTCGTCGCTCCACCATATGTAGACGTAGCCCAAGTTCCCCTCCACGTAGCCGGGCTCGATGGAGGCGAAGTCGTCGACCGGCACGAAATGCATCTCGACGTTGGGGTCGCTCGCGACGACGGCGACTTCCACGGTGTCGATGATCTCGTTGAGGTCGTCGACTACCGCCGCGAGGGCGCTGCGGTCCGCCGGTGTGGGGTCCCCGAAGATGCCGATGCGCAGGTCGCCGGTCCATCGGTGAAGCACGCCTTCGCTTCCTCCGAACTCGGAGGATCCGGCGATAACCCGAAAGTAGTCGAGGGCCGCCTGGTCGTAGCCGCCGCCGGGGAGCGTGGTGGAGGTCGTGGTCGTGGTGGTGGCCACGGTGGTGCTGGTAGTGGCGGCGCTGGTGCTGGTAGTGGTAGGCACCGTGGTGGAGGTGGTGTCGGCCGGGCTGGTGGTGGTCGTGGAAGAGGCCGCCAGGGTGGTGCCGGGTCCGTCGCCGCCGCTCACGACCACCACGATGGCGACGGCGGCCGCTACCACCGCCAATCCGGCGGCAGCGGCCCACCAGGGAACCCTGGACCCGGGCCGCGCCGGTGGCGGAGGAGGCGGGGGCGAAGGTGGCGGGAGCGGGGGAAGGGCGGTGCTTCGCGCCGGGGTTGGTCACGACTGACTCCTCTCCTCCCCCCAGTCTCGTCTAGGGGAGGCTGGTCGTGTCGGACTGGGCGGCCAGGTACTCCGGGATGAGCCCGGCCAGGTAGGCACCGCAGGCGCCGGTGGGTGACCCGACGATGGCCAGGCCGTGCACCTGGGGGGCGCCGGTGAGCGGACAGGCTGCCCGCACTTCCTCGGTGTGGAAGTTGAGGGCGTGAAGGCTGAGGCGGGCCGCGAGATGGCCACCACCGAGGGCACGTCGAACCAGCCGTCGTCGGCCAGCCAGCAGCCGTTCGGCGGCGGTGCCCAGGCCGATGGCCAGCGAGGTCCTCGTCGGTCACGGTGACCAGGCACTCGACGTGTCGGCGGCGAACACCCGGCAGTCCTCGACGGTGAAGTCGGGGGAGAAGGCGGCGACGAAGGCGACGAGGTCGGCGGCTCCCGGGGCGGGCTGGCGGGCACGGCCGGTGGCCGCGATCGGCGTCGCCCGCCCCCAGGTGCCGTCCAGAAGGCCTCGGCCCACTGCAAGCGGTCCGCCGGGGCGGCGGTGGTGCCGGCTCCGGCAGTGGTGGAGGTGGTCTCCGCGGGCAGGTAGATGGTGGTCGTGGTAGGTGAGGCCGGGTCGCGGAAGGCCCCCACCAGCCACGCCGCGGCCGATACCGCGAGGACCAGGCCGGCCAGCAGACCGATCAGCTTCCCCGACCGGGGAGGCGGGGAAGGCGGGCGGCTCCATGTCCGATGCGGATGTCGTCACCCATGTCCGGGCCAGACTACGACGGGGCGCCCAATAGCATCGAGGCCCGTGATCGCCTTCGGCACCTCCGGCCTCCCCCCCGAGGATGGGGATGACGCCGCCTTCCTCGGCGGGTTGGCGGGGCGGGGTCATGGCGCCTACGAATTGGCCTTCGTCAAGGGCTTCCCCTGGAAGGAGCCGCGCTGCCGGCGCTTCGGGGAGCTGGCCGGCGAGCGGGGGATCGCCCTCTCCATCCACGCCCCCTACTTCGCGGTGCTGACCCTCGACGACGAGGAGCAAGCCGCCCGCTCCCGGGCGGCGCTCGAGCACACCCTGAAGCTGGGGAGGGCCATGGGGGCACGCGTGGTGGTGGCCCACCCCGGTTTCGGCAAGGGCCGTCCCGGGGAGGACCTGCATCGCATCGTCGGGGAGAACCTGGGCGCCCTGGAGCGCAAGGTCCGCCACCTGGGAGTGGCCCTCGGCCTGGAGGTCGGTGGCCGGAGCGGGGCTTTCGGCACCCTGGGCGACATCGCCCTGATCGCCCGGCGGTTCACCTTCGTGCGGCCGGTGGTGGACTGGGCCCACCTGCACGCCATGTCGGGCGGGGCGCTCACCTCGGTGGAGGCCTTCGCCGCCGTATTCGCCTTCCTGCGACAGAACTTCCCCGGGTGGGCGCTCGACCCGCTCCATTGCCAGTTCAGCGACAACCGCTTCGGCCCGGCCGGGGAGATCGAGCACGTGCCCTATGGGCAGGGGACGCTGCGGGTGGCGCCCCTGATCGAGGCGGCCGCCGCCGCCGGGATGCGCCTCACCCTCATCTCCGAGGCACACGACGAGGCGAGCAACGAAGCCATCGGCGGGGAAGTGGAGGCCGCGCTGGCGGAGGCCCCGCCCCCGTCGACCACGGCGGGGACCCGCCCCCTCGGCTCTGGCAAGGTGGCCTTCCCGAGCACCCTGCTGGTGCGGGCGGAGGGGGACGGGCATCTGCCCGTCGGCCTCGACCCCGCCCCCCGCCTGTCCAACATCGACAAGCCCTTCTTCCCCGACGGCTACACCAAGGGGGATCTCGCCCAGTACTACGCCGCTGTCGCTCCTGTGCTGCTGCCCCACCTGGAGGGGCGGGCCATCGTCCTCGCCCGCTTCCCCGACGGGGCGGAGGGGGAGTGGTTCTACGAGAAGCAGGCACCTTCCCATCGCCCGGCCTGGCTCACCACGGTGCCGCTGTGGTCCGAGCACCGGGGGGACGCCATCGACTTCGTCACCGCCCCCGACGCGGCCGCCCTGTTGTGGATGGCCAACCTGGGCTGCATCGAGATCCACCCCTGGCTGAGCCGGGCCGCTACCCCCCACCTGCCCGACTTCGCCGTGTTCGACCTCGACCCGGCCGAAGGGGCCACCTGGGAGCAGGTGGCCGCCGTTGCCCGGCTGGTGGAGGTGGCCCTGGGCCGCCTCGGCCTGGCAGGCCAACCCAAGACCTCCGGGGCCACCGGCCTGCACGTCTACGTGCCGCTGGCCGCCGAGTACCCCTACGACCGGGTCCGCCGCTTCGTGGAGGCAGTGGGGCGGGCGATCGTGGGCGCCGCCCCCGCCCTGGCCACCATGGAGTGGGAGATACCGCGGCGGCGAGGGGCGGGTGTTCATCGACCACAACCAGAACGTGGCCGGCAAGACCATTGCCTCGGTGTACTCGGTCCGGCCCCGCCCGGGAGCACCGGTGTCAACGCCGCTGCTGTGGGAGGAGGTGGAGGGCGCGGTGCCTGCCGCATTCACCATCGCCACCATCTGGGATCGGCTCGCCCGCTTCGGCGACCTGTTCGCCCCGGTCTTGCGGGGCGAACAGCGCCTGGAGGCGGCGGAGAAGGCGCTCGGCCTCGACCCCGCCGGCTGAGCGGCGGGCTAGGCGGTGCCCGGCTCCGAGCCGGTGGCGTAGGGGAGGCCGGAGGTGCACCAGTCGCTCCACGACCCGGGGTAGAGGATCGGCTCGGGCAGCCCGGCGAGGACCATGGCCAGGATGTCGTGGCAGGCGGTGACCCCGCTCCCGCAAGAGGCCACCGTGTCGCCGCCGCCCACCCCCACCGCCCGGTAGCGCCGGGCCAGCTCCTCGGGTGGCAGGAAGCGCCCGTCCGGCCCCAGGTTGTCCGAGGTGGGGGCGTTGCGGGCGGTGGGGATGTGCCCGCCGAGGGGGTCGACCGGGTGCTGCTCACCGGTGTAGCGATCGGGCTGGCGGGCGTCGAGCAGGACGACGTCCCTCAGGCGTTCCCACAGGTCGTCGCGGCCGATGATCCGAGTGGGGCCGGGGCGCACCGTGATGGTGGCGGAGCGCGGGCGGGGCTCGTCGGTGGAGAGGGGCAGTCCGGCCGCCCGCCACGCGCGCAGGCCGCCGTCGAGCAGGCGGGCGCCGCGGTGGCCGATCCAGCGCAGCATCCACCACAGCCGGGCCGCGTAGATGCCGTCGGCGTCGTCGTAGGCCACGATCACGTGGTCGTCCCCGAAGCCGCGGCCGGCCAGGAGGGCGGCGAAGGCCGCCGGTTCGGGGAGGGGGTGGCGGCCCGGCCCGGCGGGGGCGCTCAGGTCGGTGTCCACGTCGAAGAGCACCGCCCCGGGGAGGTGCCCGGCGGCGTACTCGGCCCGGTTGCGGCCCGGCTCCCCCACGTACCAGCGCACGTCGGCGAGCCGCAGCCGGGGGTCGCCGAGGAGCCCCGCCAGTTCGTCGGCCGAGATCAGGTGCCCGTCAGGCACTCTCACCGAGGGGAAGGTAGGGCTCTCGCGCCGGGACCAGCGCGCCCGGGGCGGCCGCCGCCTCCCAGGGGCGGGCCAGCACGTGCCAGGCGAGGGCCAGCGAGGCGACGGGCACGGCCACGTCGGTGTGGACGTTGACGCGGTTGTACGACAGCAGGGTGCCGGCGAGCCGGCCGACCGCCTCGTTGCCGTAGCGCAGCGACCAGTGGCGGGGCATGGGGTCGCTGGTGAGATCGCAGGCGAAGCCGGGCCCGGTCAGCTCCCAGGCCCTGCCCAACCAGGAGCGGCGCACCACCCGGCCGACCTCCTGGCCGCCCTGGTAGGCGACCACCGTGCCCCACCCGAAGGGGCGTAGTTCGACCTGGGTGCGGTCGGGGAGGAGGACGTACGAGATGTGACGGGTGGGCACACGTTGCAGTTGGGCGAGGACCTTCTGGCCCTGCACCAGGCGCCACCGGTTGGAGAGGAGGGCGCTCACGAAGCGGCAGTCCCCGAAGACCACCGGGGGCCGTCCCGAACGGTAGGTCATGACGCGAGGGTAGCGGGCGGGAACTGGCCGAGAAAGGGCGCGGCTGGCCGATCTCCGTGTGGGCCCACCCATCCGTACTCGGTCTCCCCTGTTCGATCCCGCAGCGCCCTGTCCCGGCGGGCCGAGCCCCGGTACGATCGAGGCGTGCGGGTCCACCTGCTCGACGGCACCTATGAGCTCTTCCGGGCCTACTACGGGGCCCCGAAACGCACCTCGCCCGACGGGGCCGAGGTGGGGGCGGTGCAAGGCCTCATGGCCAGCACCCTCAGCCTGCTGCAGGGGGAGGGGGTCACCCACCTGGGCGCGGCGTTCGACACGGTGATCCGCTCCTTCCGCAACGACCTCTTCCCCGGCTACAAGACCGAGGCCGGGGTGCCCGCCGACCTGCTCGCCCAGTTCCCCCTCGCCGAGGAGGGCTTGGAGGCGCTGGGGGTGGTGGTGTGGCGGATGACCACCTATGAGGCCGACGACGCCCTGGCCACCGCGGCCGCTCGCTTCGCGGGTGAGGTTGAGCAAGTGGTGCTGATGAGCCCCGACAAGGACCTCTGCCAGTGCGTGCAGGGGACGCGAGTGGTCTGCTACGACCGGCGGAAGGGGGCCTTCTTCGACGAGGAGGGTGTCTGGGGCCGTTTCGGGGTCGCCCCCGAGTCCATCCCCGACTACCTGGCCCTCGTGGGCGACAGCGCCGACGGCCTTCCCGGGGTCCGGGGCTGGGGAGCCAAGTCGTCGGCGGCGGCCCTGGCCCGGTACCGGCACCTCGAGGGCATCCCCCTGGAGGCCCGTCTGTGGGACACCGAGGTGCGGGGCGCGGAGCGGCTGGTGGAGGCGTTGCGGGGCAGTCTCGGGGAGGCTCTGGTGTACCGGTTCCTGGCCACCCTGCGCCGCGACGTCCCCCTTCGGGAGAACCTCGCCGACCTGGAGTGGCAGGGGGTGCGCCGGCAGCGGTTCCTCGAGTTCTGCGAGCGGTGGGGGCTGGAGGGCCTGCGTGACCGGCCGAGGCGCTGGGCCGCGGGGTGATCGAAGCGGGCGTCGTAGGGATCGGGGCCGGCAGCGGTCGGTCGATCGGCCTCTCGACTCGATCCGGCAGACGAACCGCGAGCTCTCTACGACCCGTCTGGGAGCGGTTCGAAGACCACGACGGCGGTCTCGGTGGATCGCAGCGCTGCATAGGCGTCGAGGTCCCTGTCGATCTGCTGCCATCGCGCCCAGAGCCGTGAGCGTTCCTCCCCCTCCGCAGCCCGTCCCCTCGACAAGACACTTCCCGCCCACCAGGTCGACCCGAGCCTCAGGGTGGGCCTGCAGGTTGAGCCACCACGCCGGCTCGCCGCCTGACCAGCCGTTCATCGCCATCGTCACGAGGTTGGGACCCTCTTCGAAGTAGCCGAGGATGACGCTGCGCTCCTTGCCGGTGCGACGGCCGATCGTCGTGAGGCGCATCGCACCCCAACGCCCCGGCTTTGGGCGCCACAACCCGAGACGGCCGCGGCTGATCCGGTACAGGCCGCGATGGGTGGACCAGAAAAGGCGCTCAAACCAGCGGGGGGGAACCCGCACCGACTTCGTGGCCTTCTCCGCCATTGTCTCGTCTCCTGTGATGGACGCTACCGACGCTAGCCGGACCGGGCAGGCACTCGGTCGATGCCTTCGACCGACAATCGGTGTTGCGCCGCTGATTTGACGTAACTTACGTTATGAGGTACCGTAAGTTACGTTAGGGAACAGATCTTCAGGCGAGGGGAGCTCGAGGAGGCGGTCGTCGCCACTCTGCGGGTGGCCTACGATTGCGCCACCTACCCCATTGAGGAGGCGGGCATGGGCGAACAGGACGGCAAGGACCGTTGGGACACCTTCCAGGTGAAGGGCGATGAACTCATCGCCAAGGTCAAGGAACTGATCCACGAGGGCAACGTCCGCCGGATCATCATCGAGAACGAAGAGGGCCGGACCTTGATCGAGATCCCGCTCACCATCGGTGTGGTCGGCGCCCTGCTGCTGCCCGTCCTGGCGGCGGTCGGCGCCATCGCGGCAATCGTCACCAACTGCACCATCCGGGTGCAGCGCAAAGAGGGCTCGTGATGAACGCCCCGGCGGCCCGCGTGGAGGACGCCTCCAAGGTCTACGGCGAGGGCGATGTCATGGTGCGCGCCCTCGACGGGATGACGGTGGCCTTCGAGAAAGGCCGCTTCAGCGCCATCATGGGCCCCTCGGGGTCGGGCAAGTCCACCCTGCTGCACTGCATCGCCGGCCTCGACACCCTGACGTCGGGGAGCGCCTACATCGGCGACGTCCGCCTCGGCGACCTCAACGACCGCCAGCTGACCATGCTGCGCCGCGAGAAGGTGGGCTTTGTCTTCCAGGCCTTCAACCTGATCCCCACCCTCGACGCCGCCGAGAACATCACCCTGCCCATCGACATCGCCGGCGACGACCTGGACCAGGCCTGGTTCGACACGGTGGTGGAGACTATGAGCCTGCGCGATCGCTTGCGCCACCGCCCCGCCGAGTTGTCGGGGGGCCAGGTGCAGCGTGTGGCGGCCGCCCGGGCACTGGTCGCCCGCCCGGAGATCGTCTTCGCCGACGAGCCTTCGGGGAACCTGGACTCGAAGTCCGCCGACGAGTTGATGCGCTTCCTGCGGCGGGCGGTGGACGACTTCGGCCAGACCATCGTCATGGTCACCCACGACCCGAAGGTGGCCGCCTTCAGCGACCGGGTGGTGTTCCTGGCGGACGGGCGCTGCATCGACGAGATGGAGGGCCCGACGGCCGAGACCATCCTCGACCGGATGAAAGCCCTGGGGGGCTGAGGTGCTCCGACTGGCGCTCAAAGGCGCCGTGGGCCACAAGGGGCGCCTGTTCCTCATGGCGATGGCCATCGTCCTGGGCGTCGCCTTCATCGCCGGGTCCTATGTGTTCACCGACACCATGAAGGACTCCTTCGACGTGCTCTTCGAGCAGGAGACCAGCGTCGACTTGGTGGTGCGGGCCGACGTGGAGTTCGGCTATGGGAGCGGGCGGGTGCCCGAGTCGCTGGCGGACACTCTCGAGGGGCTCCCCGGTGTGGCGGAAGTGCTGCCTTCGGTCTATGGCTCCGCCCAGCCCCTGGACAAGACCGGCAAGCCGATCGGGGGCATGGGGCCTCCCAACCTGGCCTACTCCTGGAGCGAGGCCGAGGCCGAACTCACCGAGGTGGGGCTGCGCGAGGGCCGGATCCCACAAGGATTCGGCGAGGTGGCCATCGACGCCTACACGGCGAGTGAGTACGGGTTCGCCCTGGGGGACCCCATCGACCTGCTGCTTCCCTCCGGTGTGAGGACCTTCATTGTCGTCGGCACCGCCGGCTACGGCGACGCCGACAACCTGCTCGGAGCCACTGTGGTGCTCTTCGACGTCGACACCGCCCAGTTGGTCCTCGGCTTCTGGGACGAGTACAGCCAGATAGCCATCGTCGCCGACGAGGGGGCAGACCCCGAACAGGTCCGGCAGGCGGTACAAGGTGTCCTCCCCGACGGGGTCGAGGCCGTCTCTGCCTCCGAGATAATCGCCGAAGGCAGGGAGGGGGTGGAGCAGGGCGTCGGCTTCTTCAACACCCTGCTGCTCGCCTTCGCCGGCATCGGGATCTTCGTCGGCGCCTTCCTCATCCAGAACACCTACCGCATCGTGGTGGCCCAGAGGACCCGGGAGTTGGGGATGCTGCGCGCCGTCGGCGCCACCGGCCGCCAGGTCACCTGGCTGGTGATCCTCGAGGCCCTGGTAGTGGCCCTGATCGCCTCGGCCGTCGGGGTAGGGGCGGGAGTGGGCCTGGCCGTAGGCCTGCGCGCCCTGATGGGGCTCATGGGCATGGACTTCCCAGGTGGCAGCCTGACCGTGCTGCCCCGCACCGTGATCGTGGCGATGTTGGTCGGCACAGTGGTGACGGTGTTGTCGGCCATCCTGCCGGCCCGCAAGGCGTCGAAGATCCCCCCGGTGGCCGCCCTGCGGGAACTGGAGTCCACCTACTTCAAGTCGCTGCGGCTCCGGGCAGTGGTGGGGGCCGGGATCTTCCTGTTGGGCCTCGCCCTGCTGCTGCTGGGCCTCTATGCCGACTTGGGGAACGCCCTGCTGCTCACCGGGATCGGCGCCGGTGTCATCTTCATCGGGGTATCGACTGTGGCGCCCCTGTTCGCTCGCCAGTTCGGGAGGGTGGTGGGCAGCCCACTGCCCCGGGCCTTCGGGGTCACCGGGCGCCTCTCGCGGGAGAACGCGGTGCGCAAGCCGCGGCGCACGGCAGCCACCGCTTCGGCCCTGATGATCGGCGTGGCCCTGGTCACGGTGGTGGCCACCATCGTCGCCTCGGCCAAAGCGAGCGTCGAGGGGACGGTGCGCGACGAGGTCATCGGCGAGTACCAGGTCGAGCCGACCAGCTTCGGCAGCGTCTTCACCGGCGGGCTGAGCACGGAGATCGCCTCCCGGCTGCGCGCCCTGCCGGAAGTTGCGGTGGCCTCTACCTATCGGGTGGGGGAATGGCGGGTGCCCGGGAGCGGCGAGGACTTGGACACCGCGTACGCGACCCAGGCCGGGGTCCAGTCATTGATCGCGGTGGATCAGGGGGCCGACGAGGTGGTTCGCCTGGGCGTGTCCTCGGGGGACTTCGCCGACCTGGCCCGGCCGGGCACGGTGATGCTCCACGAGGACTTCGCCGCCGAGGAAGGTCTGGGGGTGGGCGATGCCTTCCCCATCGAGTTCCCCGACGGCTCCAGCGAAGACCTCGAAGTGGTGGCGGTATACGGGGCCGACCTCTTCGGCAGCGACGTGGTGATCTCCCTCGACGCCTTTGCCGGCCACTACGACTGGGACCGCGACCAGATGGTGATCATCCGCCTGGCGGAGGGCGTTGACCCTGAGGCGGCGCGCCCCGCCCTGGAGGCGGTGGTCGCCGACTACCCCAACGCCGAACTGAACAACGCCGAGGAGTACGTGGACAAGGTGGCTTCGCAGCTGGACCTGGTGCTCAACGTGCTCACCGGCATGCTGGCCATGGCCATCGTCATCGCCCTGCTCGGCATCGCCAACACGCTGGCCCTGTCGATCATGGAGCGGAAGCGGGAGATCGGCCTGCTGCGGGCGGTGGGCATGACCCGCCGCCAGGTGCGGCGGATGATCCGCTGGGAAGCGGTGCTCATCGCCATCTTCGGAGCGGTGATCGGCATGCTGGTCGGGGTGGGCCTGGGGGTGGCGGTAGTCACCGCCATCGGCGCCGGCCTCCAGGTAGCCGTGCCCTGGTTCAACCTTGCCATCTACCTGGTGCTGGCCGCCCTGGGCGGGGTAGTTGCCTCGGTGATCCCCGGCTGGCGGGGCTCGCGCCTGGACGTGCTCGACGCTATCGCCTACGAGTAGCCGGCCGGCCGGCCCTCAGCCCTGGGAGAGCGGCCTGGAGTGCTCCCAGTCGAGCAGGAGGGTGCGCAGAGCGGCCACGAAGGCCAGGGGGTGGTCGAGCACGAGGTGGTGATGCGCCTCGGGGATGGCCACCACCGGGGCCCGGCCACCCATGAGCTCGGACATGTAGGCGGCGGTGTCGGGGGTGAGGAGGGCGCTGCGCTCGCCGTGGAATAGGGCGAGGCGGCAACGGGCTGCCGCCAGCCGCTCGGCCATGTTGATGCGGGGCCGGACAAACGCCGCCGGATCGAACTTCCAGGTCCAGCCGTCGGCGTCGTGGCGCAGGGAGTGGCGGGCGATGTGGTCGAGGATGAAGCCGGGGATGTCGGGCTGTTCCGGGATGGGGCGGAAGTGCTCCATCGCCTCCTCCAGCGTGGGGTAGGTCCCCGGGTAGCGGAACCTCCGACCCCGTTCCCCTTCTGCCAGGGTCGGGTCGGGCCGACGGATGGCCGCGTCCACCAAGACCACCCCGGCGAGCTCCGGGCAGTAGTCGAGGGCCGTCTGGACGGCGATCAGGCCGCCCAGGCTGTGCCCCACGACTACCGGGGGGTGAGCGAAGGCGGCGTGGCGCACTACGGCGATCACTTCGGAGGCCCAGGTCTCGGGCGTGTAGGCCTGGCGGCGCCCGCTGTCCCCGTGGCCACTGAGATCGAGGGCTGCCACCCGCCACCGGTAGGTGAAGAGAGGGGCGAGGAAGGACCACCAGTGGGCGTGGGCCGCCCCGCCGTGGATGAGAACCAGGCCGGGGGCGCCGGTGTCGCCCCAGTCGAGGTAGTGGATGGGGCAGCCCCCGGCATCGACGAAGCCTTCACGGCGCGGGGTCTCGACGGCAGCGGTGAACCAGGAGGGGATCAAGCGGGCTATCCCCCCAGCTCCAGCGCCGGCCAGACGCGGCCGAACGCCGCCTCAAGGACGTCGCGGGGGTAGGGCCCGCCGGCGGCGGCGGCCTCGGCAACGGTCATGCCACCGGCGTGGCGCTCCTCGGCCAGACGGGCGACTTCGGCGAGGTCCTGGTGCTGGGCGGCGACGAAGGCCCGGTCGACGACCGCGCCGTGCCCGGGCACCACCGGTCCCTGCGCCATCTCCAGCAGGGCGACGACGGTGTCGGGCCACTCCAGCGGGTAGGAGTCCTGGAAGTAGGGAGGGCTGCTCTCCTCGATGAGGTCTCCGGCGAACAGCACCCCGGCGTCGGGCACAACGACCACGATGTCGTTGTCGGTGTGGCCCCGGCCCAGGTAGCGCAGCTCGACCACCCGATCGTCGAGGGTGAGGGTGGCATCACGAGAGAAGGTGTGGTCGGGCGGGGTGATCACCACCTCATCGAAGAGGGCGGCATGGTCCGGGAACCACTCCTGCGCCTCCCGGCGCATTCGCTCTCCATGCCGGCGTAGGGCCTCGGCGCAGCGCTCGTGGCCCCAGATGGGAACCGGGGTGAGCGCGCCGTTGCCGAAGGTGTGGTCCCAGTGATGATGGGTGTTCACGATCCAGTGCACCGGGTGGGGGGTGATGCGCCGCAGGTCGTGGAGCAGCTCCTCGGCCTGCCGATGGTGGGCGCGGGTATCCACCAGCAGCGCCCCGCCGCCGCAGACGACCACGCCGATGTTGAGATCGAGCGAGGGGTAGCGCTTGGAGTAGACGCCGCCGCCGTGGTCGATCCAGTCGTAGGCGTCGCTCATGGGGGGAAGACTAGAGGGAGGGCCGTGGCCTCCGGCCTCACCAGCCGGCGTCGCCCACCGCCATCAGGTAGCCCTCGAGCGTCCCGACGAGGACGACCCCATTGTCGGCGACGGCCGGGGAGGCGATCACCGAGGCACCGGCCTTGGGCACCCACTCGCAGAAGTCGTCGCCGTACTCGGGGGGGAACGCTCCGTCCAGAGCCTGCTGGCCGAGGTAGATGGACCAGGCGCTGGTCTTGGTCGCCAGCGTGACGGCGTAGAGGCCGCCGTCGAAGCGGGGGAGGATGACCTGCCCGGACACCACGGCCGGCGAGGACCAGTGGGGGTAGCAGAGCGGGCCCACCTCGACCGACCAGAGGGTGCTCCCGTCCTCCACCGCCAGTGCCACCAGGCGGTCGGAGTAGGGCTCGCCGTAGACCAGGAGGTCTCCGACTACTGCCGGGGAGGACCGCACGTTGCCCCACTCCGACTTGATGCCGGCGGCGTCCTCCGCTCGCCAGGCGACGTCCCCGGTGGCGCGGTCCAGGGCGAGCAGTGCCGGTTCCGCGAACACGTCTTCTCGCACGAGTGAGATCACCAGGAGGTCGCCGGCGATGGTGGGGGCGGCGAAGACCTGGATCCGCTCGCCCTCACCGCTGCGCCCGCTGATGGTCTGCCGCCAGAGGACGGTGCCCGCCAGGTCCAGGGCGACGGCGTCGCGGTCCTCGCTGACTACATAGATGGTCTCCCCGTCCGAGGCTGCTCCTCCCCGGACCGCCCCCTGCAGGGTGAACCGCCAGCGGAGCTCCCCGCTGTCCAGGTCGAAGGCGCTGACCGTGCCGGACCCATCGCCCACCACCACCAGGTCGCCGACGATGAGCGGATTGGTGAAGGCGGCCGCCCCCAGGTTGGCCGTCCAGAGGCCCAGCCCCTCGGCCGCGTCGATGCCCCACACCAGGCCTTCGTCCCCGGTGGCGACGACTACCCCGTCGGACACGGCCACGCCGTTCACGTCGAGCGAGGCGGCGAAGAACCAGACCCGGGTGCCGGCCGTCAGGTCGATGGCGTACACCCCGTCGGCGGTGTCCGACTCGAACTGGACGTCGCCGGCGCTGCCGACATAGACGGTGTCCTCGACCACCACCGGGTTGTTGAGCCAGCCCTGAACCCCCACTTTGGCCTTCCACAGGATGACGGGGTCGGTGATCGTGGGGGCATCGATGCATGCCGTGCGTTCCGAGGTGGCCTGGAAAGTGATCCAGTGCGCGGTCTCGCTGCCTGGCGGGCAGGAGGCCTCTTCGACTGCGGGGGAGGTGGTGCTGCTGGTCTCGGGGTACAGGATGGTGGGCACGGAGCTGACCCCGGTCGCGGTGGTGTCGGGTCCCTCCGCCGGGCCGGGGCGGGCGAACCACCACCAGGCGAAGCCGCCGGCGGCGGCGAGGAGCACGGCCGGGATCAGCCAGCGGCGTCGGCTGCCCCGCTCGCGCACGAACACCAGGTCTTGGCGGCTGCCTCGTTTGCTGAAGAAGCTCAGGTAGTCGTGGCGCCTGCTCATCGGGTATCCGAGTCTCCCGCCCTGAGGCTAGAGGGCGGCAGGACTTGCGGGCCGGTTCTGGCCGGTTTCTCCGTGGTGAGCCACAGGCCGATGGCGCCGGCCGCCAGTACGTGCCAGGCGGCATGGGCCTGGAGCAGCGAGTCGGGCCGGCACCAGGGCCCCTCGTTCTGCCCGAGCCACCAGCAGAGACCTCCCAGGGCGACTAGCAGCCACGGGGCGAGGGCGCGCGCTGGCAGCCTGGCTCGCCGCCGGTCGTGTCTGCCCCCTCCGCGGCCGACTGCGGCGGGCGCGCTCCCTCTCCCGCGGCAGCGGGAGAGGGCGGGGGGGAGGGCTTCCGCTGAGCCCCGCGGGGGAGGCGATGCAAGCCGTGCACTGCGAGCGCGCCGACCAGGACGGCCGCGGTCACCCCATCGAGGCGGGCCGCCCATGCGGTGAGCCCGGCGTGGTAGAGGAATGCGGCTACCCCGGCGGCGACTAGCGCCGCCCCGGCGACTGTGCGGGTGAGCGCCCGGCGGCGGGTCACCTCCGCGGCCTTCGGCCGCGCCTCCCCCGGCCTGCGGCCGGGGGAGGCGATGAGAGCGGCGATCCCCGCCGCGGCGAGGGCCAGCGACGACCAGGCGTTGGCCGGCTGGCGGATGGGCCCGGGCCCCGCCGCTTCGCAGTCGCAGCCGGCCGCCAGGCAGGCGACCGGCGGGCCCGGCAGGCCGGCGAGTGCCCAGGCCACCGCCCCCGCCACCAGGGCGATGCCGAGCAGGGCGAGGAGCCGGCGGCGAGTCACGACCCTATGGTGGCCGCGGTCCGCCCCCGCGGCGAACCTGGGGTGGGACGGCCGCCCACGTATCCTGGCCGGGTGCTCGGCAACGGCGAGATCGCATCCGTGCTCTACGAGCTGGCGCGCCTCACCACTCTGGAGGATGGCAGCTCCCAGTCCTTCCGGGTACGGGCCTACGAGGCGGCGGCACGCGCGGTGGAAGGGCATCCCCAGCCGGTGGCGGAGCTGAGCGAGGACGAGCTGGCCGGCCTGCGGTCGGTGGGACGCAGCACCGCCGCCAAGATCCGCGAGCTGGTGGGGACGGGGCACATGGAGAAGCTGGACCGCCTGCGCGCCGAGTACCCACCCGCCTTTCAAGAGCTGACGCGGGTGCCGGGGGTGGGCCCGAAGACGGCGCTCGCCCTGCGGCAGCACCTGGGTGTCCAGTCTGTGGAGGACCTGAAGGCGGCCCTGGATGCCCAGGCCGTGCGCACCGTGCCGGGCCTGGGGGCGAAGAGCGAGGAGAACATCGGCCGCGCCATCGACCGGCTCGGCATCGGCGCCAAGGAGCGGCGCACCCCCATCGGCGACGCCCTGCGGGTGGCCGCCGACGTGACGGAGGCACTCGGCGCGCTGCCGGGAGTAGTGCGGGCCGAAGTCATGGGGAGCCTGCGCCGCTTCCGGGAGACGATCGGGGATGTGGATGTGGTGGTCGCTGCCGAGAGCAGCCCGGAGGCGGTGATGAGCCGGTTCACCTCGATGCCGCTGGTGGCCGAGGTGATCGCCTACGGCGCCCGCAAGTCGGCCATCATCTCCTCGTCGGGCATGCAGATCGACCTGCGAGTGGTGGAACCCGGCCAGTACGGGTCGGCCGCCCTGTACTTCACCGGCTCGAAGGCGCACAACATCCGCCTTCGCCAGCTGGCCATCGAGCGGGGGTGGACGCTGAGCGAATACGGCCTGGCCGACGCGGCCACGGGGGAGGTGATCGCCTCGGCTACGGAGGAGGCCGTGTACGCGGCTCTCGGCCTGCCGTGGATACCGCCGGAGCTGCGGGAGGACGATGGGGAGATCGAACTGGCGGCCGAAGGGGCCCTACCCCGGCCCATCGGCCAGGGGGATCTGCGCGGCGACTTGCACGTGCACACCGACCTGTCGGGCGACGGGCGGGAGCCGCTGGAGGCGATGTTGGCGGCGGCCGCGGACCGCGGGTACGAGTACCTGGCGATCACCGACCACGCCGAGGACCTGGCGGTCAACGGGGTCTCCCGCGAGGAGCTGGAGGCCCAGCGATCACGGCTCGAGGCCCTGCGGGAGCGCTTCCCGAAGATGGCCCTCCTGCACGGCACGGAGCTCAACATCGGCCCGGACGGCTCCGTGGACTACGACCGGGCCTTCCTGGCCGGGCTCGAGTGGACCGTGGCCGGAGTGCACAGCCATTTCGAGCTCGACCGGGAAACCCAGACACGGCGGATCGTCACCGCCATGCGCAACCCGGTGGTCCGGGCCATTGCCCATCTGAGCGGACGCAAGATCGGCCGGCGGCCCGGCATCGACCTGGACGTCGAGGCGGTCCTCACCGCCGCCGAGGAGACGGGCACCGCCCTGGAGATCAACTGCCACCTCGACCGCCTGGATGCCTCGGTGGAGGTGCTGCGCGCCGCCCGGGGCAGGGAGGTGGTCTTCCTCATCGACACCGACGCGCACGACACCCGGGAGTTGGCCAACACCGCCTGGGGGGTGCGCCATGCCCTGCGGGGCTGGCTGGTACCGGACCGCGTGGCCAACACCTGGCCGCGCAAACGCTTCCTCGCCTGGGTCCGCGACGGGCGCGGCTAGACCCGCCGCAGCAATACCACCGGGATGGTGCGGTCGGTCTTCTCCTGGTAGCCGGCGTAGCCGGGGTACTCGGCCACGGCCAGCGCCCACAGGCGGGGGCGCTCGGCCGGCTCCGCGGTGCGGGCGATGACCGGGAAGCTCTTCCCATCGGCCTGCACCTCGGCATGAGGCTCGGCCAGCAGGTTGCGGTACCAGTCGGGGTGCGTGGGATGGCCGCCGTAGGAGGCGATCACCGCCAGCTCCCCCTTCACCCGCAGGTACAGGAGGGGGACGGTGTGGGGCCGTCCGCTGTGCCGCCCGGTGGTGGTCAGGAGCAGCATGTCGTGGCTGGCCAGGCGCCTGCCCAGCCGGCCCCGCGTCAGCCGGTACAGGGCGATGTGCAGGCCCGACAGGGCGCGGAGGGCGAGGCGGGGGATAGGGCGAGCCACGGCCGGGGAGTCAAGCACGCCGGCCGCCCGGGAGCCAGCTCCCCCCGGTGAGTCGCGCTCGCCCCTGCCCGGCGGTAGCCTGATTGCCATGGATGCTGCTGAAGAACGCCTCGCCCTATTCCTCGACTTCGAGAACCTGGCCATCGGGGCTCGCGAAGATCTCAGCGGACACGTGTTCGTGTTCGGTCCCATCGCTGATGCCCTGGCCGAGCGGGGACGGGTGGTGGTACGCCGCGCTTATGCCGACTGGACGATGTTCGAGTCGTCCCGGCGCGATCTCGCCGAGCACCAGGTGGAGCTCATCGAGATCCCGCAGCGAATCGGCGCCTCCCGGAAGAACGCCGCCGACATCAAGATGGCGGTGGATGCGGTGGAGCTCGGGTTCGAGCGCGACTACATCACCACTTTCGTTCTCTGCACCGGCGACAGCGACTTCACCCCCCTGGTGCACAAGTTGCGCGGGCTGAACCGGCGGGTCATCGGCATCGGCCTGCGGGGCTCCACCTCTCCGCTGCTGGCCGCGGCGTGCGACGAGTTCCTGTACTACGAGTCGCTGCCCGGCCTGGACCTGCCGCAGAAGCGGGAGCGGCGGGCCAAGAAGGAGAAGGCCACTACGGTCACCGCCCCCGGTTCCGCCCCCTCCCGAGATGGCCGACCTGGAGACGAGTGTCACCCAGACGCTGAGCGGCCTGCAGCAGTCCACCGACGGGGTGGTGCTGGCTTCCTCCCTGAAGAGGGCCCTGCTGCGCAAGGACCCCACGTTCAACGAGGCCGACTACGGGTTCCGCGCCTTCGGGGAGCTGCTGCGCCACCTGGCCGAGCACGGCATCCTCGAACTGGAGGAGGGGCCGGCCCGCGGCGATCCGGAGGTGGGCTTCCCCAGCGAAGGGGGCCAGGAGGAGAAGGCCTTCGAGTTGCTGCGCAAGGTCGTCTCCCGGGCGGGCTCGGGCGGGGCGGTGCCCCTGTCCGGCCTGAAGGACCGCATGCGCAAGAGCGAGCCGGGCTTCAGCGAGAAGGCCTTCGGCTACCGAGGCTTCCTCCAGTTCTGCCGGGCGGCGGCCGCCCGGGATGTGGTCACCATGGTCTGGGACGACGAGTCCGAGGACTACCTGCTCACGGCGGCCTGATCCGCCCGGCCGGTACCCTGGCCGCGTGCCGCCGCTCGCCCTGATGCGCCGGGTGCCCGACTCCTTCGTCGGCTGCGTCACTCGTCGCGCACCCCGTCCCCCTCTTGATCCCTCCCTCGCTCGCCGTCAGCAGGACGGGTACCGGGCCCGGCTGGAGGACGGGGGCTTCGCGGTAGTGATGCTGCCCGCCGACGAGGGCCACCCCGACTGCGCCTTCGTTGAGGACACCACGGTGGTGCTCGGGGAGGCTGCTCTGGTCACCCGGCCCGGGCACCCCAGCCGGCGAGGCGAGGTCGGCGCGGTGGGGGAGGCCCTGGCCGCCCTGGGGGTCTCTCTGACGGTCATGGACGGCCCCGCCACCCTGGACGGGGGCGACGTGCTGCGGGTGGGGGAGTGTCTCTTCGTCGGCGAGAGCGAGCGCACCAACGGCGCCGGCCGAGCGGCCCTCGAGCGCTTCGCCGGCCCGCGGGGGTTCCGGGTGGTGGCGGTGTCGATACGCGGTGTGCTGCACCTGAAGTCGGCGGCCAGCGCCCTGGACGAGGAGACCGTGCTGTTCCACCCGGGAGCCTTCGACCCGGCCGCCTTCCGCGATCTGCGGTTGGTTCCGGTCGAAGGCGACGACCCCGAAGCCGCCAACGTGGTGCGCCTGCCCGACGGCCGGATCCTGGTGGCGGCCCACCTGCCGCAGAGCGCCGCCGCCGTCGCCGCCGCCGGGTTCGCCCCGGTAGCCTGTGACGTGTTTGAGTTCGCCCGGGCCGACGGCGGCCTCACCTGCCTGTCGGTTCGCCTGCGCGGTGGGGTTGGCCCGGGGACGCCGTAGATTGGCGACGAGCGAGGTGAATCGGAGACATGGAGCAGACAGACAACCAGCAGGCCGAGACCGATCCCACCGAGTTGGAGGAGGGCCCGTCGGCGGACCCACGCTCCAGCTACGTGCAGGCCCCCAAGCTGATGCGCATCGCCTCGATGACCCGGGCGATGCTCGACGAGATCCGCCAGGCGCCGCTCGACGAGCCGGGTAGGCGCCGCCTCGCCGAGATCCACGAGCGCTCGCTGGCCGAGATGCAGGACGTGCTCTCCGACGACTTGCGCCAGGAACTGGCCGACATCTTCACCCCGATCTCCGCCGAGAGCGCCACCGAGTCCGAACTGCGCATCGCCCAGGCCCAGTTGGTCGGCTGGCTGGAGGGCCTTTTCGCCGGCATCCAGGCGACCTTGCTCCACCAGCAAGCGGCCATGGCCAGCCAGCTGCAGGAAATGCGGATGCGGGCCATCGAGGCCCAGCCCCGGCCCTCCGGGGGTGAGGACCGGCCGCCGGGGCAGTACCTATGACGGCGGGTCTCGACACCGGTCAGAGCCGGCGGGAGAAGGTCTACCGGCGGCTGCGCACCATCCCGGCGATGGTGGTCGGGTTCATCCTGACGACCGCGCTGATGCCGGTGCTGCTCCTGGGACTGGGCGCCTATGACCTGGTGCGGGCCATTCGGGGGAGGGGCCGCTTCGCTGCGGTCCGCCTTGTCCTCTTCGGGTGGGTGTACATGCTGGTCGATGTCATCGGCGTGACTTCCGTGTTCTGCTTCTGGCTGATCAGCGGTTTCGGCCGGCGGCGCGCCCGCTATGTGTCGCTCACCTACGGCCTGCAGGGCTGGTGGGCATCGACGCTGCTGGGGGCTATGCGCTTCATCTTTCACGTGGGGCTGGAAGTGGAAGGGGACGAGGTGGTGGTCCCCGGCCCGATCATCCTGATGATGCGCCACGCCAGCCTGGCCGACACCGTGCTGCCGTCGGTACTGGTGCTGCGCCGCCACGGGCTGCACTTGCGCTACGTGCTCAAGCGGGAGCTGCTCTGGGACCCGGCCCTCGACCTGGCCGGGAACGCCATGCCCAACTACTTCCTCGACCGCCGTTCGACAGATCCCGCCGCCGAGGTGGAGCATGTGCGCGCCCTGGGGGTGGACCTCGGGGAGGGCGACGGGGTGCTCATCTACCCGGAGGGGACCCGGTTCACCCCGGAGAAGCGGGAGCGCGCGCTGGAGATCCTGCGGCGCCGCTTCCCGCATCTGGTGGAGCGGGCGGAGGCGTTGCGAGGGGTGCTGGCGCCCCGCCTGGCCGGGGTGCTCGCCCTGCTCGAGGCGGGCACCGACGTGGTGGTCTGCGCCCACGTCGGCTTCGACGGCTTCTCCCACGTGAAGCGCCTCTGGCAGGGCGGCCTGGTGGGTATGAAGATCAAGGTCGCCTTCTGGCGCATCCCCGCCCGCGACATCCCGGCCGGGGAGACGGAGCGCACCGACTGGCTCTTCGCCCAGTGGCGCCTGGTGGACGACTGGGTGGGCTCGCACCTGTCCCCGGCGTGAGCACCGTCCTCGCCTGGTTCCGTTCCGACCTGCGGCGCGCCAGCGGGGCGGTGCGAGCCGGATCCCGGGGGTGGGCAGGATGACCCCGCCGGCTGGTCGGCACATTCGCCGGCGATTCGCGCGATAGTTGGTCGAGGTTCTCCGGCAACCAGGAGGGTGCCCGGTGAGGGCTCTCCCGGGTCTCAAGGCGCTGGCGTTCTACATCCCGTATTCGTGGCGCTTCTTCGTCCTGCGCCGTCCCGAGCCCCTTGTCTACGGCGTGGCCCCCACGGACCACTGCAACCTGGGGTGCCGGGGCTGCCGGGTAGCCAACACCGGGCGCCCGCCGATGAGTTGGGAGCAGCTCGTGGAGACCATGCGGAGCGCCTGGCGCCGCGGGTTCCGTGACCTCTACTTCACCGGCGGGGAGCCCATGTTGTGGCGCGACGGGGAGCACACGCTGGCCGACGCGGTGGTCGAGGCCAGGCGCATGGGCTTCTTCCATGTGCATGTCTACACCAACGGCACCCTGGGGCTGGGCACGTCCGCCGACCTGGTGTGGGTTTCCATGGATGGGCTGCCCGGCACATTCGAATCGCGGCGGGGTGATCACTTCCGGCAGGTGGAGCAGGCGATCAGGGGCAACGGTCACTCGACGCGTGGCCGTCATCTACGTCATCGATCGGAGCACGGCCGACGGCATCGAGCCGTTCCTGAGGTGGGTGCGCGCGTCGAAGCTCCCGGTGATAGGAGTCATGTTCTACTTCCACACGCCCTACTACGGGTACGACGAGCTGTACCTGGACGCGGAGGAGCGTGCCCCCCTGATCGATCGGCTGTTGGGCTGCATTCGCGCCGGGATGCCCGTGCTCAACTCGCGCGCCGGCCTGCTGGCGCTGCGGTCGGGTGACTGGCCGCGGCGGTTGCCCATTGCCTCGGTCGCGGACGTGGAGGGTGAATCGGTGTGCTGCCGGGCCTCCGACGACGTCTGCCGGGACTGCGGCTACGCGGTCTGCACCGAGTTGACCGAGTTTCAGCGCCTGCGCCCCAGTGCCGTGCGGGGAATGCTGAGGTACTGGTGAGTGGCGCCGGCCCGGGGACCACCGCGGGGAGCACAGGCAAGCGCCTGCGCAGGACCGTCGGAGTGCGCTGGATCGAGGGTGACGGCGCTCTGGACGCCACCGCCGTGGTGGCCGGGTTCCCCGATGCGTACGGCCTGTACCTGCACGTGCCCTTCTGTGGGCACCTCTGCCCCTTCTGCCCGTACAACAAGGTGCCGTACCGCCGGGAGCGGGCGGCCGCCTACTTCGCCGCCCTGCGCCGAGAGATCGCGGTGTACCTGGCGGCAGGGGCGGGGCCGTTCACCTCGCTGTACGTGGGCGGGGGCACTCCCACCCTCTGCCTGGACGAACTGGAGGAGATCCTCCCCGATCTCCCGGTGGAGGGAGAGCGGGCAATCGAGGTGCTCCCCACCCACGCCACCGGGGCGGGGGTGGATCGGCTGACCCGAATCGGCTTCGACCGGGTGAGCCTGGGGGTGCAGTCGTTCGACGACCGGGTGTTGCGCCACCTGGGGCGGCCCGGCTCGGGGGCGTCCCACCGGGCGGCGGTGGAGGCCTGCCGGGGGCGGTTCGCCTGCCTGGACGTGGACCTCATCTTCGACACGGCCTTCTCCGAGCCGGACGTGTTCCTCGGCGACGTCGAGGAGTGCTGCCGGCTGGGGGTGGACCAGATCTCCACCTACCCGCTGATGCGCTTCGGCTACACCCCCTTCGGCAAGGCCCGCCATGCGCCCCGGTTGGAGCACGAACTCCTGCGCCGGGCCGCCGGCCTGGCCTCCGGCTTCGGCTACGAGCGGGCCTCGGTGTGGGCCCTGCGCCGCTGCGGTGCCCCTGGGTTCAGCTCGATCACCCGGGAGTTCTATCTGGGGCTGGGGGCGGGGGCGGCCACCTTCAGCGGCTCCCACTACCTGGTGAACCACTTCTCGCCCGAGCGGTACCGGGAGGCACTGGCCGCCGGGCGGCTGCCCGTCGCCCGGGTGGCCCGGCTGCGGCCGGCGGCCGGGGCCGCCTATCACCTGTTCTGGCAGGCCTACGCCGGGGGCTTCGACCCGAGCCGCGCCCGGTCCCTGTTCCCCTCGTCCGGCCGGGTGGTCGCCCTGGCCTCGGGGATGGGGCGGGCCCTGGGTGTGCTGCAGCGGCGAGACGGCCGTCTCGTCCTCACCAGGCGGGGCTTCGACCGCTACCACGACCTGGAGCGCCGGGTCACCTACCGGTTCATCGAGCCCCTGTGGGCGGAGATGATGGCCGAGCACCGTCCGGAAACCCCGGCGCCTGCCCCGGTAGAGTGACCGCGGGACCCGCCCGGCCCTGCCCCGAACGACGGAGGTGCCCCGTGACCGCGGTGTTCATCGTCGATGCCTGCCGCACTCCTACCGGGAGGATCGGCGGCCGCCTGGCCCACGTCCGCCCCGACGACCTGGCGGCTCACGCCCTCGGCCGGCTGGTGGCCCGCAGCGGTGTGGACCCGGCCGTCATCGAGGATGTGCACTGGGGCGCCGCCAATCAGGCAGGCGAGGACAACCGCAACGTAGCCCGCATGGCCGTCCTCCTCGCCGGGCTGCCGGTGGAGGTGGCCGGCACCACTCACAACCGTCTCTGCGGGAGCAGCTTGCAGGCGGCGGTCTCCGCTTCCCAGGCGCTGGCCGCCGGCTGCGGGGAGGTCATGGTCGCCGGCGGGTCCGAGTCGATGACCCGGGCACCCTACGTGATGCTCAAGGCCGCCACCGGGTTCGCCGTGGGCAAGCCGGAGGTGGTGGACAGCACGCTGGGCTGGCGTCTGGTGAACCCGGAGATGGAGCGCCGCTACCCGCCGATCAGCCTGGGCATGACCGCCGAGGCGGTCGCCGAGCGCTACGGCGTGACCCGGGCCGACCAGGACGCCTTCGCCCTGGAGAGCCACCGCCGGGCGGTGGCGGCCATGCAGAGCGGGGCCTTCAACGACGAGATCGAGCCGATCGAGGCTCCGGCCGACGCCTCGCGGCGGAGCCGGGTCACCGTGGCCGAGGACGAGGGGCCCAGGCCCGACACCTCCCTGGAGGCCCTGGCGAAGCTGCGCCCTGCTTTCAAGGACGGGGGGACGGTGACCGCCGGCAACTCCTCCTCGATGAACGACGGAGCGGCGGCGCTGCTCCTGGCCACCGGGGAATGGGTTGAACAGGAAGGCCGGGAACCGCTGGCCCGGGTGGTGGCCTCGGCGGTGGCCGGGGTCCATCCCGACGTCATGGGGATCGGCCCGGTGCCGGCCACCCGCAAGGCGCTGGCGCGGGCCGGCATCGGCGTCGACGACCTGGACCTGGTGGAACTGAACGAAGCCTTCGCCGCCCAGTCGGTGGCCTGCATCCGGGAGCTGGGGCTCGACCCGGAGAAGGTGAACGTCAACGGCGGGGCGATCGCCCTCGGGCACCCCCTGGGAGCGACCGGCGCGAAGATCCTCACCACCCTGGTGCACGAACTGAAGCGCCGGGGCGGCCGCTACGGCCTGGCCACCATGTGCATCGGGGTCGGCCAGGGCATCGCCCTGGTGGTGGAGCGGGCCTGAGGGGCCTGCCACCCCCGGCATCGGCCTGGCCCCCCGGGCTGCTCTAGCCCGTGGCGATGGTCACCTTCGAGATGACCGCCTCCTGGCGGGGCCGATCCTGGGGATCGGTGGGGAGCGCGGCGATGGCGTCTACCGCTTCCATGCCGGAGATCACCTCCCCGAAGATCGTGTACTGGTTGGGTAGCTTCAGGTCGCCCAGGCAGATGAAGAATTGGCCGCCGTTGGTGTTGGGCCCGGCGTTGGCCATGGCCACGGTGCCCCGCAGGTAGCGGCGGCCCGTGCCGAGTTCGTCGCGGAACGAGTACCCCGGCCCGCCCCGGCCGGTGCCGGTGGGGTCGCCCCCCTGGATGACGAAGCCCGGCACCACCCGGTGGAAGGTCACCCCGTCGTAGTAGCCCTCGCCCGCAAGGAAGAGGAAGTTGTTGACCGCCAGGGGGGCCTCGGCCGGGAAGAGGTCGAGGGCGATGTCGCCGTGATTGGTGTGCAGGGTGACGGTGTAGGCGGTGTTCAGGTCGATGGCCAGGTCCGGGGCCTTGGCGTAGTGCTTCACGGGGTCCTCTCTTCGTGGAGGGTGCAGGCTAGGGAGCCGACGGGACAAGGCCGTCCCGGCTGACGGAGCGTCTCGACGCGGGCCGGGTCGCGGTCCTGCTCCTCGCGCCTCCCCCGCGAGCCGGGGGGGAGGCGCTTCGACCTACCCCTGCAGCGCCTGCACCGGCACGCTGAAGACGGTCTCGGCGCCGGCGGTGGAGGTGCCGACCAGCCCGGCCACCTTGGGCAGCACGTGCTCGGCGTAGAAGCGGGCGGTGGCGAGCTTCGCCTGCAGGAACGGCGTCCTTCCCCTCCGGGTCCATCCGCCGCGCTGCCAGGGCCGACAGGCCGTGCACCCAGCCCCCGGCGACGATGCCGAACATCTCGGTGAACGGAGTGGCGCCGGCCAGGGAGTCGTTGGGGTTCTGCGCCAGGTGGGTGAGCAGGTGGACGCCGGTGTTGCGCAGCGTGGCCACCGCCTCGTGCAACTGGAACCCGATGCGGGTCAGCGACTCCTCGGCGTTGAGCTGGTCGGCCACGTCGTCCATCTCGGCCAGCAGGGCGAGGGTCGCCGCCCCGTTCCCGATGGTCAGCTTGCGGGTCACCAGGTCGGCGGCCTGGATGCCGTTGCTCCCCTCGTAGATGGGGGTGATGCGGGCGTCGCGCCAGCACTGCGGGGCCCCGGACTCCTCGATGTAGCCCATGCCGCCGTGCACCTGGATGCCCAGCGAGGTGAGCTCCACCCCCGTCTCGGTGCCCCAGAGCTTGCAGACCGGGGTCATGATGGCGACGAAGTCGGCGGCCTTCTGGCGCACCGCCTCGTCGGGGTGGGAGTGGGCGACGTCGATGGCCGCAGCCGTCTTGTACATGACGCCTCGCATCGCCTCGATCTGGCTGCGCATGAGCATGAGCATGCGGCGCACGTCGGCATGGTCGATGATCAGGCTCTGGGTGCCGGCGGGCGCTCCCACCGCCTGGCCCTGGCGTCGCTCGAGTGCATAGGCCAGCGCCTGCTGGTAGGCCCGCTCGGCCACCGCCACGCCCTGGGTCCCCACGTGCAGGCGGGCGGTGTTCATCATGATGAACATGAGGCGCATGCCCTTCTGCTCCTCGCCCACCAGGTAGCCGACCGCCCCCTCGTTGTCGCCGAAGGAGAGCACGCAGGTGGGGCTGGCGTGGATCCCCACCTTCTCCTCGATGGAGACGCAGACCATGTCGTTGCGCGGCCCCAGCGTCCCGTCGTCGTTGACCAGGACCTTGGGGATCAGGAAGAGGGAGATCCCCTTGGTGCCCGGCGGGGCGCCGGGGACGCGGGCCAGGGTCACGTGGATGATGTTGTCGGTGAGGTCGTGCTCTCCCCAGGTGACGAAGATCTTGCTGCCGGTGATGCGGTAGGTGCCGTCGCCGGCGGGCACCGCCTTGGCAGTCAGGGCGCCGACGTCGGAACCGGCCTGGGCCTCGGTGAGCAGCATCGTGCCCGACCACTCCCCGCTCACCAGGTGGGGCAGGAAGGTGGCTTGCTGCTCCTCGGTGCCGTGGAGCAGCAGCAGCTCGACGGCGGCGTAGGTGAGCATGGGGCCGAGGGAGAAGGCCATGTCGGCCGAGGTGAGCATCTCGGCCACGGCCAGGCCGACGACGAAGGGCATGCCGCCCCCGCCCCACTCCTCGGGGAAGGAGATGGCCGGCCAGCCCGCCTCCACGAAACGCTTGTAGGCCTGGCGGTATCCGGGCGGGGTGGTGACGCTGCCGTCGGGGTTGCGCACGGAACCGGTCTTGTCGGCGGTGCGCGCCAGCGGGGCGACCACCTCGGCGATGAAGCGCCCGGCTTCTTCCAGGGCGCCGTCGATGATGTCGGGCTCGGCGTTGGGGAAGGCGCCGGTGGCCCGCAGGCCGTCCATGTCGACCAGGTTGGTGAGGACGAAGCGGAGATCGCGGATGGGGGGCCGGTAGTCGGTCATGGCCGCAGGCTAACGCGCCCGCAATGCGCCCTGCACCTCGGGGAAAGACACGGTCGGGAGGGGCCCGGCACCTACGCTCGGCCCGTGCAAGACGCGCCGGGCCGCTAGCCCCTCCGCAGGCCGAGGGAATGGCGGTCGCGAGACGATGCCGCGGTGGATCCCCCGGCTGATCACCGTCGTCGTCCTCGTCGTCGTGGGGCTGTTCGCCGCCTACCACATGGTGCGGGCGGTGCGCACCCTGCTGGTGCTGCTGGTGATCTCCTTCTTCCTGTCGATCGCCCTGGAGCCCGGGGTCAACTTCCTGTCGCGCAAGGGCTGGCGGCGCGGCCTGGCCACCGGGGTCATCTTCCTGCTCGCCGTGCTGTTGGTGGGGCTGCTCATCGGGCTCATGGTTCCGCTGGTGGTGGACCAGGTCGCCCGCTTCGTCGACAACCTGCCCGGCTATGTGGACCGGCTGGCCGACGTCGCCGACCGCTTCGGGATCGACTTCTCCAGCGAGCGGCTGGCCGAGGCGCTCACCAGCCTGCAGGACAACCTGGCCAGCTTCGCCGCCGACGTGGCCGGGGGGATCTTCGGGGTGGGCACCGCGCTCCTGGGCACCGTCATGCAGATCCTGACGGTGGCGCTGTTCACCTTCTACATGACCGCCGACGGGCCGCGGCTGCGGCGGGCGGTGTTGTCGATGCTGCCGGCGGCCCGCCAGCGCGAGGTGCTCTGGGCCATCGAGGTGGCCATCGACCGCACCGGCGGGTACTTCTACTCGCGGGCCCTGCTGGCGGGCATCTCGGCGTTGGTGGCCTGGGCCGCCTTCACCATCATCGGCATCCCCTACCCGCTGGCGCTGGCGCTGTGGATGGGCGTCGCTGAGCCAGTTCGTGCCGGTGCTGGGCACCTACATCGGGGGCATCCTGCCGCTGGTGATCGCCCTCATCGAGTCGCCCTACAAGGGCCTGGCGGTGTTCGCCTACGTGCTCGTCTACCAGGGGATCGAGAACTACCTGCTGGCTCCGAGGATCACCGCCCGCACCATGGAACTGCACCCGGCAGTGGCCTTCGGGGCGGCCTTTGCCGGGGGCAGCCTGCTCGGGGTGCCCGGGGCGCTGATGGCGCTGCCGGTGGCGGCCACCATCCAGGCCATGATCGGCGCCTACCTGCATCGCCACGAGGTGGTCGAGTCGCCGCTCACCGTGGATCCGAAGGAGGCGGCCCAAACCCGGGAAGCCCCGGATGACAAGGAGCCCGGTCCCGACGCGGCGGCCCCCGCCGGCCCGGCGGATGAGAAGGGGTGAGCGGGCGACCTGAAGGCCGATTGGGCCTGTCCCCGCCGGGAGAAGGGCTCCGTCACGCCGGCTCGACGCCGAGCCCCGCCAGCAGCCCCCGCACCCGCCGCTCGATGTCGTCGCGGATCAGGCGCACCTCCTGGAGGGGCCGGCCCTGGGGGTCGGCCACCTCCCAGTCCTCGTAGCGCTTGCCGGGAAGGAAGGGGCAGGTGTCGCCGCAGCCCATGGTCACGATCACGTCGGCCGAGTGCAGGCCGGCGTCGGTCCAGGCCTGCGGGGTGCGGCCCGAGAGGTCGATGCCCACCTCGGCCATGGCGGCCACCGCCACCGGGTTGACCGCCGAGGCCGGGGTCGAGCCCCCCGAGAGCACCCGGACCCGGCCCCCGGCCAGGTGCTCCAGCCAGGCGGCGGCCATCTGCGACCGTCCCGCGTTGTGCACGCAGAGGAAGAGCACCGTCGGCAGGCGGGCTTGATTGCCTCCCATCATGCGCCCATTTCAGCAGGGCGGGCTGGCTACCGTTCCCGGGAACGATGTCGCGCATCCTGTTCCTCTGCACCGGCAACACCTGCCGCTCGGCGTTGGCCGAGGGGATCGCCCGCGCCCGCCTCGGCCCGGAGAGCGGCATTGACCTTCGAGAGCGCCGGCCTCGATGCCTTGGACGAGGCTCCGGCGACCCCGCACGCCCTGGCGGTGGCCGCCGAAGCGGGGGTGGACCTCGGCGCGCATCGGGCCCGGCAGGTGACCCGGGAGATGGTCGAGCGCGCCGACCGCGTCTACGTGATGACCCGCTCCCAGGCAGAGGCGCTCGCCCGCATGGGGTCGCCGGGCGGCGACCGGGTCACCCTGCTCGACCCCGCCGGGGAGGACATCCCCGACCCCTACGGCCAGGACCTGGACGCCTATCGGCGGGCGCGCGACCGCATCCGGGCGGCGGTCGAGGCGCGTCTGGGGGAGTGGCCGGCCGGGCGGTGAGGCGCTTCATCGACCAGGACTCTCCCCGAGGCGGCGCCGGCCGTCACCGGCGAGCACCCGCGCGGGGGAACTCCCTCTACGCCGCCTTGGGCCGGCAGTCCCGACAGGGCCGATAGCCGGCTGCTCGCGCGGCCCGGGCGTCGCGGAACTCCATCCGGTGCCGTGCGGTGATGCGCCGGGCGTGGCGGCAGGTGGGATGGCAGTAGACGCCGGTGGTGGCGCTGCCCAGGTAGCGCACCCCCCGGGCGGCCAGGCTCTCGTGGGCGGCCACCTCCAGCCCTTCGGCCTCGAGGAGCAGGCGCTTGTTGTCGTCGGTCCCCAGCGAGTAGCGGCCCAGGCGCCCGTCGGCGCGAACCACCCGGTGGCAGGGCACCACCAGCGGCACCGGGTTGGCGGCCAGGGCGTTGCCCACGGCCCGCTCACTGCCGGGGTGCCCGATCTCCTCGGCCACCCACGAGTAGGGGCGGACCTCGCCGGGCGGGATCTCGGCGGCCTTGTGCAGCACCGCCTCCTGGAAGTGGCTCAGGCCCGTGAGGTCGAGGGGGAGCCTCCCGGTTCTCCCTTCGGCCAGGGCCTTGCGGAGGGCGGCTGCCAGCGGGGCGGGAGGCTCCGCAGCGGGTAGCACCGGCCGGCCGAAGCGGGACCGGTAGCGGGCGGCAAAGGCCTCCGGGATGGCGGCCAGGTCCACCAGCGAGATACCGCGGGAGGTAAAGGCCACGAACACCGGGCCGAGGGGGCTGGGCCGGGTGACGTAGTGGTCGGCGAGGCCGGTGCGGTCGAGCACACCGGGGAGGATGCTCGCCGGGGCGGGCTCGCGCAGCGCGGCCAGGCGGACGGTGATGTCGGTCATGACTCCTCCTCGAGTGACTGCCGGAGGCGTTGGAGGCCTCGGTGGACGTCGGAGCGGACCGTCCCTACCGGACGGTCGAGAGCAGTGGCGATCTCGGCGTAGGGGAGGTCGGCCACATAGCGCAGCACCAGCGCGGCCCGGGTCGCCCAGGGGAGCCGGGCCAGGTGCCGTTCCAGGCTCTCGCGGTCGGCGGTGGCCAGCGCCTGCTGCTCGGGACCGGGCGCCGGATCGGGGACCGCGGCATCCTCCCCCGAAGGAGCCTCGGGTCGGCGAGCGCGCGCCCTCGCCCGGTTCCGACACAGGTTGAGGGTGATCGTCCAAAGCCATTCGCGCACCCGCAGCTCCCGCACCCGCTCGTCCGGGTAGGACTTGAGGGCCCGATAGGCGCGCACGAAGGACTCCTGGGTGATCTCCTCGGCGTCGGTCCGGCTCCCGGTGAGGCGGAGGGCGCCGGCGAACAGCCCGTCCTGCAGGGTGCGGACCAGGCGGGGGAAGGCGGCGTCACGGTCGTGGGCCAGTTCCGCCGCCAGCCCGCCGACTCCCGTGTTCGTCTTTTTCGGCATGAGGCCTCCTCATCCTCCAGAACACCGGCCGGCTCCGCCCGGTTGCACATGCCGCCCGGGCGGGCGTAGCGTCCCGGCATCATCCTCGTGGAGGCAGTATGCCGGTCGGCAACTTCCTGGTGGGCGGGGTGCTCCGCTCCCCGATGCATCGTGTCATGAGCCAGTCCCTGCTGCTGCTCACCTTCCAGGGCCACCGCACGGGAAAGGAGTACACCTTCCCGGTGGCCTACACGCGCTTCGGCCCGGACGAGCTGGTGGTCCTGGCGGGGCGGCCGGAGGGGAAGACCTGGTGGACCAACATGCGCGGGGGAATGCCCGTCCGCATCCGGCTGGCCGGCCGTGAGCTCGAAGGCGATGCGCGGCTGGTCAAGGGGGAGGAGGCCGTCCCCCGGCTGAGCGCCTACCTGGAGAAGCGCCCCAGGGCGGCGAAGGCGATGGGCATCATGCCCGGGCCGGATGGCGAGTTTCCCCGGGAGGGACTCGACGCCCTGGCGGCCAAGGTGCCGGTGGTGGCCATCAGGCTGCGGACGGGGGGCAAGGCGCTCTCCTGAGGCGCGGTCCCGTTCGGGTCTCCGCGGCCGCGGGTGTCGGCGGCCCGCCCCCGGGGAAGGCGGAGCGCCGCCGCCCGCGCCCAATTGTCGGTGGGCCGACTCAGCGCATATAATCATCTGTTGAGGAGACAATGCTCAGTCAGACCAGCCGCTACGCCCTGAGCCTGCTCTGCTACCTGGCAAAGCACGGTGACGAGCGCGTCCCGGCCCACCAGATCGCCGTCGACACCGGCACCCCGGCCAACTACGTTGCCAAGATCCTGGCCGCGTTGCGCAAGGGCGGGATGGTGGAGGGTGAGAAGGGGTGGGGAGGGGGATACGCCCTCCGCCCCCGGGCGGGCGAGATCTCCATCGGCGATGTGATGGCCCTCTTCGAGGACAAGGTCGGCCCGGTGAACTGCCCGTTCGTGCAACCCGAGTGCGGCTGCTACCTGGCCCGCCACAGCGACGAGCGGGTAGCCGTCCGGCACCCGGCCCGCGTGGCGGGGAAGGTGGCCTGTCCGTTCGGGGTGGAGTGCACGGTCTCCCGGCCGTGCCCGTTGCACGAGCACTGGGCGAGGGTGCGCGAAGGGTTCTGGGGCCTTGCCGAGACGCGTATCGGCGAGTTGACGGGAATAGGAGGTGTCGTGGGGTGACGGGGGTCGCCTTCTTGTGCGGTTGTCAACGGATATCATCATGTGGAGATCTCTTGAAGACATCTGGAGGTGTCGGATGGCTGTGATCGATCTGGAGCGGCGCGAAGAGCCGCTGGTGCTCGTAGAGGTGAGCGAGAGCCGAGGCGGGGCCGCCCGGCGGGTACTGGCCACCCTGCGAATGGCAATGGGCTTCATCTTCGCGTGGGCCTTCCTGGACAAGTTGTTCGGCCTCGGCTTCTCCACGGGGCGGCTCGAGGGCGGAAACATCGACTACTTCGCCCAGGGGTCGGCCTGGCTCAACGGTGGGTCACCGACCCGGGGCTTCCTGGCGGGGAGCCGGGGCCCTCTCGCCTCCTTCTGGCAGGGCCTGGCCGGTGACACCTGGGTGAACTGGGTGTTCATGGGAGCCCTGGCCGCCGTCGGCGTCGCCCTGCTGCTGGGCATCGGGCTGCGGCTCGCCGCAGTGGGCGGGTCGCTGCTGTTGCTGTCGATGTGGTCGGTGGCCATGCTTCCCGGGAGCAATCCCTTCGTGGACAGCCACATCATCTACGCCCTGGTGCTGGTGGTGCTGGCACTCACCGCCGCCGGCAATACGTGGGGCCTGGGGGCTCGCTGGAGCCGACTCCCGCTGGTGCAGCGCTTCCCCATCCTGAAGTAGGGAGAAGCCCTCTCCGCTTCCTATCTCCCCCGCCACAGCGGGGGAGATAGCGCGCGGCCGCTAGCCGCAGGAGGGCATGGCGATGATGCCGAGCGCCTCGGCCAGGGCGACCCTGGTCGCCGGGCCCACCTTGCCGTCCACGTGGAGGCCGTGGTCCTCCTGGAACTCGGCGACGGCCTGCTGGGTGAGCTGGCCGTATACCCCGTCGAACGACCCGGCGTCGTAGCCGAGCACGCGCAGCCACTCCTGCAGCGTCCGCACGGCGGGGCCGCGGGCCTGCCCCGGACGCAGGATGCGCCCGTCGGGGTCGGTCAACGAAGCGAAGCCACTCCCCTCGGCGATTCGCCGTATGGCCGCGCGAGTGTCGGCGCCCACCACCCCGTCGCTGTTGAGGCCCTGTTCCTGCTGAAAGGCGCGGAGGGCCTGGGCGGTGAGACGGCCGAAGGTCCCGTCCACCGGCCCGGCCTCGAAGTTCTGCAGGTTGAGGAAGCCCTGCAGCTCGGTCACGTCGTCGCCGGACATTCCCCGCCGCAGCACGCGGGTGCCGCCGAGCAGCGCGTCCAACGGAGCGTCGCTGCCTCCGGAGCACACCGGCGGGGTGATCTCGACCCCCTCGGCGGCGAGCAGGGCCTGGTAGGGGTTGACGATGACTCCGGAGGGGTCGCGCAGCTCGAAGTGCAGATGCGGCGAGGTGCCTTCGGCGTTGCCGCTGTCCCCTACCCAGCCGATCAGCTCGCCTGCCTGCACGTGGACCCCTGGGCGCAGGCCGGGGGCGATGCCCCAGCCTTGCCCGTCGTCGGTGCCGGGGCTGTCGTTGTTCAGGTGGATGTAGTACGTCTGCCAGCCGTCGTCGTGGCGCAGGGCCAGCGAGCAGCACTTGTCCGGGCGCAGGTTGTCGGGGTCGGACGACCAGTTGACGAACTCGACGCGGCCGGAGGCGACCGCCACCACCGGCACCATCTTGGCGGCCATGAGGTCCTGCGCGTGGTGCTGGCCGTTGTAGCGCGTCGCGTAGAACGTGTCGGTGTAGCCGGCTTCGCCGGCGACCGGGAAGACCAGGGGGTAGTCGACCATCTCCCCGTAGGTGTGGGTGGCGGCGCCGGCAGGCGGAGCGGCGGCTATCAGCAGGGCCAGGGCGGCTGCTAGGACGAGGCCGGCAAGGACCGGTCGGCGGGCTGCCGCGGGCAGGGCATCGGGCATTTCCTCCCCCGGTGTCGAGTGCTCGCTCGGGGCATCATCGCCCGTAGGCGACCCCTTCAGCCTAACCAGGCGAGGAGCATCGGCCAGTCAACGGGTGGGGAGACGCCCTCTCCGTCAGGAGCAACCCATCGAGTTGCCGCAGTTGAGGCACTTGTAGCAGGAGCCGTTGCGGATGGTGATGTGCCCGCACACGTCGCACAAGGGCGCCCCGCCCATGAGTGAGCCCAGCGCTCGCTGCACGGAGAGCGCCTGCGCGGTGGCGGCATCGCCTCCGGCCGCGGGGACGGCGACGGGGGCATGGCCCCGCTGGCCGTTGCCCTCCGCGACCGGGCCGTTCGCAGGGGCCCAACGGCCCGACACCGCAGGATGGGATATCGGAGCGGTCTGCTCCATGACCGACGGAGCGGCATCGGCCAGGTTCAGCTGCAGGCCGGCATCCACTGCGAGGCCCTTGGGAGGCTCCGGCAACTCGTGCTCCTCAGCGGGGGGCACCTGCACCAGATCGGTGCGGCCCAGGTACTCCAGCCCGAGGGCGCGGAACACGTAGTCCACGATGGAGTTGGCCATCTTGATGTTGGGGTGGCCCTCCACCACGCCGCGGGGCTCGAAGGTGTGGAAGGTGAAGGTGTCCACGAACTCGTCGAGGGGCACGCCGTACTGCAGGCCCTTGGACACCGCGATGGCGAAGCAGGAGAGAATCCCGCGGCAGGGTGGCGCCTTCCTTGGCAAGGTCGATGAACAGCTCGCCCAGCGTGCCGTCCTCGTACTCGCCGGTGCGCAGGAAGATCTTGTGGCCGCCCACCCTGGCCTCCTGGGTCCAGCCACGGCGCCGGGAGGGAAGCACGAAGCGGGGACGGATGGTGCCCTTGTAGGCCTGGGACGGGCTCACCCCGGGGGCGAAGTAGCCGCCCACCACCCGGGCCTGGGTCTCGAGCGCGTCGGTGACCTCCACCGGCTCCTCGTCCGGCGAATGACCCTCGTCGCTGGTGACCGAGAGGGGCTGGCTGGCCTTGGAGCCGTCGCGGTAGAGGGCCATCGCCTTGAGGCCCAGCTGCCAGGAGAGCATGTAGGCCTCTTCGATCTCGGCGACGGTGGCCTCGGCGGGCATGTTGATCGTCTTCGAGATGGCGCCGCTGATGAAGGGTTGCACCGCCGCCATCGCCTTGATATGGCCGGTGTGGTGGATGAAACGGGTGCCGTAGCGCCCATTGCGGTTGGCGGTGTCGAACACCGGGAGATGCTCTGGGCGGACGTGGGGAGCGCCCTCGATGGTCTGGCGGCCGCAGATGTGATCGCCGGCCTCGCGGATCTGCTCGTCGGTGAATCCCAGGTAGCGCAGCAGGTCGAACGCGGGCTGCTTCCAGGCGGCTTCGCCGACCCCTAGGCGGGCCAGGGCGTCCTCGCCGATGACGTAAGGGCTGAAGGCGTGCCGCAACTCGAAGACCCCGGGAAGGGCGCGCTCGACAGCGTCGACCTCCCCTTCGGTGAGGCCCAGGGAGACGAGAGCCGATCGATTGATGTGGGGGGCGCCCTCCAGGGCCATGGTGCCCACCACGTAGCGCACGATCTCGGAGCGCTCCTCGGCGGAGTAGCCCAGGCTGCGCAGGGCGGGGTCGATGGACTGGTTGGCGATCTTGAAGTAACCGCCCCCTGCCAGCTTCTTGAACTTGACCAGGGCGAAGTCGGGCTCGACGCCGGTGGTGTCGCAGTCCATTTGCAGCCCGATGGTCCCGGTAGGAGCGAGGCAGGTGGTCTGCGCGTTCCGGTACCCGTACTGCTCGCCCATGTCGAGGGCGGAATCCCAGGCCCGTTGAGCTGCCTCGTGCAGCCCTCCCGGGCAGTACAACGGGTCGATGCCGACCACCCGGTGGGAGACGCCCTCGTACTCCTCCTGCGGCCCGTCGTAGGCGGCGCGGCGGTGGTTGCGGATGACCCGCAGCATGTCGGTGCGGTTCTCGGGGAAGCGGGGGAAGGGGCCGAGCACGGAGGCCATCTCGGCTGAGGTGGCGTAGGCGACGCCGGTGAGCAGAGCGGTGAGGGCGGCGGCGATGGCCCGGCCCTCGTCGCTGTCGTAGGCGATGCCGCTGCGCATGAGCAGCGACCCGAGGTTGGCGTACCCCAGGCCCAGGGTGCGGTAGTCGTAGGAGCCCTGGGCGATCTCCCGCGAGGGGAAGTGAGCCATGGTGACGGAGACGTCCAGCACGATGGTCCACAGGCGGATGGCGTGCTGGTAGGTCTCGATGTTGAAGGTGCCCGAGTCGTCGTCGAAGAAGGACCCGAGGTTGAGGCTGGCCAGGTTGCAGGCAGTGTTGTCGAGGAACATGTACTCCGAGCACGGGTTGGATGCCCGGATGGGGCCGTCGGCGGGGCAGGTGTGCCACTCGTTGATGGTGGTGTGGAACTGCACTCCCGGGTCGGCGCAGGCCCAGGCCGCTTCGGCGATCTCGCGCCACAGCCGGCGGGCGGGAACCGTGCGCATCACCCGGCCGGTTGTGCGGGCGGTGAGGTGCCAGTCGGTGTCGTCGAGCACCGCCCGGACGAACTCGTTGCTCACCCGCACCGAGTTGTTGGCGTTCTGGCCGGCGACGGTCTGATAGGCCTCACCGTTGAAGTCGGAGGGGTAGCCGGCGGCGATCAGGGCCCGGACCTTCTCCTCCTCGCCCTTCTTCCAGTTGATGAACTCCTCGATGTCGGGGTGGTCGATGTCGAGGATGACCATCTTGGCGGCCCGCCGGGTGGTGCCTCCCGACTTGATAGCGCCGGCCGCCCGGTCGCCGATCCGCAGGAAGGACATCACGCCGGAGGAGCGGCCCCCGCCGGAGAGGGACTCGTTCTCGGCGCGGATACGCGAGAAGTTGGTGCCCGTCCCCGCGCCGAACTTGAAGAGGCGGGCCTCCCGCACCCAGAGATCCATTATCCCGCCCTCGTTGACCAGATCGTCTTCGATGGACTGGATGAAGCAGGCGTGGGGGGCAGGACGGGAATAGGAGTCGGGGGAGGGGACGGCGCGCCCGGTGGCCGGGTCCACGTACCAGAAGCCCTGGGCCGGGCCGGTCAGCCCGTAGGCGTGGTGGAGACCGGTGTTGAACCACTGCGGGCTGTTGGGGGCGGCCATCTGATTGACCAGCATGTAGCTCAGTTCGTCCTCGAAGGCGTGGGCGTCCGCCTCGGAGGCGAAGTAGCCGCTGCGCTCGCCCCACCAGCGCCACGTGGAGGTGAGGCGCTTGATGACCTGGCGGGCGGAGCGCTCGGGCCCGAGCACGATGCGCCCCTCCTCGTCGCGGATGGGCTCGCCCGACTCGTCGAACTGGGGGACTCCCGCCTTGCGCAGGTACTTGGAGACCATGATGTCGGCGGCCACCTGCGACCAGGAGGTGGGGACCTCGGCGTCTTTCATCTCGAAGACCACGGAGCCGTCGGGGTTGGTGATGCGCGAGTCGCGGGTGCCCCAGGTCACCGAATCGAACGGGTCCTCGCCGGGCTTGGTGAAGAGCCGGGTGATGCGCAATCCAGTGGCCTTACCCATCTCGCTCCTCCCCGAACCGCTCCCCGAACTGCCCGTTTGCGCCCTACCCACAATATGTTGTGGTGGTGCTGGCTATCCGCCACAAAATATGGTGAGGGAGACACAAGTGTAGTTACACCTCTGTGGTCCAGTCAAGGAGTTCCCGATCGACGCTGGGAACGGGGAGGTTCCTCGGGGGAAGTAGTGGTCCGCTCGCGGTTTTAACCGGGCCCCGCAGGCTGGTCAAGGCCGCGGGCTGCCGGGATTTCGCGGGGCCGGCCGTTCACCCCAGGGCGGCGATCACGGCCTGGGCGAGAACGTCGTGGCCGAGGGCGTTCGGGTGGATGTCGGGAGGGGAGGCGAGCATCAGGGTTGTGAAGGCCGCGGTGCCCTGCATCGGGGTGAAGCCGTCGGCGACCAGGATGCCCTCCGCCTCGGCGGCGGCGGCGGCCAGGCCGTTCAACCGGGTGACCATGAGGCTGGTGCCCTCCTCGAAGGCGATGCCCGTGCCCAGGCTGAAGGGGTTGTAGGTCTCCAGGAACACGATGGTGGCCTCGGGGGCCGCGTCGGCCAGGGTCGCGAGGATCACCGAGATGTTGGCCTCGTAGGCGGCGAGGGCGCTCTCCAGCCGCTCTCGGCACGCGGGGGCCTCCAGGCTCTCGGCGCAGTCGGCAGAGGTGAGGTGGCCGAGGAGGTCGTTGGCGCCGATGTCGACGGTGACGTAGGCCACCCGGTTGGCCGCCAGGAACTCGACCGCTTCGTCCAACTGCCCGCCCGAGATCAGGGAGCCGCTGGTCTCCCCGGACACTCCCAGGTTCAGCAGCCCGTACCGCCTGCCGCCGCGTTCCTGCAACTGGTTGTGCACCCGGGACACGTAGCCGTCGCGGGCGGAGGGTGCGCCCACGTTGGCCGCCAGGGAGTCGCCCAGGGCCAGGTAGTAGATGGGCCCCTCGGCGAACGTGTCGTCAACCACCCCGGGCCCGAGCACCTCGACGGGAGGGTCCGTCAGGCGGACCGATGGCCGCTGCCTGGGCGGCCAGATCGGCCAAGAGCGAAGTGGCCGTCACCATCGGCCCGCCCCGCTGCAGGCCGGTTATCACCAGGCGGTCGTCGCCGACGGTGATCGACTGCACGTCGACTTCGGCCTCGGCGAGCAGAGTGTTGATCTCCTCGACGCCTTCGAGGAGTTGGTCCACGTAATCAGCCACGGCCCCGCGGGCGAAGCCGGGCAGGTTGACCGACCCCATCTCCAGCGAGATGCACCTCCACCCGGATCACTCCCCCCGATACCTCGACCCGCATCTGGCCGGAGGCGTCGTAGCCCCCGCTCTTGAATTGACCGGTGAAGGCCAGCGTGCCCTCGGAGGGGGTGGGGCCGTCCACGATGTCCACCGCTATGGACCGCAGCGGCTGGTCGGTATCCGCCAGCTCCTGCTGGATCACGGCGGTCACCTCGTCCTCGTGCAACTCCAGGCGGAAGGCGGTCTCGGCGTTGGCGGCGCCGATTCTCTCCTCGGCGGCGGCGAGGCTGTCGGCGTCGGCGGCGGCCACCGGGCCCTCGGTGGTGGACAGCGCGGTCAGCACGCCGCGGGCCTCATCGGCGATGTACCAGCCGGCCCAGACCGCCACCCCGACCTCGGCGATGAGCACTCCCCAGAGCAGGGGGGCAGGGGTCAGGGCGGTGAGCAGGAAGGCGAGGGCCACGATGCCGGCGAAGGTCGCTATGCCGGTGCGCTCTCCCACCGTGAAGAAGACGATGGCGCCGATGAGCAGCGCCAGCAGGACCCCCACGAGGGCGGTGGTCACCTTGAGGCCGGTCGGGGCGCGCCCGTTCCGGTGGTTGCCGGGCACTCCGGCAGCGCGCATCCACCCGATCCGGCGCGGCGGACCGGCCCGCCGCGAGGAAGGCCGAACGCTCATCTATCCCTCAGCGGGCGGCGGGGGCATGTCGTCGGGAGCGGGGGGTGCCGTGTCGATGGGGGCGGGCGGCGCCTGGTCGTGGGCCATCCACCCGGTGCTCTGGGCTTGGGCCGGGGCGACGCCCTTCGGCTTGCGCGCCGGGCCGAACAGGCCCCAGAGGATGGACAGCAGCATGACGCCCCCGACCACCAGGCCCCACTTGATCGCCACCGCCCGGTAGTCGTCGAGGCCGATCACCGGCCATACCAAGGTGAGATACACCGCAATGCCCAGCCCGAGGATGAGGCCCCAGATGGCTCCCCGCACCGGGTGTCGCTGCAGCTTTGTCTGCGTCATGGTCAGGCCCTCCACGACAGCGCCGGACGGGCGTTGAACAGGACTCCGGAGAAGCCGGCCAGGGCCAGAGCGCTGGCCAGGGCCCCCGGGAGGGTGAACAGCGGATAGCTGTCGCCGACGAACTCCACCCAGCCCTCGCCGAAGCACACCGCGTGGCCGGCGAACACCGCTGCCACGTCGTCGGCGGTGTACTCGGGAAGGTCGGTGGAGCCCCACTTGTCCACGAACACGCCCTGGACCTTGGCCTTCATCTGGAACTGGAAGGGAAGGAAGTCACCCAACTCCATCAGGCCGGCGTTGCGGTTCTTGTCCTGCGGGTTGGGGTCTCCGCCCTCGTCGGCGCTGATCCCCATGATCACCACTTCCCAGCGATGGTCGTGGAAGGCGCCCAGCGTCAGGTCGGGGTCGTCGAGGGTGAAGCCGAAGTAGGCGACCATCCCGCCGGAATCCACCCGGAACGGGTTGCCGGCGGTGAAGGCGGCCTCTCCGTAGATGTCCACCGGGGGATTGCCGTCCCCCAGGTCAACGGCGGCGTCGAGCGAGTCGCCGTGGGCGTCGTAGGAGATGGCGGCCCCTCCGCAGGGGCCCATGAGAGCTGCCCCTTCGTCCTCGGGGTCGAACCCCGTGCCGGACGGGTCTACCCGGGCGATGAACTCCTCCGCGGTGGTGGCACCGATGGCGTCGTCCCAGATGCCGGCGATGCCCACGGGGAGGTCCCCTTCCGGGCCCTCAACCGGCATGTCGGGGATGTGGTCCCCGTTGCGGTCCTCCCACTGGGCGACCGCGTCCGCCGTTATGAAGTCGGCGAGGTCGATCTTCGGCTCCTGGTCCTGTTGGGCGAGGGCCGGTCCCGCGGTCAAGAGCAGGATCGCCCCGGCAGCCAGGAGAGCGCGCGCTGCTCGGCCCATGGTCCTCCTTCCTCGATGGGATGGCCAGGCTACCGGACCCGTCCCGGAAGCGCCGGGCTCCGGGCCGGAGGGACTACTCCTCGTCGCGGCCGTCGTCCTCGAGGACGATGTCGAAGCGGTGCCCACAGTCGGGGCAGAGGTAGATGACCACGTCGCCGGGGAGCAGGTCCTCCTCCGGCGGCAAGCGGCTGAGCCGCCCCGCAGCAGCGCCGCACTCGACGCAGGTGATGGTCTCGGGTACCTCCATGCCCTCAGGGTACGCCTCCAGTCCTCCTTAGGGGCGGTCACGCGACCGCACCTACACTCGGAGCATGCCTGCGGTGCTGGTCCTGCGACACGATCCCGACGCCGGCCCCGGCTACCTGGGCGATGCTCTGAGACGGGCCGGGCTGTCCATGGTGGTCGTCGATGTGGCCGCCGGGGAGGGTCTCCCCGGCGGGAACGGCTGGGCGGGAGTGGTCTCCCTGGGCGGGGGCATGGGCGCCTACGAGGAGGAGCGCTACCCCTGGCTGGCCGCCGAGAAGCGCCTGCTGGCCCAGGCGGTCGGGATGGGAACCGCCACCCTGGGCATCTGCCTGGGCTGTCAACTGCTGGCCGAAGCCCTGGGCGGCCGCGCCTACCCGGGGAACGGCCGGGAGCTGGGGTCCCTGCGGCCGGTTCTCACCCCGGAAGGCCGGGCCGACCCCGTGCTTCGCCACCTCGACGGGCCGGTCCCCGTCTCCCACGCCGACACCTGGGACCTGCCCCCGGGAGCAGTGCTCCTGGCGACAAGCGACCGGTACCGGCAGGCCTTCCGCGTGGGGTCGGGCCTCGGTGTGCAGCCCCACCCCGAGGTGGCCCCGGCCGCCTTCGCCCGCTGGGTGCGGGGCAAGCCGCGCGAGGATCTGCTGCGCGACGGTATCGACCCCGAGGCCGCCGTTGCCGAGGTGCGGGTCGGCGCCGCCGCCCAGCGGGCCTTGGCGAGGCGCCTGTTCGCTGCCTGGGCGGCCGAGGCTGGGTTCGGCTAGCGGCGCCGTATCGGTACGGTCCGCCCGATGAGCACCACGCTGGCCGGCCGTCCTGCCGCACTCGGCTCGGCTCTGCGCCTCGAGTACCTGACGCTCGGCTGGAATGTCGCCGAGGCCGCGGTGGGGATCACCGCGGGGGTGATGGCCGGCAGCACTGCGCTGGTGGGCTTCGGCGGGGACAGCGTGGTCGAGAGCCTCTCCGGGGCGATCCTGATCTGGCGGCTCTCCGTCGAGTTGCGCGGCGCCGGCGCGGCCCGCGCTCAGGTGGTGGAGCGGCGGGCCCGCCGGCTGGTGGCGGCGTCGATGTGGGTGCTCGCCTTGTACGTGGTTGCCCAGTCGATCGCCGACCTGGTCGGCCGGCAGGCTCCCGAGGCCTCGCCCGTGGGGATCGGGCTGGCGGTGGCATCGCTGGCCACGATGTGGCTGCTCGCCCGGGCCAAGCGGGGCCTGGCCCACGTCCTGCACAGCCATGCCCTGGAGGCCGACTGCCGTGCAGACACGGATCTGCTGGCAGCTGTCGGCCATCCTCCTCACCGGCCTCGTGCTGAACGCGGCGTTCGGTTGGTGGTGGGCCGACGGCGTCGCCGCCCTCGGGATGGCCGGGTTGATCGCCCGCGAAGGCTGGGAAGCCTGGCGGGAGCGGGATTGCTGTTAGACCTAGCGGCCGCGCTCGAAGTGCACGTGCCGTTCGGCCGCGGGCCGGTGGTGGGCGTCGTCGAGTACCAGCGAGCCGTCCTCCAGATGGACGATGCCGATGCCGTAGGCCTCGGAGAGGCGATCGGGGTGGAGAGCCTGCGCGGGCGGGCCCTCGGTGTGCACCCGGCCGGCCATGAGCAGGACGTGGTCGGCCCGGTTGGCGTCGGCCACGTCGTGGGTAGTCATCACCACCGTGACCCCGTGCTCCAGCTCCTCGGCAACGGCGGAGCGGATGCGCTCGGTGGAGACCAGGTCGAGCCCGGTGATGGGCTCGTCGAGCAGCAGGAGATCGGCCTCCTGGGCCAGCCCCTGGGCGACGAACACCCGCTGCCGCTGCCCGCCCGACAGCTCGTGCAGGTGGCGGCCGGCGAGGTCGTCGACCTCGAGGCGCTCCATGGCGCGTTGGGTTGCCCTCCGATGGGGAAGGGTCGGGAAGCCCCAGAGGCCGAGCAACGCGTAGCGGCCCATGGCCACCGTCTCCCGGACGGTCATGGGCATGGCCTCGTTCACCGTGGTGGATTGCAGGACGTAGGCCACCCGCCGCCCGGATTTGCCCGGGGGCCGGCCCAGCACCTGCAGGCTCCCTTGGCGGGGGAGCAACAGACCGGCGAGGGCGTTGAGCAAGGTGGACTTCCCGGATCCGTTGGGCCCGATGACCGCGGTGAGCCGCCCGGCGGGGACGGCGAAATCCGACGCTTCAATAGCCACCCGCCCGTCGTAGGCGAGGACGACGTTCTTTCCCTCGGCTGCTAGCGCCCGCGGCATGCCCGGCACGTCCCTTCGATGTCGATGCGGTGGCCGGTGGCCCGGTACCCGGCCCGGGAGGCGATGCGCTCCACCAGTCCAGTGATGGTGTCCTCCGTCTCGGGAGAGACGGCCACGTCCCGGACCTCGCCGCACGAGTCGCACACCAGGTGGTGATGGTGGCCGGCGAACCACTCGGCCAGCTCGTAGCGAGCCACGCCCAGGTCGTCGTGCTGTTTGGCGAGCACCCGGGACTGCTCGAGCACGGCGAGGGTTCGGTAGAGCGAGGACAGGGGGATGTCTTCGCGCAGGCCCTGGTGCAGGTCGGCCGCCGCCACCGGCCCGTCGGCCTTGGCCAGGGCTCGCACCACCAGGCGGCGAGCCGCGGTGAAGCGCACCTCTCGGGAGCGGAGGAGGCGAGCCGCTGCTTGCTCTGCCCGATCGGCCGGTGACTCTGCCATCAGGCGTCTACAATAACACTGAGAATCATTCTCATCTAGCGCTAGGATGCCGGAGATGAAGCGATGGCGTGTGGCAGTGGCCCTGGCCGGCCTGGCCGGTCTCCTTCTGGGGGGCTGTGGGGGTGAGGGCGGCGAAGCGGCACCCGGGAACGGCGAGTGCCGCGAGCTCAAGATCGTGGTCACTACGTCGATCCTGGGCGATATCGTCGGCAACGTGGCCGCCGGCTCGGGTACGGTCGAGGTGCTCATGCCGGTGGGCTCCGACCCGCACTCGTTTCAGGTTTCCGCCAGCCGGGTGGCGGCCCTGCGCCGGGCCGATCTGGTGGTGCTGAACGGGCTCGGCCTCGAAGAGGGGATGAGTGACGCCATCGAGTCGGCGGCCGCCGACGGCGTGCGGGTGGTCGAGGCGGCGTCGTTCGTGGAAGCCCTCCCCTTCACCGCCGATCCCGGTGGGGAAGCGCCCACGGACGGGGAGGGCGAGGGGGGCCACGGCTCTCTCGATCCCCACATCTGGACCGACCCGGTGCGCATGGCCGATGTGGCGACCGGCCTCGGAGAAGCACTGGCGGCTGCCGACCCGGCCTGCCCGGAGCGGTGGCGGGAGGCGGCGGCGGGGTACCGCCGGGAGCTGCTGGCCCTGGACCAGGAGATCGAGGCCATCCTCGAGGTCATCCCGATGGAGCGGCGGAAGCTGGTCACCAACCACGGGGCCCTCGGCTACTTCGCCGACCGCTACGGATTCGAGGTCCTGGGGACCGTCATTCCCGGCGGAGACACTCTCGCCGAGCCCAGTCCTGCCGACCTGGCCCACCTGGTGGAGATCCTGAGGCGCGAAGGGGTCCGGGCGATCTTCGCCGAGACCACCCAGGCGCCCGACCTGGCCGATGCGGTGGCCGCCGAGTTGGGGCAGGGGGTGGCGGTGGTCGATCTCTTCACTGAGTCGCTGGGCGAGCCCGGATCCGGGGCCGAGACCTACCTCTCCATGCAGCGCACCAACGCCGAGCGCATCGCCGGCGCCCTGGGGGGGTCCTGATGCGGGACCCGTGGTGAGGCCGCCGTGGACTGGCTGATCGACCCCTTCTCGTTCGATTTCATGCAGCGGGCCCTGGCCGCCGGGGTGCTCGCGGTGCTCACCACCTCGCTGGTGGGCACCTGGGTGATACTGCGCGGGCTGGCCTTCATGGGGGATGCCCTGGCGCACGGGGTGCTGCCCGGGATCGCCGTGGCCCTGCTGCTCGGCGTCCACCCGATGCTCGGGGCGGCGGTGGCGGCGGTGGTGATGGTGGGCGCGATCTCCCTGGTGCACCGGACCACGCGCCTGACCGAAGACACCGCCATCGGCCTGCTCTTCGTCGGCATGCTGGCCCTCGGGGTGATCATCATCTCGCGCAGCGGGTCGTTCGCGGTGGACCTGGTGGCCATCCTGTTCGGCGACGTGCTCGGCACGTCCTGGGGGGACCTGGTGGTCCAAGGGGTGGCGGCGGTGATCGCCGTGGGGGGCGTCGTCCTCTTCTATCGGCCGCTGCTGGTGCTCTCGTTCAACGAGCAGAAGGCGGCGACGCTGGGGCTCCGGCCCCGCCTGGCCCACCTGTTGATGATGGGCCTGATCACCGTGGCCGTGGTCGCCTCCTTCCAGACGGTGGGCGCCCTGCTCGTCTTCGGCCTGCTGATCGCCCCGCCTGCCACCGCGGTGCTGGTGGCCCGGCGCGTGCCCATCGTGATGGTGGCCGCGTCGGTGTTGGGGACGGTGGAAGTGGCGGCCGGCCTGCTCATCTCCTTCCACTTCGACACCGCCGCCGGGGCGACCATGTCGGGCCTGGCCGTGGCGGTGTTCTTCGTGGTGCTGGCGGGGGTCCGGCTCCGGGCCGCCTGGGCAGGGCGGCGAGCAGACGCCCCCGCGGGCGATACGCTGGGGTGACGATGCGCAGACTGCCCCTCCCCGGATGGCCCGGCCGGGAGCGTCGCGTCCGGCCGGGGGTCCTCCGGGGGGTCCTCGTGTCGGCGGTGATCGCCGCGGGGATGCTGGTGAGCGGCTGCGCCTATGAGACCGCCGGCACCACGACCACCACCCTGGTGGACCCGGAGCAGCTGCCCCCGGCCACCGGGCCGGCCGCGCTCGTGTTCGACGACCAACTGGTGGACGGTTCGGCGGTGGTGGTTGCCTCGGTGACCCTGCCGTCAGACGGCTTCGTGGTGTTGCAGGCCGACGCCGCCGGGTCGCCCGGTGAGGTGATCGGAGTGTCGGAGGTGATCGGGCGGGGCAGTGTCTCCGAAGTGGCGGTGCCGCTGTTCCTGCCGCTCGAGGAAGGTGCCTTGCTGCACGCCAGCCTGCACGTGGACATGGACCAGGACGGGCGGTTCCTCTACGAGCCGCCGGACAGCTTCGTGGACCTCCCCGCCACCTCCGGCGACGGGGCCGTGGTCACAGCCTCGGCGGAAGTGGGGCTGCTCGCCCCCCTCGGCCCGGCGGCGGTGACCCTGGCCGATCAGCGCACCGATGGTGAGGAGGTAGTGGTCGGCGAGGTGACCCTGCCGGCTCCGGGGTTCGTCGCCCTGCAAGCCGAAGTGGACGGGGTGCCGGGGGTCGTCCTGGGGCTGAGTGGCTTGCTGCCCGAGGGGACGACCAGCGCCGTGGCTATCCCGCTCGGTGAGCCGGCCGCTGGCGTGCAGACCATATTCGCCGTCGCCTATGTCGATCGCGACGGGGACGGAGTGGCCGGCATCGCCGATGCGGGCTCCCCCGACGAGGTGGCGGAGGCCTTCGACGGCGGCCCGGCGCGGGCGTCGGCCGAGATCACGGTGGTGCTCCTTGCCCCGGCCGAACTCGAGGTGGAGGACCAGGAGGGGGACGGCACGGCCGTTGTGGTCGCTTCGGTGACCCTGCCTTCCCCTGGGTTCGTTGAGGTGCGCGCCGACTCGGGCGGCTCCCTTGGCCGGCGGCTGGCGATGAGCGAGTTGCTGCCCGCCGGGACGTCCACCGGGTTGGAGATCGAGCTGCCCGAGGCCTTGGAGGCCGACGCCGTGCTGTGGGTCCGGGTGCGCATCGATTTCGACGGTGACGGGGACCTCGGCGAAGAGGATCCCCACGCCCTCGACGCCGCCGGGCAGTCGGTGAGGGACTCCCTGGCCTACACCTTCGTGGAGGAGGACTGACCGGTGGCGAGCGTGATGGCGGCCGTCGGTCCCGGTCGGGCGGCGACGGGACCGGTAGCCTGGGGGCGGCATCCCCAGGGAGCCCTGATGATCGACCACGCGGCGACCTTCTGATGGCCCGCCTCCGCCTCTTCGCCCGATTGCGCGAGGTCGCCGGGACGGGCAGCGCCGACGTCTCTGGAGCGACGGTCGGCGAGGTGCTGGCCAATGCCGCCGCCTACTTCGGGCTCGCCTTCTCCGACGAGCTGGCCAACGCCCAGGTGTGGCTGAACGGGGAGAGGGCGGGGTCTTCCACGCCGGTGGACGACGACGACGAGGTGTCCCTGGTCCCCATCCTGGCGGGCGGCACCGGCATGGTGCGCAACCCGGCGGGCATCGAGGCGGCGCTTCTCCTGGGCGTCACTGTGCTGTTGTTCGTCGGCAACGCCCTGGGTGTCAAGTGGCTGGCGGTGGTAGTGGTGCTGGCCGGGGCGCTGTGGGCTCACGACCTGGCGGGGGCCTCCGAGCGGCGCGGTCTGTGGTTGGGGGCGCTGCCGGTGATGCTGTCGGTCTTCGCCGCTGTGCTGGCCACCTATCGCTTCGGCATCCCCGGAATGGCAGTGGCCGCGGTGGGGGCGGCGCTGCTCGCCCTGATCTGGAGCATCTTCGCCCCCCACCTGCGCCCGATCGAGTCAGTCGCCACCGGGGTGCTGATCGCGGCCGTGGGAGCCTTTGGCGCGGGAGCGATGATCCTGCTCAGGCTTCGCTCCGAGGCCGAGATGACCTCCTTCCTGGTGGTGGTGGTGGCGGCGGTGGCGATCTCCTGGCTGGTGGCCAGCACCGAGGTGGCCCCCGTGGACCCGCTCACGGCCGGGGTCCTGGGCGCCCTGGCGGCCGCGGTGGTGGCCGGGGCGGTGTGGTCGGAGGACCTGTGGCCGACCGTGGCCGCGGGGGCGGCAGCCGCCGTCGCCTTCGTGGCGGGTCGCAACGCCGGGTCCCTGGCTCGCTCGGGGTCGCGCTACTTGGGAGGGGAAGTGCCCGGCAGCCTGGCTCATCTCGACGGGGTGATACTGGCGGCAGGCGCCTTCTGGGCGGTGCTGCACGCTATCGCCTGACGGTCGGCGCCGGTGCCCTTTCCTTCACCGCCGGCATTCGCCTGCCGATGGGTTCGGGAAAGCCTGTGGATAAATGGGTCCCGGTCATAGGATGCCCACGATGATCTTCCTCCCGGCGGCTCGCCCGTGTGGGCGTTGCGGCTCTGGTCGCCCTCCTGGTGGCGGGGTTGGCGGCTCCCGCGCGCTCGGTGAGCGACGAGGAAGTGGAGCGGGCTCGGGAAGCCCAGCAAGCAGCGGCCGCCGCCCGGGCGGCCGCCCTCGGGGACCTCGAAGAGGCGGCGGCGGCCTACGAGGCCCTGAACGGCGAGTACCAGGCCCTCGTGTTCAGCATGGGACAGATGCGCAGCCGCATCGACGCCTACCAGGCGCAGGCCCGTGAGACGCGTGACGAGGTCCGCCGGCGCGCGGTGGAGGCCTACATGCGAGGCCCGGAGCAGGAGGCCACGGGGCTGCTCCTCGAGAGCGGTCTGGCCCAGGAGGCGCTGGTGGCCCGTGAGGTGCTGGCCCGGGCGGTCGCCGAGGAGGCAGCCTCGCTCAGCAGCCTGGAGGCGATCACCGCCGAGATGGAGCGCCTGGAGATCGAACTGGAGGGGGAGACGGAACGCGCCGCCGACCTGCGCATCGAGGCTGAGGCGGTGGCGGCCCGGATGTACGAGTTGCTCGCCGCCCGCGACGAGGAGCTGGCCTCGGCCAACCAGAGCCTGCAAGGCGCCGAGGCCGCGCTGGCCGAGCAGCGGCGGCAGGAGGAACTGGAGAGACTCCGCCAGGAGGCCATCCGCCAGGCGCTGCTCGGGCCGGCGGGCGGCGTCCCCGACTCCCTGACCCCCGGCTTCATCTGCCCCGTGGCGGGCTCGTCGGTGTTCGTCGATTCGTGGGGCGCTCCCCGCTCGGGCGGCCGGCTGCACTCCGGGACGGACCTGATGGGCGCTCTGGGGACTCCGCTGGTGGCGGTGGCCGACGGTGTCATCCAGCTGGGGAACAACTCCGTCGGCGGCAACACGGTGTGGCTCTACGCCGACCACGGCGTGAACTACTTCTACGCCCATCTCGACGGCTTCGCCGCCGCGTCCTCGGGCCAGTGGGTCAGCCGGGGCACGGTGATCGGCTACATGGGGGACACCGGCAACCCGATGCCGGGCGCCTACCACCTCCACTTCGGCATCAGCCCCGCCGGCATGGGGGCGGTGAACCCGTACTACACCCTCGCCCGCCACTGCAGTTGAAACCGCTTGGGGATGGGATAGGCTGGCAGCCGACCTGTCGGCAGCATCCATGACTCACACCCAGCGCCGCCGCATCGATATCGTCACGTCGCCGGAGTTCACCTCCGGCCTGGAGGAGTTGTCGCTGGAGGAGTTGCGGCTCCGGCGGCGCGCCTGTGCCGACCTCGACGTTGAGTACTCCTACTATCGCCGCCTGCTCCAGGGCCGGCTCGACCTGCTGGCCTTCGAGATGCGCCGGCGGACCGGCGAGGAGAAGCGCACCCTGATCGAGGCGCTCCCCGAGATCCTCGCCTCCTGGGCCTCCCCCGGGCGGGGGCTGCCCGAGCGGTGGGTGACGGTGGAGATCCCCGACCTGCCCGCGGCGGGCCGGCGGGCGGTGGACCGGGCGCTTTCCGATGACTTCCTCGCTCGCCTCCCCGAGATGGGCGAGGAGGACTTGGCCGCCGTGCGTCAGCGCCTGGGCGAAGTCGAGGCGGAGATCTCCCGGCAGCGCCGTGCCGTCTTCGAAGTCTCCGAAGTCCTCGAGGCAGAGGTGGTGCGCCGCTACCGCTCCGGCCGGCAGGCGGGGGACACCGCCCCGCAAGGCTGAGCGGTGCTGCTGGGAGTCGTCCGCTCGGGGCTGGTGGAGTCCCGGCATCCGGTGAGCGTGGCCGCCGTCGACTCCGACGGGAAGGTCGTCTTCCGCTCCGGCGACGGCCAGGGCACCCTGTTCTTCCTGCGCTCCGCCGCCAAGCCCTTCCAGGCGGCGGTTTCCCAGCGCAACGGGGCGGCCTTGGCTCCGGAGCAGCTGGCGGTGGCCGCGGGCAGCCACGCCGGCCAGCCGGTGCACGTCGCCCTGGTGGAGGGGATGCTGGCCTCCGCCGGCCTGGGGCCGGAGCACCTCCTCTGCCCACCCACCCGGCCGTCCTCGGAGAGCGCCCTGCGCCGATTGGTCGCCGCCGGCGAGACGGAGCCGGGGAGGCTGTTCTACAACTGCTCGGGGAAGCACGCCGCCATGCTGCGGGCGTGCGTGGCGCAGGGCTGGCCCCTGAGCTACACCGACCCGGGCCACCCGCTGCAGCGGGAGATCATGGCCGAGGTGGAGGCGAGCACCGGGGAGCCCGCCGGCCCCGTCGGGGTGGACGGCTGCGGGGTCCCCACCTTTCGGGCGACGGTAGTGGGGCTGGCGCGCGCCTTCGCCCGCCTGGCCACCGACCCGTCCCTGGCATCGGTGGCGCAGGCCGTTGCCCGCTTCACCCCGCTCACCGGCGACGGCGACCGGGCCGAGACGGAGCTGGCCCGGTGGTGCCCGGCGGCGGTGAAGGGAGGCGCGCAGGGGTGTGTGGGGGTCGCCTGGTTCGGGGGACTGGGAATCGCCGCCAAGTGCTGGACCGGTGAGCCTGCCCCGGCGGCGGCGGCGGCGGCCATCGCCCTTCATCGGCTGGGCATCCTCTCGGAGTACGGGTGGGACATGCTGGCCGGGGTCGCCCGTCCCGTGGTGACGGGCGGGGACCGGCCGGTGGGGCACCTCGAGATGCTGGAGGACGGCCCTTGACGCGGATCCACGGCGATTGGGGGGCGCCGGGGTTCGCCCTCCCGCCGGTGGCCGACCTGACGGGGCCGTTTCCCCGGCGGCCCTTCCTCGAGACGTGGTGGCGGCATCGGGGGTCGGGGGAGCCCCTGATCGCCGAGTCGCCCGTTGCCCTCCTCCCCGCCCGACTCGGGCCGGGAGGGCTCGAGTTCATGGGGGAGCCCGACCTCACCGACTATCACAGCCCCCTGGGCAGTGAGGGGGAGGCCCTTGCCGCCGATCTCCTGGGGAGCGTGCCGGGGGGGACCCCGTTCCGTTTCGACTCGCTTCCCGAGGAGGCCGCCCGGGTGGTGGCCGCGGGGGTGCGGCGGGCCGACAAGGCGGCGAACTGCCGGCGACACGGGCTGGCAGCGGTGCTCGACCTGCCCCCGTCCTACGACGAGTACTTGGCCGGGCTCAACGGGAAGGAGCGTCACGAGTTGCGGCGCAAGCAGCGCCGCTTCGCGGCCACCCGGGGAGATGGGCGCCTGATCGACGCCGGGCGCGCCGGGCTGGGCGTCTTCGCCGCCATGCACCGCGCCGCCCCCGGGTCGAAGGGAGGCTTCATGACCGCCGAGATGGAGGCCTTCTTCGCCGACCTGCTCGACCTTGACGGCGCGCGCCTCGAGCTGCTGGCGCCGGTGGGCGGAGAGGCGGTGGCCGCCGCCTTCGGCTTCGAGGACGAGCGGGCTTACTACCTGTACAACTCCGCCTATGACACGGCGGCGGCCACCTCGTCGCCGGGGGTGATCCTGGCGGATCTGCTGGTGCAGCGCTCCATCACCGAGGGCCTGGCCCGCCTCGACTTGCTCAAGGGCGACGAGGCCTACAAGTTCCGCCTGGGGGCGCGGCCCCGCCCGCTCTTCGCGGTGGAGGGCGTCTGTTGATCGAGCGAGTCGCCTTCCTGAGCATCCACACCTCCCCGCTTGCGGAGCCCGGCAGGGGGGATGCCGGCGGCATGAACGTCTACGTGCATGAGCTGGCGACGACCCTGGCCGGCAGGGGGGTGCAGGTAGACGTCTTCACCCGCGGCGGATCGAGAGAGGAGGTCGAGGTCGTCCCCGGGTACCGGGTGGTCGAACTGCCGGTGGTGCCCGTCCGGCGGTCCGGTCCCGAGCCTCTCGCCGACGCGGTGGGCGACTTCGCCGAAGGGGTGGCCCGCTGGGCGGTGCGCCACCGGGCGGTCTACGACGTGCTGCACAGCCACTACTGGCTCTCGGGCTGGGCGGGGCTCATCCTGCACGAGGTGCTGCGGGTGCCTCTTGCCATCTCCTTCCATACCCTGGGCCGAGTCAAAGACGCCACCCGCCGGCCCGATCAGGCACCGGCCGGCCTGCTGCGCATCGCCGCTGAGACGGAGGTGATCGCCCGGGCCGGCTGCGTGATCGCTTCCACTCAGACCGAGGCGACGCAGCTGATCGAGCAGTACTCGGCCAACCCGGAGCGGCTCTGCGTCTCGCCGCCCGGCGTGGACCACGCGGTGTTCCACCCGGGTGATCAGCGCGCCGCCCGGGCGGCGCTGGGCCTGCCGGCGGACGGCCGGCTGGTGGCCTTCGTGGGGCGCATTCAGCCCCTCAAAGGCGCCGATACCGCCCTGGCCGCCTTCGCCCTGGTGGCCAACCGGCTGCCCGACAGCCGGCTGCTGGTGGTCGGGGGCCCGAGCGGGCCCCAGGGGATGAGCGAGATGGAGTTCCTCCGGGCCGGCATCGCCACCGCCGGCCTGGAGGGTCGGGTGCTGCTGCACGACCCGCTCCCGCACCGCTCGGTCGCGGCGGCCTACCAGGCCGCCGATGTGGTGTTGGTGCCGTCGCGCAGTGAGTCGTTCGGGCTGGTGGCCGCCGAGGCTCAGTCCTGCGGGATCCCGGTGGTCGCCTCGGCCGTGGGAGGCCTCGCCCATGCCGTCGCCGACGGCGAGTCGGGGCTACTCGTCTCCGGCTGGGATCCGCCGGACTACGCCGACGCCTTGTGCCGCATACTCGCCGACCCCGTCCTGGCCGAGCGCCTCGCTCGTGGGGCGGTGGCCAACGCCGAGCAGTTCTCGTGGCCCTCTACCGCCGACCGCCTGCTCGAGCTGTACGCGGGGATCACCCGGCAGTGAACGCGGAGGGGCCCGCTGATGGAGACCGGCGAGCGCGGCTGCTCTGGCCAAGGCCGCCTTCGAGCGCGAAAAACGCGCTGAGCGACTTGTCGACAGGCCGTGTGCACAAGCCCCTGTGGATTGCGGTGGACATGTGGACAGGTCGGTCCGCCAGCCGTACGGTGAGATCGACTGCCCTCAACTGACCGCATCCAGCTGGGCGGCAGCGCGAAATCGAAACAGGTGAGCCCTGCTTGACTCCGTCCGGTCTGTTCCGTACATTCGGCGGTGCGAGGCCCAAGGTGCCGGGCCGGCGAAATACCTCGTTTGGGGAAGTGCGGGGGATGGAGTCGGCGAGGTTCCTTGGGCCTTCGCATGCGACGTAAAACGCACTCGACGCTGCGGGTCCGGCCATAGGGCCGAACCCGCCTTGCCACTGGGGAAGTCCTCTTTCTTCTCCCCCGCGCCAGCGGATGCTGAGGAAGCTCTCCCCTTAGCCCCCTCCCGCCGCCGCGGGAGGGGGCACCTCCGGAGGAGGCAGAGGGGGAAGGCACCCGTCTGCCCCCTCGCTCGGCTGCTCTAGTCGAGCCCGAACATCAGGTCGTTCAGACGCACCCGGTGCAGGTCGAAGGTGGGCAGGTCGATGATCAGCGACCCCAGGCGCAGGCCGCGCATCTCCTCGCCGTAGTTGGTGAGCACTCGCAGGATGCCGTCGTCGTGTTCCAGGGCGCCGAGCCCGAGGCAGCGGCCGCTGCCGTCCATGAGGCCGACCAGCACCCGGTCGAGGCGCGCCAGGTCGAGGCCGGTGGGCAGGGTGGGCGCGAACACCGTGGGCCGCACGCGCCACCGCTCCAGCGGGGCGGCGAACGCCTGGGCGAAGGCGGCGGAGCGAGCGACGCGGCGATCCTCGGGCGAAGCCGGGCGCAGGTCGGGGTCCACCCCGGTCAACTCGACCTCCGCGTTGAAGAAGCGGCGCAGCATGCCCACCAGCGGCTCCAGCTCGCCGCCTCGCTGCAGGCCGACCACGATGTCGGGGCGGCACAGCTCCATCTTGTGGTACTTGAGGGTCTGGCCGACCACCCCGGAGATGGCCCCGGTGGTGTGAACCACCACCAGGTCAGCCTGGGTCCGGGCCAGCTCCACCAGCTTGGCGGTGGCCACCACCTGCTGCAGGACCACGCCCTCGGGGTTGATGGAGCCGACGAACTCGAGAGCGTCGGCCCGGCCCAGGTCGGCCAGGTCGGCCGGGCGGCGTACCCAGTGGAGGCCCACGCAGGTCGGCGGCCCCGTGGTGGATTGATCGACGTCGGCGTCCACGTAGGCGGCGCCGACCGCTGCTGCTGCCGCCGCGGCGAGCAGGCTCCGGGCGAACGCCGACTTGCCGGTGTCCGGGCCCCCGAGCAGGAGCACCACCCCGCGCCGGCGCACCAGGTCGTCGATCAGCGGCAGATGGACGTGGTCGCCGTGCACTGGCTCTCCGGCTAGCGGTGATGGGATTGTATGGAGGGAGCGCGCCCTGTGCCGCCCTCGGAGGTCACCGGTATCCTGCCGGGACATGCCCGCGACTGCCCCCATCGCCTTCCTCTCCGACTACGGCCTGGCGGATGAGTTCGTCGGGGTGGTGCACGGGGTGATCCTCCGCATCGCCCCCGAAGCGCGGGTGATCGACGTCACTCACCAGGTGCGGCGGGGCGACGTGCGCGCCGGGGCCCTCGCCCTGGTGCGGGCCGTCCAGTACCTGCCGCCCGGGGTTGCCCTGGCGGTGGTGGATCCGGGGGTCGGCACCGGTCGCCGGGGCATCGCGGTGAGTACCGCCTGGGGGTTCTTCGTCGGCCCGGACAACGGCTTGCTGGCGCCGGCAGTGGCGATGATCGGCGGGGCCGAGCGGGTGGTATCCCTCGAGGACCCCCGCTTCCGCCTGCCGTGCGACGGCTCCACCTTCGAGGGCCGCGACGTGTTCGCCCCGGCCGCGGCGGTGCTGGCTTCGGAGCAGGCCGGCCTCGACGACCTGGGCCCGGAGGTCTCCTCGGCCTCTCTGATGCCGCTCCTGCTGCCCCTTGCCGAGGTGGCGGGCGCGGCTGTGCAGGGTCGTGGTGTGGTGGGTGGACGCCTTCGGCAACTGCCAGACCAACGTGGACCCCGCCGACCTGCGGGCGATAGGCCTGGCGCCCGGGGGACACGGTGGGGGTGGAGGTGGCGGGCACCCGCCACGAGATGGTCTGGGAAGCCGCCTACGGCCCGGCCGCGTCGGGTCGGGGTGGTGCACGTGGACTCCTACGGCCTGGTGGCCGTCGCCGTGCCCGGCGGCCGGGCGGACGATGAGTTCGGGTTGGTGGAGGGCACCCCGGTGGTCTTCGGCAAGGCTGAGGCCTGAGGGGGCCACAGCGCGGCGGGCTCCGGCCAGCCAGGCTGGGAGCCTCCACCCTCCCGCGCCGCGGGAGGGGCTGAGGGGCAGCCGCGCCTCTCGCGGCTGCCGCCTGGCCAGCGGCTCGCGGTGGGCGAGGGCAAAGGGCGCGCCCAGCTCAGTCGACCTTTGCCTCTCCCCGCGTGCGACGCAGGCTGTGTCTCCGCCACAGTGGGAGCAGGGCCCTCCCGCCCTCTCCCGCTTGGCGCGGGAGAGGGGGCCCGAAGGCCAGAGGGGGAGACAGCCGTTCTCTGCCCTCGCCGCCGCGCCTGCGGCGCAAGGCCCGCCTCCCCCGCCCCCGCCGGGGAGGCGAAAAGGGCGAGGACCAGGGTGTCTATATTGCGCACTTGTGAAACAGGCCCTTGCCCCGAGTTGCCGTGCCCCGGCTCAGCCTGTACCTGCGCTGCCTGGAGGAGCTGGCCCCCGGGGTGGAGCGCATCTCCTCGGAGAGACTCGGCCGAGTTGGCGGGGGTTACCCCGGCCAAGCTGCGCAAGGACCTCTCCTACCTGGGGTCGTACGGCGTGCGGGGCGTCGGGTACCACACCGAGCACCTGCGCTACCAGATCCGACGCGAGCTGGGACTCACTCGCGATTGGCCACTGGTGATCGTGGGCATGGGCAACCTGGGCCGGGCCCTGGCCCACTACGACGGGTTTCGGGAGCAGGGGTTCCGCGTGGTGGGTGTCTTCGACGACGATCCCGCCAAGGTGGGAGGCCGCGTGGACGACCTGGTGGTGGAGTCCCTCGATGGCGCTGGAAGCGGCGGTGCGGGAGCGCGGGGCGCGCATCGGGGTGATCGCCACCCCGCCCGAGGCGGCGCAGGCGGTCGTGGAGATGCTGGCCGCCTGCCGGGGTGGCCTCCATCCTCAACTTCGCTCCCACGGTGCTGCGCGTGCCGCCGAGCGTGCACGTGCGCCGGGTCGACTTCTCCTCGGAGCTCCAGGTGCTCGCCTACTACTTGCATCGGGACACGGCCCCGGCCGGGTGACGGTTCCGTGGGCCCGTCTCACGCCGGAGGTGCTGGTGGTGGGCGGCGGTCCTGCAGGGGCGGCGGCCGCCTTCTGGCTGGCCCGCCGCGGCCATGCCGTGTGGCTGGTTGAGAAGCACCGCTACCCGCGGGCGAAGACCTGCGGCGACGGTCTCACCCCCCGTTCCATCTACGAGCTGGAGGCGATGGGGTTCGACTTCACCGTCCCCGGCTTCCACCGCTGCCGCGGCCTGCGGGCGGTGGCCGGCGGCCTCACCCTGGAGTTCGACTGGCCGGCCCACCCGGTGTACCCCGACTGGGGCGGGGTCATGCGCCGGGCCGACCTGGACGAGCGGGTGGCCGCCCTGGCCGTCGGCCAGGGGGCGACCCTGCGGAGCGGCGTCGAAGCGGCGCCGCTCCTGGAAGAGGGGCGGATCGACGCGGTTTCCCTGCGCGGCCCGGAAGGGGTGGAGCTGGCCCGGCCCCGGGTGGTGGTGGTGGCCGACGGGGCGCTGCGGCGCTTCGGGCGGCCTCTCGGGGCGCACCGCAACCGCCGGCTGCCCATCGGGGTGGGGGCCCGGGCCTACTTCTCCAGCCCGCGCTCCGACGACGGTTTCATGGAGAGCTACCTGGATCTGCACGATGCGGCCGGCGCCATCCTCCCCGGCTACGGCTGGGTGTTCCCCCTGGGCGACGGGGCGGTGAACGCCGGGGTCGGGGTGATCTCCACTTTCCACCGCTGGCGGGAGGTGAACACCGCCCAGCTGATGGAGGCCCTGGCGGCCACCGCCCCGTCCTCCTGGGGCCTGTCCGCCGAGGCGTCCCTGAGCGAGGTTCGGGGGGGCATCCTCCCGATGGGCTCCTCAGTCGGGCCCACGGTCGGGCCCAACTGGGTGCTCGCCGGAGACTGCGCCGGGATGGTCAACCCGTTCAACGGCGAGGGGATCGCCTACGCCTACCAGACCGGCCGCCTCGCCGCGGAGCACGTGCATCGGGCCCTGGCCGCCGGCGACCTCACCCTCCTGCAGTCCTATCGGCACGAGCTGGCCGACCGCTTCGGGCTCTATCACCGGGTGGGCCGGGCCTTCTCCCGGGTGATCGGCCGCCCGGGGGTCATGCGGGCCCTCACCCGGGTGGGCATGCGCTCGCGGCCGCTCATGGAGTGGGCCCTGCGGGTGATGTCCGACATGCTGGACCCCGCCGAGCGCGGGGTGGGGGCCGCCGCCTACCGCTTGATCGAGCGGATCGTGCGGGTGATCCCGGAGCCGTAGCGGGCGGTCGCCCGCCCCCGCTCTGGGGGAGGGGCCTCGTCTATCCTCTGGCGCACCCGAACCAAGGGGAGCGGTGCAGCCGGATCTCAGCGCCTACCTGCCCATCGCCCTCATGTTCGTGCTGGTCGTCGGATTCTGCGTGATCTCGCTCGGCCTCGGCCGCTTCCTGGCGCCCCACCGCCCCACCACCGAGAAGCTGGAGCCCTACGAGTGCGGCATCGTGCCCCTCCAGGAACCGGTGCAGCGCTTCCCGGTGAAGTTCTACCTGGTGGCCATGTTGTACGTGATCTTCGACATCGAGATCGTCTTCCTGTTCGCCTGGGCGGCCCAATTCGACGAGCTCGGTTGGTACGGGATGGGGGCGGTGGGCCTGTTCACCCTGCTCCTCATCGAGACCCTGGCCTACGTCTGGAAGCGGGGGGCACTGGACTGGAACCTGCCCCGGCGCCGGCGCTACCAGGAGGTGGCGACCGCACGGCCCGGTGAGAGCAAGGCAGCCTGATGGCCGGTCCTGCCGTGCCCTCCGGCCTGCTCACCACCACCCTGCGCAAGGCGGTCGGCTGGGCCCGCACCCGCTCCATGTGGCCGGCGACGTTCGGGCTGGCCTGCTGCGCCATCGAGATGATGGCCACCGGCGCCGCCCACTACGACCTCGCTCGCTTCGGCATGGAGGTGTTCCGGGCCTCGCCCCGCCAGGCCGACCTGATGATCGTGGCCGGGCGCGTCTCCCAGAAGATGGCTCCGGTCCTGCGCCAGATCTACGACCAGATGCCCGACCCCAAGTGGGTGATCTCGATGGGGGCCTGCGCCTCCACCGGGGGCATGTTCAACAACTACGCGCTGGTGCAGGGGGTGGACCAGGTGGTCCCGGTGGACGTCTACGTGCCCGGCTGCCCGCCGGGGCCGCAGTCGCTGATGCACGGCATCCTCACCCTGCACGAGAAGATCCGCAGCGGGGAGATCACCCGATGAGCGACGCCCCCGCCCCGGGACGCGGCCGCCCTGCTCGCCGGCCTGGCCGAGAGGTTTCCCCGGGCGCAGCTCGGCACCTCGCTGGGCGACCAGGTGGCCCGGGTGGAGCGGGAAGACCTGGTCGCCTTCGCCGCCGCCGCCCGGGAGGCCGGGCTCACCACCTTCATCGACCTGTGCGCCGTGGACTACCTGAGCCGTCCCGAGGGCCGCTTCGAGGTGGTGGTCAACCTGCTCTCCATGCGCCTGCCGCTCCGGCTGCGCATCCACGTGGCCGTCCCTGAGGAGGACCCGCAGGTGCCCTCGCTCAGCGGCGTGTTCCCCGGGGCCAACTTCTACGAGCGGGAGGCCTACGACCTGTTCGGCATCCGCTTCCCCGGCCACCCCGACCTCACGCGCATCCTCCTCCCCGACGAGTGGGAGGGCCATCCCCTGCGCAAGGACACACCCGGTCGGGGCGGTCCCGGTGCAGTTCAAGGCAGTGGAGGGCCGGTGAGCAATCCCCCCGACTTCGTGACCGGGGAGACCGAGGGCCCCGAACTCCCCGAGCGGGAGGCAGCCCCGGCCGAGGGCGCCGGAACGGCCGAGGCCCGTCGGCGGGTGCACGAGCTGTGGATGGCGGGCACCGAGGCGCCCGGCGAGGCGGGGCGGTTCACCAGCGAGGGTGCCCAGGAGATGCTGGCGGAGGAGGAGGGGGCGGTGCTGGCCGGTCAGATGGGCGACCCTGGTCGGCGACGACTACTCCACCCCGGTGGGCCCGGCCGGTGAGGACACGCAGATCATCAACATGGGCCCTCAGCACCCCAGCACCCACGGGGTGCTGCGCCTCCAGTTGGAGCTGGAGGGGGAGACCATCCGGCGGGCCAAGCCGATCATCGGCTACCTGCACACCGGCATGGAGAAGACCGCCGAGGCGCTCACCTTCGCCCAGGGTTGCACCAACGTCACCCGCATGGACTACCTGTCGCCCTTCTTCGAGGAGCTCTGCTTCTCCATGGCCACCGAGCGCCTGCTGGGCATCGAGGTGCCGCCCCGGGCCATGGCCATCCGGGTGATGATGACCGAGCTGAACCGGGTTGCCAGCCATCTCATCTGGGTGGCCACCCAGGGCATGGACGTCGGTGCCCTGTCGATGATGCTCTACGGGTGGCGGGAGCGGGAGCTCTGCCTCCGCTTCTTCGAGAAGGTGACCGGGCTGCGGATGAACCACAACTACATCCGCCCCGGCGGGGTGGCGGCCGACCTCCCCGACGGGTGGGAGGACGACCTGGCCGAGATCCTGGAGAAGGTGCCGGCAGGGATCGCCGACTACGAGGGCCTGCTCGACGACAACCCCATCTTCCGGGAGCGCACCGTGGGGGTGGGGGTCATCACCGCCGACGAGTGCCGGGCCTACGGGGTCACCGGGCCCATCCTGCGGGCCGCCGGGGTGGCCTGGGACCTGCGGCGGGCCTTCCCCTACTCGGGCATCGAGCAGTACCGCTTCGAGGTGCCCATCGGCCAGGGCGGTGATACCTACGACCGGTACAAGGTGCGCATGGAGGAGATGCGGCAATCGCTGAGCATCGTGACCCAGGTGGCCGAGTCCCTGCCCCCGGGCGACTACCGCAGCGACGACCCCAAGGTCACCCCGCCGCCCCGGGCCCGCCTCGACCAGTCGATGGAGGCCCTCATCCATCACTTCAAGCTGTTCACCGAGGGGTTCAAGGTGCCCGCGGGCGAGGTGTACCAGGCGGTTGAGTCGCCCCGCGGGGAGCTGGGGATGTACCTGGTGTCGCGGGGCGAGGCCAAGCCCTGGCGGCTGCACGTGCGCGGGCCCTCCTTCGCCAATGTGCAAGCCCTCCCGGTGATGCTGGCCGACTCGCTCATCGCCGACACCGTCGCCACCCTGGCCTCGCTGGACCCGCTGTTGGGAGACGTGGACCGATGAGCGACTGGACCCCCGAATTGGAGGAGCGGGCCCGCGCCCTCGTCGCCCGCTACCCGGAGCCGCGCTCGGCCATGGGGCCCCTGCTGTACCTGGCCATGCGGCAGGACGGCCACCTCACCGAGGAGGGGATGCGCCGGGTGGCCGACCTCACGGGCACGACCCCGGCCCAGGTGCTCGGGGTGGCCTCCTTCTACACCATGTACAAGCTGACGCCCGCCGGGGCGTTACCTGGTGTCGGTGTGCACCTCCATCTCCTGTCATCTCCTCGGCGCAGAGGAAGTGCTGGCGGCGATCGAGGCCGAGACCGGGGTGGCCGACGGCCGTACCGGCGAGGACGGGCTGTTCTCGGTGGAGCACGTCGAGTGCATCGGGGCTTGCGCCGGCGCCCCGGCGCTGCAGGTCAACTACGAGCTGGTGGAGGGGGTCACCCCCGAGAGCGCCCGCGCCCTGTGCCGCCGGCTGCGCGACGAGCGCCCGGCGGTGGTCGTCGCCGACGAGATGCAGGAGAGCTTCGGCGGGCAGCGCTCCTTCGACTGGGGCCCGGCGGAGACGGCGGGGGCCGTGGCCCCCGTGCCCGCCTTCGAGCCCTACGGCACCGCCGGGGAGGGGCGATGAGCGAGCGCATCCTCACCGCCCGCATGGAGGCCCACCCCCGGGACAGCCACACCCTGGAGCGCTACCTGGACACCGGGGGTTACGCCTCGCTGGGCCGGGTGGTGCGGGAGATGACCCCCGAGCAGGTGACCGCCGAGGTCAAGGTCGGCCAACCTGCGGGGCCGGGGCGGGGCCGGCTTCCCCTGCGGCGTCAAGTGGGGCTTCCTCGCCCCGGCCACGCCGCACTACCTGGTGGTCAACGCCGACGAATCGGAGCCGGGTACCTGCAAGGACCGCCAGCTGCTCGAGCGCGACCCGCACCAGTTGGTCGAGGGCACCGCCATCGCCGCCTATGCCCTCGGGGTCCACCAGGCCTTCATCTACGTGCGCGGCGAGTACGCCCGTCCCGCCCGGCGGGTGCAACGGGCGGTGGACGAGGCCTACGCCGCCGGCTTCCTGGGGCGGGGCATCGCCGGGTCGGACTTCGACCTCGACGTGACGGTGCACCTGGGGGCGGGGGCCTACATCTGCGGTGAGGAGACGGCGCTCCTCAACAGCCTGGAGGGGCGGCGCGGCGAGCCCCGCATCCGGCCTCCGTTCCCGGCGGTGGAGGGGCTGTACGGCAAGCCCACCATCGTCAACAACGTCGAGACGCTCAGCAACCTCCCCTGGATCATCGAGCACGGCGGCTCCTCCTACGACGCCCTGGGCCCCGAGGGGTCGCGGGGCACCCGGCTGTTCTCGGTCTCCGGTCACGTCGTGCGCCCGGGCAACTACGAGGTGGTCATGGGGCTGTCGTGGCGCGACCTCATCTATCGGGAGGATCTCGGCGGCGGCATCCGCGGCGGACGCGCCCTGAAGGCCTGGATCCCCGGCGGGGCCTCGGCTCCCTGGCTGGTCCCCGAGCACCTCGACGAGCCGGTCACCATCGACGACGCCGCCCGCCTGGGCAGCATGCTCGGCTCGGGGGCGGTGGTGGTCATGGACGAGACCACCGACGTGGTGGCGGCGGCCGTGTCGCTGGTGCGCTTCTTCGCCCACGAGTCCTGCGGGGAGTGCACCCCGTGCCGCGAGGGGACGACCTGGCTGCTGCGCATCCTGGAGCGGATCGCCCGGGGCGCCGGCCGCCCGGCCGACCTCGACCTCCTTCTCGACGTCGCCGACAACATCAGCCCCGGCCTGCGCTGGCCCCCGGCCCAGACGCACTATCTGCCCGCTGGGGCCTTCGGCCACCGCCCCCATCGTCTCGCTGCTGCGCCACTTCCGTCCCGAGGTGGAGGCGCGGGTGAACCGGGCTGGCCGTGACTGAGCGGGTCACCCTCACCATCGACGGCCGCCCGGTGGAGGCCGCCGCCGGTGAGCTGCTGATAGCCGTCGCCCAGCGGGCGGGCACCTACCTGCCCCACTTCTGCTGGCACCCGCGCCTGGACCCGGTGGGCATGTGCCGCCAGTGCCTGGTGGAGATCGAAGGTCCGCGGGGGCGGGCCCTCACCACCTCCTGCACCACCCGGGTGGCCGAGGGCATGGTGGTGCACACCACCTCGGACGTGGTCAGGAAGGCTCAGGAGGGGGTGCTCGAGTACCTGCTCATCAATCACCCCCTCGACTGCCCGGTCTGCGACCGGGGCGGGGAGTGCCCCCTTCAGGACCAGACGATGGCCTTCGGGCCGGGGGAGAGCCGTTACGTCGAGGAGAAGCGCCACTTCGCCAAGCCGATCCCCATCTCCGACCTGGTGCTCCTCGACCGGGAGCGCTGCATCCTCTGTGCGCGCTGCACCCGCTTCGCCGACGAGGTCGCCGGCGACCCGCTGATCCACTTCGTGTCGCGGGGGAACACCACCCAGGTGCTCACCTTCCCGGGGGAGCCCTTCTCCTCGTACTTCTCGGGGAACACGGTGCAGATCTGCCCGGTGGGGGCACTCACCGCCACCCCCTACCGATTCCGGGCCCGGCCGTGGGACCTGGAGGCGGTGGAGAGCACCTGCCCCCACTGCTCGGTGGGCTGCCGCATCTCGGTCCAGGCCTCGGCCAACCGGGTGGTGCGCCTCCTGGGGGTGGACAACCCCCACACGAACCAGGGCTGGCTCTGCGACAAGGGCCGCTTCGGCTTCGAGTACCTGTCCTCGCCGGAACGCCTCACAACCCCGCTGGTGCGGGGCAAGGACGGGGAACTGCACCCGGCCACCTGGGCCGAGGGGCTCGACCGGGCGGCGGCCGGCCTGCGCGCGGTAATCGACGGCGAGGGCGCCGACGCGGTGGCCGGCCTGGGCGGGGCGCGCAGCACCAACGAGGAGGCCTACGCCTTCGGCAAGTTCCTGCGGGCCACCGTGGGCACCAACCACCTGGATGCCCGCCTGGGCGATGCCCTCTCCGCCCGCTTTCTCACCGGGCTGCCCCACCGGGCGGCCATCGACGACCTCGACGAGGCGGGGGCGGTGCTCGTCTGGGGGCCCGACCTGAAGGAGGAGCTGCCCGTCCTCTACCTGCGGGTGCGGCAGGCCGTCGCGGCGGGGGGCCCGCCTGGTGGTGGTGCACCCGCGGGCCACCGGCCTCGATGCGATGGCCGCCCACGTCCTCCGCTACCGGCCGGGCGAGGGAGCGGACATGCTGCGTCGCCTCTCGGAAGGGGAGGGCGAGGCGGCGGGTGCCCGGGCCGCCCTGGAGCAAGGACCGCTGGTGGCGGTGGTCGGCCGCACCGGGCTCGCCGAGGATCCCCGACTGGCCGAGGCGGTCGCCGCCTTCGCCGAGGGCTTCCCCGGGGCGAAGGTGCTGCCGGTGGCGCGGCGGCCCAACCTCTACGGCGCCCTCGACATGGGCCTGGCCCCCGACCTGCTCCCCGGCAGGGTGCCGGTCGCCGACGGTCCCGCCCGGGAAGCCCTCGCCGAGCGCTGGGACGGCCTGCCCGGCGGTGAGGGCGACGACGCCGCGGGGATCGTCGCCGGCCTGGAGGAGGGGCGGATCCGGGCCCTGGTCCTGCTGGGCTGCGACCCCGCCGGCGACTTCCCCGACCCCGCCCGGGCCGCCGCCGCCCTGAGCCGGGCGGAGCTGGTGGTGGCGGTGGACCTGTTCCTCACCGAGTCGTCCCGGCGGGCGCACGTGGTGTTCCCCGCCCTGGCCTTCGGGGAGGTGGAGGGGACGGTCACCAACCTCGAGGGACGGGTGCAGAAGGTGAACCGCGTGGTCCCCGGGCCGGGCCAGGCTCGGCCGGCGGTCGAGATCTTCGAGGACCTGGCCCGCCTGCTCGGGCACTCGATCGGGGGGGAGACGGCCGAGGCCCTGGCCGGGGAGATCGCCGCCACCCCTGCCTATGCCGGTATCACCTGGGCGTCGTTGTCCCGGGGCGAGGGCCGCGACGGCGTCCGCGCCGCCACCCCCGTCCCCTACGACCTGCCGCTGGAGGCGCCGGGCGAGGAGACCGGCGAGATGGCGCTCCACCTGGCCCGCGTCCTCTACGACCGGGGCACGCTGGTGCGGCAGGGGCAAGCCCTGGCCGGCCTGGCCGGAGCCGCTTCGCTGCACATCCACCCCGCCGACGCAGCGCGGCTCGGGATCGCCGAGGGCGGCACCGCCCGCCTGTCGGGGAGGTCGGGGGTGTCCGAACTGCCCGCCGTCTTCGACCCGTCGCTGGCCCCGGGCACGGTGTACCTGCCGTTCAACCTGGGGGCCTCGGTTGGGGACGGCCCGGTGGTGAGCGTGGAGGCGGCGCCGTGAGCGTGCTCGAGCGCCTCTTCGCCAACGTCTGGTTCACCGCCGCGGTGAAGGTGGTGGCCGCCTTCGTGCTGCTGCTGGTGGTGGTGATCCTGCTCGTCTGGCTGGAGCGCAAGATCGTGGCCGACATGCAGAACCGCATCGGCCCCAACCGGGCGGGGCCCTGGGGGATCCTGCAGACGGTGGCCGACGGCCTCAAGCTGCTCTTCAAGGAGTCGGTGGTCCCGCGCAAGGTGGAGCTGCTGGTCTACCTGATCGCCCCCATCGCCGCCATGGCCCCCGCCTTCCTGATCTTCCTGGTCATCCCCATCGGCCGGCCCTTCAGCATCGGGGAGACCCGGGTGACCCTGCAAGTCACCGACCTCAACGTGGCGCTGCTCTTCGTGCTGGCCATGTCGTCGCTGGCGGTGTACGCGGTGGTCCTGGCCGGCTGGTCCTCCGGCTCCAAGTACCCGCTGCTCGGCGGGGTGCGGGCCACCGCCCAGATGATCTCCTACGAGGCGGCGATGGGCCTGGCGCTGGTGCCGGTGGTGCTGCTCGCCTCGGTGCAGTCGGCGGGGGAGGTCGGCCTGGGCACGATGTCGCTCTCCCGGATCGTGGAGCTGCAGCAGGGGTCCTTCCGCTGGATGATCCCCAGCTGGTTCATCTTCTGGCTGGCCCCCTCGTTCGTCCTCTTCTTCATCGCCGCCATCGCCGAGACCAACCGGGCGCCGTTCGACCTGGTGGAGGCGGAGACCGAGCTGGTCGGGGGCTACCACACCGAGTACTCCGGCTTCCGCTTCGCCATGTTCTACCTGGCCGAATACCTGAACATGTTCAACGTGTCGGCGCTGGCCGTCACCCTGTTCTTCGGGGGCTGGCTCGGCCCCGATTGGGGGCTCCCCTCGTGGATCGCCTGGGTGATGCCCTTCGTCTGGTTCTTCCTGAAGACCTTCGTGCTGCTCTTCGTGTTCATCTGGCTGCGGGCCACGCTGCCCCGGCTGCGCTACGACCAGCTGATGGACCTGGGCTGGAAGCGGCTGATCCCGGCCGCGCTCATCTGGCTGATGCTGTTCGCCCTCGTCAGCGCCTATCGCAGGTTCGGTGCGCCGTGGTCCTAGCAAGGGGAGGTCGCTGATGGGTGCCTTCTCCGGTTTCGCCGTCACCCTGCGCCAGATCTTCCGGCGGCGGGTGACCGCCTCCTACCCCGAGGAGAAGCGGGTGAAGCCGGTGCGCTTCCACGGCCGCCACGTGCTGAACCGCTACCCCGACGGCATGGAGAAGTGCATCGGCTGCGAGCTGTGCGCCGGGGTGTGCCCCGCCCGCTGCATCTACGTGCGGGGGAAGGAGAACCCGCCCGACGCCCCGGTCAGCCCGGGGGAGCGCTACGGCTACGTGTACGAGATCAACATGCTGCGCTGCATCTTCTGCGGGCTCTGCGTGGAAGCCTGCCCCACCGAGGCGATCACCATGAGCCACCTCTTCGAGATGTCGGTGACCAGCCGCGCCGACGCGATGTACACCCGGGACGAGCTGCTCATGGACGCCGAGGGCAACGTGCCCCACCCGCAGCCGGCCGGGCCGCTGGTGGACCTGGACGAGCTGCGCCGGCCCGACGGCTGGATGATGGCCACGGCCCCGTCGGGGAGGGCCGCCTATGAAGGGGTGGTGGCCTGGACCCCCATCGCCGGCCGGGGCCTGCCTCCGGCCGAGCGGGGCCAGTCGGCTCCATCCGGGGAGGGGGAGCAGGGCTGATGGTGGAGCTCGTGCTGTTCATCATCTTCGCCCTGGCCGCGCTGCTGGGGGCGGTCACCACCGTGTGGGCCCGCAACGCCATCTACTCGGCGCTGGGGCTGATGCTCACCCTCTTCTCGGTGGCGGTCTTCTACGTGTCGAACGGGGCTCACTTCGTCGCCGCGGTGCAGGTGATCGTCTACGCCGGGGCGGTGATGACCCTGTTCCTGTTCGTCATCATGCTGATCGGGGTGGACCGCACCGAGGACCGGCGGGAGAACCTGCCGGTGCAGCGCCCCGTGGCCCTGGGCCTGCTCGCCCTCTTCGGGGCGGCGGTGCTGGTGGCCGGCCGGTTCACCTGGGTTACCGGCCCGGGCGGGGGAGCGGGAGCGGAAGGCACGGTGGAGAACCTGGGCAACGAGCTGTTCCGCCGCTGGGTGCTCCCCTTCGAGCTCACCGCCCTGCTGCTGATCATCGCCGCCGTGGGGACGATCGCCCTGGGCCTGTTCCGTCGCGGCGAGAGTCAGCCGGGCGACGGGGAGGACGCGGCATGACCGTCACCCCGGGCTGGTACATGGCGCTGGCGGCGGTGCTGTTCGTGATCGGCGCTTCCGGCCTGCTGCTGCGGCGCAACGCCCTGGTCATGTTCATGTCGGTGGAGCTGATGCTGAACGCCGCCAACCTCTCCTTCGTAGCGGCCGGGCGGGAGCTGGGCATCCTCGACGGGCAGGTGGCGGTGTTCTTCGTGATGGTGGTCGCCGCCGCCGAGGTGGTGGTGGGCCTGGCCATCATCGTCACGGTGTTCCGGCGGCGGGCGACCGCCTCGGTGGACGAGTTGTCGGGGCTGAAGGGATAGGCGATGGAAGCAGGCGAGGTGATGGTCTCGCTGCTCATCCTCCTGCCGTTGGGAGGGAGCGCCCTGCTGCTCGCCTTCGGCCGACGCCTCGGGCAGCCGGGGGCGGGGTTGCTGGGCACCCTCACGGTGGGTGCCGGCTTCGTGCTCGCGGTGGTGGCCGGCTGGGGCTTCGTCGCCGGCACGGGGGAGGCGCTCGAGGTTCCCTGGTTCGACTGGCTGCCGGCCCTCGGCGTGCGGGCGGGGCTCCTTTGGGACCCGCTCTCGGCGCTCATGGCCATGGTGGTCACCGGGGTGGGCGCCCTCATCCACGTCTACTCGATCGGCTACATGCGCGGCGACCCACGCGTCGGGCGCTTCTTCGCCTACATGAACCTGTTCGTCGCCTCGATGCTCATCCTGGTCCTCGCCGATGGCTTCGCCCTGCTGTTCGTGGGCTGGGAGCTGGTGGGCCTCTGCTCCTACCTGCTCATCTCGTTCTGGTTCGAGCGGCCGTCGGCCGCCGCCGCCGGCAAGAAGGCGTTCGTGGTGAACCGGGTGGGCGATGCCGGCTTCCTGGTGGCCCTGATGCTGGTCTTCGCCTCCTTCGGCTCCCTCCGTTACGCCGACGTCTTCTCCCAGGCCCCGTCCGAGCTGACCACGGGCTCCGCCACCGCCATCACCCTGCTCCTGCTGGTGGGGGCGGTGGGGAAGTCGGCCCAGTTCCCGCTGTACGTGTGGCTGCCCGACGCCATGGAGGGCCCCACCCCGGTGTCGGCCCTGATCCACGCCGCCACCATGGTCACCGCCGGGGTGTTCATGGTCGCCCGGACCGGCGCCCTCTTCGAGCTGGCCCCCGCCTCGGCGGCGGTCGTGGCCGTCGTGGGCATGGGCACGGCCCTGTACGCGGCCACCATCGCGGTGGCCCAGCACGACGTGAAGCGGGTGCTCGCCTACTCCACCATCAGCCAGCTGGGCTACATGTTCGCCGCGGTGGGGGCGGGGGCCTACGTCGCCGGCATGTTCCACCTGACCACCCACGCCTTCTTCAAGGCGCTCCTCTTCCTCGGGGCCGGGGCGGTGATCCACGCCCTGGCCGGCGAGCAGGACATGCGGCGGATGGGAGGCCTCTGGCGCCGCCTGCCGGTGACCACCGCCACCATGGTGGTGGCCTGGCTGGCCATCTCCGGCATTCCCCCCTTCTCCGGCTTCTGGTCGAAGGACGAGATCCTGGCCACGATCTTCGAGCGGGGCGGGCTCTGGCGGGTGATCTGGGGCCTGGGACTGCTGACCGCCCTGATCACCGCCTTCTACATGACCCGGATGATCTACCTCACCTTCTTCGGGGAGCGGCGCTGGTCGGAGCAGGCTCACCCGCACGAGGCACCATGGGTGATGGGCCTTCCCCTGGCCGTCCTCGCCGTCCTCGCCCTTGGAGGCGGGATGCTGAACACCCCGTGGCGACTGGGGTTGGAGCACTTCCTGGAGCCCGCATTCCACGGGGTGCCCATCGCCACGGCCGGGCCGGGGTTCACCCAGGTGGTCCTGGCCATCGTCTCGGCCGAGGTGGCCCTGGCCGGCATCCTCCTGGCGGTCGCCGCCTACCGGCGGGGCCTGCGCCCGGCCGAAGAGGAGCCCGCCTGGGACCTGGTGCGCCGCGGCTACGGGGTGGACGAGGCCTACGCCCGGGTGTTCGCCGCCGGCGGCGGTGCGGCCGCCCGCCTGGCGGCGGGGCCGGTGGACCAGAAGGGCATCGACGGCCTGGTGAACGGGGTGGGCGTCCTGGTGCGCACCATCGGCGAGCGCCTGCGGCCGCTGCAGACGGGGTTCGTGCGCAACTACGGCCTGAGCATCCTGGTGGGGGCGGTGGCGCTGCTCGCCTGGTTCCTGTCGCGAGGAGGTTGGTAGGTGGACTTCCCGATCCTGTCCACGATCGTCCTCCTCCCGGCCGTCGGGTCGCTGGTGGTGCTCGCCCTGCCCCGCCGCCGCCCCGAGCTGGTGCTCCCGGTGGCGGTGGCCCTGAGCCTGCTGGTGCTCGGGGCGGCCTGCTGGCTGCTCACCTCCTTCGTGGTGGGCCCGGGCGACTTCCAGTTCGAGGAGCAGGTCGTCTGGTACGAGCCGTGGGGGGTGTCCTACCACGTGGGAGTGGACGGGATCTCCCTGCTCATGGTGCTGCTCACCACTCTGCTCTTCCCCATCGCCCTGGTCGCCAGCACTTCGATCACCACCCGTCTGCGGGGCTACGCCGCCTGCATGCTCTTCCTGGAGGCGGGCATCCTCGGTGTCTTCGTGGCCCTCGACCTGCTCGTCTTCTTTGCCTTCTGGGAGGTGATGCTGGTCCCGATGTACTTCATCATCGGGGTCTGGGGCGGCGAGCGGCGGGTGTACGCGGCCCTCAAGTTCTTCGTGTTCACCGCCCTGGGCTCGGCCCTGATGCTGGCCGGCATCCTCGCCCTGGCCATCCTGGCCGGCGACCGGCTGGGGCGTCCCAGTTTCGACTTCATCGAGCTGCTCGGGGTGGACCTGGGACGCACCGCCCAGTTCTGGTTGTTCGGGGCGTTCGCCCTCTCCTTCGGCATCAAAGTGCCGATCTTCCCGCTGCACACCTGGCTCCCCGACGCCCACGTCGAGGCCCCCACCGCCGGCTCGGTGATCCTGGCCGGGGTGCTGCTGAAGATGGGCGCCTACGGCCTCATCCGCTTCAACCTGACCTTGTTCCCGGAGGCGTCGGTCGATCTGATGCCGGTGCTGGCCGTCCTGGCGGTGATCGGCATCCTCTACGGCGCGGCGGTGGCCATCGTCCAGTCCGACATCAAGCGGCTGGTGGCCTACTCGTCGGTGAGCCACATGGGCTTCGTGGTGCTCGGGATCTTCGCCCTCACCACCCAGGGCCTGCAGGGCGGGGTCATCCAGATGGTCAACCACGGGCTGACCACCGGCGCCCTGTTCCTTCTGGTGGGGATGATCTACGAACGGCGCCACACCCGCCGTATCGCCGACTACGGCGGCCTGGGGGCGGTGATGCCGCTGTTCGCCGGGGCGTTCCTCTTCATCTCGCTGGCCTCCATCGGCGTGCCCGGGCTCAACGGCTTCGTCGGGGAGTTCCTGGTGCTGCTCGGCTCGTACTTGTCGCTGCCCGGCTTCGCCATCGCCGCCGCGCCCGGGGTGGTGCTGGCGGCGGTGTACCTGCTGTGGGCCTACCAGCGGATGTTCACCGGTCCGGTCACCCTGGAGGAGAACCGGCGCCTGCCCGACCTGGGCCTGCGCGAGGTGGCGCTGCTGGCGCCCATCGTGGCTCTGGTGCTGTTCCTGGGCATCTACCCCAAGCCGGCGCTCGACCGGGTGGAACCCGCGGTGCAGGGCATCCTGGACCGCATCGAGATGACCACCGACTACCAGGTCCCGCAGTTCGGTGAGCAGGCCGACCTGGCCGTCGTCGAGGTGGGACCGTGAACGAGTCCATCACCTTCCTCTCGGTGGCCCCGGAGGTGGCGGCCGCCGCCGCGGTGGTTCTCCTGCTCATGGTCGAGGTGATCTGGAAGCCGCGGGCAGTCGTTTGGGGGGTGATCGCCGGGGCCGGCCTTGCCGCGGCGACCGCGCTCTGCGGCTGGCAGTGGGCGGCCCACCGGGGGGCCGAGGCGGGGACCTTCTACAACGGGATGATCGCGGTGGATGGCTTCTCTGCCCTGGCGGGGATGCTGGTGTTCCCGCTGGCCGGCCTCGGTCTCATGTCGGCCTGGCGCCTGGCGGTCGCCCAGCGCCGCCGCGGCGCCGAGTTCGTCGCCCTGGTGATGCTCGCCGCCGCCGGGGCCCACCTGATGGCGTCGGCCGCCGACCTGATCATGCTGTTCATCGGCCTCGAGGTCTTTTCCATCAGCCTGTACGTGCTCGCCGGCTTCACCCGCGAGCGGGCCGACGCCGACGAGGCCTCCCTCAAGTACTTCCTGCTGGGGGCCTTCGCCTCGGCGGTGTTCCTGTACGGGGTGGCCCTGGTGTTTGCCGCCACCGGGACCACCACCATCTACGGGACGGGGGGGATCGCCGACTACCTGGCCAACACGGTCATCTTCCGCCCGGGGGTGCTGCTCGCCGGCCTGGCCCTGCTGCTGGTGGGGATGGCCTTCAAGGTGACGGCGGCGCCCTTCCACGTCTGGGCGCCCGACGTCTACCAGGGGGCGCCGGGAGGGATCACCGGGTTCCTGGCCGCCTCGGCCAAGGTGGCGGGGTTCGCCGCCCTCGCCCGGGTGCTGACCGCCGCCCTCGGCGACCGGGCCGACGACTGGGTGCCGGCGGTCGCCGCCCTGGCCACGGTGTCGGTGGTGGTGGGCACCCTCCTCGCCATCGTCCAGGACGACGTGAAGCGGCTGCTCGCCTACTCGTCGGTGGCCCACGCCGGCTTCATCCTCACCGCCCTGGTGGCCGGCCGCGGCGGCGTCGGCGACATGTGGTTCTACGTCGCCACCTACGCCGTGCAGGTGATGGGGGCCTTCACCGTGGCGTCGGTGGTGTCCGGCGACGCCCAGGGCCGCTCGCCCATGGCGCACTACGCCGGCCTGGGCCGGCGCTCGCCTTGGCTGGCCGCGGTCATGACCTTCATGCTGCTCGCCATGGCCGGCATCCCCCTCACCGCCGGTTTCGCCGGCAAGGTGGCGGTGTTCCGGACCGCCATAGACGCCGGCTACCTGTGGCTGGTGATCGTGGCGGTGCTGGCCACGGTGGCCGGCCTCTACTTCTACCTGCGGGTCATCGTGGTCATGTACATGTCGAGCCCCGGTGAGGGGGAGGCCGTCCTGCCCCGCCCGGCGGTCGCCTGGGGGGCCCGCCTGGTGCTGGCGGCCGCCGCCGCGGTGACCCTGGTCTTCGGTGTCGCCCCCTGGCCGCTGCTCGAGGTGCTGCGCGATGCCCTTCCTCTTTAGGCGGATCGTCTCGGCGGCCCTGCTGGCCGGCGGGATCGCCCTGCCGGCGGCGCCCCTCCTGGGCAGCATCCGCATGGCCAACCAGGTGATCGTCACCGAGGACGACGTGGTGGCCGAGGACCTCTACGCGATCGGCGGCCGCACCATCATCGAGGGGATCGTGCAGGGCGACCTGGTAGTGCTCTCCGGGGAAGTCATCGTGACCGGGACGGTGGAAGGCGACGTCATCGGCCTGGTGTGGGGCCCGGCCCGCTTCTCCGGCGAGGTGGGGGAGTCGGTGCTGCTCGCCGCGCTGCGACTCGAGGCGACCGGCCGGGTCGGGGCGGACCTGACCACACTGGCCGGGGAGGCCGCGGTGGGCGCCGAAGTGGGTCGGGACCTGCTGCTCATCGGCGGCTCGGCCGAGGTGACCGGTTCGGTGGGGCGCGATGTGCGCGTCCAGGCGTGGCGGCTCTCCGTTGACGGGCAGGTGGGCCGCGACGTGGTGGCCCGGGTGGACGACATGGTGCTGGGCGATGCCGCCCGGGTGGCGGGGGACGTCACCTTCCGGGCGAGCGACGAGGTGCGGGTCTCCGACACCGCGACCGTGGGTGGGACTCTGGTCCAGGCGCAGGTGCTGGCCCCGGTCTGGGCGAGGGCGGTCACCAGGCTGGTGGGCTGGCTGTCGGTGCTCGGCTTCCTGGTGGCCGGGGTGGCCCTCTTCTGGCTGTTCCGGGGGACGGCCCCCCGGGCGGTGGGCGTGGCGCGGGAGCGGCCCTGGCGCTCGGTTCTGGTGGGCCTGGGGGTGCTGGTCCTGCCGCCCTTGCTGGCCATCCCCCTGTTCCTCACCCTGGTGGGCCTGCCGGTGGCTGTGCTCATCCTGCTCTTCTGGGTCGTGGGGCTGTTCCTGGGCCCGATCCCGGCCGTGGCCGCCGCCGGGGAGAGCCTGTTGAGAGGGCGCGGCGGGGTGCTGGGCGGGTTCGTGGTGGGGGCTCTGCTCTGGCGGGCCGGCCTGTGGGCCCTGTCCCTGGTGGCCGCGTTGCTCTACTTGGTCCCCCTGCTCGTGGGCCTGGGGGCTTTCACCGATCGCGGCCTGGGAGGCCCGGCGGGGAGCGCGGCGCGCAGTTGACGGGCCTGTCGGCTGGTGGGCGGTCGATAGCGGGTCGCGCTCACCGTGAGCCGAGCACATCTCACTGTCCCTGGGCAGGTCCGACGTGTCACTCCCGTCTGATATGTAGATGTCGTGATGACCGAAGCCGAGCCTCTGGTCGACCTGGCGGTGGTGTTGCCGTCGCTCTTCGGTTTTCCGTTGGACGGGATGAGTGCTGCCCGTCTGGCTGACGGGGTGCGCCGGTTGGATGCCGTGGAGGCGCAGGTGGTGGCGCGGCGTGCCGAGTTGATCGGCGAGGTGGAGCGGCGGGGGATCGCCCGGGAGGAAGGTTTCGGGTCGACGACGGCTTGGTTGGTGGCTGTGTCGGGGGAGCCGCCAGCGGTGTGTCGTAGCCGGGTGGCGGTGGCCAGCGCTCTGAACGTCATGCCGGCTACCCGTGAGGCGTTTGCTGCCGGTGAGGTGTCCGAGTCCCGGGTGAAGCTGTTGGCCCAGGCGCAGGGGTTGGCTCCGGACCAGTTCGCCCGGGATGAAGGGCAACTGGTAGCCCAGGCGGCCGTAGTGCCGGCCGCGCAGTTCCCGAAAGTGTTGGCTGGCTGGCGGCGGAGCACTGATCCGGAGGGGGCGGAGGCGGACGCGGAGCGGCTGTATGAGCAGCGGGCTCTGCACATCTCCCCGGCCTGGTCCGGGATGGTGCATCTCAGCGGCGACCTGGACCCGGAAGGCGGCGCCGTGGTGCTGGCCGCCCTACGGTCCCTGGCCGAACCGGCGGCCCTGGACTCGGCGGACACCCGTACGCCCGCCCAGTGCCGGGCGGATGCCCTGGTGGAGATCTGCCGACGCTACGGGCAGGATGGTGCCTCCCGCCGTGGGCCCCAGGTGCTGGTCACCATCCCCTGGGACACCCTCCACACCGGCAAAGGAGTCGTAGACACCGAGACCGGGCCCATCAGCGGCCCAACCGTGCGTCGTCTGTGCTGTGACGCCACGGTGAGCCGGGTGCTTCTCGATCCCGAGTCGGTGCCCGTGGAGATGGGGAGGGCTACCCGGGTGGTCCCCGCTTCTTTGCGTCGGCTGCTGGAACTGCGGGATGGGGGCTGCACCCACCGGGGATGCGGCATGCCGGCCCGTTTCTGTGATGCCCACCATCGCAAGCACTGGGCCGAGGGGGGCACCACCGACCCGGCCAACCTCCGACTCCTCTGCAGTCGACACCACACCACCGCCCACCAACACGACCTGCATGCCAGGCGGGAATGAGCGCACCGCAGGATCCCCGGCGGCGTTGGCTCCGAGGATCCCGAATCGACGCCGGTCACCCGCCCGCCACCAGTAGCGGCACCCGCATCTCCTCCGGGGTGAGGCCGCCGTGCTGGCCGATGAGGCGGTCGTCGCTGAAGCGGTGGAGCAGGGCGTAGCCCGGGTCGGCGAGGAGGGCGCCGTCGGGTACTCGCTCGGCGAAGCGAGAGTGGGGCTTCCCCGGTCCCCACCACCCTTCCATCTCCGCGAGCGGGACCCACACGGCGGGGAGGTGGTCGGCGAGCGAGGCGCCGTCGCCGCGCACGAACAGCGCTCGCGGGTCGCCGTAGAAGGTGCGCTCCGCGTGATCGGCCTTGGCCAGGCGGATCTGGCGGTCCTTGGGTATGTCGATGTGCCCGTGGTCGGCGGTGCCCACCATCACCACCCCCGGGGGCAGGCGGTCGGCGATCCGCTGCCAGACACCGGCCACCAGGCGCAGCGCCCCGGTGTACATCTCCGACCCTGGCCGCCGACGTGGGCGGCGAAGTCCACCTGGGGCAGGTAGAGGGTGACCAGGCGGCGTGCGGGCCGGCTCAGCTGCAGTGCGGCGGCCACCGCCTCCCCGGCGTCGGAGTACGCCTCCCAACGACAGCCCCGGTAGAGGACTCGGGTCAGCGAGGTCCCATCGAAGCCGAGCGGCTGCAGGACGATCGGCTCCACTCCGGCCGCGGCCACCCGTTCCCAGGTGTTGGGCCGGGGGAGGAAGGCGTCGAAGTCGAGATCGAGGGGGTCGCCCCACAGGGTGGTCCACTTGATGGTGTTGGCCACCTGGCCGACCTCGGGGAGCCATAGCTGGTAGGCGACGAGGCCGTGGCGCGCCGGGGGCAGGCCGGTCGCCACCGTGGCCAGGCTCACGGTGGTGGTCGTGGGGAAGCCGGCATCCACCGCACCCCGCCGGGCTTCGACCAGGGGAGCGACGTCGGGATGGGCCAGCTGGGTGTCGCCGAGGCCGTCGCAGAGCACCAGCAGGTAAGAGGCGGCGTCGGGGATGGCCGCGGCGAGTTCGGGGTGAAGGCTCGGGGAGGCTGCTCCTCCCGTCAGCCGCCGCTCCAACTCGGCCACCAGGTTGACCAGCCCGCCCCCCGAGTAGTCCGGCGGGCGCATGGCCGGTGAGGGTAGCGGCGAGGGGTCGCCGTCCGGTGCCGGACCCGTGGGCCGCGGCCTCCGCTAACGGGCCAGGGCTGCCCCGGTGGCCTCGTCGAGCAGGGCGAGCAGGGTCGGTGCCCCCATCTGGTCCAAGCAGGGCGCGCGCCTCCTCGAGGGCGGCCGCGCCCTCGGGAGTGCCGCCGCACAGGAGGGCGCAGTGCATCCGGTTCTGCGCCGTGTGCAGCGTGAGACCCAGGTCCTGCCATCCCCGCCGGGCTCGGTCGAAACCCTCGAGGGCCTCCGCCATGCGTCCGTCGAGGGCGTCCCGGGCCGCCTCGATCTCGATCCTCCAGGCCTCGTTCATGCGGCCGAGGGGCCGGCGCTTCGCCACGTCGGCCAGCAGAGCGGTCAGGCGTTCCCGGTCCCGCAGCCACATGGCAGCCTCGCCGGCCGGGTACAGCCACTCGCCGCCCCCCATCGGGTTGGCGTCGCGGGCCTGCTCGCTGAGGGCGAAGGCGGCCTCGTGATCCCCGTCCAGCCCGGCGGCGACCGCCCGGAAGGTGAGGGCGTAGTAGTGGCCCTGCACGTCGGGGAAGCCGGCCTGCGATCTGCCGCCAGGCGCTCTACCTCGGGCCGGACGACGGCGGGGTCCTCCCGATAGCGCAGGACGGTCATCCTCACCAGCTGCAGGGTCACCTGCTGCTGGAACGGCAGGCCCTCGAGGTCCAGGCTGTCGAGGGCGGCCAGGGCGCCGTCGAAGTCGCCGGTCGCCCGCAGCACGTCGAACAGGTTCCCGATCAGCACCACCGCCCAGCCCCGATTCCCCAGGCGCCGCGCCTTCTCGAAGCCCGCCCGGAGGTTGGCCAGCTGGGCGGCCGGGTCGTCGTCCCAGGTGAGGTGGCTCAGGTTCGTCCGCGCCCGCAGCTCGGCGGTGGGCAGCTCGTGCTCGATGGCGAGCTCCAGGGCTCCCTGGAGGAGGGCCACTCCTTCCCGCAGCCGGCCGAGGTCGCCGAGGGCGGTCCCCTTGGTGATCATGGCCTCGGCGATGACCAGGGTCAGGCCCTGGCGCTCCGCAGCCACCAGGCTGGCGTCGGCGGTCTCCACCGCGCGGGTGAGGTCCCCCGCCAGCATGTGGGCCCGGGCCAGGATGCCCCGCAGCTCGGCCACCTGCTGCGGGTACTGGTTCTCGTCGGCGAAGCGCAGGGTCTCCTCGAGCAGGAGCACCGCCCGCCGGGCATCGTGCCGTTCGACCAGGATGCGGCTCAGCGAGTCGCACGGCCCTCAGCTCGTCCCCGCGGTGCTGGCGCTCCACGTGCCAGGCCACCAGCCGCTGGGCGAAGTTCTCCGCCTCGTCGGGGCGGGCCAGGGCCGCGGCCGACTCGGCGGCCAACTCCAGGAGCGCCGGCGCGTCCTCCTCCCCCGGGGCGGCGGCCAGGGCCTTGCGGCAGTAGGAGAGAGCCTGCTCGTGGGAGTGGAGGGCGGCGGCGCGCTCCGCCGCTTTCCGCAGCGAGGCGGCCGCCCGCCGGCCCAACTCCTCCGCCTCCTTCCCGTCGGCGGCGGCCCCGGCGCCGAGGTAGTGGCCGGCGACGATTCCCGCGGCCTCGTCGTCGCCGAGGCTCTCGAAGTGGTGGGCGGCGCGCAGGTGCCGATCGCGCCGCTCGGCCCGGGTGAGCCGCCCGTAGGTGACTTCGCGGATGAGTGACTGCACGAAGCGGTAGCTGCCCCCGGTCCGGCGAGTCGGGGCGCGGTGCACCTCGAGCAGCTCCCGCCGGGTCAGTTCGGACAGCCGCTCAACCAGCGCGGCAGGCTCCGCGCCGTGCACCGCCGCCAGGGCCTCGAGGGTGAAGGTGCGCCCGAGGACGGCGGCGTCGCCGAGGAGGGCGCGGGTCGCCGGGTCGAGGCGATCGAGCCGGGCGCCGATGACCGCGTGGAGCGATTCGGGCACCGCCATGGCTCCTCGAGGTCGCCGGCCAGGTGGAAGCGGCCGTCCTCCTCGATGAGCCGGCCGTCGTCGATGAGCATCCGGACCAGCTCGACCGCGTAGAGGGGCACCCCGGCCGCCGCTTCGAGCAAGGGCTCGACGACCTGCCGGGGCGCTCCCGGGGAGACGCTCTCCACCAGCTGCCGCATGTCGTCCCCGGGCAAGGGGCCGAGGTGCACGTGCAGGAAGCTGTGCCTCCCGACACCCCAGCCGGGGCGGCGGTCGAGGATCTCGGGCCGGGCCAGGGTGATCACCAGGATGGGGTGGTCGCGCGACCACTCCGGGATCCCCTCGATGAAGTCGAGCAGGCCCGCGTCGGCGAGGTGCAGGTCCTCGAAGAGCAGCACCGTGGTGCCCAGCGCGGCCACCCGCTCGAACAGGGTGCGGAAGGCCGAGAACAGCTCGTCCGGTTCGCCCGCCGGCAGGTCGACCAGGCCGAGCAGGCCGGCGAGGCGCGGCTCCATCCACCGCCGCTCCTTGGGGTCGGGGACGTACTGGTCGAGCATCGCCATGAGCCGCTCCCGGGCGGCCGCGGGCTCCTCGCCCTCGGTGATCCCCGCCCGGCGCGCGGACCATCTCGCCCAGGGCCCAGAGGGCGATTCCCTCCCCGTACGACGGGGAGTGCCCCTCGTGCCAGTAGATCGGCTCGGTGATGCCGTCCACGTACTTCTCGAACTCCCAGGCGAGCCGGGTCTTGCCGATCCCGGCGATCCCCAAGATGGAGACGACGCGGGCCCGCTTCTCCCGGCCGGTGGCATGGAGGGCGTCCTTGAGCAAGCGCAACTCCTCGACCCGGTCCACGAAGGGAGGCTCCATGACGTCGCCGCGGTGCCCGCCGCCGCGCAGGCCGGCCACCCCGGTGGCCCGCCAGGCAGGCACGGGGGACTGCTTGCCCTTGAGCGGCTGAACGCCGAGGGCTTCGTAGTTGACGGCCTGGCGCGTGGCCCGGTAGGTCGATTCGCCCACCACGACGGCGCCCGGCGGGGCGACCGACTGGAGCCGGGAGGCCGTGTTGACCAGGTCACCGACCACCAGGCCCCGTTCCTCGTCCTGCGGGCCCACGGCCGCCTCGCCGGTGAGGATGCCTACCCGCACCGCCAGGGAGGGCAGGCCCATGCCCGCTCCCAGCTTGGGGATGACGCCGGCCAGTTCCAGGCCGGCCCGCACGGCCCGCTCGGCGTCGTCCTCGCCCGGCGGTGATCGCGCCCCAGACCGCCATCACCGCGTCGCCGATGTACTTCTCGACGAGGCCGCCGAAGCGCTCGATCGTCTCCCGGGCCGCGGCGAAGTAGGCCATGAGGAAGGAGCGCACCTCCTCGGGATCGCGCGACTCCGAGAAGGGGGTGAACCCGACCAGGTCGGCGAAGAGCACCGACACGAAGCGGCGCTCGGTCCCGAACGCCACGGCGTCACCGGCGGGACGGGCCGGCTCGGCGGCGGCCAGCGCCGCGCCGCACTCTCCGCAGAAGCTCTCCCCGGGCAGGTTCGCCGCGCCGCAGACGGGGCAGGCGACGGGGAGCCGGGCACCGCAACGCGAGCAGTACTTGCGGCCCGGCCGGTTCTCGGTGGCGCACTCCCCGCAGATCACTTCGCCTCCCTCGGCGGCGAGGCTACACGCCCGCGCACCCTAGTCCCAGGCCGCCCGGTCCTCGCGGTGGAAGGAGGGACATCTCCGTTTTCTATACTCCGCCCAGCCCCTTCCGGGTAGGAGAGTGGCGGAGTACTTCGAGTCCTACATCACGGTCGCCGTCTTCGCCGGGTTTGGAGCTCTACTGGTGGCGGCGGCGGTGGGAGGGGCGTGGCTGCTCCGGCCTCATCACCCCTCGGCGGCGAAGGCGCAGACCTATGAGTGTGGCGTCGACCCGGTGGGCACCGGGTGGAGCCAGACCCAGATCCGCTACTTCATCTTCGCCCTGCTCTTCCTGGTCTTCGACGTCGAGGCGGCCTTCATCTTCCCCTGGGCGGTACGGCTCGAGTCGCTGGGCGTCTTCGCCCTGGTCGAGATGGTCATCTTCATCGTGATCCTGCTCGTCGGCCTCGTCTACGCGGTGAGGAAGGGGGTGCTGAAGTGGGAGTCCTAGACCGCTTCGACAGCCCCAAGCCGCTGACCTGGCTGCTCAACTGGTCACGCAAGTACTCGCTCTGGCTCTTCCAGTTCGGCCTGGCCTGCTGCTCGATCGAGATGATGGCCGCCGCCGCCCCCCGCTACGACATGATGCGCTTCGGCATCATCCCCCTCCCCGCCTCCCCCCGCCACGCCGACCTGATGCTGGTGGCGGGCACCATCACCGACAAGATGGCCCCGGCCGTGCGCCGGCTGTACGACCAGATGGCCGAGCCCAAGTACGTCATCTCCATGGGCTCGTGCGCCAACACCGGCGGCCCCTACTGGGACTCCTACTCGGTGACCAAGGGGGCCGACCAGTTGATTCCCGGTGGACGTCTACGTGCCGGGGTGCCCGCCTCGTCCGGAGGCGCTCATGGAGGGCATCGTCCTCCTGCAGCAGAAGATCATGGGCGAGGACATTCGCCAGAAGTGGACCGGCGGTGAGCGAGCCTGAGACCCCCGCCCCCGAGCCGGCTCCCGCCCCCGAGGCGCCGCCCTCCCGCGCCGCCCACTGGGCCGAGGTGGCCGGCGCCACCGCGTGGAGCGACGACTTCCGCACCGCCAAGGTCCGGGTCCCTCGGGAGCGCTGGGTACAGGCGCATCGGGCTCTCAAGGAGTGTTTCCCGTTCTTCTCCTGGCTGTCGGCGATCGACTGGTCGTCCGACGTGGCGGTGGGCGACCCGGTCGAGGGAGAACCGGTCGAGGAGCGCTACGAGGTGCTGACCCGCCTGGCCGACGTCTCCGAGGGTGAGGCGCTGCTGGTCTCCACCGACCTGCCCCGCGACGACCTGCGACTCGACTCGCTCACCGGCGTCTACGGGGGAGCCAACTGGCACGAGCGCGAGGCGGCCGACATGTTCGGCATCACCTTCACCGGCCACCCCCACCTCACCAACCTCTACCTGCCCGACGGCTTCGAAGGCCACCCGCTGCGCAAGTCCTACCCCCTGCTCAGCCGGGAGGTGAAGCCCTGGCCGGGAGCGGTCGAGGTGGCTCCGCTGCCCTGCCGCGGGCGGGGAGGCCCCCAAGGGAGAGGGCGGGGAGCCATGACCGGCCCCGATCGCTCCCCGCTCGATCTGGCCCGCGGCGAAGCCGCCGTCTCCGTGGAGCTGCAGACCCCCGAGATGACCCTCAACATCGGGCCGCAGCACCCCTCCACCCACGGGGTGCTCCGGCTGGTGGCCACCGTCGACGGCGAGCGGGTGAACAAGATCGAGCCGGTCATCGGCTACATGCACCGCGGCTACGAGAAGCTGGTCGAGGTGCGCACGTACACCCAGATCACCGCGCTGGTCAACCGCATCGACTGGATCTCCGGGTTCGCCAACGAGATCCCGTTCATCGTGGCCGCCGAGCGCCTGATGGGCATCGAGCCGCCGGAGCGAGCCCAGTACATCCGAGTGATCCTCTCGGAGCTGTCCCGCATCTCCAACCACCTGGTCTTCCTGTGCTCCTTCCCGTCGGAGCTGGGGGCCCCCACCCCGCTCATGTACGCCATGCGCGAGCGGGAGCGGGTCATGGACCTGATCGAAGGAGTCACCGGGGGCCGCTTCCACCCCAACTTCAACCGCATCGGCGGGGTGCGACCCGCCGCCGGGGGAGGCGCCAAGCAGCGCACCGTCTCCCAGGACCTCCCGGCCGGCTTCATCACCGGGACCCGGCGGGCGATGGACGGCGGTGCGGGGGGTGTGCGACGACCTGGAGGGCCTGGTCCTGGGCAACGAGATCGTCCAGCAGCGCACCATCGGCATCGGCGTCCTGCCCGCCGCCCGGGCGGTCGAATACGGCGTGTCGGGCCCCAACCTGCGGGCCAGCGGCGTGGCCTTCGACCTGCGCAAGGTGGACGACTACCTGCCCTACGACCGGTTCGACTTCGACGTGATCGTCGGGGTCCACGGCGACGCCTACGACCGCTGCCGGGTGCGCCTCGAGGAGATCCGCCAGGCGGCGCGCATCGTGGAGCAGGCCCTCGACTCGCTGCCCGCCGGGCCGCTGCAGGCCAAGGTGCCCCGGGTCGTCAAGGTGCCCCGCGGCGAGTGCTACGTGCGAGCGGAGAACCCCAAGGGGGAGATGGGCTACCACATCGTCTCCGGCGGGGGCCGGCGGCCCTACCGGGTGAAGATCCGTTCCGCTTCGTTCTGCAACCTCTCGGTGCTGCCCTGGCTGCTGGAAGGGGTGCTGATCCCCGACATCATCGCCATCCTCGGCAGCCTCGACTTCGTGCTCGGGGACGTGGACCGATGAACGTCTGGCTGGTGATCCTGTTCAAGCTGGTCGTGGCGATCGTGGTCGTCTTCGTGGCGGCGTTCGTCGTCATGTTCGCCGAGCTGAAGGTGTCGGCCCACATGCAGAGCCGCATCGGCCCCTACTACTGCGGCGGGCGCTGGGGGTGGGCGCACGTGATCGCCGAGGTCTTCAAGTGGCTGCAGAAGGAGGACTTGGTCCCCGCCGCCGCCGACGGCCCGGTGTTCAGGTCGGCGCCCATGGTGTCGGTCCTGGGGATGTGCGCGGTGGTGGTGGTCATCCCGCTGTCCCCGACGCTGGTGGCCGCCGACCTGGACGTGGGCATCTTCTACGCTCTGGCCGCCGGGGCGGTGAGCACGGTGGCCATCCTCATGGCCGGGTGGTCCTCGGGCAACAAGTTCTCGTTGATGGGCGGGCTGCGGGCCGGTGCGCAGCTGATCGCCTACGAGCTGCCGCTGGTGCTGGCGGTGGTGGGGGTGGTCATCCAGGCGGGGACGATGTCGATGGTGGGCATCGTCGAGGCCCAGACGCAGCCGGTCTTTCACCTGGGCAGCGTGGGCATTCCCCTGCCCTACGTCCTCCAGGGGCAGATCGTCGGGTTCGTCATCTTCATGATCGCCGCCCTGGCCGAACTGGTGCGCATCCCCTTCGACATGCCGGTGGCCGAGTCCGAGCTGGTCATGGGCTACCTGACCGAGTACACCGGCATCCGCTTCACCATGTTCCTCCTGGCCGAGTACGGCGGGATGGTGGTGATGTCGGCCATCGCCTCGGTCCTCTTCCTCGGCGGCTACTACTTCCCCGGCCTCGACGTCGACTGGTTCGGGCCGTTCGTGCTGCTCGGCAAGGCCCTGGTCCTGACCTTCGTCATCATCTGGTTCCGCTGGACCTGGCCGCGCTTCCGCGAGGACCAGCTGCAGTCGCTCGCGTGGCGCTGGCTGGTGCCCCTCGCGCTGGTGAACATCGCGGTGACCGCCACCCTGAAGGTGCTGCTGTGAACGCCCCCCGCACCGTGCCCAGCGAACCGGTCCGCTCGGCGGTCCCCGGGCTGGGCCTGTTCAAGGGTATGTGGCTGACCCTGAAGACCCTGTTCAGCAAGCCGGCCACCGTCTTCTACCCGACCGAGAAGGAGATCCCGCTTCCCCGGGCGCGCGGGGTCATCGCCCTCGACGTGGAGGCCTGCACGGTGTGCATGCTGTGCGCCCGTGAGTGCCCCGACTGGTGCATCTACATCGAGGGGCACAAGGTGGAGCAGCCGCCGGCCCAGCCGGGAGGCAGGGCGCGCAGCAAGTCGGTGCTCGACCGCTTCGACATCGACTTCGCCCTTTGCATGTACTGCGGCATCTGCGTGGAGGTGTGCCCCTTCGACGCCCTGTTCTGGTCGCCCGAGTACGAGTACTCCACGCTGCACATTGCCGGCCTGCTACACCCGATGGGCCGCCTGTCGGAGTGGCTCAAGACCGTCCCCGAGCCCCCGGCGCTGGAGGAGCAACCCGAGTCGCCGGTCGCGGAGGAGCAGCCATGAGCTTCGGCGAGTGGGTCTCCCAGAGCGAGAACGTTGCTGTTCCTTCTGGTCTCGATCGTCATGCTGATGGCCTCGGTGTGGGTGGTCGTCACCCGCAACCTGGTGCACGCCGCCCTGATGCTGGCGCTGGCGCTGGCGGGCTCGGCCGGCCTCTTCCTGATGCTGGGCGCCGAGTTCGTCGCGTGGACGGTGGTGCTGGTCTACATCGGGGCGGTGGTGGTGCTCTTCCTGTTCGGGCTGATGATCACCCGGGCCCCGCTGGGCCGCGACCCGGTGCCCGTCTCCCACCGCCGCCGCTGGCCGGCCGCCCTGGTGGCCCTCGCCGTCTTCGCCACCATCACCGTCGCCACCACCTCGTTCTTCGGCTGGGGAGAGGACACGGTGATCGAGGAGGGCATCAGTCGCACCGGCGCCCTCGGCGATCTGCTCTTCAACCGCTTCGTGATCCCCTTCGAGGCGGTCTCCTTCCTGCTGCTCGCTGCCCTGATCGGCGGCATCGTGCTCGCCCGGAAGGACCCGAAGGAATGATCATCAACCAGTTCCTGGTGCTGGCCGCCCTTCTCTTCTCGGTGGGCATCTACGGCGTGCTGGTGCGGCGCAACGCGGTGCTTGGTGCTGCTCTCCATCGAGCTGATGCTGATGGCGGTGAACATCAACCTGGTGGCCTTCGGCTCGCTGCTGCAGGACGCCCTGCGGGGCGGGCACGTCTTCGCCCTGTTCGTGATCACGGTGTCCGCGGCCGAGGTGGGCATCGGCCTGGCCATCGTGATCCTGGTCTTCCGCAACCGCTCGTCGGCCAACGTCGACGAGCTCGACCTGATGAAGTGGTGATGCACGGGATGACGGCACTCATGGCGCTCGCCGCCTCCGAGGGCGGCCACACCGCCGCGTCCACGGACCCGGGCGGCTTCATCGGCCTGCTCGCCCACTGGGCCTGGCTGATCCCGGTGGTGCCGCTGGTGGTGGTGGGCCTCATCGTGCTGATCGGCAAGCGCCTGCCCTTCCGGGGCTGGGAGCTGGCGGAGGGGGCCCTCGCCTTCGTCGCCCTCTACGGCACCGCCCTGCTCATCGCCAACTGGGTGGAGCCGCTGGCCTTCGAGCGCAGCGTCGAGATCGCCCGCCTCGGGGGGCTGCCCGGCCTGGGGACCCTGGTGCTCGAGTGGGGCTGGATGGTCGACGGCCTGTCGATCATGATGTACTTCGTCGTCGGGGTCGTCGGCTTCTTCGTGTTCACCTACTCCAAGGGGTACATGAAGGGCGACGTCCGCTTCACCTGGTTCTTCGCCGCCTTCTCGCTCTTCGCCGGGGGGATGCTGGTGCTGGTCTCCTCCCCGAACACGATCCAACTGATCGTGGGGTGGGAGCTGGTGGGCCTGGCCTCGTACCTGTTGATCGGCCACTGGTGGGAAGACGCCGCCAACAATGCCGCGGCCATCAAGGCCTTCCTGGTCAACAAGGTGGCCGACGTCGGCCTCTTCATCGGGGTGATCATCTCCGCCGTGGTGGTCGGGTCGTTCCGCTTCACCGACCTGCTCGATGCGGTGGCGGCGAACGACTCGGCCCTGGCCGGGGTGGGCTTCTGGGTGGGCCTGGCTTTCTTCGTGGGGGCGATGGGCAAGAGCGCCCAGTTCCCCTTCCACGTCTGGCTGCCCGACGCCATGGCCGGCCCCACGCCGGTGTCCTCGCTGATGCACGCCGCCACCATGGTGACCGCCGGGGTGTACCTGCTGGGGCGGATGTTCCCCTTCTATCAGGCGGAGGGGTTCGGGGCCGGGCTCAAGCCGATGATCCTGGTGATCGGCGCCCTGACCCTGTTCCTCGGTGGCCTGCTGGCCCTGGTCCAGGACGACATCAAGAAGGTGCTCGCCTACTCCACGGTGAGCCAGCTGGGCTACATGACCGCGGCCATGGGGGCCGGGGCGTACACCGCCGGCCTCTTCCACCTGTTCACCCACGCCTTCTTCAAGGGCCTCCTCTTCCTGGCCGCCGGGTCGGTGATCCACGCGGTGCACTCCAACAACATGAGCGACATGGGCGGGCTGCGCCGCAAGATGCCGGCCACCTTCTGGACCTTCGTGATCGGGTCGCTCTCCCTGGCGGGCATCGTGCCGCTGGCCGGCTTCTGGTCGAAGGACGAGATCCTCGCCTCGCTCCTGTACGACTCCCAGCACGACGGGGGCTCGCTGGCCACCTTCGTGCTGGTGCTCGCCCTGATGGGGGCCTTCGTCACCGCCTTCTACATGGCCCGGGCGGTGTACCTCACCTTCTTCGGGACCTACAAGGGCGCCGCCCAACCCCACGAGTCGCCGCGGGTGATGACCTACCCGCTCATCGGCCTGGCCGCGCTGGCGGCGGTGGGCGGCCTGGTCAACATCCCCGGCGCCTTCACTCCCTTCACCGATTGGCTGGCCGCCCGGGTGCACCTCCCCGGCGACCATCATGCCGCCGCCCTCCACCTGGGCCTGGCGGCCGCCGGCACCCTGGTGGCCCTGGCGGGCATCGCCGCCGGGACGGCTCTCTTCGCGCGGGACAGGGCATCCCAGAAGGCGCGGGACCGGTTCCGGGTGCCCTTGCTCTACCCGCTGCTGGAGCGCAAGTACTACATGGACGACCTGTACGACTACGCGATCGTTCGCCCCGTGCGGGGCCCGCTGGCCCGGGCGACGAACTGGTCGAACGACCACATCCTCGACTGGGTGGTCAACGGGGTCGGCATGACGGCGCGGTACCTGGCCTCACTGGTGTACGGCGGCATCGACCAGCGGGGCATCGACCTGGGCATCAACGCGGCCGCCGCCGCCGCCGGCGAGGTCGGCGGGGCGCTGCGCCGGGCGCAGACGGGCAAGGTTCAGCAATACGCCGCCGCCCTGTTCCTGGGGGCGGTGCTGCTGGTGGTCGGTTTCCTGATCTTCGGCTAGGAGGAGGGCGAGCGAGATGGGCTGGTTCGAAAGCGGGTGGGGCCTGAGCCTCATCGTGTTCCTCCCCCTGGTGGGGGCGGCAGTTGTGCTGGCCATCCCGCGCGCCCGGGAGACCGCGATCAAAGGCATCGCCCTCGCCTTCGCCGCCGCCTCCTTCGCCGTTTCGGTGGTGGCCGTGGCGGTCTTCGACTACGGGAGCGGCGGGTTCCAGCTGGGCACCGACCTGTCCTGGATCCCGGCCATCGGCGCCCGCTACCACGTGGCCGTCGACGGCATCAGCCTGCCGCTGGTGGCGCTCTCCACCTTCATCACCCTGCTCTGTGTCATCTACTCGTGGAACCACTGGCCGGAGCCGCACAACCCGAAGGCCTTCCTGGCGCTCATGCTGCTGCTGGCCACCGGCATGACCGGCACCTTCGTGGCCCTCGACCTGGTGCTCTTCTTCATCCTCTTCGAGTTGGTGCTGGTCCCGATGTACTTCCTCATCGGCATCTGGGGAGATCGCACCCTCGATGCGCCTGGCCGGCTTCAGAAAGCCGGTGGAGACCCGTCTCTACGCCGCCATCAAGTTCTTCCTGTTCACCCTGTTCGGCTCGGCCTTCATGCTGCTGGGCTTCCTGGCCCTCTACTTCCGCTCCGGCGATGCCGGGGGAGAGCGCACCTTCGACATCGTGCGCCTGACCGAGCTGGGCTCCCAGGGCGTGTTCTCGGGGAGCTTCGCCTTCTGGGTGTTCTTCGCCCTGTTCCTCGGCTTCGCGGTGAAGGTGCCGATGTGGCCGCTGCACACCTGGCTCCCCGACGCCCACACCGCCGCCCCCACGGTGGGCTCGGTGCTGCTGGCTGCCATCCTCCTGAAGCTGGGCGGTTACGGGTTCATCCGCATCAGCCTCCCCATCCTCCCCCAGGAGGCGCAGCGCTGGGCGCCGGTGATTGCCGTGCTGGCGGTCATCGCCATCATCTACGGGTCGCTGGCCTGCCTGGCCCAGACCGACATGAAGCGCCTGATCGCCTTCTCCTCGGTGGGTCACATGGGCTTTGTGATGCTGGGCATCTCCACTCTCACCGAGGTCGGCCTCAACGCCGCGGTGATCGGCATGGTGGCCCACGGCGTCATCACCGGCCTGCTCTTCTTCCTGGCCGGGTCGATACAGCACCGCTACCACACCCGGGAGATGGCCCGCCTCGGCGGCAACCAGAAGACCCTGCCCATCCTCGGCGGCATCCTCGGCTTCGCGGTCATGGCCTCGCTGGGCCTGCCCGGCCTGGCCGGCTTCTGGGGCGAGTTCATGTCGCTCCTCGGGGCCTACAACCCCTTCGACGGCCTCAACCTGGCCCTCTTCCGCACCGCCATGGTCATCGGGGCCGTCGGCACGGTGCTCACCGCCGCCTACCTGCTGTGGATGCTGCAGCGGGTGAACCTGGGCGAGGTGCCCGAAGAGTGGCGGGGCAAGGGCCTGCACGACGCCGACGGCTACGAGTTGGGGGCCTGGGTGCCCCTGGTGCTGGCCATCCTGGCCATCGGCGTGTACCCGGCCATCGTCTTCGGCGCGACCAACGACTCGGTGGCGAGCCTGGTGCAGCGCGCGTTTGGAGGCTGAGCGAGTGTTCGACTACCACGCCCTGCTCCCCGAGCTCATCCTCGGCGCCACCGTGCTGGTGGTGCTGGGGGTGGACCTGGTGGTGCCCCCGGCCCGCCGCTACCTGGCCGGGGTGGCCGGGCTGGTGGGCCTGTTGGCCGCCTTCCTGCCGCTGGTCACCCTGGCCAACTGCGAGGCGCTGTTCTCCTGCACGGCCGGCACCCGCACCATGTTCGGCGGCTCCTACGTGGTGGACGACTTCGCCCTGGTGGTGAAGGGCCTCTTCCTGGTGGCCGGGGCCATCGTGCTCCTGCTCTCGGTCGGCTACCTGCGCCGAGACCGCTACTACGAGGGCGAGTACTACTTCCTGGTGCTCGTCTCGGTGCTCGGAGCGGTGATCATGGCCTCCTCCCGCGACCTGCTGACCCTGTTCATCGCGGTGGAACTGGTCAGCGCCCCGGCCTTCCTGCTGGCGGGCTGGCGCAAGGGCGACCTGCGCTCCAACGAGGCGTCGCTGAAGTTCTACCTCATCGGGGTGCTCTCCTCGGCGATCCTGGTCTTCGGCATGTCGCTGGTGTACGGCACCACCGGCCAGCTCTCCTTCAGCGGCATCGCCGCCTCGCCCGTCGCCCGGTCCGGCGAGGCGGCCTTCGTCCTCGGCGTGCTGTTCGTGCTGGTGGGCCTGGGCTTCAAGATCGCCGCCGTGCCTTTCCACTTCTGGGCGCCCGACACCTACCAGGGTGCCCCCCTGCCGGTGGCCGCCTACCTGTCGGTGGGCTCCAAGGGGGCGGGCTTCGTCGGCCTGCTCACCGTCTGCTACACGGCCTTCGGCGGGGCCCGGGACATCTGGGGCCCGGCCCTGTGGATCCTCGCCGCCCTCACCATGACGGTGGCCAACCTGACGGCCCTGCGGCAGAGCAACGTGGTGCGCCTGCTCGGCTACTCCTCGGTGGCTCACGCCGGGTTCATCCTGGTGCCCTTCGCCATGGCCGCCTCCTTCGATGGGGAGGCGCTGGGCGAGGCCTTCTTCGGCTCGCTCACCTACTTGCTCATCTACGCCTTCATGAACCTGGGCGCCTTCGCTGCGGTCATCGCCATCGCCGGGCGCACCGGGAGCACCGAGATCGAGGACTGGGCCGGCCTGGTCCGCTACGCCCCCCGCCTGGCCGCCGTCCTGGGAGTCTTCTTCCTCTCCCTGGCCGGGATCCCGCCGCTGGCCGGGTGGTTCGCCAAGTTCGTCATGTTCCGGGCGGTGCTGGGCGACTCGGGGAACGTCTGGGGGGTGATGCTGGCGGTGGTGGCGTCGGTCAACGCGGTGATCGCCCTGTGGTACTACGCCCGGGTGCTCAAGGTCGCCTTCATGGACCCGGTGCCCGAAGGCGGCACCTGCCCGCGACCTGGAGTCGCGGGTGCCGGCCCCGCTGGCGGTGGCGCTGGCCGTCACCCTGGCCGTGACCGTGGCCGCCGGGTTCTATCCGCAGATGCTGGCCTTCTTCGGCGAGGCGGGGCGGATCCTGGCGCTGCCCTGAGCTTCCCCCTTGGGGACGGGGGAGGCGCGGCCGCCGGCCGCGGAGGGGGCAGTCACCCGCCGCGGCACGCCGTAACCTTTCCCCGTGCTCCGCGAGCGCCTCATCGCCCGCATCCGCCGGGAGGGCCCACTGCCCTTCGACGAGTTCATGCGGGTGGCCCTGTACGACCCGGATGCCGGCTACTTCGCCACCGGGCCGCTCCGGTCGGCCAAGGAGGGGGACTTCCTCACCAGCCCCGAGGTGAGCCCGCTGTTCGGGGAGACCATCGCCCGGGTCGTCGCTGCTGAGGCGAGGCGTATCGGGACCGACACGGTGGACGTGTTGGAGGTGGGGGCCGGTTCGGGGTCGCTGCTGCGGCCCCTCCTCGACGCCCTGGACGTCCCGGCTCGCCCTCGGGCGGTGGAGGTGTCGGCGGCCGCCCGCGAGCGCCTGGCGGCGCTGATCCCCGAGGCGGCGGTCCTGGCCTCCCTGGATGAGGTCGAGGCGCCGCTCCGCGGGGTGATCGTCGCCAACGAGGTGGCCGACAACCTGCCGGCGGTCTTGGCGGTCCGCCGGGAGAAGGGCTGGCGGGAGCGCCTGGTGGGAGTCGGCGGCGACACGCTGGCCTGGGTGGAGGGCGCCGCCCGGCCCGAGGTGGCGGAGTGGGCGGATCGTTTCGCCGGCCCGGTGTTGGAGGGCGGGCAGGTCGAGGTGCAACTGGCGGCGGGGGAGTGGATGCGCCGCCTGGTCGGCCTGCTCCAGGCCGGGGCGGTCCTGGTCTTCGACTACGGGGACACGGGACCGGGCCTGGCCGGCCGGCGGGCCGAGGGGACCCTGCGCACCTACCGGGGTCACCACCTGGGGCCCGACCCCCTGCTCGAGCCGGGGGCTACCGATGTCACGATGGACGTGGACTTCGGGGCGCTGGCCGCGGCTGCCCTGGAGGCCGGAGCACAGGTGGAGGTGCTCACTCAGGCAGCCTTCCTGGATCGGTGGGGTCTGCGGGAGCGCCTGGCGGCGCTGCGGGAGGAGGAACTGGCCCTGGCTCGCACCGACCGGGCCATGGAGCGCCTGGCGGCGCGCAGCCGGGTGACCGATGGCGAGGCCCTGCTCCACCCCCGCGGCCTGGGGGACTTCCGGGTGCTGGTGGCCGGAAGTGAGGGCCCCCGGTTGGGGCCCTCGGACGTGGGCGGCGGGTACGGGGCGAGCCCGATGCCAGCCGCGAAGTCGGCGTCCTGGGCTACCGTTGGCCCGCAGGAGTCCCGCCGACGGCGACGTGCCTCCTGTCAGCAGCGTGGCCAGATCGCAGCAGGTCGGTTGCCGGAGAATGCAGTAGGAACTCCGGGGAGTGGGCATGCGTCCAAACATCGAGATGAGACTGGCATCGTCGCTCGTCGTGGTCGCCATGGTCCTCACGGCCTGCGCGCTGGGCGGTGACGATCCGGCGGAGGATCCGGTGCCGTCCACAACCTTGCCGCCCGTCCCCGTTTCTGATGCACCCGCGCCCCACACCGGCGTCCCGGACGAGGAATGGGATGCGGCGGATGCCCCAGCCCCGGCAGACGAGGGGAGGCCCGTTGGGAGAACGCGACGATCCAGGGCGGCATCTCCGATGGGACGCGTGGCCCTGAGGTCCCGGTCACCTCGCCGCATCTCCTCGATGCGAATGTGGTCGACGGCTGGCCCAATCAGACCCGTGACCCCGAGGTCGAGATCGAGATCCCTCCGCTCCCCGGCTGGGGCGACAGAACCAACGAGTAGGGGAGGCCGACGGCCTCCCCTACTCACGCCCTACTCACATAGTCGTGTCGTTGTCCGGTCTATCCGACGCCAAACACGTATCCGGAGGACAGGATGTGGTCGGCGTGGTTGGTCACGATGGCCACCTGCGTCCGTCCTGAGCCGATCGGAGTGGCCGGGATCCGATCGACGCCCTCCTGGGTGACGGGGTCGACGGTCATCGTGCGCACTCCGCGCAGGGTCATGGCGCTGTTGCCGGCCGGCGCCGGGTAGCGAGCGGTCGGGACGAACTTGGTGTCCATCGTCTGCACCCCGAATCCGTTGGCCAGGATGCCGTCGGTCACATACCAGCCGGTCGACGTCCAGCCGTCCTCACCCGCCTCGACGTCGTCGAAGAAGCCGATCCGGTACCGGTGATCGAGATGTCGTCGACGTACATCATCTGCAGGGTGAAGGCGCCGTCCTGCCAGGTGGTGAAGTACAGGTCGATGGTGTGCCCGGCGAAGGGGCTCAGGTCCATCGACACCGGAATCCACCCGCCGCTGACACCGGTGAAGGCGTGCCAGCGGCCCGCCGCCTCATAGTCGGTCGGCTCTCTGCCATCCGGCGTGTTCGGGTTGTCCTGGGCGTGGGCCACGTAGTCGACCGTGCCGGCCGCGTCCAGGGTGTACCACTCGCCGGTGTCCTGGTCGTAGACCTCCACGTAGCCGTAGTCCCAGTCCTCTTCGATCTCGAAGAACGTCTGGAAGTTCAGCGTGGCGCCGCCCGCCGGGATGGCGAAGGTCTGGTAGAAGCTCCGCCACGCCCAGGCCTCGGCGTCCGAGTACCACTCGTAGGTGCCGCTGTAGGGCAGGGTCCCGGCGAAGTCGGCGCCGTCGATCCAGCTGTTCATCGCCCTGGCGTTGTTGTACGTGTAGTACTGGGCCGTGTAGGGCTGCGGGTCACCGACCACCAGTCAGAGGAGCTCAAGCCCGAAGGGAGCCGACGCCGGGGGCCCCCACCAGAAGTTCTGCCAACGCGTACGGGATGGTGTAGCCCCAGGTGTCGATCGACCCGATGTCGAGGGTGCTGTACCCGTACTTCCCGCCCGCCTTCCTGGTGTCGTCTATGTAGTTGGCCACCGTCCAGTTGTCGAAGATCTCGTCGAAGCCATCCCGGTAGCCGAAGGCGCCAGGGTGTTCTCGATCCCTTCGATCCCGTTGGCCTGCTCGCCCACCAACGCCGAGATGAACGGCGCTCCGCCGTACTTCTCGAACAGGTAGAGCTGGAACAGGTAGCTCGCCCCGTAGCTCTCCAGCCCGCCGCCCCAGAACGTCAACGCGGTGAAGGGGTGATACACCATGTAGTAGGCGATGTGACCCGCGGCGTGCCCGTAGCCGCAGAGGAACCCGGCCAGGTCGGCCAGGCCTTCGTCCACCCACGACTCTTCGTCCGGGTCGATGTCGAAGTGGACCAGGTGCTCGAACTCGTGGGCGAAGATCCCCTCGTACAGATACGGCCGCGCCGCGTCCGGCCCGACCCGGTTGGCCCAGTCGTACGAGTCGATGTGCATGATGTTCTTGTTGTTCTCGGCGCTCTCCGAGGACGAGAAGTAGCCGGCGATGTAGGTGGTCTGCGCGCAGTCGTAGTACGACTCGTCGCGGATGTTGAAGATGAGGATCCAGGTCTTCTGGCCCTCGTCGCCGCGCGCCAGCGGCTCGCCGAACACCTCGGCTTCGGTCGGATAGATGTTCGTATCGAACTCGTCCAGCAGGTAGCCGAGCTGAGCCCGTGTGATGATGTCGTCTATCCGGGCGCCAGCAGGCGTTCGGGTTCGGGAAGCGGTACTCGTCGGTTGCCGAGTCGAAGCTGTCGTAGGCAGCCTTCTCGATGAGGATGATCCCGTGGGTGCCGTCCTCGACCACGACGAAGGTCTCGTCGTAGTCCACGCCCAGACCATCGTCGGAGACGGTGATGGTGAGCTCGTCACCGACGACGGCCGGCTCGCCGATGGGCGAGGCGCCGGTGGCCAGTGCCGGGCCCACCTCGGCGGCCAGTTTGCGCATGGCGATCTCGTCTTCACCCAGCATCTCAACCGTCAGGTCCATGGGATCGGGTCCGGCCGGCGCCATCGAGTTCCGTGGGAACTCGGCCGGAGGCCCGTATGGACCGTCTGCTCCCGCCGGGACGGCGACCAGCAGGCCCAGCAACAGGACCAGGCAGCTCAGTACGGTTAGTCGTCTCAACGGATGCCCCTTTCGCTACAGATCGATGTGACGTCGGGATGGCGAGCCCAGTGAGTGACGCGCATCACCTCCCTCAACGGATCCTCCCCACCACGTTGGGTCCTCTCACCGTCACACTAGGCGGCTGGGGGTGGTGCCGACCAGTCGTGTTGCCCGGCAGGGTTGTGGATGCGGGTGGGCCGCCGGTAGGACGATTTCGCGACCTCAGCGCCTCACCAGACAACCCGGCCGCCGCCCTACCATCTCGGCCATGCGCAACAACTTCAAGACGCTGGTGCTGATGGCGGTCCTGGGCGCCCTGTTCGTCGGGGTGGGCCAGTTGTGGGGGGGCACCAACGGGGCGCTGCTGGCTCTGGGCATCGCCGGGGGCATCAACTTCCTCATGTACTTCTTCTCGGACCGCATCGCCCTGGCCTCGGCGAGGGCCAAGCCGGTGGAGGAGCACCAATTGCCCAACGTGTACTCCATCGTGCGCTCCCTGACCCAGCGGGAGAACTTGCCGATGCCCCGCATCTACCTGATCGAGTCGGCCCAGCCCAACGCCTTCGCCACCGGGCGCAGCCCGAAGCATGCGGCGGTGGCGGTCACCAGCGGCATCCTGCAGATGATGGATCACCAGGAGCTGGAGGGGGTGCTGGCCCACGAGATCTCGCACGTGCGCAACCGGGACATCCTCATCGCGACCATCGCCGCCACGGTGGCCGCCGCCCTCAGCTTCCTGATGCGGATGGCCATGTGGGGCGGGCTCGGCGGCGACAACCGGCGCCAGAACGATCCGATCAGCCTGGTCGTCGGGCTGGTGAGCATCATCCTCGCCCCGCTCGCCGCCATGGTCATCCAGCTGGCCATCAGCCGTGCCCGCGAGTACGAGGCCGACCACAGCGGGGCCACCATCACCGGCTCGCCCCTGGCCCTGGCGCGGGCGCTGCAGAAGCTCGAGGTGGGGACCTCGCGCATCCCCATGCCGATCAACCCCTCCACGGCGCAGCTGTTCATCGCCGACCCGCTGAAGGCCCTGCGCTCCCGGGCCAGCGGGGGAGGGGGGATGGGCGGCCTGGGGCGGCTGTTCTCCACCCATCCGCCCATCACCGAGCGCATCGAGCGGCTGACGGAGATGGCGTCGGGGATCCGGTAAGGCGAACCCCGGCCCGGGCCCCCCGCACGCGCCGACTATCATCTCCGCGCCTCGGGGGGATGCCCGAGCGGCCAAAGGGAGCAGACTGTAAATCTGCCGGCGAAGCCTACGGAGGTTCAAATCCTTCTCCCCCCACCGTGCGGTAACCTGACCGCCCACTGCCCCCTTAGCTCAGTGGTAGAGCACTTCCATGGTAAGGAAGGGGTCCCCGGTTCGAGCCCGGGAGGGGGCTCGGAAGGACGGCCCGGCCGTGCTTCCGGCCCGGGGGCCTGGGCCCCCGGTACGGTGAGGCGGCGTAGCTCAGTGGCAGAGCACCCGGCTCATAATCGGGTAGTCGGTGGTTCGAATCCACCCGCCGCTACGATCGTTAGACAGCAGACGGCAATCCACCACCAAGAAGGAGACCGGCGCCATGGGTAAGGAGAGGTTTGAGCGTACGAAGCCGCATGTGAATGTGGGGACGATGGGTCATATTGATCATGGGAAGACGACGTTGACGGCGGCGATTACGAAGGTGTTGGCGGCGCGGAATCCGAAGGTGGCGTATACGCCGTTTGATCAGATTGATAAGGCTCCGGAGGAGAAGGAGCGGGGGATTACGATTGCGATTGCGCATGTGGAGTATGAGACGGATGCTCGTCATTATGCGCATGTGGATATGCCGGGGCATGCTGATTACATTAAGAACATGATTACGGGGGCGGCGCAGGTGGATGGGGCGGTGTTGGTGGTGGGGGCGGATGATGGGCCGATGCCGCAGACGCGGGAGCATGTGTTGTTGGCCCGGCAGGTGGGGGTGCCTTGTATTGTGGTGTATTTGAATAAGGTGGATTTGGTGGATGATCCTGAGTTGTTGGATTTGGTGGAGTTGGAGGTTCGGGATCTGTTGACGGAGTATGAGTTTCCGGGGGATCAGGTGCCGGTGGTGCGGGGGTCGGCGTTGTTGGCTTTGCAGGGGGATCCGGTGCATGAGCAGTCGGTGTTGGAGTTGTTGGAGGCGTTGGATACGTTTGTGCCGTTGCCGTCGCGGTCGGTGGATAAGCCGTTCCAGATGCCGATTGAGGATGTGTTTTCTATTACTGGGCGGGGGACGGTGGTGACGGGTCGGGTGGAGCAGGGGAAGTTGTCGGTGGGGGCTGAGGTGGAGGTGGTGGGGATTCGTCCTACCCGTAAGACGGTGGTGACCGGGGTGGAGATGTTCCGGAAGCTGTTGGATGAGGCGCAGGCGGGGGACAATATCGGTTTGTTGTTGCGGGGGATTGGGAAGGATGAGGTGGAGCGGGGGCAGGTGGTGTGTCAGCCGGGGTCGATTACGCCGCATACCGAGTTTGTGGCGCAGGTGTATGTGTTGACGAAGGAGGAGGGGGGGCGGCATAACCCGTTCTTTTCGGGGTATCGTCCGCAGTTCTATTTCCGGACGACGGATGTGACGGGGTCGATCGGGTTGGCGGAGGGGGTGGAGATGGTGATGCCGGGGGATAACACGGAGATGCGGGTCACTCTGATCTCCCCGATCGCCATGGAAGAGGGTCTACGGTTCGCCATCCGGGAGGGTGGCCGTACCGTCGGCGCCGGCCGCGTCATCCAAATCATCAAGTAAGCACACCCCTGCAGACTCGAGGTACCACTAGCCATGCCCTCCGACAAGCGCCCACCCATTACCCTCGCCTGCGAGGTGTGCAAGCGCCGCAACTACGTGACGGTGAAGAGCCGGGCCAACACCCGTGAGCGGCTGGCGGTCAAGAAGTACTGCCGGTGGTGCCAGCAGCACACCCTGCACCGGGAGACACGGTGATTCGCCGGCGGCGGCGGGCCGGGGCCGCCGCCGGGATAGAAGGATGAGCCCGGTACTGCAGATCTCCTCCCTTGTCACCGCCGCGGCTCCGGCCGCGGCGGCTCGGTTCCGGGCAGGGGGGTAACCCGGTGGGGCCCGGCGGAGTCCAACGCGATGAACAAGAGCTCCTCGCCCGGGCGCGCGCGGGCGACGGCGAGGCCTTCGGCGAGCTGGTCTGGAGGTATCAGGACACCGTGCACACCTTGGCGCTGCGCCTGGTCGGAGCCGACCTGGCGGCCGATGTGGCCCAGGAGGCCTTCCTACGGGCTTGGCGCGCCCTGCCGCGCTTCCGGGGCGAGGCCGCCTTCTCCACCTGGCTGCATCGGATCACCGTGAACACCGCCTGGACGCTGCGCCGGCGGGATCGGCGCCATCCCACCCAGCCCCTCGAGGGCGATTTCGAGGATACGGGCCCGCGGCCGGAGCGGGCCGGCGAGCTGGCGGAGGCCCGGGCCGGCCTGCTCCGGGCCATCGGCACCCTCAACCCGGGGCAGCGGGCGGTGCTGGTGCTGCGCGACATCTACGGGTGGAGCGGCGCAGAGGTGGCGCGGCGAGCTGGGCATCACCGAGACTGCGGTCAAGGTGCGCCTGCATCGGGCCCGGGCGAGGCTGCGCTCCCGGCTGGAGGCGGAGCGATGAGGGGCCCGCTCTGCGCGACTGCCGCCTTGCTCCCGGGGGTGAGCGGGGGAGGGCTTGCCGCTCACCGCGAGCGTTGCCTCCGCTGTCAGGCGGACGACGCCCGCCGGCGCAGCCTGGACCGCGAGCTCGCCGCGCTCGGCGCGGAGGTGGCCCCCGCCCCGTCCACGCTGCACGCCGCGGTCATGGCCCGGCTCGGCCCGCAGGATGCGGCCGACCCCCGTCGGGTGCTGGCCGCCCGCGCCCTGGCTCGCCGCGTCGCCGCGGCCGGCGTGGGCCTGGCCCTGCTCGCTGCGCTGCTGGCCGGGCTCGCCCGCCGCCGCGCCCGGGCAACCGCCTAGCCGGCGGGCTTGGCTCGGAGGCGCCGCTGCTGGTTACAATGCCGCCCGTTCGCCCAGGAGGGTCGCGCGCGTCGTGAGCCGCTCCGCGCTCAGGGGCGTAGCTCAACTGGCAGAGCACTGGTCTCCAAAACCAGCGGTTGGGGGTTCGAGTCCCTCCGCCCCTGCTCGATCGGAAGGAAAGAAGGGATGAATCGAGAGCTGCGAAGGCTGACAGAGCGGGAAGAGCAGCGCGACCGCGACCGGCGCGCCCGTGGCCCTGCCCGGCGTTCGCGCAAGCGAATCTCACCCCTTCAGTTCCTGTCCGAGGTTCGTACCGAACTGAAGAGGGTGGCCTGGCCCACCCGCCGCCAGGTAGTCGTGTTCACCACGGTCACCTTGATCACCGCCGGGGCGGTGACGCTGTACGCCTTTGGACTGGACATGGGGTTCAAGCGAGCCGTCCTGTCGCTGCTCGAGAGTCTGTCGGGAGTGGCGTGAGCGACCTGGCCCAGGATCAGGCCGACAGCCCGGCGCTCCCGGAGCATGAGGCCCCACCGCCCGCGAGTCCCTACGACTTGCCCGGGTCCTGGTACGTCATCCACTCGTACTCCGGCTACGAGAACAAGGTCAAGGTCAACCTCGAGACCCGCATCCGTTCCATGCACCGCGAGGACGCCATCTTCGACGTGGTGATCCCCATGGAGGAGGTCGTCGAGATCAAGAGCGGGCGCAAGGTGACCGTGCCCCGCAAGCAGTTCCCGGGCTACCTGCTGGTCCGCATGTTCATGGACGACGATTCCTGGGCGGTGGTGCGCAACACCCCAGGGGTGACCGGGTTCGTGGGATCCGCCAACAAGCCGACGCCGCTGTCGCGGCGCGAGGTGGAGCGCATCCTCGGGGTCCGCAAGGATCAGGAAGAGAAGAAGGCTCCCCGCTTCAAGCCGGAATGGGAGGTGGGGGAGACGGTCCGGGTGGTGGAGGGGCCGTTTGCCGACTTCAACGGCGTCATCGAGGACATCAACCTGGACCAGTCCAAGGTGCGGGTCCTCGTGGACATCTTCGGCCGGGAGACACCGGTCGAACTCAGTTTCGAGCAGATTCAGAAGTTCTAGTCCGCGGAGAGGTTCCCAATGGGTCGTAAGAAGGTTGCCGCCCTGCTCAAGCTGCAGATACCGGCCGGCCAGGCCACGCCGGCGCCGCCGGTGGGGCCGGCCCTCGGCCAGCACGGCGTCAACATCATGGACTTCGTCAGGGCGTACAACGCCGCCACGGAGAGCCAGATAGGCACGATCGTCCCCGTGGAAGTGACGATCTACGAGGATCGCTCCTTCACCTTCGTCACCAAGACCCCGCCGGCGGCGGTCATGCTCCGCCAGGCGGCCAAGGTGGAGAAGGGGTCGGCCCAGCCGCACGTCGACAAGGTGGGTTCGGTCACCCGCGAACAGGTGCGCCAGATCGCCCAGGCCAAGATGGCCGACCTGAATGCCAACGACATCGAGGCCGCCATGGCCATCGTCGAGGGCACCGCCCGTTCCATGGGGCTCACCGTCACCGGCTGAGCCGGAGAGGCAAGAAAGTGGGAGGCCCGCCGCCGGCGGGTCGCCGGAACCACGAGGAGAGACAATGGGCAAGAAGCAGCAAGACGCCGCCGCCCGGTACGACCGGGCCGCCAACTACTCCCCGACTGAGGCCCTCGGCCTCGCCAAGTCGCTGGCCCACGCGGGCTTCGACGAGACGGTGGAGGCCGCGTTCAATCTGGGCATCGACGCCCGCCAGGCCGACCAGATCGTCCGGGGCACGGTGACCCTGCCCCACGGCACCGGCAAGAAGGTGCGGGTGCTGGTCTTCGCCGACGGCGAGAAGGCTCGCGACGCCCAGGCGGCCGGGGCCGACATCGTCGGCGGTGCGGAGCTCGCCGCGGCCATCACCGCCGGCACCCAGGCGCTCGACTGGGACGTCACCATCGCCATCCCTTCGATGATGAGCGAGGTGGGCAAGCTGGGACGCCTCCTGGGCCCTCGCGGCCTGATGCCCAACCCCAAGGCAGGCACGGTCAGCGACGACGTCGCGCGCACGGTGCGGGAGTTCAAGGGCGGCCGGGTCGAGTACCGCAACGACCGCTACGGGAACGTGCACGTGGTCCTCGGCAAGGTGTCCTTCGCCCAGGAGGACCTGACCCGCAACCTGGCGGCGGTCGTGGACGAGCTGAACCGCAACCGCCCGGCGGCGGCCAAGGGCCGCTACATCCGCAAGCTGAGCGTGTCCTCCACCATGGGGGTGGGGATCAAGGTGGACGTCAACCAACTCGACGCCCTGGTTGAATCGATCCACTGATCTCGTCTGGGGTGGGAGCGGGCCCGGCCTGTAGGCCGGGCCCGCGGCACGATTGCGGAAGCCCCCTCCGCTCACCGCCGCAGGCGGCTCGCGCCTCCCCCCGCCTGCCGGCGGGGAGAGGCCATCCACGCGCGGACGGGGGGATCCGGGGCCGATGCGGACCTCCGACCGGCGACGGGCCAGGAGGTCGCCGATCTTCCTCGCTGGGCAGGCCAGGGTAGGGGCTGGCCACTGCCCGGCGGTGATCCGCCTATGGGAGCGTTGGTGGGGACGCTTCCCTTCGGCACCACGGGTCCCCCCGTGCCACCCCTATTGTCCCCCTCCGGGCCGCGATTGTCCAGGGGCACCCCCCCTCGCCTTGCCCGGCGACCCCCCCACCACTACCCTCCCGCCGACAACTCACGGACCGAAAACCGCCGGTCCCCCTCGGGGTCAAGGGCCGCCAGGCCGCCGGCGCAGGTTCGCCAGGCTCATTGGGGCTCCCGCGATCCCGGTCCGGGAGCCTTTCTCGTGCGAGGGCTCGCCCTCGCCGGACGTCAAGGAGACTGGATGCCAAGACCCGAGAAGGTCCAGGCGGTCGCCGACATACGGGAGCGCTTCGAACGGGCGCAGGCCGTGTTCGTCGCCGAATACGCCGGCCTGTCGGTCAAGGAGCAGCAGGAGCTGCGGCGCGGGTTGCGGGCGGCCGGAGGCGAGTTCCGGGTGGTCAAGATGACCCTGGCCCGCCGGGCGGCCGAGGAGATGGGCCGATCCGGGCTGGATGAGCTGCTCGCCGGGCCGGCCGGCCTGGCCTATGCCTACGGCGACCCGACAGCCGCCGCCCGGCTGCTGCGCGACTTCGCACGCGACCACACCCGCTTGCTGGTGAAGGGCGCCCTGTTCGGCAGCGAGGTGCTCGCCCCGGAGCGAGTCGCCGCCCTCGCCGACCTGGAGCCCCGCCCCGTGCTGCTGGCCCGGGTGGCCGGCGCGCTGCAGGCGCCGATGGCCCGCATGGCCGGGCTCCTGGCCGCCCTGCCCAGGGGCATGGCCACCGCGCTGAGCGGCCTGATCGACAAGAAGCCGGCACCCGAGACTGCACCTGAGGCTGCCCCCGCCCCCGAGGCGCGCTCCCGGCGGCCGAGGCGAGCGCGGCGGAGACCGAACTACCTGGCAGCGACACCGAACAACCCGGCAGCGAGGCCGAGCAGGCCGCCGGGCCACCGGCCGAGGAGGCCGCGACGAACGAGGCCGACCAGGCCGAGGAGGAATGACCCCAACATGGCGACCAAGACCAAGATGACCCACGAAGACCTGCTCGAGGTCTTCGAGCAGATGACCGTCCTCGAGCTCTCCGAGTTCGTGAAGAAGTTCGAGGAGCGCTTCCAGGTGACCGCCGCCGCCCCCATGGCGGTCGCGGCTGCCGGCACCGGCGGCGCCGCCCCGGTGGTCGAGGAAGAGAAGGACGAGTTCGACCTGATCCTCATCGCCGCCGGCGAGAAGAAGATCCAGGTGATCAAGGAGGTCCGCTCCCTCACCAAGCCTCGGGCTCAAGGAAGCCAAGGCCCTGGTGGACGAGGCCCCCAAGCCGGTGCTGGAAGGCGTCGCCAAGGAAGAGGCCGAGAAGGCCAAGGCGATCCTCGAGGGCGTCGGCGCCACCGTCGAACTCAAGTAGCCCGTTGCCAGGTTCTGCCTCTCCCGGCCCCCTCGGGCCGGGGGAGGCGCGCCCGAAGGGCGCGGAGCCGGGTTCTGCCTGCTCCCGGCCTCCGCGGGCCGGGAGAGGCGCGGACGGCGAAGCCGTCCGCGGCGAGGGCTTCCGCAGTCGTGTCGCGGGCCCGGCGGGAGCGGGGCCCCGGCGCGTTCCGGCCGGGCCTGCTGAGTCAGGGGCACGCACAGGCCCTACGCTGTCTCCCGTGATCGGGCCCACCCTGCTGTTGGCGGCGGGCGGCCTGGCCGGCTGGTTCAGTGGCGGGTGGCCGGGGTTGGCGGCCGGGATGCTCGCGGCCGTGGTGGTGACGCTGGGGGTGGCGGTGGCGGCTGCCTGGTGGGCGTCGCAGGTGGGCCGTTCCCTGGAGCCGGCGGTCGCCTGGGAGGTGGCGCCGCGGCCCCCTCTGTTCGGCCCGCTGTGCGACAAGGTGTACCGGCGGGTCCTGCTGGCCGGCAACTCACCCGGGGATGCCGCAAGAGGAGCCTTGACCGGAGGATGGCCCCTGGGGTATCTTGGGGGAGAACAAATAGAGCCGGAATTGCCGCCGGCCGAGTGGAGCTAGGGTAGCGCCGTGCTATCCTGGCTTTTTGCTGTCCCTGTAGCCCCAACACCCCAGAGCCCACCGTCCGCCCAGAGCGAACACTGAGGAGGATTCCTTGGCTGGTGCGCGCAGCGAGCGTCTTTCGTTCGCGAAGATTCCCGAAGTCCTCCCGCTCCCCGATCTCCTCTCGGTCCAGCACGACTCGTTCACCTGGTTCCTGGAGAGGGGCCTGCGTGAGATCTTCGAAGAGGTCTCTCCCATCGAGGACTTCACCGGGAGCCTGGCCCTCGAGCTGACCGATCACCGTTTCGACCAGCCCACGCTGACCATCGACGAGGCCAAGGAGCGAGACTCCAACTACTCGCGCCCCCTGTTCGTCACCGCCCGCTTCGTCAACCGCCAGACCGGTGAGATCAAGGAGCAGCAGGTCTTCCTGGGGGACTTCCCCATGATGACCCCCAACGGCACCTTCATCATCAACGGCACCGAGCGGGTGGTGGTGAGCCAGCTGGTGCGCTCCCCGGGGGTCTACTTCGACCAGGCCCTCGACAAGGCCTCCGACCGATTCGTCTACACCGCCAAGGTCATCCCCGGCCGGGGGGCCTGGCTCGAGTTCGACATCGACAAGAAGGGCACGGTCGGGGTCCGCGTCGATCGCAAGCGGCGCCAGTACGTGACCACCTTCCTGCGGGCCCTCGACTTCGCCCAGGCCGACGAGGAGATGCTCGCCCTCTTCGACGGCGCCGAGGTGATCCGCACCACGCTGGAACGCGACATCACCACCGACCGCGACGAGGCTCTGCTCGACCTGTACCGCAAGCTGCGGCCCGGCGAGCTGACCACCGTGGAGTCGGCCCGGGGCCTGATCAGCACCCTCTTCTACAACCCCAAGCGGTACGACCTCACCCGGGTGGGCCGCTACAAGCTGAACCAGAAGTTCGGCCGGGGCCCCATGGACGTGGGCGAGATGGAGGGGTACCGGCAGGAGAACATGGGCCTGCTCACCCGGGAGGACATCCTCGAGACCATCAACTACCTGATCCACCTCCACCGGGGGGTGGAGGGCTACCGGGTCGACGACATCGACCACTTCGGCAACCGCCGGGTGCGCACGGTGGGGGAGTTGATCCAGAACCAGATCCGGGTGGGGCTGACCCGTCTCGAGCGGGTGGTGCGCGAGCGCATGACCACCCAGGACCCCGAGGCGATCACCCCGCAGAGCCTCATCAACATCCGCCCCGTCGTCGCCTCCATCAAGGAGTTCTTCGGCACCAGCCAGCTGAGCCAGTTCATGGACCAGCCCAACCCGCTGGCCGGTCTCACCCATCGCCGCCGCCTCTCCGCCCTGGGCCCCGGGGGCCTCTCCCGGGAGCGGGCCGGGTTCGAGGTGCGCGACGTGCACTCGTCCCACTACGGGCGCATGTGCCCCATCGAGACGCCGGAGGGACCGAACATCGGCCTCATCGGCTCGCTGGCCTCCTACGGGCAGGTGAACCGGTTCGGCTTCATCGAGACCCCCTACCGGCGGGTGGTCAAGGGGCGGGTGACCGGTGAGGTGCACTACCTCACCGCCACCGAGGAGGAGCGCTTCGTCATCGCCCAGGCCAACGCGGTGCTCAACGAGGACGGCTCCTTCGCCGCCGATCGGGTGCTGGTGCGCCGCGGCGGCGGCGACGTCGACGTCGTGCGCCCCGGCCGAGGTCGACTACATGGACGTGTCGCCCAAGCAGGTGGTCTCGGTGGCCACCGCCCTCATCCCCTTCCTGGAGCACGACGACGCCAACCGCGCCCTCATGGGCTCCAACATGCAGCGCCAGGCGGTCCCTCTGCTGCGCTCCGAGGCCCCGCTGGTGGGCACCGGGGTGGAGATGCGCGCCGCCCACGACTCGGGCGACGCGATCCTGGCCGCCGAGGCGGGCGAGGTGGTCGAGGTCACCGGCGACCGGGTGGTGGTGCAGCCGGCGTTCCGGCAAGCGCGTCGTCTACCCGCTGAAGAAGTTCGTCCGCTCCAACCAGGGCACCTGCATCAACCAGAAGCCGCTGGTCAAGGAGGGGACGAAGGTCCGCAAGGGCGACGTGCTCGCCGACGGGCCCTCCACCGAAGGCGGGGAGCTGGCCCTGGGCCGCAATCTGCTGGTGGCCTTCATGCCGTGGCGGGGCCACAACTACGAGGACGCCATCGTGGTGTCCGAGCGGCTCGTCAAGGAGGACCTCCTCACCTCGATCCACATCGAGGAGTACGAGATCGAGGCCCGCGACACCAAGCTCGGGGCCGAGGAGATCACCCGCGACATCCCCAACGTGGCCGAGGAGGCCCTGCGCGACCTCGACGAGCAGGGGATCATCCGCATCGGGGCCGAGGTGGGGCCCAACGACTACCTGGTGGGCAAGGTCACCCCGAAGGGCGAGACCGAGCTGACCCCGGAGGAGCGGCTGCTGCGGGCGATCTTCGGCGAGAAGGCCCGCGAGGTGCGGGACATGTCGCTCAAGGTGCCCCACGGCGAGTCGGGCAAGGCCATCAACGTGCGCACCTTCCGGCGGGAGGACGGCGACGAGCTGCCCCCGGGCATGAACGAGCTGGTGCGGGTGCACGTCGCCCAGCAGCGCAAGATCGCCGAAGGCGACAAGCTGGCCGGCCGCCACGGCAACAAGGGCGTCATCGCCAAGATCCTCCCTGAGGAGGACATGCCGTTCCTGGCCGACGGCACCCCGGTGGACATCATCCTGTCCCCGCTGGGGGTGCCCTCCCGCATGAACCTGGGGCAGATCCTGGAGACCCACCTGGGGTGGGCCGCGGCCCAGGGCTGGTTCCCCTTCGAGGGCACCACCCAGGCGGCGGCGGGAGCCGAGCCGTGGACCCGGCTGGCCACCCCGGTGTTCGACGGGGCCCGGGAGACCGAGATCGCGACTCTCCTCGAGCGGGCCCGGCCCAACCCCGACGGGCAGCGCCTGGTGGACGAGACGGGCAAGGCCGTGCTCTACGACGGGCGCAACGGCGAGCCCTTCGACCGCTCGGTCACGGTGGGCTGGATCTACATCTTGAAGCTGCTGCACCTGGTGGACGACAAGATCCACGCCCGCTCCACCGGCCCCTACTCGATGATCACCCAGCAGCCGCTGGGCGGCAAGGCCCAGTTCGGCGGCCAGCGCTTCGGGGAGATGGAGGTGTGGGCCCTGGAGGCCTACGGCGCCGCCTACGCCCTGCAGGAGCTGCTCACCATCAAGTCCGACGACGTGCGCGGCCGGGTCAAGGTGTACGAGGCGATCGTGAAGGGGGAGAACATCCCGGAGCCCGGGATCCCCGAGTCTTTCAAGGTGCTCATCAAGGAGATGCAGAGCCTCTGCCTGAACGTGGAGATGCTGTCGGCCGGCGAGGAAGTGGAGCTGCGGGAGCTGGACGACGACACCTTCCGCTCGGTCGAGTCGCTGGGCATCGACATCTCCCGCCCCGAGCGGGGCGACTGAGCACTGGCTGACGAGGCGTAAGCAACCGACCGGAACTAGCAAGAGGAGGGCCCTTTGGCCCAGTTCGATGAGCTGAGGATCGGCCTGGCCACCGCCGACCAGATCAGGGCCTGGTCGCACGGTGAGGTCAAGAAGCCGGAGACCATCAACTACCGCACGCTGAAGCCGGAGAAGGACGGCCTCTTCGACGAGCGCATCTTCGGGCCTTCCCGCGACTGGGAGTGCTACTGCGGCAAGTACAAGCGCGTGCGCTTCCGCGGCGTCGTCTGCGAGCGCTGCGGCGTCGAGGTGACCCGCTCCAAGGTGCGCCGGGAGCGCATGGGCCACATCGAGCTGGCCGCCCCGGTCACCCACATCTGGTACTTCAAGGGCGTCCCCAGCCGGCTCGGCTACCTGCTCGACATGTCCCCCAAGGACCTCGAGAAGGTCATCTACTTCGCTGCCTACCTGATCACCCACGTGGACGAGGACAAGCGGCACAAGGCCCTGCCCGAGCTGGAGCAGGCCCGGGAGACCGAGGTGGGCCTGGTGCGCCGCGACTTCGACGAGTGGCAGTCGGCCCGGCTGGAGCGCCTCGAGACCGAGCTGGCCCAGATGGAGCAGGCCGGGGCCAAGGCCCAGGAGCTGTCCGCCGCCCGCCGCGAGGCGGAGCGGGAGATCCGCGACCGCCAGCGAGCGGGCCGAGTACGAGGAGCAGCTGGTCGTCGAGGCCTTCGACCTGTTCCGCGACCCTCAAGGTCAAGGACCTGATCGAGTCGGAGCAGCTCTGGCGCGAGGTGCGCGACCGCTACCACGAGTACTTCTCCGGGGGCATGGGCGCCGAGGCGGTCAGGGACCTGCTCGGCTCGGCTCGACCTGGACCAGGAGATCGTCCTGCTCAAGGGGGACCTGGAGTCGAACTCGGCGCAGCGGCGGCAGCGGGCCACCAAGCGCCTCAAGGTGCTGACCCCCTTCGCCCAGGGCACCAACAACCCGCGGGCCATGATCCTCGAGGCGGTCCCGGTGATCCCGCCCGACCTGCGGCCCATGGTGCAGCTCGACGGCGGGCGCTTCGCCACCAGCGACCTGAACGACCTCTACCGCCGGGTCATCAACCGCAACAACCGCCTGAAGCGGCTGCTCGACCTCGGGGCCCCCGAGATCATCGTCAACAACGAGAAGCGCATGCTGCAGGAGGCGGTGGACGCCCTGTTCGACAACGGGCGGCGCGGCCGGGCGGTGACCGGGCCGGGGAGCCGGCCCCTCAAGTCGCTCTCCGACATGCTCAAGGGCAAGCAGGGCCGCTTCCGCCAGAACCTGCTGGGCAAGCGCGTGGACTACTCGGGCCGCTCGGTCATCGTGGTCGGCCCGCAGCTGCGCCTGCACCAGTGCGGCCTGCCCAAGGCGATGGCGCTGGAGCTGTTCAAGCCGTTCGTCATGAAGCGCCTCGTGGACCAGGACCTGGCCCAGAACATCAAGGCGGCCAAGCGCATGGTCGAGCGGCAGCGCCCCCAGGTGTGGGACGTGCTCAAGGACGTCATCCAGGAGCACCCGGTGCTGCTCAACCGGGCCCCCACCCTGCACCGTCTGGGCATCCAGGCCTTCGAGCCGGTGCTGGTCGAGGGCAAGGCCATCCAGATCCACCCCCTGGTGTGTGAGGCCTTCAACGCCGACTTCGACGGCGACCAGATGGCCGTGCACGTGCCCCTGTCCGCCGAGGCGCAGGCCGAGGCGCGGGTGCTCATGCTCTCCACCAACAACGTGCTCTCCCCGGCCCACGGGCGGCCGATCGTCACCCCCAGCCAGGACATGGTCATCGGCATCTACTACCTGTCCGAGAAGGAGCCGGGGGAGCCGGGGGAGGGGCGGGCCTTCTCCGACATCGACGAGGCCCAGATGGCCTACGACCTCGGTGAGCTGGGCCTGCATGCGCCCATCCGGCTGCGGGTGGGCGAGCTGGCCGGCGATCCCGCCCGGCGGGCGCAGATCCCCGAGCAGCTGCAGAAGCTGTTCGACCCCGAGCCGGTGGACGGGTCGCGCCTCATCGAGACCACCCTGGGGCGGGCGCTCATCAACCAGGCCTTCCCGCTCGACTTCCCCTACGTGAACGCCACCGTCATGAAGAGCGATGTGAAGGCGCTCATCGAGGACGTCATCGAGGAGTACGACAAGACCACCGTCGAGCGCTTCCTCGATGCCATCAAGGACCTCGGCTTCCGCTTCTCCACTCGCGCCGGGCTCACCATCGGCCTCGACGACGTGAAGACGCCGGCCGACAAGCCCCAGATCCTGGCCGAATACGAGGAGCGGGCCGCCAAGGTCGAGACGAACTACCGCCGCGGCGTCATCACCGACGCCGAGCGGCGCCAGGAGCTCATCGAGATCTGGACCGAGGCCACGGACCGGGTCAAGGAGTCCATGGAGGAGACCCTCAAGCGGGAGCGGTTCAACCCCATCGACATGATGGTGCGCTCGGGGGCCCGCGGGAACATCATGCAGGTCCGCCAGATCGCCGGGATGCGCGGCCTGGTGGCCAACCCGCGGGGCGACATCATCCCCCGCCCGATCCTGTCGAACTTCCGCGAGGGCCTGTCGGTGCTGGAGTACTTCATCTCCACCCACGGCGCCCGCAAGGGCCTGGCCGACACCGCCCTGCGGACGGCCGACTCGGGCTACCTGACCCGCCGCCTGGTGGACGTCTCCCAGGAGGTCATCATCGCCTCCGCCGACTGCGAAACCGACCGGGGAATCACCCTGACCGTGCGCACCCGCAGTGGCGAGACCATCCGCAACCTGCGGAACCGGCTCTTCGGCCGGGTGCTGGCCGACGACGTCAAGGTGGAGCGGAAGCTGGTGGACGTGCCCGGCGGCGGCAAGCTCAAGGCCGGGACCATGATCGGCCGGCGCCAGTTGGAGGCGATCTCCGCGGCGACCGGGGTGGCGGCCGTGCGGGTCCGCTCGGTTCTGACCTGCGAGGAGCGCTACGGGGTGTGCGCCGCCTGCTACGGGCTGAGCCTGGCCACCGGGCGGCCGGTGGAGCGTGGCGAGGCGGTGGGCATCGTCGCCGCCCAGTCCATCGGCGAGCCGGGCACCCAGCTCACCATGCGTACCTTCCACACCGGGGGCGTGGCCGGTGAGGACATCACCCACGGGCTGCCCCGCGTGGTGGAGCTGTTCGAGGCCCGCACTCCCAAGGGCAAGGCGATCATCGCCGAGGCGGGCGGCATGGTGGCCATCGTCGAGGACGAGGCGAGCCGCAAGGTGGTGATCACCGGCAGACGACGGAGTGGAGCACGAGTACCCCATCTCCCGGTTCGCCCGGCTGCGGGTGCGCCGCGGGGAGAAGATCGACCCGGGCATCCAGCTCACCGAGGGCCCGCTCGACCCCAAGGAAGTGCTGGAGATCCAGGGGGTGCGCGCCTGCCAGCAGTACCTGGTCGATCAGGTGCAGGAGGTGTACCGCAGCCAGGGCGTGGACATCCACGACAAGCACATCGAGATGATCGTGCGCCAGATGCTGCGCCGGGTGAGGGTGGTCAACCCCGGCGACAGCGCCTACCTGCCGGCCGAGCTGGTGGACGACCGCGAGTTCCTCGAGACCAACCGCGAGCTGGTGCAGGACGGCAAGCACCCCGCCGAGGGGCGTCCCGAGCTCATGGGGATCACCAAGGCCTCGCTGGCCACCGACTCGTGGCTGTCGGCGGCTTCCTTCCAGGAGACCACCCGGGTGCTGACCGAGGCCGCCCTGCAGGGCCGGTCCGACTTCCTCCGAGGGCTCAAGGAGAACGTGATCATCGGCAAGCTCATCCCGGCAGGCACGGGGGCCGACCTCTACCAGGCCGTGCAGCCGCTGCTGCCCGGTGCCACGCCGGTGAGCGCCCTCAGCCTGTTCGGGGGGCCGGCCCCCGAGTCGGGCGAGGAGCCCCTGCCCCCCAACCCGGCGGAGTGGCTGGCCTCTCTCGGCGCCCGCCGCGATGCGGAGAACCTGGCCGAGGAAGCCGCCGGGGCGGGAAGTGCCGTCGCGGACGAAGAGGGGGACGCCGGGGAGGGTTCCACCGAGTGATCCGAGGGTCCGCGGGAATGCCTCAGCGGGGGCCCCGGCAGACCGGCCGGGGCCCCCGCCGCATGGGTGAGGCGGCTTTGCGGTGAATGTGCGGCCGCGCCTATACTCGGCCGCCGTGACTCAGTCCCCCTAAGCCCTTCCATGTGGGGGGGCGGCCCGGCCTCGACCCGAGTCGGGTCACATGCCCCGGAAGGGGGTCAGGAGTGGGTCGGCGAATCGGACCGGTAAACGGCCGAGGAGCCGACTTTCGCATGTAAGGAGAAGAGAACCGTCCTGCGGGGCGGTGTGTCGAGCGAGGAACGGCGTGCCGACCATCCAGCAGCTGGTCCGTCAGGGCCGGAAGCCGAAGACGAAGAGGGATAAGACGCCCGGCCTGGCCGGAGCGCCCCAGCGGCGCGGCGTCTGCACGCGCGTCTACACGGTGACCCCCAAGAAGCCGAACTCGGCCCTGCGCAAGGTGTGCCGGGTGCGACTGGCCACCGGGGTCGAGGTCACTGCCTACATCCCCGGCGAGGGCCACAACCTGCAGGAGCACTCGATCGTGCTCATCCGCGGCGGCCGCGTGCGGGATCTCCCCGGCATCCGCTACAAGGTCATCCGGGGCACGCTCGATGCCGCCGGGGTGACCGACCGTCGCAAGGCGCGCTCCCGCTACGGCGCCAAGAAGAAGGAGTCGTAGCCGTGCGGCGCGCCCCTGCCGAGATCCGCGAACTGGAGGCCGACCCGGTATTCCGCAGCGTGCTGGTCAGCCAGCTGGTCAACAAGCTGCTGTGGAAGGGGAAGAAGGAGAAGGCTCGCAAGATCATCTACGGCGCCCTCGAGATCGTCGAGCGCCGGGCGGGCCAGGACCCCATCCAGATCCTGAAGCGGGCCATCGACAACATTCGCCCCCAGGTGGAGGTGCGCTCCCGGCGGGTGGGCGGTTCCGCCTACCAGGTGCCGGTGGAGGTGCGCCCCCGCCGTGGCCAGACGCTGGCAGTGCGCTGGCTGGTGAACTACTCCCGGGCGCGCCGCGAGCACACCATGGAGGAGCGACTCGCGTTCGAGATCCTCGATGCCGCCAACCGCACCGGAGCTGCCGTGAAGCGGCGCGAGGACATCCACAAGATGGCGGAGTCCAACAAGGCTTTCGCCCACTACCGCTGGTAGTGAGTATGTCTGCCGGCGTAGCCCTCACTCGATTGCGTCAGTACCCCCTGAGCCGTACGCGGAACATCGGGATCATGGCGCACATCGACGCCGGCAAGACCACCACCACCGAGCGCATCCTCTACTACACGGGCAAGACCTACAAGATGGGCGAGGTCCACGAGGGCGCCGCCGTCATGGACTGGATGGCCCAGGAGCAGGAACGCGGCATCACCATCACCTCGGCCGCCACCACCTGCCTGTGGAAGGACACCTGGATCAACATCATCGACACCCCGGGGCACGTGGACTTCACCGTCGAGGTGGAGCGGGCGCTGCGGGTGCTCGACGGGGCGGTGGCCATCTTCGACGGTGTGGCCGGGGTCGAGCCGCAGTCGGAGACGGTGTGGCGCCAGGCCACCCGCTACGGGGTGCCCCGCATCTGCTTCGTCAACAAGATGGACCGCGTCGGGGCCGACTTCTTGGCCTCGGTGGACTCCATCACCCAGCGCCTCGAGGCGAACCCGCTGGTGCTGCAGCTCCCGGTGGGGAGCGAGTCCAACTTCCGCGGGGTCGTGGACCTCGTCGAGATGAAGGCCCACATCTGGCAGGACGGCATGGGCGACCGGTGGGACACGGTGGAGATCCCCGCCGACCTGCTGCCCGACGCCGAGAAGTGGCACCACGTGATGCTCGAGAAGCTCGCCGAGTCCGACGAGCACCTGCTCGAGCAGTACCTCGCCGACTCCGATCCTCACCCCGGAGGAGATCCGCCACGTGGTGCGGGCGGGCACCCTGAGCGGGCACTTCGTTCCGGTGCTCATGGGCTCCGCCTTCCGCAACAAGGGCGTCCAGCCCCTGCTCGACGCCATCGTCTGGTACCTGCCCAGCCCGGTGGACCTGCCCCCGGTGGAGGGCATCAAGCCCGGCACGAGCCATGAGCCGATCATCCGGCGCGCCGACGACTCCGAGCCCTTCGCCGCTCTCGCCTTCAAGATCCAGAGCGATGCCTACGTGGGCAAGCTGACCTACTTCCGCGTCTACTCGGGCCACGCCGCCAAGGGCGACACCGTCCTCAACGTCACCACCGGCCGCAAGGAGCGCTTCGGCCGGCTGCTGCGGATGCACGCCAATCACCGGGAGGACATCGACGACGTCTTCACCGGCGACATCGTGGCCGCGGTGGGCCTGAAGAGCACCACCACCGGCGACACGCTGACGGCGGTCCACGCCCCCATCCAGCTGGAGTCCATGACCTTCCCCGCCCCGGTGATCTCGATCGCCATCGAGCCGCGCACCAAGGCCGACCAGGACAAGCTGGGCGACGGCCTGCGCCGTCTCGCCGAGGAGGACCCCACCTTCCTGGTGCGCGGCGACGAGGAGACCGGCCAGACCATCCTGTGGGGGATGGGCGAGCTGCACCTGGAGGTGCTGGTCGATCGCCTGCAGCGCGAGTTCGACGTGCAACGCCAACGTGGGCCGGCCGCAGGTCGCCTACCGGGAGACGATCCGCGAGGCGGTCCGGGGGGTCGAGGGCCGCTACGTCAAGCAGACCGGCGGGCACGGCCAGTACGGCCACGTGGTCATCGACCTGGAGCCCAACCCGGGCGGCGGCTACGAGTTCGTCGACCAGACCAAGGGCGGGGTCATCCCCCGCGAGTACATCCGGTCGGTCGACGCCGGCATCGAGGAGGCGCTGGAGTCGGGCGTGCTCGCCGGGTACCCGATGCTCAACGTGCGAGCCATCCTGGTGGACGGCTCGCTCCACGCCGTCGATTCCTCGGACCTGGCCTTCAAGATCGCCGGCTCCATGGCCCTGCAAGCGGCGGCCCGCCGGGCCGGCGCCGCAGCTGCTCGAGCCGGTCATGGCCGTCGAGGTGGTGACCCCCGAGGAGTACATGGGGGACGTCATCGGCGACCTGAACGGGCGCCGCGGCCACATCGGCGAGATGGGCCAGCGGGGCGGGCTGCGGGTGATCACCGCCACCGTGCCCCTCGGCGAGATGTTCGGCTATGCCACCGACCTGCGCTCCCGCACCCAGGGGCGCGCCAACTACACCATGCAGTTCGATTCGTACCAACCGATTCCGGAGCCCATCGCCAAGGAGATCGTGGCGAAGGTCCGGGGAGAGTATTGAGGGAGGCCTGAGTAGCCATGGGTAAGGAGAGGTTTGAGCGTACGAAGCCGCATGTGAATGTGGGGACGATGGGTCATATTGATCATGGGAAGACGACGTTGACGGCGGCGATTACGAAGGTGTTGGCGGCGCGGAATCCGAAGGTGGTGTATACGCCGTTTGATCAGATTGATAAGGCTCCGGAGGAGAAGGAGCGGGGGATTACGATTGCGATTGCGCATGTGGAGTATGAGACGGATGCTCGTCATTATGCGCATGTGGATATGCCGGGGCATGCGGATTACATTAAGAATATGATTACGGGGGCGGCGCAGGTGGATGGGGCGGTGTTGGTGGTGGGGGCGGATGATGGGCCGATGCCGCAGACGCGGGAGCATGTGTTGTTGGCCCGGCAGGTGGGGGTGCCTTGTATTGTGGTGTATTTGAATAAGGTGGATTTGGTGGATGATCCTGAGTTGTTGGATTTGGTGGAGTTGGAGGTTCGGGATCTGTTGACGGAGTATGAGTTTCCGGGGGATGAGGTGCCGGTGGTGCGGGGGTCGGCGTTGTTGGCTTTGCAGGGGGATCCGGTGCATGAGGCAGTCGGTGTTGGAGTTGTTGGATGCGTTGGATACGTTATGTGCCGTTGCCGTCGCGGTCGGTGGATAAGCCGTTCCAGATGCCGATTGAGGATGTGTTTTCGATTACGGGGCGGGGGACGGTGGTGACGGGTCGGGTGGAGCAGGGGAAGTCTGTCGGTGGGGACTGAGGTGGAGGTGGTGGGGATTCGTCCTACCCGTAAGACGGTGGTGACCGGGGTGGAGATGTTCCGGAAGCTGTTGGATGAGGCGCAGGCGGGGGACAATGTCGGTTTGTTGTTGCGGGGGATTGGGAAGGATGAGGTGGAGCGGGGGCAGGTGGTGTGTCTGCCGGGGTCGATTACTCCGCATACCGAGTTTGTGGCGCAGGTGTATGTGTTGACGAAGGAGGAGGGGGGGCGGCATAACCCGTTCTTTTCGGGGTATCGGCCGCAGTTCTATTTCCGGACGACGGATGTGACCGGGTCGATCGGGTTGGCGGAGGGGGTGGAGATGGTGATGCCGGGGGATAACACGGAGATGCGGGTCACGTTGATCTCCCCGATCGCCATGGAAGAGGGTCTGCGGTTCGCCATCCGGGAGGGTGGCCGCACCGTCGGCGCCGGCCGCGTCATCCAAATCATCAAATAGGTAAGTGGGTACAGCCGTGGCTGAAGAGCACAGGATCAGGATCCGCCTGAAGGCGTACGACCACGAGGTGGTCGACGAGTCGGCGCGCAAGATCGCCGAGACGGTGATCCGCACCCAGGCCAAGATCAAGGGCCCGGTGCCGCTGCCCACCGAGATCCACCGCTACTGCGTGATCCGCTCGCCGTTCAAGGACAAGGACTCGCGCGAGCACTTCGAGATGCGCATCCACAAGCGGCTCATCGACATCCTGCAGCCGACGCCGAAGACGGTCGACTCGCTCATGCGCCTCGACCTCCCGGCCGGCGTGGAAGTGGAGATCAAGACGTGAAGGCCATCCTCGGCGAGAAGCTGGGCATGACCCAGGTCTTCGACGACCAGGCACGGGCGATCCCCGTGACGGTCATCAAGGCCGGGCCCTGCCGCGTCGTCCAGGTCAAGTCGGAGGACCACGACGGCTACGGCGCCATCCAGATCGCCTACCGGGAGCTGCCCGAGCGCAAGGTGAACCGGCCCCTGAGCGGGCACTACGCCGCCGCCGGGGTGCCGCCCCACCGCCACCTCGTCGAGGTGCGGGTCGACGACCCCAGCGCCTACGAGGTGGGCCAGGTGATCTCGGTCGCCGACGTGCTGGCCAAGGGGGGCCGGGCCGACGTGGCCGGCGTCTCCAAGGGCAAGGGCTTCGCCGGCGTCATCAAGCGGCACCACTTCGCCGGCCAGGGCGCCAGCCACGGTGCCCACCGCGTCCACCGGGCCCCGGGTTCCATCGGCGCCTGCGCCACCCCGTCGCGGGTGTTCAAGGGCATGCGTATGCCGGGGCACATGGGCGCCGAGCAGCCGCACGGTGCTCAACCTCGAGGTGGTCGACGTGGACGCCGAGCGGGGCCTGCTGCTGCTGCGCGGGGCGGTGCCCGGCGCGCGTGGCGCGGTGGTGCTGGTGAGAGAGGCGGTGAAGGCCGGTGGCTGACAAGGTGACCGCGGCGCTCTACACCTCGGCCGGGGAACGGGTCGGCGAGGTGGCGCTCGACCCCGCCGTGTTCGGGATCGAGCCGAACGTGGCCGTCATGCACCAGGTGGTCACCGCCCAGCTGGCCGCCGCCCGCTCGGGCACGGCCGACACCAAGACCCGTGGCGAGGTCAGCGGCGGCGGCAAGAAGCCGTGGCGGCAGAAGGGCCTGGGCCGGGCCCGCCAGGGCTCGATCCGCTCCCCGCAGTTCCGCGGCGGCGGCACGGTCTTCGGGCCCCATCCCCGCAGCTACCGCCAGCGCACCCCCAAGAAGATGCGGCGCCTGGCGCTGCGCAGCGCCCTGTCCGCCCGGGCCGCCGAGGGGCAGGTCAAGGTCGTCGAGTCCTTCGACTGGGCCGAGCCGAAGACCAAGCAGGCCGTGGCCCTCCTCAAGGCCATGGAGGTCTCCGGCAAGGCCCTGGTCGTGCTGGGCAAGGGCGACGAGGTGGCCGCCCGCTCGCTGGGCAACCTGCCGCAGGTGGTGCTCACCGGGCCCGGCCGCCTGGCCACCTACGACGTGCTCTGGGCCGACACCCTGATCTTCACCCGCGAGACCGTGGGCATGGCCGGCGGGACGGCCCGCTTCGAGGTGGCCGGGGACGACTTCGTGCGCGAGGAAGGGGACCGGTCGTGAAGGACCCCCGCGACATCGTGCTGGCCCCCGTCGTCTCGGAGAAGTCCTACGACCTCATCGACTCCACGCACACCTACACCTTCGAGGTCGATCGGCGCGCCAGCAAGACCGAGGTCAAGCGGGCGGTGGAGGCCATCTTCAAGGTGAATGTGGTGGCAGTGAACACCATGAACCGCAAGGGCAAGAGGAAGCGCACCGGCTGGACGTTCGGCAAACGCTCCGACGTGAAGCGGGCGCTGGTCACCCTGGCCGAGAGCGACAGCATCGACATCTTCGGGGTGTGAGCATGGCCGTCAAGAAGTACAAGCCGACGTCGGCAGGCCGCCGCTTCCGAACGGTGTCCGACTTCGCCGAGGTCACCAAGGCGGAGCCGGAGAAGAGCCTTCTCGACGTGCGCCCCGGCAGCGGGGGCCGCAACGCCTACGGGCGGCGGACGGCTCGCCACCGCGGGGCCGGGCACAAGCGGCGCTACCGCATCGTCGACTTCCGCCGCAACAAGGACGGGGTCCCGGCCACCGTGGCCGCCATCGAGTACGACCCCAACCGCAACGCCCGCATCGCCCTGCTGCACTACCACGACGGGGAGAAGCGCTACATCCTGGCCCCGCTGCGCCTGGAGGTCGGGGACGTGCTCGCCTCCGGGCACCGGCGCCGAGATCCGGCCGGGCAACGCCCTGCCGCTGCGCAACATCCCGGCGGGCACCGTGGTCCATGCCGTGGAACTGCGGCCGGGCGGCGGAGCCAAGCTGGGCCGGTCGGCCGGCTCGGCCATCCAGCTGATCGCCAAGGAAGGGGGCCTGGCCCTGCTGCGGCTCCCCTCCGGCGAGATGCGCAACGTGCCGCTCGACTGCCGCGCCACCGTCGGCCAGGTGGGCAACCCCGAGGCCGAGCTGATCAAGGGCGGCAAGGCGGGCCGCAACCGCTGGCGGGGCATCCGCCCGCAGACTCGCGGCGTCGCCATGAACCCCATCGACCACCCCCTGGGCGGCGGTGAGGGCAAGAGCTCCGGGGGACGCCACCCGGTGAGCCCGTGGGGCAAGCCCGAGGGACGTACCCGCCGTCGGCACAAGGCCAGCGACGCCCTGATCGTGCGGCGGCGCAGCCGGAAGGGCAGGAGGTAGCCATGGCGCGCAGCCTGAGCAAGGGGCCGTTCGTGGACGAGCACCTCCTGGTGAAGATCGAACGCGCCAACCGGTCCGGGGACAAGCGGGTCATCAGGACCTGGAGCCGGCGCTCCACGGTCATCCCGGAGATGGTCGGCCACACCCTGGCGGTCCACGACGGACGCAAGCACGTCCCGGTGTACGTCACCGAGTCGATGGTGGGTCACAAGCTGGGCGAGTTCGCCCCCACCCGCACGTTCCGCGGGCACGGCGGCGACAGGTCCGCGAGGAAGAAGTAATGAAGGTACAGGCACAGGCGCAGTTCTTGCTGCACTCGCCCTACAAGGTGCGGCGGGTGCTCGACCTGGTGCGCGGGCTCCCCGTGGAGGAGGCGCGGCAGGTGCTGGCTTTCACCAATCGCGGGGCTACCCAGCCGGTGCGCAAGGTGCTGGAGTCGGCGGTGGCCAACGCCCGCCACAACCACGCCCTGGACGCCGACGAACTGGTCGTGGTGACCGCCTTCGCCGATGAGGGCCCGACGCTGAAGCGCATGCGGCCGCGGGCCCGGGGCCGGGCCAGCCGCATCCTGCGGCGCACCAGCCACATCACCATCGTCGTCGGTGATCAACGGGAAGGGGAGGAAGGCTGATGGGTCAGAAGGTCCACCCCTACGGGCTTCCGCCTCGGCGTGACCACCGACTGGAAGTCGCGCTGGTACAGCGACAAGGGCTACGCCGCCCAGGTCCTCGAGGACGCCCGCATCCGCGACCTGCTGGTCAAGGAACTGGTGCGCGGGGCGGTGTCCCGGGTCGAGATCGAGCGGATCGGCGACAAGAAGGTGCAGATCGACATCCACACCGCCCGCCCGGGCGTGGTCATCGGCCGCAGCGGCGCCGAGGTCGATCGCCTCCGCCACCTGCTCGAGGATCTCACCAACCGCGAGATCAAGCTCAACGTGGTCGAGGTCAAGGGCCCGGAGACCGACGCCCAGCTGCTCGCCCAGGGGATCGCCGACCAGCTGCAGGGCCGGGTCTCCTTCCGGCGGGCGCTCAAGCGCGCCGTGCAGACGGCCATGAAGGCCGGCGCCCAGGGCGTCCGGGTGCAGTGCTCGGGCCGCCTCGGGGGCTCCGACATGGGCCGCCGGGAGTGGTACCGGGAGGGCCGGGTCCCGCTGCACACCCTGCGCGCCGACGTGGACTTCGGCACGGCCACCGCCCGCACCACGGTGGGGGCCATCGGGGTCAAGGTCTGGGTGTACCGGGGCGACGTCATGCCGTCGCTGTCGGCCACTCGCGAGAAGATCGCCGCCGAGGCGGCCCTGGCCACCGGCGGCCCCTCCGGGCGCCGGGCGCCCGCCAAGGCACGGGCCGAGGCGGCCGCCGGCGAGCGCCGGGGCGGCCTGATCGAGGCGGGCGGGGGCAAGCGCCTGGTGGAGGCCGGGGGCGGCAAGCGGCGCCCCGAGGGCAAGCGGCTCATCGAGGCCGGCGGCGGGCAAGCGGGTCGATCCCGGCACCGCCCGCAGCGAGTTCGAGGAGGCCCGCCGCGAGGCGGCGGAGATCCTCGAAGTGCTGCCGGGGACCGAGGAGGCCGCCATCGAGGTCGTCCCGCTCGGCCGCCGAGGAGATCGCGGCCACGCCCGAGGGCCTGGTCGGCGAGGTCAGACGTGTTCGTGCCGGAGGCTGCCCTCGCCGAGGAGTCGGTGGGGGACGTCGCCAGCCTCGCTGGTGGAGGCGGTAGGAGGCGGCCGAGGCGGCCGCGGCCGGGGTGGCGCCGGCGGCCGAGGCCGAGAGACGGCGCGCAGGCCGAGGACCGGAGCCAAGCCGGCCCGCAAGCCGCGTGCCCGCAAGCCGGCCGCCGAGGCGCCGCCGCCGCCGAGGAAGCGAAGCCGGCGCGCAAGCCGCGTGCCCGCAAGCCGGCCCCCGAGGCCGAGACCGCCGGGGAGGGTGAGTAGCCATGCTGATGCCCAAGCGGGTCAAGTGGCGCAAGGTGCAGCGGGGCAACATGCGCGGCAACGCCAAGGGCGGCACCAGGGTGTCCTTCGGCGACTTCGGGCTCCAGGCCATGGAGCCGGCGTGGATCACCGCCCGCCAGATCGAGGCGGCCCGTATCGCCATGACCCGCAAGATCCGCCGCGGCGGCAAGGTGTGGGTCAACATCTTCCCCGACAAGCCCATCACCCAGAAGCCGGCCGAGACCCGCATGGGCTCGGGCAAGGGCAACCCCGAGTTCTGGGTGGCGGTGGTGCGGCCGGGCCGGGTGATGTTCGAGTTGTCCGGCGTGCCCGAGGACCTGGCGCGTGAGGCGCTCCGGGTGGCCGGGCACAAGCTGCCGATCAAGACCAAGTTCGTCAAGAGGGAGGAGCTATGAAGGCGTCCGACCTGCGCGACCTCCCCTACGACAAGCTGGCGGCGCGGCTGGCCGAGGCCAAGGAGGAGCTGTTCAACCTGCGCTTCCAGTTGGCCACCAACCAGCTGGACAAGACGGCCCGGCTGCGCGACCTGCGTCGCGAGGTGGCCCGGATCTCCACGGTCATGCGGCAGCAGGAGATCGAGGCCTACTTCAAGCAGCAGGAGGGTGGATCCCGTGGCTGAGCGCAGCGTCCGCAAGGTGCGCACCGGAGTGGTGGTGTCCGCCGCCCGTGACAAGACGGTCACCGTCGAGATCACCACGTCCGTCCGGCATCGCATGTACGCCAAGACCCAGGAGCGCCGGCGCCGCCTGCAGGCGCACGACGAGCAGAACGATGCCCGCCTCGGCGACACGGTGAAGGTGACGGAGACCCGTCCCCTGTCGAAGACCAAGCACTGGCGGGTGGTGGAGATCGTGGAGCGTGCCCGATGATCGCCCAGGAGACCCGCCTCAAGGTGGCCGACAACACCGGGGCCCGCGAGGTCCTCTGCATCCGGGTGCTGGGCGGCTCCGGCCGCCGCTACGCCGGCCTGGGCGACATGATCGTGGCCACCGTCAAGGACGCCATCCCGGGCGGCTCGGTGAAGCGCGGCGAGGTGGTCAAGGCGGTGGTGGTGCGGACCCGCAAGGCGAGCCGCCGCCCCGACGGCACGTACATCCGCTTCGACGACAATGCCTGCGTGCTCATCAACGACCAGATGCAGCCGCGGGGCACCCGCATCTTCGGCCCGGTCGGGCCGGGAACTGCGCGAGCGCCGCTTCATGCGCATCGTCTCGCTGGCGCCGGAGGTGCTGTGATGCGTCTGCGCAAGGGAGACACCGTCGTGGTCATCTCGGGCAAGGACAAGGGCCGCCAGGCCCGGGTGGCGATGGTGCATGCCCAAGGAGGGCAAGGTCATCGTGGAGGGCGTGGCTACCGCCCGGCGGCACTCCAAGCCGCGGGGCCGCACCATGCAGGGCGGCATCATCGACAAGGACATGCCCATCGACATCTCCAACGTCATGATCGTCTGTCCCTCCTGCGGGGCCACCCGCATCTCGGCCGCTTCGACGCCGACGGGCACAAGCGCCGGGTGTGCGCCAAGTGCGGAGGTGACCTGTGACCCCCCGCCTCAAGGAGCGCTACCACGCCGAGGTGCACGACGCCCTCAAGGAGCGCCTCGGCCTGGCGAACCCCATGCAGGTGCCCACCTTCTCCAAGATCGTGGTGAACATGGGCCTGGGCGACGCCGTCGCCGACAAGACGGTGGTCGACGGGGCCGTCGCCGACCTGGCGCTGATCACCGGGCAGAAGCCGCGGGTGAACAAGTCGCGCAAGTCGATCGCCAACTTCAAGCTGCGGGCCGGCATGGCGGTGGGGGCCTCGGCCACGCTGCGCGGCGACCGCATGTGGGAGTTCCTCGACCGCCTCATCCAGGTGACCATCCCCCGGATCCGCGACTTCCGCGGGCTCGACCCGAACTCCTTCGACGGCCGGGGCAACTACAGCTTCGGGGTCACCGAGCAGTTGATCTTCCCGGAGATCCAGTACGACAAGGTGCAGAAGGTGCGGGGCATGGACATCACCATCTGCACCACCGCCGGCAACGACGAGGGCGGCCGCGCCCTGCTCGAGGCCTTCGGTTTCCCCTTCCGCCGCCAGCAGGCAGGAGCGTGATGGCCAAGAAGTCACTGATCATCAAGAACAAGCGCCCGCCCAAGTTCTCCGTGCGGGCCTACACCCGTTGCGGCCGCTGCGGGCGCCCCCGGGCCTACCTGCGCCAGTTCGGCATGTGCCGTATCTGCATGCGCGAGCTCGCCCATCGCGGCGAGCTGCCCGGGGTGCGGAAGGCGGCGTGGTAGCCATGATGACCGACCCCGTCGCCGACATGCTCACCCGGCTGCGCAACGCCAATCTGGCGCTGCACGAGTCGGTGGCTCATGCCGTCCTCCCATCTCCGGGAGGAGATCGCCCGCATCCTGGCCGCCGAGGGCTACGTCGCCGGCTACGGCGTGCGCGCGGCCGGCAACAAGCGGGAGCTGGAAGTGCGCCTCAAGTACGGCAGCGATCGGAGCCGGACCATCCAGGGCCTGCGCCGCGTCTCCCGGCCGGGCCGCCGGGTCTACGCCGCCGCCGACGAGCTGCCCCGCACCCGGGGCGGCCTGGGCGTGGTGGTCATCTCCACCTCCCAGGGGCTGATGCCCGACCGCGAGGCGCGGCGCCGCAAGCTGGGCGGCGAAGTCCTCTGTGAGGTGTGGTGATGAGCCGCATCGGCAACGCCCCCGTTCCCGTGCCCGCCGGCGTCGACGTGGCAGATCGACGGCCTCGACGGTGACGGTCACCGGTCCCAAGGGGACCCTGACTCGCACCTTCAGCGACCGGATCTCCTTCGCCGTGTCCGACGACCGGATCGTCGTGAGCCGCCGCAACGACGAGCGGCAGTCGCGGGCGCTGCACGGCTTGAGCCGGGCCCTGGTGGCCAACATGGTGGCCGGCGTCTCTGCGGGCTTCGTCCGCGAACTGCAGATGGTGGGGGTCGGCTATCGTGCCGCCCTCCAGGGGAACACCCTCGAGCTGCTCGTGGGCTTCTCCCACCCGGTGCGGGTGACGGCCCCCGAGGGGATCGGCTTCGAGGTGCCCGAGCCCACCCGCATCCTGGTGCGGGGCATCGACCGGGAGCTGGTCGGCCAGGTGGCCTCCGAGATCCGGCGGATCCGTCCGCCGGAGCCCTACAAGGGCAAGGGCATCCGCTACGTGGACGAGAAGGTGCGCCGCAAGGCGGGCAAGGCAGGAGTGTCCGGGCGATGAGCGCGATCAGACTCAGGGGACGGCAGCGCCGGCACTTCCGGGTGCGCCGCAAGGTACGGGGCAGCGCCGAGCGGCCCCGGCTGGCGGTGTTCCGTTCCAACCGCTACGTCTACGCCCAGGTCATCGACGACGACGCGGGCCGCACCCTGGCTTCGGCCTCGTCGCAGGAGGCCGGCTTGCGTGAGCGTACCCTGACGACGGCCGTCGCCGCCGAGGTGGGCAAGCTCATCGCCGCCCGGTGCAAGGAGGCCGGCATCAGCCGGGTCGTCTTCGACCGGGGAGGCTTCGCCTACCACGGCCGGGTCAAGGCGCTCGGTGATGCGGCCCGAGAGGAAGGGCTGGAGTTTTGACCACGCAGCGCGGCACGGAGCCATCCCGAGTTCAACGAGCGGGTCATCGCCATCAACCGCGTCGCCAAGGTCGTCAAGGGCGGCCGGCGCTTCTCCTTCACCGCCCTGGTCACCGTCGGCGACGGCAACGGCAAGGTGGGCATCGGCTACGGCAAGGCTCGTGAGGTTCCCGCCGCCATCCAGAAGGGCGTGGAGGCGGCCCGCAAGGACATGAAGCCCGTGCCCATGGCCGGCACCACGATCATCCACGAGACGATCGGCCAGCAGGGGGCTTCCCGGGTGCTCATCAAGCCGGCCGCCCCCGGCACCGGCGTCATCGCCGGGGGGGCGATGCGCCAGATCCTCGAGGCAGCCGGCATCCGCGACGTGCTGGCCAAGTCGCTGGGCTCTCCCACCCACGTCAACGTGGCCCGGGCGACCATCGATGCCCTCTTCTCCCAGCAGCGCCCCGATCAGACCGCCCGGCGCCGGGGCAAGACCGCCGAGGAGGTCACGCCCGCCGGGGCTGCTCGCCGCCTACCGCACCGCCGAGATGATGCGGGCCCAGCCCGGGTCCGGGTCGTGAGCGAGGAGTCATCGGCCATGGCTGAGGACAAGACCCTGCGGATCACCCTGGTGCGCAGCACGATCGGGGAGAAGCCCAAGACCCGGGCCTGCATCCGCACGCTCGGGCTGCGCCGGATCCGCCACACCGTGGAGCGCCCGGACAGCCCCGAGGTGCGCGGGCTCATCGCCCGGGTGCGCCACCTGGTGGAGGTCGAAGAGCAATGAAACTGCATCACCTGAAGCCGGCTCCCGGCTCCCGGCGCGACGCCATCCGGGTCGGGCGGGGCGAGGCCGGCCGCCGCGGCAAGACCGCCGGGCGGGGCACCAAGGGGTCCAAGGCCCGCAAGAACATGCCTCGCTGGTTCGAGGGCGGGCAGATGCCCCTCTATCGGCGCCTCCCCAAGCTGCGCGGGTTCAAGCGGCCGGAGAAGGAGTCCTTCGCCGTCATCAACGTGGAGCGGCTCAACGAGTTCCGCCAGGGCTCCACGGTGGGCCCCGAGGAGCTGCGGGCCCGCGGCCTGGTCAAGAAGCGCGGCCGGGTCAAGGTGCTCGGCGAGGGCGAACTGACCAAGGGCCTCACCGTGCGCGCCCACGCCTTCAGCGTGGGGGCGGTGGAGCGGATCCAGGCGGCGGGGGGAACGGTGGAGGTCATCGAGTGATCGGCGAGGCCGCCGCCGGGTTGGGGCCGACCCTCCCCGGCGCGATATCTTCGCTCGTTCCCGCAGCAGAGGGGCCGGGCCTAGATGCTGACCGTCTACCGCAACATGTTCCGGATCCGTGACCTCCGGAACAAGATCTTCTTCACTCTCTTCGTCTTCCTGATCTACCGGCTGGGCACCGCCATCCCGGTCCCCGGCGTCGACCTGGACGCGGTCGAGGAGTTCGCCAAGCTCGGCGAGCAGGCGGGCATCATGGGCCTGCTCAACCTGTTCTCCGGCGGGGCGCTGGAGGCCTTCTCGGTCTTCACCCTGGGCATCATGCCCTACATCACTTCGTCGATCATCATGCAGCTGCTGGCGGTGGTCATCCCCCGCCTGCAGAAGCTGCAGGAGGAGGGGGAGACCGGGCGCAAGGTGATCACCCAGTGGACCCGCTACGTGACGGTGCTCCTCGCCCTGCTCCAGTCCACCGGCCTCACGTACCTGTTCCACCGAGGCACGCTCACCGGCGGCATCGACCTGATCCCCGAGTACGAGCGCCGGCCGGGTGCTCCTCATCGTGCTCACCCTGACCGCCGGCACCGCCTTCATCATGTGGCTGGGTGAGTTGATCACTCAGCGCGGGGTGGGCAACGGCATGTCGCTGATCATCATGGTGAGCATCGTCAGCCAGATGCCCTCCCAGTTCTACGCCGTGCTGAAGTCCACCTCCACCATCCGCTTCGGCATCGTGATGCTCCTGTTCCTGGCTGATGACGGCGGGGATCATCTTCGTGGACCAGGGTCAGCGCCGAATCCCCATCCAGTTCTCCAAGCGGGTGCGGGGGCGCCGGGTGCTCGGCGGCCAGAGCACCTACATCCCGCTCAAGGTGAACACGGCCGGGGTCATCCCGATCATCTTCGCCTCGAGCATGCTCTACCTGCCGGCGATGCTGGTCACCTCGCATCCCCAGCGGCGGGTTCTGGGGCTCCATCCGCAACTGGATCAACAACAACCTGGTGAGCTCCCGGTCCTGGTGGTACGTGGTCCTCTTCGGGCTGCTCATCGTGTTCTTCACCTACTTCTACACCGCCATCCAGTTCGACCCGGTGCGCCAGTCCGACATGATCCAGCGCCAGGGCGGGTTCATCCCCGGTATCCGCCCGGGGTCGGCGACCACCCAGTACCTGCAGCACATCATCAGCCGCATCACCCTGCCCGGGTCGCTGTTCCTGGCCACCATCGCCGTGCTTCCCTCGGTGGTCTCCATCATCTGGGGGATCAGCCTGGGCTTCAGCGGTATCTCCATCCTCATCGTGGTGGGCGTGTCCCTCGAGACCATGAAGCAGATCGAAAGCCAGTTGATGATGCGCAACTACGAAGGGTTCCTCACCTGATGGGCCGGCGCCTGCTCATCGTGGGCCCGCCGGGGGCCGGCAAGGGCACCCAGGCCGCCATGATCGCCCGGGCGCTGGGCATCCCCCACGTCTCCACGGGGGAGATGCTGCGCGCCCAGGTCGGTCCGCGGCACCGAGCTGGGCAAGCGGGCCAAGGTGATCATGGACGCCGGCGAGCTGGTCCCCGACGAGATCGTCATCGCCATGGTCAAGGAGCGCCTCGCCGAGGCCGACGCGGCCTGCGGGTTCCTGCTCGACGGGTTCCCCCGCACCGCCGCCCAGGCGGAGGCTCTCGACCGCGAGGTCGGCGACCGGCCGCTCGAGATGGTGCTCAGCCTCGAGGTGGGGGAGGACGAGGTGGTGCGCCGCCTGCTGAAGCGCGCCGAGCTCGAGGGCCGCAGCGACGACACCGAGGAGACGGTGCGCAACCGGATGTCGGTCTACCGGGCGCAGACCGAGCCGCTCATCGCCTACTACCACCACAAGGGCATCCTCTGCCCCGTCGAGGGCGTGGGGACTATCGAGGAGATCTTCTCCAGGATCGCTGCCGCGCTCGCCGCGGCATGATCACCTTCAAGGGGCCCGCCGAGTTCGCCCGTATGCGGCGCGCCGGCCGGGTGGTGGCCGAGGTCCTGGCCAAGGTGGCGAAGGCCGCCCACCCCGGGGTGACCCTGTCGAGCCTCGACCGCCTGGCCGGCGGAGATCATCACCGAGCGGAAGTGCCTGCCCTCCTTCCTCAACTACCACGGCTACCCCGCCCACATCTGCCTGTCGCTGAACGAGACCATCGTCCACGGCATCCCCAGCTCCCGGGTGTTGAGCGAGGGGGACATCCTCTCGGTGGACGTCGGGGCCATCTTCGAGGGGTGGCACGGCGACGCGGCGGTCACCATCGGCATCGGCGAGATCGCCCCTGAGGCCCGGCGCCTGTTGGAGGTCACGGAGGCGGGCCTGTGGGCGGGCATCGAGCAGTGCCGAGATGGGCGGCGCCTGGGTGACGTCGGCCACGCCATCTCGGCGGTGGCGGTCGCCGCGGGCTTCGGGGTGGTGCAGGAGTACACCGGGCACGGCATCGGCCGCCAGATGCACGAGGAGCCGCAGGTGCTCAACTACGGGGAGCCGGGCAAGGGGTTGCGCCTCAAGCGGGGCATGGCGGTGTGCATCGAGCCGATGTTCAACCTCGGCGGCCGTCACACCCGCCTGCTCGACGACGGGTGGACGGTGGTCACCGCCGACGGCAGCCTGTCGGCCCACTTCGAGCACACGGTGGCGATCACCCACCGCGGCCCGGAGGTGCTGACGCTTCCCTAGGCGGGCGCGGCGGGGGCTTCCGCATACGGGGGGCGGCTCCGGGCGCAGCCATCAGCCGCAGTCGCTGCGGGGCGGGCCCAGGGCCTGCCCGGGCAGGCGAGAGGTCAAGTTGTGCGTCTGGCGGGCCGATCACTACCTGAGATGCTCGCGTCCGCCGCGAGGGGCGAATTTGGGGGTGGGGCATCGCCGGCTTGTGTCTAAGGCGGCTCGACGCCGAAACCGACCGCGGATGCGGACAGCGAGAAGCACCGTGCACCAACTGAAGGGGACGATCTGCTGCCCAGAGGATCCAGCATCGACGCGCGAGTGTTGACGGTGCTGGCCAGACGCTGGAATCACTTCAGGATCCTGCCCGCGGCCTTCACCATCGTGGCCGGTGGGACGCTGTGGCTGCTCGGCTTCCAACGAGCGTGGATCGCGGTTACGACGGCCTGTGTGTTGATGCTGCATGCCCTCGGCGCCCGTGCTCGGCCGCGCATGACCCAGGCGCTGGCCGTCGACATCGTCCTCAGCTTCCTGACGCTCTGGCTGCTCGCCGTCCCGCTGCCGGCTGTCACGGTTGCCTACGTCGCCTACGGTGTGATCACCACCCTGGTCAGCAAGCCGGTGGCGCGAGCGGCGCTGGGCCTGCTCGCCTCAGCCCTCTTTGCAGGTGCTGCCTTCATCGAGGCCCCCGGCGTGGAGGTGGCCTCGACCTGGCCGGCGGTGGTGGGGTGGCTCGCTGCGGTCATGTACGTGTCGGTGCTGTTGGCGGTCGTAGCGATGACCATCGACCTCCTGCAGGACCAGGTCAGGGAAGCCGACCTGGCCCGAGACCGGCTCGCGACGGCGAACCGCTCGAAGGATGAACTGCTCGCCGCGGTGAGCCACGAGCTGCGGACCCCGCTGGCGACGGTGCTCGGGTTCGCCACCGAGCTTCGCGACCGCTGGGAGACCTTCAGCCATCAGGAGCGGAGGGAGTTGTCGGATCTGATAGCCGACGAGAGCCATCACCTGACCTACATCATCGAGGATCTGGTGGTAGCGGCTCGGGACAACCTCGGGATCCTCTGCGTCCGGCTCGAGCCCAGGATGTTGCGCGCCGAGGTGGCGGCCGCGCTGCGAGACGAGGTGTCCCGGAAGTGTCTCTCGGATGACCTGGCGGGAGGGGATGTCCGGGTGGACGTGGACCCGGTGCGGTTCCGTCAGATCCTTCGCAACCTCGTGCGCAACGCCGCCATCCACGGAGGTGACCGAGTGTGGGTCGAGACGGCCCACGACGCTGAATCCGGGATCGTGCGGGTTCGAGACAACGGAGCCGGCATTCCCAAGGAGCTGCAGGAGCTCGTCTTCGCTCCTTATCAGCGGGTGCCCGGTCGGGTCGCCCTGCCCGCCTCCTTTGGGCTGGGCCTGACGATCTCCCGCCGCCTTGCCGAAGCCATGGGAGGCACCCTCACCTACCGGGATTCGAGCGGCTCCGTCTTCGAGCTCACCGTGAGGCGTACCCAACCCCAGGCAGCCACCGTCCCCGGGGCAGCAGCAGAGGATTCGGAGCCCGGCCCCGGCGTGGAGGCGGGGCTGCGGACTTTGCCCTCGGCGCTCTCCTGATCCCAGCCCCTCGGGCCTGGGCGTGTGATCCCGCTTCCCCCTGACCGGGGGTTGCCTCGGCCGCTATCTCTCCAGCCAGAGGCGGGACAGCCGACCTCGGACAGGGTCAGCCCGCGGTGCTCCCGGTACCCCATGCCCGTGGGCCGCGGCGGCTCAGGCGGGGAGCACCCGGTAGATGTCGTCGCCGGGGCGGGCCTTGCCGACCACTTTGATGCCGACCAGGTCGCCCACCTTCACCACCTGCATCTGCTCGTGCTCGATCTGCATGGAGCCGACCGTCTCGGTGAAGTCGGTCAGGTGGCCGACGACGTGGATGGTGTCGCCGACCTTGAGCTCGCCCTCGGTGATCTCGATGGCGATGACGCCCGCCTTGGGGAAGAAGTGGGTCACCGAACCCACGAGTTGCTCGGACAAGGGATCCTCCCTGTGGCTGTGAATGAGCCATTGTGGCGCATCGGCCCGGCGGATGGGCGCGGGAACGGCACTTTCCCTATCCTGCTTGCTTCGACGATCGAGGGGGTACCCGATGATCGCCATTCTCGGGGCCGGGCACGCCGGGCGTGCCATGGCCGGCGACCTGGCTCTGCGCGGGGCGCCGGTGGCCCTATGGAACCGCACCCCGGCCAACATCGCCGTGCTGCGGGCCCGCGGCGGGGTGGAGCTGGAGGGAGAGGTCGAGGGTTTCGGCCGGATGCGCCTCGTCACCTCCGACCTGGAGGAAGCCCTCAGCGGCGCCCGGCTGGTGGTCGTTTGTGTCCCCGCCTTTGCCCACCGGGAACTGGCGGAGCACTGCGCCCCCCTCCTCTGTCAGAAGCAGCTCGTGGTGCTCAACCCGGGTCGCACCTTCGGGGCTCTGGAGTTCAGCCGGGCCCTGGCGGCGTCTGCTTGCGCCCCCGGGGTGTTGGTGGCCGAGGCGGCCACCAACCTGATGACCGCCCGCTCCACCGGCCCGGCCGAGTCGTACATCGCCCGCATCAAGCACGCTGTGCCGGTCGCCGCCCTGCCGGCCAGCCGCACCCCCGAGGTGGTGGCCGCGCTGGGCGAGTGGTACCCGCAGTTCACCGCCGCGGCCAACACGTTGGAGACTTCCTTCGCCAATGTCGGGGCGGTCATCCACCCGGCCATCACCCTGCTCAACGCCGCTCACATCGAGAACGACCAGGGGCGCTTCGAGTTCTACTGGGACGGCATCAGCCCCAGTGTCGCCCGGGTGCTCGAGGCGGTGGACCGGGAGCGCCAGGCGGTGGCCGCCCTGCTGGGGGTCCAGGTGCAGAGCCTGATGGAGTGGCTGGCCAGCGCCTACCGCGCCACGGGTCAGCGACCTGTTCGAATCGGTCCGGGCCAACGAGGGGTACCGGGGGATCAACGCCCCCTCCACCCTCGAGCACCGCTACATCCTCGAGGACGTGCCGATGAGCCTGGTCCCCATCGCCTCGGCCGGGAAGGCCTTCGGGCTGAAGACCCGGGCCATCGAGGCGCTGATCCTGCTGGCCGGCCTGATCATGGACACCAACTTCTGGACCCGGGGGCGGACGCTGGAGAGCCTCGGCCTGGCCGGCCTCAGCCCGGGGGAGATCCGGCGCATCGCCGAGACGGGGGCCTGATATGGCGGAAGGCCCCCTGGTGGTCGGCGCCGCCCTGGGCGACTGTGTGCACACCGCCGGGGTGCTCAACTTCCTCGCCGCCGCCCGCCGGGCGGGCTACCGGACAGAGTTCCTCGGGCCGGCGGTGACGGTGGCCCGGGTGGTGGAGGCCGCCGCCCGGCGCCCCGACCTGCTCGCCCTCTCCTACCGCCTCACCCCGGAGGCGGCGGAGCGCCTGTTCGCCCAACTGCGGGAGGCCCTGGCCGCCGCCGGCCTGCTGGGGCAGCGCCTGGTGTTCGGGGGGACTCCGGTGACGGCCGAGACGGCAGTTGCCGCCGGCCTCTTCGAGGCTGTCTTCGGCGCGCCGGGCGGCCCGACGGCCGAGGAGTACCTGTCCGGTGGAGGTGCCGTCCGCCGCGAGCAGACCTGGGCGCAGTCGCTGGTGGCCCGGCGCGACCAGGCGGCGCCCCGGCCCCTGCTGCGGCACCACTTCGGCCGGCCCGACCTGGAGTCGACGGTGGAGGGGATCGGGGAGATCGCCACCGCGGGGGTGCTCGACATCGTCTCCCTGGGCCCCGACCAGAACTTCCAGGAGCACTTCTTCCATCCGGAGCGCATGGACCCGGCCCAGGACGGGGCGGGCGGGGTGCCGGTGCGCAGTGCCCACGACCTGCGCCGCCTGTATGCGGCCACCCGGCGGGGGAACCACCCGATCATGCGCTGCTACGCGGGCACCAACGACCAGGTGGCCTTGGCCGAGGTGCTCGCCGAGACCATCCATAACGCCTGGTGCGCCGTGCCGGTCTTCTGGTACTCCGAGTTGGACGGGCGCTCGGTCCGTTCCCTGGAGGCCGCCGTGGCCGAACAGGCGGAGCTGGTGGCCTGGTGCGCCGCCCACGGGGTGCCGGTGGAACGCAACGACCAGAACCAGTGGGGGCTGCGGCACGCCTCCGACGTGGTGCAGGTGGCCGCCGCCGCCCTGGCCGCCGGCCTCACCGCCCGGGCCGGGGTCACCACCTACGTGCTGCAGATGATGCTCAACAACCCGCCGGGCATCAGCCCGGCTATGGACGTGGCCAAGATGGCGGCCATGGATGCCCTGGTGCGCGCCACGACGGGGGAGGGGGTTGCCGTGCTGCGGGAGGTGCGGGGCGGACTCTTCTCGCTGCCCCCCGACCCGGACCGGGCGCGGGGGCAGCTGGCCTCGGCCACCCGCACCGCCATGCTCCTGCGGCCCGACATCGTCCACGTGGTGGGCTTCACCGAGGCACACCACGCCATCGAAGCCGGCGAGTTGGTGGCGAGCTGCACGCTGGTCCATCAGGTCATCGATGACGCCCTGCTCGGCCTGCCCGACCCGCTGGCCGATCCGAACGTAGCCGAGCGGCGGGCGTGGCTGATCGAGGAGGCGTCCTACTTGTTGAGTGCCATCGAGGAGCGGTTCCCCGGGGCGGGCGAGGGCGCCCCGGCCGCCCTGGCCGGGGCCGTGCGGGCCGGTTACCTGGACGCTCCCTACCTGGCGGGCAGCGGGGTGGCGCCGGGGGCGACGGCCACGGTGACGGACGGAGGCTGCGACGCGGTAGACCCGGCCACCGGGCGGCGGATCAGCGAGGCGGAGCGCCTGGCGAGCCTCGAGGGCCCGACAAAGCCGGGTGTGGGTCCGCTGCCTGGGTAAACTGGCCGCGAAAGGCCCCGGAACGTCCCGGCCGGGTCGCCGGCCGGGATTTGTCGTGCTCGCACGCGTCCGGTACTCTTCCCCCTCGGCCCTTCGGGGTCTTTTGGTGTGTTTGACAGCCGACGACGTGGCGCGGTCGAGCTGCCGTCGTCGGGCCTCCCGGATCACCAACGCGTGGCCGGGTGCGCTCGGCGGGCTCGGCCGGGAAAGTGGACGCGGTGAAGGTTCGCCCATCGGTCAAGAAGATGTGCGAGAAGTGCCGGATCATCCGGCGTGACGGCCGCGTCTGGGTGATTTGCTCCAACCCGCGGCACAAGCAGCGACAGGGGTGAACTAGATGGCGCGTATCGCAGGGGTCGACCTGCCCAGGGACAAACGAGTCGAGATCGGGCTCACCTACATCTTCGGCATGGGCCTGCCCCGGGCCCAGGAGGCCTGCGACGCGCTGGGCATCAGCCGCGACACCCGGATCCGCGACCTCACCGACGACGAGGTGGCCCGCATCCGGCAGTACATCGACGCCAACTTCCGGGTGGAGGGCGACCTGCGGCGCGAGGTGTCGCAGAACGTCAAGCGCAAGGTGGAGATCGGCACCTACCAGGGCCTTCGCCATCGGCGCAGCCTCCCCGTCCGCGGCCAGCGCACCCACACCAACGCCCGGACCCGCAAGGGCCCTCGCCAGGCGATCGCCGGCAAGAAGAAGATTCGGAAGCACTGATGGCCGCGGAGGTGTAGGTGGCTGAGAAGAAGCGGACCCGTCGGCGGGAACGGAGGAACATCCTCCACGGTCAGGCGCACATCACCGCCTCGTTCAACAACACCATCATCAACATCACCGACCTGGAGGGGAACACCCTGGTGTGGACCTCCGGTGGCACGGTCGGGTTCAAGGGCTCCCGCAAGTCGACTCCCTACGCCGCCCAGGTGGCCGCCGAGCAGGCCGCCCGCCGGGCCGGCGAGTACGGCATGCGCAAGGTGGACGTGGTGGTGCGCGGCTCCGGCGCCGGCCGGGAGACGGCCATCCGCACTCTGCAGACCATGGGCATGGAGGTGACCGGGATCCGGGACATCACCCCCATCCCCCACAACGGCGTCCGCCCCAAGAAGCGGCGGGGAAGGGGCTGAGCCGTGGCGCGCTACACCGGTCCTGTGTGCAGGCTGTGCCGCCGGGAGCGGATCAAGCTCTTCCTCAAGGGCGCCCGCTGCGAGATCGCCCAAGTGCGGCATCGAGCACAAGCCCTACCCGCCCGGCGAGCACGGCCGGGGCCGCGTCCGCGACACCCAGTACCTCATCCAGCTGCGCGAGAAGCAGAAGGCCCGCCGCATCTACGGCGTGCTCGAGAAGCAGTTCCACGGCTACTACCTGCAGGCCGCCCGGCAGAAGGGCATCACCGGCGAGAACCTGCTGCGCATCCTCGAGAGCCGTCTGGACAACGTCGTCTACCGGGCCTGCTTCGCCGAGTCGCGCTCCCAGGCCCGCCAGCTCGTCTCCCACGGCCACTTCCTGGTCAACGGCCGCCGGGCCGACATCCCTTCGTACCGGCTCCGCCCGGGCGACGAGATCACCATGCGGGAGCGCAGCCGCGAGCTCCTGGTGGTCCAGCACTCCCTCGACACGGCCGGCGGCCGGTCGAAGCCCGACTGGCTCGAGGTGGACGCCACCGGCCGGCGGATCGTGGTCCACGGCCTGCCCAACCGGGCCCAGATCGAAATCCAGATCCAAGAGCAGCTAATCGTCGAGCTGTACTCGAAGTAGGGGGAACTCCGTGCTGATCGTCCAGCGTCCCCAGATCGAGGAAGTCGAGGTCACCGAGACCCGCTCCCGGTTCGTCGTCGAACCGCTCGAGCCGGGTTTCGGCTACACCTTGGGCAACACCCTGCGCCGCACCTTGCTCTCTCGCATCCCCGGTGCTGCCATTACCACCGTGCGCATCGAGGGGGTGCAGCACGAGTTCTCCACGGTGGACGGCGTGGTTGAGGACGTGGTCGATCTCATCCTCAACCTCAAGCAGGTCGTGCTGCGCATCGAGAGCTCCGAGCCGCAGCCCACCCTGTACCTGTCGGCCAAGGGCAAGGGCGAGGTGACCGCCGGCGACATCAAGTGCCCGGCCGGGGTCGAGGTGGTCAACGGCGACCTGCACCTCGCCACCATGTCCTCCTCGGGCCGCCTGGAGATCGAGATGACCGCCGAGCGCGGCGTCGGCTACCGCTCGTCGGACCGCAACGCCCGCGGCGAGGGCATCGGCATCATCCCCATCGATTCCATCTTCTCGCCGGTGCGCCGGGTCTCCTACACGGTTGAGAGCACCCAGGTGGGGCAGATGACCAACTTCGACCGCCTGGTCCTCGACGTGCAGACCAACGGCGCGGTGTCGCCCCAGGAGGCGGTGTCGTCGGCCGGCAAGACCCTGGGCGAGCTGATGGCCCTCTTCGCCGGGGTGGGCGAGGGCGTCGGTCTGGAGCTGGGCGACGTGGTCGCCGCCGAGACCTCTTCCCCCGACCTGGACCTGCCCATCGAGGCGCTCGACCTGTCGGAACGCCCCCGCAACTGCCTGCGCCGTGCCCAGATCGCCACCGTCGGTGAGCTGGTCACCCGCACCGAGGAGGACCTGCTCAACATCACCAACTTCGGGCAGAAGAGCCTGGAGGAAGTGGTGGCCAAGCTCGACGAGCTCGGCCTGTCGCTGCGTTCGGCGCGCGACGAGGAGGTGCCCGCCTGATGCCCCAGCCCAAGAAGGGCCCCCGCCTCGGGGGCAGCCCCGCCCACCACGACCTGATCCTGCGCAACCTGGCCCAGGAGCTGCTGTGGGAGGGGCGCATCACCACCACGGTGACCCGGGCCAAGCTGGTCCGCCCCCTGGCCGAGCGGCTCATCAGCAAGGCCCGCACCGGCTCGTTGCACGCCCGCCGTCAGGTGCTGTCGGAGATCGAGAACCGGGAAGTGGTCACGCGGCTGTTCGACGAGGTGGCCCCCCGCTACGCCGGGCGGCCCGGCGGCTACACCCGCATCGTGCGCCTGGGCCCCCGGCGGGGCGACGGTGCCGAGATGGCGGTCATCGAGCTCGTCTGAGTCTTACCTCTCCCGGCACTCTCGTGCCGGGGGAGGTGCGAAAGCCCGCAGGGCTTGAGCGGTGGGGGCCCCTCTCCCGGCGCCGGCCCGCAGGTCTGACCTCGCCGGGGCTTCCCCGCTACCCCTCCGCCACCCCGTCGATGCCGATCCAGGGGAGGATGCCGGCCCGCCTCTGTGCCATCTCCTCGTACCTCTTCAGCGGCGACTCGGCGAGGATCATCATCTTCTGGGCCTCCATGGAGCCCTCGGCGTGGACGGTGATGACCTCGTGGAAGGCCGATTCGTGGGAGCACACCTGGCGCATCGTCTCGTGGATCATCTTCATGCGGTCGAGGGTGCTGAACTGGGCCGACCCTCCCAGGTAGTGCTCCAGGTAGTCGTGGAGGTCGGGGTGCTCCCAGTCGCGCCGGTCCGGGGCGGTGCCGATGATGCCCCCGCCGATGTCCTGGATCAGCTGGATGAAGGAGTGGTACTTGCTGGCGAAGTGCAGCTTGGCCATGTTGGTGATCAGCGGGTTGGGCACGGCGATGTCGCCGTACATGACCGGGTCTCGCGCCGCCGCGTTGGTCAGGGCCTTGCAGCGTCTCCACGTAGGCCGCGATGTCGGCCAGCTTGTTGCGGATGTGGCCCACCTTCTCCAGGCCGTTGTAGCGGGCCATCGCCACGGCGCAGCCGGCGGCGCACTCCACCAGCGGGATCTTGTAGCTGATGGCGGTGAACCGGTGGAAGGTGGCGAAGGTGTAGGCGAGGAGCATGGAGTACTGCCACTCGCCGCACATGAACACCCGCTCCCAGGGCACGAAGACGTTGTCGAAGATGATCATCGCCTCGGTCAGGGTGCCCACCCGGGCGGTCGGGGTGGAACTCGTGGTCGGTCCAGGCGCCCCGCCCTCCGCGGGCGATGAAGGTGACCCCTGCGGCGTTGGCCGGCACGGCGAAAGCCACGGCGTAGTCCGCCTCGTTCTCCCGCATCTGGCGGGTGGGGAGCACCACGATCTCGTTGACGACGGGGGCGCTGGTGATGTGCGCCTTGGCCCCCTTGACGACGATGCCGTCGGCGTTGCGGTCCACCACATGCAGGTAGTAGTCGGGGTGCTTCTGGTTGGCCGGCTCCCGGGAGCGGTCGCCCTTGACGTCGGTGACGGCGCCGCAGGTGATGAGGTCGTTGTGTGCGCAGGTACTCCAGGAAGGCCAGGGCGCGGTCCTGGTACTCCTGGTTGCCCATCTGGCCGGCGACGACGAAGGCGGCGTTGAGGCAGTCGGTGCCGATGTCCCGGCCGAAGGGCAGGCCGCCCACCAGCTCGATCGAGCGCCGGATCATCATCGATCGGTTGATCAGGTCCTGGGAGGTGCGCGGGGTCACGTAGTAGCGGCTGATGGGCTCACCGGTCACCGGGTGGGAGGCCACGTAGAGGTCGCGGATGGCCGGGTCTTTGGAGGCGCACAACTCGTAGCCCCCGGCCACCGTGTCGCACCGTCGGCCCGAGCACCGGGTGGGTGGTGACGTCCTCTACCTTCTCCCCCATGATGTAGACCCGCCTGCCGTCGCGCAGGCTGGCCCGGTACTCCTCCGCGGTCCTGATCGCCATGGTGCTCCCTCCCCGGCTGCTCACCCCGCTCTGCGCAAGAGGTTATCGAGGATGCGGGCGCCTCGCCGCCCCGCGGCTTCCCCGTGCCCGCCCCGATCGGCCAACATGGTCCCGTGCTGAGGGTGATCCTGGCGGGCGCCGCGTTGCGCCGCCACGCCTACCTGCGCATGGTGCTGGCCCCCGACGGCGTTGCCGACGGGGCCCTGGTGGTTGGGGCGGTGCAGGTGCTGCTGGCCGTGCCCGGGATCCTCAGGGGGAACGGGCTCCTCGCCCTGGTCTGGTCGGCGGTCGCCGGGGTCTTCGGGTGGCTGGTGCTCGCCGGTCTGGTGTATCTGGCGGGCAGGCACGTGCTCGGCGGCGCCGGGAGCTTCCCCAGCGTGGCCGCCGCCTCGGCCCTCGCCTTCCCTCCCTTGTTGACGGCCCTGGTGCTGCGCCTCGTGCTGGACCCCTTCTTCGCCCTGCTGGCCGCCTCGGTGTGGTCGCTGACCTGCCTGTGGCAGGCGGCCCGGGTGGCGCTGGAGCTCCCCCCGGCGCGGGCCGCCCTGGCGGCGGCCGTCGGCTACGGCGGCTGGCTGCTGCTGACGTCCGTATCCTCTCTGTAGATGCCCACCTACCGCCTCGACCTGGCATACGACGGCTCCGGGTTCCGGGGGTATGCCGCCAACGCCGGGGTGCGCACCGTGCAGGGCAGCCTGGAAGGCGCCCTGGCCACCGTCCTTCGCCACCCGGTGGAGACCGCGGTGGCCGGGCGCACCGATGCCGGGGTCCACGCCCGGGGCCAGGTGGTCTCCTTCTCGCTCGCCGCAGCGATCGACCCGGCCCGCCTGCAGCGGGCCCTCAACCGCCTGCTCGCCCCCGAGGTGGTGATTCGCTCGCTGACCGAGGCCCCGGACGGGTTCGACGCCCGCCGGTCCGCCCTGTGGCGCAGCTATCGGTACGTGATCGACGACGGTCCGGTGCCCGACCCGGCCCGCCGCTGGATCGTCTGGCACGTGGGCGGCCCCCTCGACGCGGCGGCCATGGACCGGGCCGCCCGAGCCTTCGTGGGCGAGCACGACTTCGCCTCCCTCTGCCGGGCGGTGGAGGGCGGCTCGACCGTGCGCCGGGTGCTGGAGGCGGCCTGGCAGCGCGCCGACGACGGGTTGCTGACCTTCACGGTGTCGGCCGGCGCCTTCTGCCACCAGATGGTGCGCTCCATGGTGGCCCTCTGTGTCGAGGTGGGACGGGGCCGTCTCGACGCCGCGGCCATCGCCGGCATCATCGAGGCCCGCGACCGCAATGCCGCCCGGGGGGTGGCTCCGCCCCACGGCCTCACCCTTTGGGAGGTGGGCTATCCCGCCTCGTGAGGCTCCGGGCGGGTATCCGCCCGACGCCGTCCCTGGTGGGTGACTGGCTGGTGGAGGCGACCGTGCCCGGCGGGGGGACCTACACGGGGACGATTGCCGCCCGCGAGGTGGGGGAGACGGTCGAGTTGGCCTGGGACACCACCGCCGGCCGCTACTTCGGCATCGGGCTCGCAGAGCGGGGCGCCTGGTACGTCGCCTGCGGGGAGGACGGTGACGGGCTCGGCCTGGCGCTGGTGGGCGGGCGTGGGGGATTGCGCTGGACACCGGCCCCGGAGCGGGGGACGGTGGGGGCCTCCCGCCTGATCCCCGCCCGCGTCCCCTCGGGGGAGCTCAGATGGGAAGCCGGGCCGGCCGCCGACGCCGGTTTCCCCTTCACCGGCCTCGCTCTCGAGGGTGCCGGGGAGGTGCGCACCGCCGGGCTGGCGGGGGGCCCGGTGGCCCGCGGCCTGGCCCTGCCCACCGCCGTCGGGTGGGCGGTCGCCTGGTACCCGCGCTTCGACCAAACGGTGATGCTGCGTTACCTGCCCGGCCGGGAACCGGGCACCTGGGTGGCCCTGTGGGCCCTGGGCGGGCGCCCGGACCCGGCGGTGGAGTTGCTGCGCCCGGCCGGCTGAGCGGGAGGGCCGACCGGGGCCGGGCGGTGGCGCGGAGCCTCGGCGGAATTGCAGAGGCCGGGAGGGCTCCGATACCATGCCCGCTCGCCCCCGAGTGGGGCGCTTTTCCGTGCGCGCCGCACGGTTCGCCACGCAGAGGATGTCCATGAGACGGCAGAAGACGTACACGCCACGCCCCGCCGACATCGATCGAGCCTGGTGGGTGGTCGATGCCGACGGCATGCCGCTGGGCCGCCTGGCCAGCGAGGTGGCGGTGGTGCTGCGCGGCAAGCACAAGCCCACCTTCGCCCCGCACATTTCGACATGGGCGACTTCGTGGTGGTGGTCAATGCCTCCCGCATCCAGGTGACCGGCGAGAAGGCCACTCAGAAGAAGTACTTCCGGCACTCCGGCTACCCGGGCGGGCTCACCGAGCGCTCCTTCGAGCAGATGCGGGCCAAGCACCCCGAGCGGGTGGTGGAGCAGGCGGTCCGCGGCATGCTGCCTCGCAACCGCCTCGGCCGGCAGATGTACCGCAAGCTCAAGGTGTACGCGGGCCCCGACCATCCCCACGCCGCCCAGAAGCCCAAGCGGCTCACCCTCGATGCACGAAAGGTCTCCTGATGCCCGAGCCCCTCGTCCAGACCGTCGGCCGCCGCAAGACCTCGGTGGTCCGGGTGCGCCTCACCGACGGCACGGGGTCCATGTCGCTCAACGGCCGCCCCCTCGAGGTCTACTTCTCGCAGCATGGCCCAGCGCCTGCGCATCCTGGAGCCGATGCGCCTCGCCGGCTTCGACGGGCGCTACGACGTGCGCGCCACCCTGGAAGGCGGCGGCCTCAACGGGCAGACCGACGCCCTGCGCCTGGGCATCGCCCGGGCGCTGATCGAGACTCCATCCCGAGGCGCGCCGCACGCTGAAGCGGGCGGGGATGCTCGCCCGCGACGCCCGGGCGGTGGAGCGCAAGAAGTACGGCCTGCGCAAGGCCCGCCGCGCGCCTCAGTACACCAAGCGCTGAGCCGATCGCCGCGTCCGCGCTCTAAGGTACGGCACATGGCCGGCGCGCCCCTCTTCGGTACCGATGGGGTGCGGGGCCGCGCCAACGTCGAGCTGACCCCGGAGCTGGCCATGGGGCTGGCCCGCGCCGCCGCCGACGGGCGCCAGGGGACCGCCCTGGTGGGCCGGGACACCCGCCGCTCGGGCCAGATGCTGGCGGCTGCGGTGCACGCCGGCTTCCACGCCTCCGGGTTCGACACCATCGACGTGGGCATCCTCCCGGTGGCGGCCGTGTCCTACCTCACCGCCTCGACCCGGGCCTCCTACGGGGTGATGGTGAGCGCCAGCCACAACCCGGCCGGGGACAACGGCATCAAGTTCCTGGGGCCCGACGGGGCCAAGCTCGACGAGGAGCGGGAGCGGGCCATCGAGGCGCGCTATCCGCCACGGCCCTCCCTGGGTGGGGGCGGAAGGGGCCGACGTGGGCATCCAGCTGGGCATGCCCGACGCCCTGGAGCGCTACCTGAACCACCTGGCGGAGGGCGCCCGCTACTCCCTGCGGGGCATGTCGGTGGCGCTCGACTGCGCCCACGGGGCCGCCTTCCTGGCCGCCCCGGCGCTGTTCGCCCGGCTCGGGGCCGACGTGGTGGCCCACGCGGCCGAGCCGACCGGCATCAACATCAACGAGGGGTGCGGGGCGACGAGCCCCGGCTTCCTGGCCGGGCGCAACGCCGGGAGGCTGGGCCTGGCCTTCGACGGCGACGCCGACCGGCTGATCGCCGTCGACGAGGACGGGGTGCCCGCCAACGGCGACGTGGTGATGGCGGTGCTCGCCCGGCACCTCCACCAGCGGGGAGAGCTGCCTGGGGACCTGGTGGTGGCCACGGTGATGTCGAACCTGGGCTTCCGCCTCGCCCTGCGCTCCATGGGCATCCAGCTGGTGGAGACGCCGGTGGGGGACCGCTACGTGCTCGAGGAGCTGCGGCGCCGGGGGGCCGGCCTGGGCGGGGAGCAGAGCGGCCATGTGATCTTCGGCGGCGAGCCCGACCGGCGACGGCCTGCTCACCGGCCCGCCGGCTGCTCGAGGTGATGGCAGCCACCGGGAGCGCCGCTCAAGGAGCTGCGCCGGGTGATGACCGAGTGCCCCCAGGTGCTGCGCAACGTCCCGGTGCGGGTCCGCGAGCGCCTGCCCGACGCCGCCCCGCTGTGGGCGGCGGTGGCGTCCATGGAGAAGCGCCTCGGCGAGACCGGCCGGGTGCTGGTGCGGGCCTCGGGCACCGAGCAGGTGGTGCGGGTGATGGTCGAGGCCCCCACCACCGCCGAGGCGGCCGCGCATCGCCGACGAGCTGGCCGTGCTGGTCCGGCGGGAGCTGGGCAGCGGAATCGCCGAGCCGGGCTAGCCTGGCCGGTGCCGGGCGGCCGGTGCCACGGCGGCCGGCGACAACCGAGACCGACCACGGAGACCGCAGGACGTTAACTGTAGCGCCTGCCCTCGCTGCGGCGAGGTGACGAGGAAGAGGGAGCATCGAGCAGTCGGCGGGTGCCCTCTCGGCCGCTCACGGTCGTGACGCGGCGGGTTAGAGCCCGGGGGTGACCCCGGAGGCAGAGCCCGCCCCGGAGTGAGGCGGGGTCCGGCGACCCCGCACGCCTCCCTGGTCTCCCCGACGAAGGGAGTTCGACGCGTGTGCGGAATCATGGGATACGCGGGGCCTCGCCAGGCGGCCCCGATCCTCATCGACGGCCTGCGGCGCCTGGAGTACCGCGGCTACGACTCGGCCGGGGTGGCGGTGTTCGACGGCCGGCGCCTGGTGGTGCGCAAGGCCGAAGGGCAAGCTGGCCCGGCTGGCCGAACTGCTCGAAGATGACCCGGTGCCGGGCACGACCGGCATCGGCCACACCCGCTGGGCCACCCACGGCGTGCCCAGCGACTCCAACGCCCATCCCCACACCGACCCCAGCGGGGAGATCGCGGTGGTCCACAACGGGATCATCGAGAACTACCTCGCCCTCAAGGAGGAGCTGGCGGCGGCGGGAGCGGTGTTCGCCTCGGAGACCGATTCCGAAGTGCTCGCCCACCTCGTCGCCCAGGAGTACCGGGGCGACCTGCTCGAGGCGACCCGCCGGGCGGTGGGCCGGGCCCGGGGGGCCTACGCCCTGGTGGTCATCAGCAGCCGGGAGCCGGGCCGGATCGTGGCGGTGCGGATGATCAGCCCGCTGGTGGTGGGCCTCGGGGAGGGCGAGATCTTCCTGGCCAGCGACATCCCGGCCATCCTCCCCCACACCCGGAAGGTGATGGTGGTGGACAACGGGGAGATCGTCGATGTCACCCCCGCCGGGGCCCGCCTGCAGACCCTGGCCGGCGAACCGGTGCACCGCGATCTGCTGGAGGTCACCTGGGACGCCGGGCAGGCGGAGAAGGGCGGCTATCCGCACTTCATGCTGAAGGAGATCCACGAGCAGCCCCGGGCGATCGGCGACACCCTCACCGGCCGCCTGCTCGACGGCGCGGGCGTCAGTCTGGAGGAAGTGAACTTCCCGCCCGGTTTCGCCCGCAGCCTGGACAGAGTCTGGATCACCGCCTGCGGCACCGCCTTCCACGCCGGCCTGGTGGCCAAGGAGGTGCTCGAGGGGCTGCTGCGGGTGCCGGTGGAGGTGGCCTATGCCCACGAACTGCGCTATCGGGACCCGCTCATCGGGCCGGGGTCGCTCACCGTGGCCATCAGCCAGTCGGGGGAGACCGCGGACACGCTGGCGGCGGCCCGCCTGGCCCGGGAGCGGGGGTCGCGACTGCTGGCCATCACCAACGTGGTCGGCTCCACCCTCAGCCGGGAGGCCGACGACCTTCTCTTCACCCGGGCGGGCCCGGAGATCGCGGTCGCCTCGACCAAGGCCTACATGACGATGCTGGTGGTCGAGTACCTGCTGGCCCTGGCGCTGGGCCGCGAGCGCGGGAGCCTGGACGGCCCGGCCACGGCCGGCCTGATCGCCGGGCTGCGCACCCTGCCCCGGGTCGTCGAGGAGGTGCTTGGACCGGGAGGACGAGGCGCGGTCCCTGGCCGCGGCCATCGCCGAGCGTGACGATGTCTACTTCATCGGCCGGGGCCTCGACTACGCGGTGGCCATGGAGGGCTCGCTGAAGATGAAGGAGATCTCCTACGTGCACTCCGAGGCCATGCCTGCCGGGGAACTGAAGCACGGCACCCTGGCCCTGGTCACGGAGGGCACCCCGGTGGTGGTGGTGCTCACCCAGCAGGGGACCTACGACAAGACGGTCTCCGCCCTGCAGGAGGTCAAGGCGCGGCGCGCCTTCACGGTGGCGGTGGCCTGGGACGACGACCGGGAGATAGGCAAGCTGGCCGACCGGGTGCTGCGCATCCCCCGCGTCCCCGACCTGCTGGCCCCGGTGCCGGCCATCGTCCCCCTGCAGCTGCTCGCCTACCACGTGGCCGCGGTGCGGGGGCACGACATCGACCAGCCGCGCAACCTGGCCAAGAGCGTGACGGTGGAGTAGCCATGCGCCTGCTCGGCGTCGGGGTGGACGTGGCCGAGGTGGGGCGCGTCCGTTACCTGCTGGAGCGCCACCCGCGCTTCGCCGAGCGGTGCTTCACCACCGGCGAGCGGGCGTACGCCTTCGGCCACGCCTATCCCGAGCAGTCGCTGGCAGCCCGCTTCGCCGGCAAGGAGGCGGTGATGAAGAGCCTGGGGAGCGGCTGGCGGGTCATCCGCTGGCAGGACGTGGAGATCACCGGGGGCGGGGCCCCGCGGGCGGTGCTGCGAGGGACCGCCGCCGCCCGGGCCAGGGAGCTGGGGGTGGGCGAGGTGCTGGTGACCCTGACCCACACCGACGAGGTGGCGGTGGCGGTGGCGATGGCGGTGGGGGCGCCCGCGGAGCCCTGACCTCCCGCGGGGGAGGTCGGTCTTCTGGCCCGACAGAGGAACGCAAGCGGCGGCAGCGCCCGGCCTCCTGTGCTGTGAGCAGGGGAGGTGGTGGGCGGTGCCCGGCCTACTTGCGCTGCGGGTAGGGGAGATGGCGATGGGTTTCCCGATGGTGCCTTCGGCACAAGAGCCGCAGATTCGCCAGACTCGTGGCCCCGCCGTCCACCCAATGCTGGAGATGGTGGGCGTCGCACCATCGTGCCGGCACGTCGCATCCCGGATGGGTGCAGCCTTCGTCGCGGAGGTCGAGGGCCCGGCGCATCGCTGGCGGGACGACCCTGCGGGCACGTCCGATGTCCACCGGCACCGAGTCGCCGTCGAGGACCACCCGGGAGATGGCAGCATCACAGGCCAGCATTCGGATCGCGCCGGCGCTCAGGGGTCCCGTTTCCGTGTGTACCACCCCGGAGTTGCTCTGCAGGCTGTCCCAGCCGATGGTGATGTTGATGTGGGGTCGGCTAGCTGCAGATCCCTGCTCGCCGCTCTGATGCCGCCGGCAGACTTCCACCAGTGCGTCGGCTCGGCACTGGGCCGGAGTCCTGGTGTCACGGTGATCCAGGGCAGCCAGCTCGGACAGGGAGCGTATGGCGGCGAGCACGACAGCCCCACCCTCGGGGTCCAGGTCCCCGTCCACGTGCACCATGCCCGACCAGGCAGGCGAGATGTGCAAGGCCCGCAGGGAGTGCAGCCGGTCGGCATCGGCCTCGGCGCCGGGCGGGTCCGTGTCGCGCCTCCATTCGGCCAGCATCTGCGGCAGTCGCTTCGCTGACACGGACGCCGCCCGGGCTACCAGGGCGGCCTCGTCCTGCGCGAACTGCTCCGGGGCCAAGGCTCGCGCCTTCGCCAGCAGCCGAACCCTGCACTCCGAGACGGCACCGGCCAGAACGCGGCCCGGGTCTCGGGCATCTCCTGTAGCGACGCGGCGACCGCTACCCGGCTGCGGCAGACCGCGGCCGGGTCTCCCGACACGGCCATCAGCCAGGCGGTGGTGGAATCGAACCCCTCACGCCGGGCGAGGCCCCGCCGCTCTGCCTCGCCGATGAGTCCCGCTCGCCAGGCTTCCAGGCGCGTGACCTCGCGCTGCACCCGGCACAACTCGCCGGTCAGGTCCGTATCCGGCCAGCCGGCTACCTCAGCCGGGTCAACCGCAGGTGCCGAATCGACGGTCACCCTGCCTATCTATCACCCGGGTACGACAACGCTCACAGGCCACCGCGCCCCGGCGGGGCGCGGTCTGCCCCGGGCGAATCGGAGGGAGGCGCGTCAGGGCTGGGGCGGCGGCAGGTTGCGTCCGCAGTAGCGGCAGACCACCACCTCGGCCTGGATCATCTCGGCGCAGTAGGGGCACTTCCGGGTGGGCGCGGCCCCGACGTAGCCGTATCCGGCCGGCCCGGCGGCCCCGTACGCCGATGCCCGCCCCTTGGGGTCGGCCCCGTACCGGTTGGGGGCCGAAGTGCCGTCGGTGGCCAGGGTGACCAGCAGGAGGATCCCGCCCACCAGAGGGATGAGGGTGATGAACACGAACCAGCCCGAGTGATCGGTGTCGTGGAGCCGCCGCACCAGCACGCCCCAGGAGGGCAGCAGCAGGCCGAGCCCCACCAGGGCGACGACCAGCGCGAGCCCGGCGGGGAAGGAGGCCTGCGAATCCCAGGTGGCCAGCTCGGCCGTGCTGACGGCCCATATAGTGACCGGGATACACAGCAGGTACACGAACAGCACGAAGTACCAGTACTCCGGGCGGGTGGCCCGTCCGGAGAACACCCCGTACTTGCGCAAGCACGTGGATACCGCCTCGCCGAATGACATAGCCGCTCCTGGCTCCCGCCCGACCCGGGCCCCGCGGGCAGGCAGGCACCCGGTGGACGAACAGCCTGTCGCGAGGGTCGACGCGCGCCACCGGCCCGTGCCCCCCGGGCTCGGAGGCCCGGCCGGGGGGTGTGGACCCGTTCATGCTGCCGGCCGTCGGTAGCATCGCGGGGTGATCACCGGGCGCCAGCCATGAAGCCGATCATCACCCCAGAAGAGGCGGCGCGCCTCGACGCGACGGCCACCGAGCCTGTGGAGATGCTCATGGAGCGCGCCGGCTTGGGAGTGGCGCTGGCGGCGGTGCGCATGGGCGCCCGCTACGGCACCCGGGTGCTCGCCCTGGCCGGGCCGGGCAACAACGGCGGCGATGCCTACGTGGCCGCCCGCTACCTGCGGCGACGCGGGGTGGCGGTGGAGGTGCGGGCCCTCGGCCGCCCGAAGGGGAGTTCCCCGGCCGGCAAGGCGGCGGCCGCCGCGGCGGCGGCCGGGGTGCCGGTGCGCCCTCTCGGCGCTCCCGAGCCCTGCGACCTGCTGATCGACGGCCTGTTCGGCGCCGGGTTCCGGGGCCAGCTGACCGAGCCGGCGGCCGCCTGGACCGCCCACTCCGCCCCGGTGCTGGCGGTGGACCTGCCCAGCGGCCTCGACGGGAGCGACGGCTCGGCCGCCGGGGCGGTCTTCACCGCCCGGCGCACGGTCACCTTCCATGCCCTCAAGGTGGGCCACCTCTTCGGGGAGGGCCCCGACCGTTGCGGGGCGGTGGAGGTGGTGGACATCGGCCTGGTGGGCGGCGAGCGCGGCGCTGTGCCTCTGCGAGGAGGGGGATGCCCCCGTCCCCACCCGGGCCCGCACCGCCCACAAGTGGTCGGCGGGGTCGGTGCTGGTGGTGGGCGGCTCGGCGGGGATCGCCGGCGCCGCCGTCCTGGCCGGCCGGGCGGCCGTCAACTTCGGGGCCGGCTACGTCCGCCTCGCCTGCCCCGGGGCCCTGCAGCCGGTGCTGGCCGCCGCCGACCCGTCGCTGACCACGGTCGGGATCGGCACGGGGCGGGCCTTCAGCGCCGCCTCGGCCGAGGCCGTCCTCACCGCCGGGGAGCGCTTCGACGTCATGGCCCTCGGCCCCGGCCTGGGGCCGGGACGGCAGGCCTTCGTCGCCGCGCTGCTCGTCGGCTGGGACCGCCCCCTGGTGCTCGACGCCGACGCGATCGCCGCCGCCGGGATGGACCGGCTGGCGGCGCGGCGCCATCCCACGGTGATCACTCCCCACGCCGGTGAGTTCCACCGTCTCACCGGGGAGGAGGCCGGCTGGCGCCCGGCCGCCGCCCTGGCCGAGCGGACGGGGACGGTGGTGCTGCTCAAGGGCAACCCCACCGTTGTCGCCGGCCGGGAGCGCTGGGTGGTCACCTCGGGAGGGCCGGAACTGGCCACCCTGGGCACGGGCGACGTGCTCACCGGCATGCTGGCTGCCCTCATCGCCCGGGGCCTCGACCCGGAGACGGCGGCCCGCTCGGCCGCCTTCCGCCACGGGCGGGCCGCCGCCCGCCTGGCCGCCACGGGCACGGTGACCGCCTCGGCCCTGGCCCGCCGTGTGGGAAGGTTCGCCGGGTGAGGCCCACCTGGATGGAGGTGGACCTGGCCGCGATCCGGGCCAATGCCGCTGCCCTGGTCGCCGCCTTCGCCCCGGCCTCCCTGTGCGCCGTGGTCAAGGCCGACGGCTACGGCCACGGCGACGTCCCGTCGGCCGAGGCCGCCCTGGAGGGCGGCGCCGCCTGGCTGGCGGTGGCCCTGGTGGCGGAGGGCGCCCGCCTGCGGGAGGCCGACATCGAGGCCCCCATCCTGCTGCTCTCGGAGCCCGACGCGGAAGACGCGGCCGAGGTGGTGCGCTGGCGGCTCACCCCCACGGTCTATCGCCATTCGTTCCTCGACGCCCTGGAGCGGGTGGCCCCGCCCGGCTTCCCGGTGCAGGTCAAGGTGGATACCGGCATGCACCGCGTGGGGGCGCCCCCGGCCCTGGCCGCCGAGCTGGCCCGACGAGTGGCCCGCACGCCCCTTCACCTGCAGGGGATCTGGTCCCACTTCGCCGCGGCCGAGGAGGACCCGGCCTTCACCGCCGCCCAGCTCCGGGTCCTGCAGACGGTGCTGGCCGCCCTCGCCGCCGAGGGCATCCGGCCGGAGCTGGTGCACGCCGCCAACACCGCCGGCGGCCTGGCCTACCCCGACGCCCGCCTCGACCTGGTGCGGGCCGGCATCGGGGTGTTCGGGCTGCGGCCGGTCCCGGAGCTGGCCCCCGACGTCCGACTCCGCCCGGCGATGCGCATCGTCTCCCGGGTCGCTTACCTGCAGCGCCTCCCCGCCGGGGCCCGCCCTTCCTACGGGCGCCGCCGCCCCCTGCCGCAGGAGGCGACGGTGGCCACCGTCCCCATGGGCTACGCCGATGGGGTGCCCCGCCGGCTCGCCGCCGGAGGGGGCGGGGTGCTGATCGGCGGGCGGCGCCACCCCTTCGCCGGGTCGATCACGATGGACCAGATCGTCGTGGACGTCGGCGACCACCCGGTGCGGGTAGGCGACGAGGTGGTCCTCATCGGCCGCCAGGGGACGGAGGAGATCACCGCCGACGATTGGGCTGCGGGCATGGGCGTGCTCAACTACGAGGTGGTCTGCGGGTTCGGCCCCCGCCTCCCCAGGAGGTATCTGCCTTGACCATCACCGCCGTCGCCGGAGTGCGGGTCGGGCATTGGACCGACCCGGTGGGCCTGACCGGCGTGACGGTCGTGCTCCTCCCCGAGCCCAACGTGACCACGGGGGAGGTGCGGGGGGCGGCTCCCGGCACCCGGGAGACCGCCCTGCTCGCCCCGGGCATGAAGGTCGAGGCGGTGCACGCGATCGTCCTGTGCGGGGGGAGCGCCTTCGGCCTGGCGGCGGCCGACGGGGTGATGGCCGAACTGGAGCGCGACGGGCACGGCTTTCCCACCCCGGCCGGGGTGGTCCCCATCGTCCCCGCCGCGGTCCTCTACGACCTGGCCGTCGGCGACCCGCACGCCCGGCCGGGCCCGGCCGAGGGGGCCGCCGCCTACCGGGCCGCCACCAGCGCCCCCGTGGAGATGGGGAACGTGGGAGCGGGCACCGGGGCGACGGTGGCCGGCTGGCGGGGCCCGCAGGCCCGGCGCAAGGGCGGCCTCGGGTCGGCGGCGGTGCGCGCCGGGGAGGCCACGGTGGGGGCCCTGGTGGTGGTGAACGCCGTCGGCGACGCCTTCACCCTGGAGGGCCTCCCGCTGACCGGCGGCGAGCTGGTGCCGCCGGCCTTCGCGCCGGTGCCTCCCCGGCCGCTGGAGAGCACGACGCTGGTGGTGGTGGCCACCGACGCGGCGTTCGATCGGGCGGCCCTCACCCGGGTGTGCGTCCGGGCCCACGACGCCCTGGCGGTCTGTCTCCGGCCCAGCCACACCCGATATGATGGCGATGCGGTCTTCGCCGCCTCCTGCGGCCGCCTTCCCGGGGATCCCGATGTGGTCGCCGAGGCGGCGTTCGTCGCGGTGGGACGATCGATCGAGGCGGCGCTGCGTGCGGCCCGCCCGGTGGCGGGAATCCCGGCGGTGGAGGACGGCAGATGAGCGAGGAGCGGGCCCGGGAGCTGGCAGAGCTGGCCGCCCAGGCCGCCGTTTGCACTCGCTGCGCCCTGGCCCAGGGTCGCACCAAGGTGGTCTTCGGGGTCGGCGATCCCGATGCCGACCTGATGCTGGTGGGGGAGGCACCGGGCTACCACGAGGACCAGCAGGGCGAGCCCTTCGTCGGGCCCGCGGGGAAGCTGCTCGACCGCCTGCTGACCGAGATCGGGCGCAAGCGCTCCCAGGTGTACATCGCCAACGTGCTCAAGTGCCGGCCCCCGGGCAACCGGGACCCGCTCCAGCCCGAGATCGACGCCTGCTCCGACTACCTGCGCCGGCAGCTGGCCCTGGTGGACCCGAAGGTGGTGCTCACCCTGGGCAACTTCGCCACCCGCCTGCTCCTCAAACGCGACGTGGGCATCAGCCGCCTGCGCGGCCAGGTGTACCCGTGGTGGAACCGCTACCTGATCCCCACCCTGCATCCGGCGGCGGTGCTGCGCAGCGGCGACCACCTGCTGGAGCAGATCAGGGCCGACTTCGCCCTGGCGCACAAGGCCCTCGCCGAGCAGACGGCGCTGGCCGACCCCGCCGCCGAGCAGTTGGGGTTGTTCGGGTGAGCCTCACCATGCGCTGCCCCGCGGAGGCCGACACCCGTGCGGTGGGGCGGCGCCTGGCCAGCCTGCTCCGGGCCGGCGACGTGGTGCTCCTCACCGGCGATCTGGGGACGGGCAAGACGGTGTTCGCCTCCGGCATAGCCGAGGGGCTGGGGGTGGCGGAGAGGGTGGTGAGCCCCTCTTCGTCCTCGCCAGGCGCTACGAGGGGCTGATCGGCCTGGTGCACGCCGATCTCTACCGGGTGGGCTCTTCGGCCGAGGTGGAGGACCTCGACCTGCTCGAAGCCGCCGAGGACGGTGTGCTCGTGGTGGAGTGGGGTGAGGCGGCGGCGCGCTGCTTCCCCGAAGACCACCTGCTGGTCCGCCTGGAGGCGGATGAGGAGGGGACGCGCACCATCACGCTGCACCGGCACGGCTCATGGCAGGAGCGGCCGCTGGAGGAGGTGGCCGGGTGAGGATCGTCGCCCTCGAGACGGCCACCGGCGCCACCTCCGTCGCCCTGGGCGACGGGAGCACCGTTGTCGCCTCGGCGGCGCGCGCCGACCGGCGGGGCCACGTCGCCTTCCTGGTCCCGGCGCTCGAGTTCTGCTTCTCGCAGGCGGGGTGGCGGCCCCAGGAGATCGACGTGGTGGCGGTGGACATCGGGCCGGGCCTGTTCGGCGGGATCCGGGCCGGGCTGGCCACCGCCCAGGCCCTGGCCGGGGCGGTCGGGGTGCCGCTGGTCCCGGTCTGCTCGCTGGACGCCGTCGCCTTCGCCGCCGCCACCGGCCACCGCCGCGTCTGGTCGGTGGTGGACCTCCGGCGGGGCGAGGTGGCGGTGGCTCCCTACCGCCCGGTGCCGGGCGGGGTGATGCGCGACGGGCCCGCCGAACTGGTCACCGCCGACGCCTTCCGGGGGCTGCTCGAGTCCGACCCGAGCCAGAAGCTGGTGGTGGGGGACTGGGGAGTGCTTCCCGAGGGGATGCTGCTCGGGATCCACGGGGTGCGCACCGGCGGGCCCCGGCATCCCGCCGCCGATGCGGTGATGGAGGTGGCCCACGGCCTGGCCGAGCGGGGAGCCTTCCCTCATCCGGACGAGGTCCGGCCCTTCTACATGCGCGAGCCGGACGTGCGCATCAACTGGACCAACTTCCGCCAGGAGGGGCCGTGGCCCAGCTGATCACCTCGATCCGCCTCATGAGCCCGGACGACATCCCCGCCGTGGCCGCGCTCGAACAGCGCGTGTTCGCCGACCCCTGGTCGGAGAACGCCTTTCGCGAGGAGCTGGCCACCGCGAGCCGGCGCTATCTGGTGGCGGAGGAGGGACGCGCCATCCTCGGCTACGGAGGGCTGCTGGTGGTGGAGGACGACGCGCACATCGTCACCCTGGCGGTGGAACCGGGTACCCGGGGGCGGGGGCTGGGCACCCGCCTCATGCTCCGCCTGGCGGAGGAGGCCCTCCGCGCCGGGGCGGCTCACCTGACTCTGGAGGTGCGGGTCTCCAATCAGCCGGCCCAGTCGCTCTACCGCCGCTTCGGCTTCGAGACGGTGGGGTTGCGGCGGCACTACTACCGCGACGAGGACGCCCTCATCATGTGGGCACTCGACATCGACTCTGAGGGCTACCGGCGCCGGCTGACCGAGATCCGGGAGGGACTGCGGTGAGCGACCCCATCGTGCTCGGGGTGGAGACCTCCTGCGACGAGACCGGCGTGGCCGTCGTCCGCGGGGACGAGGTGCTCTCCAACGTGCTCGCCTCCCAGGTGGAGGCCCACGCCCGCTTCGGCGGGGTGGTTCCGGAGGTGGCGGCCCGCGCCCACGTCGAGGCGATCCGGGCCCTCACTCACCGGGCGCTGGCCCGGGCGGGGGTGCATCCGATGGACCTCGACGCGGTGGCCGCCACTCGCGGTCCGGGCCTGGCCGGGGCGCTCCTGGTGGGGTTCTCCTACGGCAAGGCCCTGGCCTGGGCCCTGTCGAAGCCCTTCCTGGGCATCGACCACATGGAGGGCCACCTGTTCGCCCCCCGCCTGGAGGAGCCCGGCTACGGCCCGCCGGCGGTGGTGCTGCTGGCCTCGGGCGGGCACAGCCAGATCGTGCACATGGCCGACTGGGGGGTGTACGAGGTGCTCGGGTCCACCATCGACGACGCCGCCGGCGAGGCCTTCGACAAGCTGGCCCGGTTCCTGGGCATGGGTTTCCCCGGGGGCCCGGCCATCGACCGCGCCGCCGAAGGCGGCAACCCGGCGGCGGTGCACTTCCCCCGGGCCCTGCCCGACCGGCCTTTCGACCTCTCCTTCTCCGGGCTGAAGACCTCGGTGACCACGTACGTCCGCGCCCACCACCGGGCCGGCACCCTGCCGCCCATGGCCGACCTGGCTGCCTCGCTGCAGGAGGCCATCGTCGACTCGCTGGTGGCCAAGACCCTGAACGCGGTGGAGGCCACCGGGGCGAAGGCCCTCGGCGGCGGGGGAGGGGTGCTGGCCAATCGCCGCCTGCGGGCCCGGCTCAGCCGAGGAGGCCGAGCGGCGGGGCCTCGCCCTGCACCTGCCCTCCCCGGTGCTGTGCACCGACAACGGGGCGATGGTGGCCTCGGCCGGGGTCTTCCGCTACCGCCGGGGAGAGCGCACGCCGCTCGAGGCGGAGATCGATTCCTCTCTGCGCCTCGGCTCCTGAGGCCCCCTCCCCCGCGGCAGCGGGGGAGGGCGGGGGGTGGGGGCTTCTGTAGGCCATGCCCGTCTTGGCACTCGTTCACGGCCATTGCTAATCTTGGCAAACGTAAGCAGCGAGTGCTAACCCCAGAGGAGGGTGATTTGGTATGAAGCTGCAGCCATTGGGCGACCGCGTGGTCGTCAAGGCCAAGGAGGACCTCGAGGCCCGCACCAAGAGCGGCCTGGTGATTCCCGACACCGCCAAAGAGAAGCCACAACTGGGCGAGGTATTGGCGGTGGGTCCGGGAGAGTTCCAGGACGGGGCCCGTGTCCCCATGGACGTCAAGGTGGGGGACAAGGTCGTGTACTCGAAGTACGGCGGCACCGAGGTCAAGATCGAGGAAGAGGAGTACCTGATCCTGTCCTCGCGCGACCTGCTCGCCGTAGTCAAGTAGCCCCGAGGAGGCATCGACGTAATGGCAGCCAAGGAATTGAAGTTCAACGAGGAGGCCCGGCGCGGCCTCGAGGCCGGGGTGGACAAGCTGGCCAACGTGGTCAAGACCACCCTGGGCCCCAAGGGCCGCAACGTGGTGCTCGAGAAGAAGTGGGGCTCGCCCACGATCACCAACGACGGCGTGACCATCGCCAAGGAGATCGAGCTGGAGGACCCGTGGGAGAACATGGGCGCCCAGCTCGCCAAGGAAGTCGCCACCAAGACCAACGACGTGGCCGGCGACGGCACCACCACCGCCACCGTGCTGGCCCAGGCCATCGTCCACGAGGGCCTGCGCAACGTGGCCGCCGGGGCCAACCCCATGGAGCTGAAGCGGGGCATCGAGCAGGCGGTGGAGACGGTTGTCGAGCTTCATCGCCAACCTGGCCGAGCCCATCGACGCCACCGACCACGAGAAGATCGCCTACGTGGCCACCAACTCCGCCGCCGACGAGGTCGTGGGCCAGAAGGTGGCCGAGGCCATGGGCAAGGTCGGCAACGAAGGCGTCATCACCGTCGAGGACAGCCAGACCTTCGGGGTGGACGTCACCTTCACCGAGGGCATGCAGTTCGACAAGGGCTACATCTCGGCCTACTTCATCACCGACCCGGATCGCCAGGAGACTGTGCTGGAGGACCCCTACCTCCTGATCGCCAACCAGAAGATCACCGCGGTGCACGACCTGCTGCCCGTGCTCGAGAAGGTCATGCAGGCCGGGCGCGGCCTGGTCGTGATCTCCGAGGACGTCGAGGGCGAGGCGCTGGCCACCCTGGTGGTCAACAAGATCCGCGGCACCTTCCCGTCGGTGGCCGTCAAGGCCCCCGGCTTCGGTGACCGCCGCAAGGCCATGCTCCAGGACATCGCCATCCTCACCGGCGCCCAGGTCATCAGCGAAGAGGTCGGCCTCAAGCTGGAGAACGTCACGGTGGACATGCTGGGCAAGGCCCGCAAGGTGGTCGTCACCAAGGACGACACCACCATCGTCGAGGGCGCCGGCAGCGCCGCCGACGTGCAGGGCCGCATCAAGCAGATCCGCAAGGAGATCGAGGACTCCGACTCGGACTGGGACCGGGAGAAGCTCAACGAGCGCCTGGCCAAGCTGTCCGGCGGGGTGGCCGTCATCAAGGTCGGCGCCGCCACCGAGGTGGAGCTCAAGGAGCGCAAGCACCGCATCGAGGACGCCATCCAGGCCACCCGGGCTGCGGTCGAAGAGGGCGTCGTGCCCGGCGGCGGCGTGGCCCTGCTGCGGGCGCAGACGGCCGTGGAGAAGACGCGGGGCGGCACCGCCGACATCAAGACGGGGCGGGCCATCGTCCGCAAGGCTCTCGAAGAGCCCATGCGCCAGATCGCGGTCAACGCCGGCTACGAGGGCGGCGTCGTCGTGGAGCGGGTGCGCGAGCTGGAAGGGGCGATGGGCTTCAACGCCCAGACCGGCGAGTACGTCGACATGCTCAAGGCCGGCATCTCCGATCCGGCCAAGGTGACCCGCTCGACGCTGCAGAACGCGGCCTCCATCGCCGCTCTGCTGATCACAACGGAGGCGCTGGTCGCCGAGAAGCCCGAGCCCAAGAAGCAGATGCCCATGCCCGGCGGCGGGGGCGGCGGCGACATGGACTTCTAGGTCAACCGACAGCCAACACGGAGGGGCGGCCCGGCCGCCCCTCCGGCTTTCTCTGGTCCGGTATGTCGGGGGGAGGGGCCGTGCCCCTCCGGCCCCGACGCTGCGGTTCCCTCCCCAATTCGGGTTGTTGCGGGGGTCATGCCTCGCAGCTGGTTGGTGCTTCCACAGAAGCGCATCGGTCGGTCCTACGCGGCCGTCACGGTGTCAGAGCCGCCGTTGCCCCACAGCGCGTCGACTGGCCGCCGTTGCCGAACAGCCGTCGGCGGCAGACCGCCGCAGTCGTCGATGCAGGGTCCGCCGTGGAGCCGGTCGCTGCCGGGGTGGCCATCGACGCCTGGCCTGCTCGCCGAGATCGTGGCCGCGCCGGGGCCGCCGCTGAGCTGCCGGTCTCGTGCGCCGCCGATAGGCGGTCGTCATCCCTGGCCGTGCGTTCGCTGCCCGTCGGCGCGGCTCCATCGTCCGTCAGGCCCAGATGACACGTTGCCGGGGATGCCGTCGAGCCACGGCTCGGCGTTGCGAGCGATGACGGCCTATCGGCCGCGGCGGGAGGTCACGGCGACCCACGTCCGGTCGACGCGTGCAGGTCAGCCTCGATCGGGCGTCGCCGCTGGCAGGGCGACGTAGCACGCGGGTCGACGGCGGCGACCTGCGGCACCGTACACGGGCAGGCCGAGCCTGGAGTTCTTCATCGACGACATGGCTGCGGCCACGGCCAGCCTCGCGAGACTGCGAAGCCTCGGAGTAGGCACTGTCTACCCCGGTCACGGCAAGCCGTTCCGGCTCGAGAGGGTCACAGGAAGCCGATGACGGACCCCACACCCCGCGCCCTCAGCCTTTGACCCACTCCCGACCGAGCCTCGAGGTTCGGCGGCGGCGGGGAACTGCTTAGCCCCCGGGAGCCTGTTGCCGATGGTCTCCTATGATCGCAAACCCTCAAGCGGGGGGGGTTCGGCCGCTCGCCCACCTGCCTCCAGGAGTCGCGATCGGCCCGTCCGCTGAAGGCGGGTCCCCGACTTCGGCGGAGACGGGTGACAGACCCGCCGATCTGGTCACGGCCTGGTATCGGGTGAGGGTTCCCGGCCTTCTCGCATTCGCGGTGGCCTCTTGTGTGGGGGCGGCGCTGACTGCATCTGTGCCGCTCTGGCTGACGACAGCCGGAGCGCTGGGGCTGCTGGTGGACGCCATATTCAGCGGCAGGCGGCGTCGGGGCCAGGCCCTGCTGTCGGTCTGGTTGGACGCCACGGCGACCGCGGCGGCGCTGGCTGCCCTGCAGGTCCCCAACTACGTGCTGGCCGTCCCGTTCCTGTACCTGATGGGCACCGCGCCGCGCTTCTCCCGAGGCGCCAGGCTCTGGTGATGTGGTGTTACGACACGGTGCTCTTCTTCCTCGTCTGGAACTCCGACCCGCTGGCGATCGCTGCTGTTCGGGCCGGCACCGACGGGCGGAGCGCAGTGGCAGCAGGAGGCCCTCGTCATCGGCATCTTCATGGTCCTGGCCTTGGCCCAAATGACGATCATGGGTGGGGCGGTGCGGCGCCAGCACGAGACCCGGCAGGCGCAGCTGGAGGACCTCCTTCGCTCCAGGGACGAGTTCTTGGCCGGGGCGAGCCATGCCCTGCGGACCCCTCTCACCAGCGTGGTCGGATTCGGCCAGCTGATGGAACAGAACTGGGGTCACAAGCTCCCGCCGGAAGCGGGCGAGATGCTCGCCGAACTCAACCAGCAGGGGGAAGAGCTCGCCGGGCTGGTGGACGACCTGCTGGTCAGAGCTGAGGATGCCTCCGGCCGCTTGCACGTCAGGGCCGAGCCGACGGACCTCCGCGAGATCACCGCGCAAGTGGTGAGGAGCTTCGCCTGGCTCTATCCCCAGAAGCTCATCCGCCTGCGCGGCGACCCTCAGGCCATGGTCAGCGGCGACCCGGTCCGAGTCCGTCAGATCGTTCGTAACTTGATCTCCAACGCGGTCCGCCACGGCGGCAATCTGGTCGTGGTGGAGGCCAAGGCCGGAACCGAGGCGACCCTCGCGGTGAGCGACGACGGATCCGGCTTGCCGGCGGCCCGTGGCCTGCCCGACCTGCACCCCTTCGAACGGTGCGACCCCAGCACCCCCTCCCCGTCCATGGGTCTCGGGCTCCCCGTGTCCCAACGGCTCGCCTACCTGATGGGCGGCCAGGTCACCTACGAGAGAACGGCCTGGATCACGACTTTCACCCTCATCCTGAAAGGCGCCACCGTCCCCTCCGGCCCCGCCGGGCAGTCGGCAACACCCGCCGCACACACTGGCGGGATCCCGGTTCTCTCCCAGGCCCGGTAGTTCTGAGCCATCCTAGGGCCATGGGGCTGCGTCCGCGGGCGTGCCGCAGGTGTGGCGGGAGGGCGTCAGGGTGAGACGGGGTCCGGTGGGGCCGGGGAAGAAATGGGTCTCGGCACGGGCGGACATTGGCAGGCGGCAGGCCCTGTTCATCAGGCCTGCCCGAGCCGCTCCTGCCACATCCTCCCCAACTCCTCGAGATCACCGGTGGGGTCGTAGCCGGGGTCGTCCCGGGGCTCCAGCGTGTCCAGCACTTCGAAGACGAAGGCGTCGGCACCCTCGCGCGTCCCACTCCTCCTGGAGCGCCCTGTCGGGATGGGCGCCCCCGCTCAGCTGGGCGCGCTGGCGATTCAGCATCGAGGGTAGATCCCGACTCGTCCCCAGCACACCGTGGCCGCTCACCGAGCTGTAGACGCGCCAGACCCCCATAGGCCTCGCCGCCTCCCTGTACGCCCGGATGTGTGCCTTTCGGCTCTGCCTGTCCATTGGCGCTCCGCCCGTGACGAGAGGGTTCAGCCCGGCTGCGGCGGGCCGAGCCAGCCCTTCTCCACGTAGCCGGGGCGCAGGCGGTGGAACTCCTCGTCCAGCATCGCCCAGAGGGTGTGATCGAGCCAGGTGCCGCCCACCAGCACCTCCTTGCGCAGCAGGCCCTCATGCACGAATCCCAGCTTCTCGGCCACCCGCTCGCTGGCCCGGTTGCCCACGGCGACCCGCAGCACCACCCGGTGCAGGCCCAGCTCGTCGAAGGCGATCTCGAGCACCCGGGCGGCCGCCTCGGTGCCGATCCCCTGCCGGGTGGCGTTGCTGCGCACCCAGTAGCCGACCTCGCCGGCCTGCTCACGCCGCGAGGTGGGCCACACCGAGATGTTGCCCAGGTGGGTGGCGCCGTCGTGGTGGGTGCGGATGGCCAGGTCGTGGGCCCGACCGTCCTCCCAGGCGGCGGCGCTGTCGCGGATGAAGCGCAGGGCGTCGGATCGCCCGTAGCGGGGGTGGGGCCAGGGCAGCCAGCGGCTCAGCTCGGGCAGGGAGGCCCAGACCGCTTCGACGAGGGGGTCGGCGTCGCGGCGGTGGAAGGGGCGCAGCGCCAGCCGAGGGGTGCTCCGCGGCGGCCGTGGGCAGGGGCCTGGGCATGCCCGCCAGCCTATCCCCTCCGGGAGGGCACCCGGCAGGGGCCGGACGAGGGCCGCCGGGCCGGCGGGACCTACATACCATGGCGCCGTGGACCTCTGGGCACCTCTGCGGGATCTGCCTCCGGTGGCGCGCCCGCGCCGGTGTGCGGGCGGCGGTACTCGTGCCGCTGTACGAGGACGGCGACGACCTCCGCGTCATCCTCACCCGCCGCCATGGGGACATGCCCACCCACGCCGGCGACGTGGTCTTCCCCGGGGGGATGATCGAGGCCGGGGAGGTGCCGGAGGACGCGGCCCGGCGCGAGGCCTGGGAGGAGATCGGCCTGCCCCCCGACCACGTCGAGGTCATCGGGGGCCTGGAGCCGGTCAGCACCCGTGTCCTGGAGATGGTCATCGTGCCGGTGGTGGCCCGGGTGCGCAGGCCCGCCCGGCTGGTGCCCTCCCCGAACGAGGTGGAGGTGATCATCGAGCCGCGGCTGGCGGAGTTGCTCGACCCGTCCACCTGGCGCCAGGAGGTGTGGGGCGGGTACACCGTCTGGTTCCATCCCTTCCCGGAGGGCATGCTCTGGGGGGCCACCGCCCGGATGGTGCGCTCCCTGCTGGCGTACTTCGGCTGAGGCGGCTCGCGCCTGTCGGCTCCTCTGGCCAGGGAGGGAGGTGGGGTCCTCTCGCTCCCCCGCGGGGGCGGGGGAGGTGCGTGAGGGCGAAGGCCGAACGCCAGAGGGGGAAGTCACGGGTGGTCTCCCCCTCCGCGGCCGGGCGCCTTCGGCAACAGGCGTGCCTCCCCCGCCTGACGGCGGGAGAGGCAACATGCCGTCCGCGGGAGGGTTGCTGGCCTCAGCGTCCGCTGGGGCGGGGGAGAGACTGGCGGAGAGGGGATGGCTCTCCGTCGCGGCCGCAGCGGCGGGGAGGGGGCTGCCGCAGGCAGGCGCGGAGGGGGTGAGCAGCGTGCGGCAGCGCGCGCCAGCCCCGGCGAGGGGGTGGCAGAGAGGGTCAGACCTCTGGCTGCCGCCGATCCTTCCCCGGCCAGGTCGGCGAAGGTGGTGCTCTCCAGCTTGTCCGAGGCGAAGTCGCGGATCTCGCGGAACACCTCGAGCAGCGCCGGGCTGCGGCTGATGGGGGTGGGCTCGTAGAAGTAGCGGCTCACCGACTCCACCGGGGCCAGGGCGCCGTCGAGGAGGCGGATGACCTCGGCCATCGAGATGGCGGCCGGATCCCCCGCCAGGCGGTAACCGCCGCCGGTGCCCCGGCGGCTGCGCACGTACCCGGCGCGCTTCAGGATCAGCAGGATCTGCTCCAGGTACTGCTTGGGGACCTCCTGCCGCTCGGCGATGGCGGCGGTGGTCAGGTAGCCCTCGCCGCGGTGCTGGGCGAGGTCGATGAGGGCCAGGCAGGCGTACTCGCTGCGGGTGGACAGCTTCATCGTTGGGCTCCCAGGGCGGACCGGACGCCCCCAAGGTAGTCGCCGGCCGCCCCCCGCCGCCGCCTCACTTGAACGGCCAGGCCGCCCGCCGCTGCCGGGGAGCGACGGTTTCGATGTCCTGCAGGGTGACGAAGGCGGTCGGGCTCAGGTCGTGGACGATGCTCACGGCTTCCTTGCGGCGGCGCCGGGGGATGATGGTGAAGGCCAGGCGCACCTCGCCGTCCCGCCCGTCGGCGTTGATCACCGTCACCCCGAATCCGGCTGCCCGCAGGTCGCTCGGCCACCTGCGGGCTCTCTATCGGCGACACCACCCGCATCATCGTGTTCCCCACGGCCAGGCGGGACTCGAGCAGGGTGCCCAGGTAGGTGCCCAGGGCGAACCCGGCGGCGTAGGCCAGCATGCGGGGCAGGTCGTTCAGGTTGGAGAACACCACCGTGGCGGCCACCAGCCAGGTGAACACCTCGACGAAGCCGATGAGGGCGGGGAGCAGCCGGTACCGGCGGCTCAGGAGGATGATGCGCACCGTCCCCAGGGAGACGTCCACCAGGCGCAGGGCGAGGATGAGCAGGATGTCCCAGAGCAGTTCCATATCGCCGGCGAGTGTACGGCCCGCCGGGCGCCCCGACGGGCGCTCTGCTCAGGCGGCTCTCAGCCCCAGAGCCACACGAAGAGCGGGGCCAGCACCACCGCCGGCAGCAGGTTGGCCGCCCGCACCTTCTTCAGCTCCAGCAGGCGCAGGGCGATGCCGAGGAGCAGGATGCCCCCCGCGGCGCCGAGGGCGTCGAGCATGGGGTCGCTGAGCACGCCATCCAGCAAGCGGCCGGCGGCGGCGATGCCACCCTGGAGCACCCCCACGGCTCAGGGCCGCCAGCCCCACTCCCCACCCGTACACCGAGGCGAAGGCGAGCGAGGCGAAGCCGTCGAGGCCGGCCTTGACCAGCAGCATCTCCGGGTCGCCGAGGCCGTCCTGGATGGAGCCGACCAGGGCGAGGGGCCCCACGCAGAACACCAGCGAGGCGACCACGAAGCCTTCGGCGAAGCGGGTCGTGTGGGGCACCGGCTCGCCGGCCTCGGGGGTGCTCACCTCGATGGGCACCTTGTGCCCGGTCAGGCGCCGCTGCAGGGCGTCGCCCAGGCGGGTGAGACCGTCCTCGATGTTGACCAGTTCGCCGAGCACCGCCCCGGCCAGCACCGCCGCCAGCACCAGGGTGAAGTGCGTCGGTGGGCAGGATCTCGCGCACGCCGAGGGCGGCGGTGAGCAGGCCCAGCGCGGCCATGACCGTCTGGCGGAGGCGTTCCGGGAAGCGCTTGCCGACCAGCGCTCCCACCGCGGTGCCGGCGACCACGGTGGCCACGTTGGTGATGGTGCCCACGAACATCGCCGGGATGCTAGGGGCCGGGTGTTCGGGGAAGGCGACGACTGGCCTGGTCGGGCGCACCATCCGTTGTGGCGAGCGAGCCCCCGGGCGGTGATCCGTCCCCCGGGGCGGCGCAGGAATGATGACTTGTCCCCGCCCGCGACGCGCTAGTGTGGCGAACGGCAGGAAGGGCAAGCCAGCGTTGGACACAATAAGCCAGCGTGTGCCATACTGCCGGAGAAGCAATGCGCTGGATGCGGGCCCTGCGGCCGGTCCGGCAACGCTAGTAGGCAAGAGGGAGTGATCTATGACAAGGAAGCTAGGACGCCTCCTCGTCGTGGCGCTGGTCGTTGCCGCGGTCGTGGCTCCTATGTCCGTGGCCAGCGCAGACGTGGGCTTTCACCCGGCCTGCGCCGGCATCGACTACGACCCGGCGAACCCGTACCACATCCTGTACCCGACCGCTATCGACTTCCACGTCGTGGGCCTGGTCAACCAGTGGAACCTGTGGGCCTCCAGGCACTACACGGGAGCCGATCCTGGTCCGGCGAACGTGGTGTACATCAACTTCAACATGACCGACGTCTCCAATGTCGTCGGTGCGCCGCCGGCTGGTGAAGGCTACGTGTTCTTCTGGAACGACGTGATCTTCGGCACGCCGCCGATCTTCGCGCCTGTTCGCATCGTTGGGACCCCCTACGACGACATCATCTGCGGTGGTCCCGGCCACGATGTGATCAAGGGCCAGGGCGGCGACGACCTGATCTTCGGTGGCCGCACAGACCCGGTTGCCTCCGCCTTGAACGATGACGACATCCTCACCGGCGGCCCCGGCGATGACATCCTCATCGGCGGGTACGGGCACGACGCGACCGAGGGTCGTAGCGGCAACGACACGATCTACGGGTACTTCCCGACCGCGGACGCTGGCGTGCCGGGCGGTCCGTTCCCGTTCGCCGGTCCTATCGACGACACCAACGACCTGTGGGGCGGCTCCGGTAACGACGCCATCTACACCGGCCCTGTCTTCCCGGACACTGGCTGGGGTGGCCCCGGCAACGACCTGCTGGTCGGCGGCGGCGCCAGCAACATGCTGACCGGCCAGGGTGGCAACGACACCATCTTCGGCGGCGCAGGCGCTGACGACCTGTACGGCGACAAGGGCGACGACGTCATCTCCGGCGAAGCCGGCCTGGACTGGATCCTCGGCGGCTTCGGCAACGACACCATCTACTCGGATGAGAACCCGGCGCTCTACACCCTGCTGAATCCTGAGGACTCTGCGGGTGGCCAGCTGTTCGGTGCTGTGGGCAACGACACGATCATTGGCGACGCCGGCGTGGACTTCGTTCGCGGCGGCCCGGACAATGACACGATCGACGCCCGCGGCGGCGCCGACATCAACGTCCTGGGTGGCGCCGGCAACGACAAGATCATCGGCGGCGCCGGCGATGACCTCCTCAGGGGCGGCCTCGGCGATGACACCATTTACGGTGGCTTCGAGGTCGTGCCCACGGGCGTGGTCGCCGACGGGCTGGACACTCTCTTCGGTGAGAGTGGCAACGACCTCTGTTCGGCGGATTCGACAGCCGACATCCTCTGGGTGACGGTGAGGTCCTGTACGCCGGCGCTCTGCTCGGCACTGAGGGCTCGGACATCCTCAGCGGCGGTGCGGGCATGGACACCATGTTCGGCGGCGCCAAGGCCGACGAGATCAAGGGCGATGCAGGCACCGACTTCCTGTGGGGCGCGTACTACCACGGTGGCGGCATCGAGCGCCGACGCGGCAGCCGACTCCATGTACGGAGGCACGGACGAACGACGTGTACTACGGCGCATGCCTGGACCTCGACAAGGGTTACGAGAACGCTGGCGAGGGCTGGGACGCTACCTACTACATCAAGCTGTTCTTCGGTGAACTGCCTGAGACGGTTGCGGCGGCCTGCGCCTAAGCGCAACGACTGACCTGCGATGTGTTGAGGGGCCCGCAAGGGCCCCTCAACCGCGTGCGGCCTTGGAAATGGGGGAGTGCTGAGCGAGCGGGCGGCGCATGCTCCTCCCTAAGAGGAAGGTGCCGAGGGAGCGCAGCGAGCGAGGCGAGGGAGCCACATGCTCCCCCCTAAGGGGGGAGTGCCGAGGGAGCGCAGCGAGCGAGGCAAGGGGGGTGCGTCAACCACGCCGAACCCGTCAGGTCTGGAAAACGCACCCCCTCCGTCCCGGCCCTGCGGCCCGGTCCACCTCCCCCTTAGGGGGAGGCATGGTGATGGGAAGGAACGTGGGACCTTGCATGCTCCGCTTGAGCGGGGAGTGCTGAGCGAGCGGCGGCGCATGCTCCTCCCTAAGGGGGGAGTGCCGAGGGAGCGCAGCGAGCGGGGCGGGGATCACATGCTCCCCCCTAAGGGGGGAGTGCCGAGGGAGCGCAGCGAGCGAGGCAAGGGGGGTGCGTCTTCCAGCCCTACGGGTCTGGCCTGGGAAACGCACCCCCTCCGGCGCCTCAAGGAGCTGCGGAACACCCTCCTCCCAGCCCCCTCCCTTAGGGAGAGGGGAAAAGGGCGCCACGTCCCCTTAGGGGGAGGCATGTGACTCTCTGTGGCCCGGCCCCGCCCTACTCCCACTCGATGGTGGCCGGGGGCTTGGAGGAGATGTCGTAGGCCACCCGGTTGATGCCGGGCACCTCGTTGATGACCCGGGAGGAGATGCGCTCCAGGACCTCGTAGGGCAGCCGGGCCCAGTCGGCGGTCATGGCGTCGTCGCTGGTCACCGCCCGCACGACCAGCGGGTAGGCGTAGGTTCGCTCGTCGCCCTGGACCCCCACCGAGCGCACCGCCGGCAGCACCCCGAAGGCCTGCCACAGGTCCCGATAGAGGCCGGCCCGGCGTACTTCCTCCACGATGATGGCGTCGGCCGCCCGGAGGATCTCGAGGCGCTCGAAGGTCACCTCACCGATGATCCGCACCGCCAGCCCCGGGCCGGGGAAGGGCTGGCGCCACACCATGGCCTCGGGCAGGCCCAGCTCCTCGCCGATGGCCCGCACCTCGTCCTTGAACAGGTCGCGCAGCGGCTCCACCAGTTCCAGGCGCATGTCGGCGGGCAGCCCGCCCACGTTGTGGTGGCTCTTGATGCGCGGCGGCGTCGCGGGTGCCCGACTCGATGACGTCGGGGTACAGGGTCCCCTGCACCAGGAAGCGGGCGTCGGCGTGGTCCGCCGCCACCTCTTCGAACACCCTGATGAAGGTCTCGCCGATGATCCGCCGCTTGGCCTCGGGCTCGGTGACCCCGGCCAGGGCGGCCAGGAAGCGGTCGGCCGCATCCACATGGACCAGGTCCATGCCGAAGTGCGCCCGGAAGGTCTCCTCCACCTGCCCCGGCTCGCCCGCCCGCAGCAGCCCGTGGTCCACGAACACGCAGGTGAGCTGATCGCCCACCGCCCGGTGCACCAGGGTGGCCGCCACCGAGGAGTCCACGCCGCCGGAGAGCCCGCAGAGGATGCGCTCGCCGCCCACCCGGCGGCGCACCGCCGCGACCGACTGCTCGATGATCGACGCCCGGGTCCAGTTGGGCCGGGCCCGGCAGACGCCGAACAGGAAGGCGGCCAGCACCTCGGTCCCACGCGGGGTGTGCACGACCTCCGGGTGGAATTGCACCCCGAAGCGGCCGGCCGCACGGTTCTCCATGGCCGCCACCGGGGAGCGCGGCGGTGGTGGCAGTGACGGTGAAGCCGGGCGGGGGCGCCACCACCGCGTCCCGGTGGCTCATCCAGACGGTCTGGGTGGGTGGCAGGCTCTCGAGCAGCAGGCCGTGGTCGGTGGTGGCCAGCTCGGTCTTGCCGAACTCGGCTGCCCCGGTGCGGGCCACCTCGCCCCCGAGCATCTGGGCCAGCAGCTGGTGGCCGTAGCAGATGCCCAGGATGGGGATGCCCAGTTCCAGGATCCCCGGGTCGAGGGTGTAGGCGTCCTCGGCGTACACCGAGGCCGGGCCGCCGGAGAGGATGATGCCCACCGGTGCCCGGGCGGCCACGTCGGCAGCGGTGATGCTGCGAGGCACGATCTCCGAGAAGACCCGGGCCTCCCGCACCCGGCGGGCGATGAGGCGGGCGTACTGCGCCCCGAAGTCGAGTACCAGGACCCGGTCGAAGCCGCTCTCGAGGTCGGTCATCCCATGCCGATCCCCTGGTGGCGCTGCAGCGCCTTGCCCTCGGTCTGCAGGGAGGGGGCCACCATGATCTCGGCCTTCTGGAACTCCTTGACGTCGGCGTAGCCGGTGGTGGCCATGGCCGTCCGCAGCGCCCCGAACAGGTTGCGCCGCCCGTCGTTCTCGTGCGCCGGGCCGAGCAGGATCTCCTGCAGGGTGCCCAGCCGGCCCACCTCGACCCGGGCGCCGCGGGGCAGCACCGGGTGGAAGGTGGCCATGCCCCAGTGGAAGCCCCGGCCGGGCGCCTCGGCAGCGGAGGCGATGGGCGAGCCGAGCATGACCGCGTCGGCGCCGCAGGCGATGGCCTTGGCGATGTCACCGCCGGTGCGCATGCCTCCGTCGGCGATGACGTGCACGTAGCGGCCGGCCTCGTCCAGGTGGCGGATGCGCGCCCCGGCCGCGTCGGCGATGGCGGTGGCCTGGGGCACTCCGACCCCGAGCACGGCCCGGGTGGTGCAGGCGGCCCCGGGGCCGACCCCCACCAGCACCCCCATGGCCCCCGCCCGCATCAGGTGCAGGGCGGTGCTGTGCGAGGCGCACCCGCCGAGGATCACCGGCAGATCGAAGCCGGCGATGAACTCCTTCAAGTTGAGGGGCTCGGTGCGGGTGGAGACGTGCTCGGCCGACACCACCGTGCCCTGCACCACCAGCACGTCGAGCCCGGCCTCCACCGTGAGGGGGGCGAGCTCGCGCACTCGCTGCGGGGTGAGGCTGGCGGCGGTCACGATGCCGCCGTCCTTCATCTCCTGAACGCGCCGCCCGATCAGTTCGGGCTTGATGGGCTCGGCGTAGATCTCCTGCATGCGCCGGGTGGCCTGGCCGGCGGGAAGGGCGGCGATCTCCTCGAAGCGGGGCTCGGGGTCCTCGTAGCGGGTCCACAGCCCCTCCAGGTTGAGCACCGCCAGGCCGCCGAGGCGGCCGATGGCGACGGCGGTGGCCGGGCTGACGGCCGAGTCCATGCCGGCGGCCATCAGCGGCAGGGGGAAGGTGAAGGCGTCGATCTCCCAGGAGATGTCCACGTCGTCGGGGTCGCGGGTGCGCCGGCTGGGGACGATGGCGATGTCGTCGAAGCCCCAGGCGCGCCGGCCCGACTTGGCCATGCCGATCTCTACGTCCACCCCGCCTCCTGCCGCCGCTTGGGCGGCAGGGTACCAGTGACGGTCAGGCCTTCAGGCCGACCCGGCGGCGCACCGCCTCCTGGAAGGCCTCCGCCCGGGGGCGGGCGGCGGCGGCCCCCTGCTCCATGAGGCGGTCCACATCGGCGTCGTCGAGGGCGTAGAAGGCCGTTCGCATGGGGGCCAGGCCGGTGATGACCGCCTCGGCCACGGCCTCCTTGAAGCGGCCGTAGCCGCTGCTGCCGTACTCCGCCTCGATCCGGGAGATCGGGGTGCCGGTGAACAGCGAGTGCATCTCGATGAGATTGGAGATGCCCGGCTTGGCCTCCCAGTCGTGGTGCACCTCGGCTGCCCGAGTCGGTGACCGCCCGCTTGATCCGCCGGCGGATGGTGTCGGGGTCGTCGAGGATGAGGATGCGGCTGGTGGGGTCGGGGTCCGACTTGGACATCTTCGTCGTGGGGTCCTGCAGCGACATGATGCGGGCCCCGGTCTTGGGGATGATCGGCTCCGGCACGGGGAACTCGTCGCCGAAGCGGGCGTTGAAGCGCTCGGCCAGGTCGCGGGCAAGCTCCAGGTGCTGCTTCTGGTCCTCGCCGACCGGGACCGCATCGGCCCGGTAGAGGAGGATGTCGGCCGCCATCAGCACCGGGTAGGAGTAGAGGCCCAGGTTGGAGCCGGCCTTGTCGGCCTTCTCCTTGAACTGGGTCATCCGGTTCAGTTGGCCGGTGGACGTGATGGTGCTCAGGATCCAGGAGAGTTCGGTGTGCTGGGGCACCTGGCTCTGGTAGTAGAGCAGGGAGCGGCCCGGGTCCACCCCCATGGCGAGCAGCACTTTGGCGGCGTCGCGACGCTCGGTGGGGAGGCCGGCCGGGTCCAGGGGCACGGTGAGGGCATGCAGGTCCACCACGCAGTAGATGCAGTCGTAGTCCCCCTGGAGCGCCACCCAGTTGCGCAGGGCGCCGAGGTAGTTGCCGATGTGGATGTTGCCGGTGGGCTGGATGCCCGAGAAGACCGTCTTGCGTGCCACTGCGTCCTCCAAGCAAAAACGCCGGTGTTGGCGGCCACCGGCGTCCACTTTCGCTCGCGGCGGGGCCTATTCGGTACCCGACCACCACCGAGGCTCGGCCATGTCGGGAGGGTAGCAGGGCGGTGCTGTGGCCCCCCGCGGCGCCGGGGGCGAGGCCTTGCCTTTTCCACGGCGGGGGTACTCGGAAGCGGCCGAGGGGGGCGGGCTGGGGTCGGCCTCCCGTTGCCTTTCGCCAGCGCCCGGGCCTGCGGCTCCTCAAGGAACCCACCGCGCCCGTCGATAACGCCGGATAAGCGGTTTCAGCAATCGGGGGTGGATCGTGCCCTTCACTGACGACGCCGAGCTGCGGGTGATGTTCCGCGCGGAGGTCGCCGAGCGAGCCGACCGACTGGCGGCCGGTGCAAGCGCCTGCGCCACGGGCGAGGTCGACCCTGCCCTGGCCAACGACCTGTACCGGGAGGGGCACACGGTCAAGGGCACCTCCCGGATGATGGGTTTCACCGCCATCGCCGACGCCGGCAAGCTGCTCGAGGAGGCCTGGAAGGGCATCCACGACGGCGAGGTCACGATGAGCCCGGCTTTGGCGGAGGCGCTGGAGGGCCTGGCCGCCGGCCTGCCGGGGGCGGTCGATGCCGATCCCGACATCGGGCCGCCGGCCCTGTCCGAGGCGGTGAGGGTGTTGCGCCGGGCCCTGAACCACGGCGGCTTCCAGGGCGACCCTGGCCCGGGCCCCCCTGGCGGCGTGCCTGGTGGAGCACGCCGACCTGGGAGGTCTGCTCGGCTCCATCGACGCCTGGGCGTTCGGGGAGAACGTCCGGGTGGACGCCGCCGGGCTCTTCCGCCTGATCAACGAGGTGTGCTCGCTGCGGGTCGATGCCGGGGCCCTGGCCGGCCTGGTGGACGAGGTGACCGCCTCCCTGGGCGACCCCGAGGCCACCGCCTCCGGCCTGGCCCGGGTGTCCGCCTCGGTGGCGACGGCCGAGAAGGCGCTGGAGGACCTCCAGGCGAAGGCCCTCGACCTGGTCGCCAGCCCGCTGAGCGACATCACCGGCACTCATCGCCAGCTGGTGCGCTACCTGGCGCGCAAGGTGGGCAAGGAAGTCCGCTTCGAGCTGGTCGGCGACCACTACGCGGCGGACCGCCTGGTGCTCGACGGGCTCACCGATCCGCTGCGCCAGCTGTTGGTCAACGCGGTGGAGCACGGCGTGGAACTCCCGGCGGAGCGGGTAGCCGCCGGCAAGGCGCCCACGGCCACTGTGTCTCTACGCGCCTCGGTGGAGCAGGCTCGTTTGCGCGTGGTGGTGGAGGACGACGGCCGGGGAGTGGATTGGGACGCGGTGCGGGCCGGCGCCATCCGGCGCGGGCTGCTCCCGCCCTTCCACGGCGACCAGGGCGACCGGGCGCACCTGCACGCCCTGCTCTTCAGCCCCGGGTTCGCCACCGCCGAGGCGAGCGAGACCATCGGCGACGGCAGCGGCCTGGCCAAGGTTGCCGCCGCCGCCAAGTCGCTGCGGGGCAGCGTGGTGCTGGAGTCGGAGCCCGGCCGGGGACGCGGGTGACCATCACCGTCCCCACCTCACGCTCGCTGCAGGCCGTGGTGCTGGTGCGGGCGGCGGGGCAGATCTGGGGCCTGCCGGAGATTGCGGTCCTCGACACCCTCAACCCCCCGGCGGGAGCGGACGGCGAGCGGCCTGAGGTGTCTTGGCACGGCGCGCCGCTGCCGACTGTCTCTTTCGCCGACGCGGTCGGGCTCACGGGCAAGGAGCCACCGGGCCGGCTGATCGTGACTTCCACCCCCGCCGGTCCGGTCGGCTTCCTGGTGGACGAGGAGATCGGGCGTCGCCAGGTGGCCGCCCGCGAACTGGGCCCGCTGCTCGACGGCGCCCCCCACGTGACCGGCGCGGCCCTGCTCGGCGGCGGGGACGTGGTGGTGCTGGTCGACCCCGGGCGTTTGGCCGAGCGGTCCCGGCTGATCCCGGTTCCGGCCGGCCCGCGCCCGCGGGTGCTGGTGGTGGACGACTCGCGGGGGGCTCGCCAGGTTGTCGGCGGGGCCCTGGGACTGGCCGGCTTCGAGGTGGACCTGGCGGGCAGCCCGACCGAGGCGCTCAGCGCCCTGGCCGGGCAGCGCTACGACGCCATCCTCCTCGACTACGTCCTGCCCACCATGGACGGGGCCACCCTGGTGCGCAAGGTGCGGGAGCTGGGGATCATCGCTCCAGTCGTGATGATGTCGGGCCAGGCCACCGACCAGGACCGGGAGCGGGCCCTGGCCGCCGGCGCCGACGACTACTTCGACAAGAACGATCTGCGTCGCGGCGCGCTGGCCGACGCCCTGCTCCGGCTGGTGGCGGCCCACTCGGGGGGAGTACCGCGATGAGGATCCTGCTGGCCGACGACAGCCCGGTGTTGCGCAAGGCGGTGGCCCGCCTGTTGGTGGCCAACGGGCACGAAGTGGAGGAGGCGGCCGACGGGGCCGAGGCCATTGACATGGTGCTCACCCGGCCTCCCGACGCAGTGCTCCTGGACTTGCACATGCCCCGCGTCACCGGCTGGGTGGTCTGCCGGCTGATGAAGGAGGATCCGGCCCTGTGCCGTATCCCGGTGCTGGTGCTCACCAGTTACGACGAGCCCGAGGATCGCTTCTGGGCCGAGCAGTCGGGGGCCGACGGCTACATCCGCAAGACCCAGGTGGGCCAGCCCTTGCTCGACCGCCTGGACGCCGCTCTCGCCGGCCGGGCCCTGTCGGAGCTCAGCGGTGTCGTCGACAAGCCGGCGCGTAGCGGTCCGGTGGACGTGCTCGCTCGGGTCTGCGAGGTGCTCGACCGCAAGCTGTTCGAGGCGACGGTGGTCAACGAGGTCACGGCGGTGGCCCTCCGCTCCCTCGACCTGCGGGAGGCCCTGGGAGAGGTGCTCACCGCCGCGGCCCGTGCCGTGGGCTGCGACGTGGCGGCGATAGCTCTGCTCAGCGAGCTCACCCTGGTCGTGCATTGCACCCGCCCGGTGTCGGCCGCCGCCCTCGATAGCTTCGCGGCCAGGGTGACCCGGGCGCTGGGGGAGATGTCCGGCACCGGACTGGCGCCGGGTGACCTCATCGTCTACGGCACCCGTCCCGAGCCGATGCTGGCGCCCGACGGCCCGGCCGCCGAATGGGAGTCCTGGTACCTGGCCCCCCTGCAGGTGCGGGGCCAGCTGATCGGGGCTCTCGCCCTGGCGGCGGCGGCCCGGGACAGGTTCGACGACCGGGCCCGGCGCACGCTGCGGATGCTCACCCCGGGGGCCGCCCTGGTCATCGAAGGGGCCCGGCAGTTCCAGCGGGTCATCTCCGTGGAGGCCGGGGCCGGCCTGGCCGCCCTGTAGCCGCCGGGGCCGGCGGCCCCCGCCCGAAGGCGGGTGGAATCACACGGCGGTGATTCGCCGGGGAGGGCTCCCGTATACTCGGTGCCCCTTGGACGATTCCCCCCTCTTCGCCGACCTCAACCCCTCGCAACGCGAGGCGGTGGCCGCCACCGAGGGTCCCGTGCTGGTGGTGGCCGGGGCCGGCTCCGGCAAGACCCGGGTGCTCACCTACCGGGTGGCCCACCTGATCCGCGATCTGGGTGTTTCCCCATACGGGGTGCTGGCTATCACCTTCACCAACAAGGCCGCCGACGAGATGAAGAGGCGGGTGGCCAGTCTGGTGGGAGGGGTGTCGCGGGGCATGTGGGTGTCCACCTTCCACAGCGCCTGCGTGCGCATCCTGCGGCGCGACGCTCCCATGCTCGGCTACCGCTCGGGGTTCTCCATCTACGACGACATCGACTCCCGCCGGCTGGTCGAGTTCTGCGTGCGCGACCTGGGCCTCGACCCCAAGCGCTTCCCCCCGAGGGCGATCCATGCCGCCATCGGCAAGGCCAAGAACGAACTGATCGACTTCGAGACCTTCGCCTCCCAGGGCAGCGGCCCCTACCACGAGCGGGTGGCGGAGGTCTACCGGATGTACCAGCAGCGGCTGCTCGAGTCATCGGCCATGGACTTCGACGATCTGCTCATGATCGCCGTGGAGCTGTTCGGGGCCTTCCCGCAGGTGCTGGAGCACTATCAGGACCGCTTCCGCTACCTGCTGGTCGATGAGTACCAGGACACGAACCATGCCCAGTACCGCCTGGTGCAGATGCTCGGCGCCAAGCACCGCAACGTGTGCGTGGTGGGGGACTCCGACCAGAGCATCTACGCCTTCCGCGGGGCCGACATCCGCAACATCCTCGAGTTCGAGCGGGACTATCCCGACGCCCGGGTCATCGTCCTCGACCGCAACTACCGCTCCACCCAGACCATCCTCGACGCGGCCAACTCGGTGATCACCCATAACCTGGGGCGGCAGCCCAAGCACCTGTGGACCGACCTCGGGGTGGGTGAGCCGATCACCGTGTACCGGGCCCAGGACGAGCACGACGAGGCCGCCTTCATCGCCGAGGAGCTGCCCGCCCTCGAGGACGCCGGGATCCCGCCGTCGGGCGTGGCCGTCTTCTACCGCACACATGCCCAGGCCCGGGTGCTGGAAGAGGTGCTCGTCCGCTACGGGGTGCCCTACCAGGTCATCGGCGGCCCCCGCTTCTACGAGCGGCGCGAGGTCAAAGACGCCCTCGCCTACCTGAGGGTGCTGGTCAACCCCGGCGACGAGGTGGCGCTGAAGCGCATCATCAACGTGCCCCGGCGGGGGATCGGCCACACGACCATCGGCCACCTGGAGCGAGCCGCCGAAGCGGGAGGGGAGGGGTTCTACGGTGCCCTGCTGGCCGCCGGCGACAACCCCCGCCTGGCCGGGCGCCCCCAGCGCCAGATCGGGGACTTCCTCGCCGTGCTCGACCGTCTGGGCGCCGCCGCCGAGAACGGGCCGCGGGCGGCGCTGCAGGCGGTGCTCGACGACACCGGCTACGAAGCCGAATTGCGGGCGGAGGGGACGGTCGAGGCCCTGAGCCGCGTCGAGAACCTGCGGGAGCTGCTCTCGGTGGCGTCGGAGTTCGAGGAGAGCGGGCCGTTGGGCGGCACCGGCGACGAGGTGTGGGAGGAGCTGCCCGGCCGCCGCCGCCTGGAGCTCTTCCTGGAGTCGGTGAGCCTGGTGTCCGACGTGGACGCCCTGGAGGAGAACGGCGGGCGGCTGACGCTGATGACCCTGCACAACGCCAAGGGCCTGGAGTTCCCCGCGATCTTCATCGCCGGCGTAGAGGAGGGCGTCTTCCCCCACATGCGCTCGCTGGGCGACCCGGCCGACCTGGAGGAGGAGCGGCGCCTGGCCTACGTGGGGATCACCCGGGCGCAGCGGCGCCTCTACCTGACCCTGGCCACCACCCGCAACCTGTGGGGGATGCCGAACTACAACTCGCCCAGCCGGTTCCTGGGGGAGATTCCCAAGGAGCTCCTCACCGAGGCCCCGGAGCGGCGCCGCCGGCCGGCCCTGGAGGCGGCGCAGCCCCGGGCGACCCTCACCGGCGATCAACTGAGCCCGGGCGACCGGGTCAGGCACCGGACCTGGGGCCCCGGCCGGGTGGTGTCCCTCACCGGGACGGGGGACCGGGCCGAGGTGGTGGTGGAGTTCGACGAGCACGGGCGCAAGCGGCTGCTGCTGGCCTGGGCCCCGCTGGAGAGGGTGTAGAGAGGGCGCGTCGGACCTTCTTGGCGGTGGGAGCGAGCGTCCCGTTCCACATGCTCCCCCCAAGGGGGGAGTGCCGAGGGAGCGCAGCGAGCGAGGCGAGCACCGTTTCATGCTCCCCCCTAAGGGGGGAGTCCCGCAGGCGCCGGAGGCGCCGGAGGGGAGGGGGGTGCGTTTCCGAGGCTGAACTGGTGTGGGAGACGCACCCCCTCCGTCGCCTCGAGGACTCGGCGCCACCTCCCCCTTAGGGGGAGGCATGGAAGGCCTGCTCTGTGGCCCTCCCTGGGGAAGCGCAGTTTCTGTGCGAACCATTAGCGTGGTTGCCAGCGTCTGATCACCAGAGAGTGCTCCGGACACGAGAGGGGGAGCCATGAAGACCTTTGCTACGAGTGCTGATCGGCCTGCTGGCCGTCGCGCTCCTGGCGGCGGCGTGCACCGGCGGCGACGACGAGGCCGAGACAACCGTTACGGCGGAAGCGACCACGACCACTGGCAGCCGCGAAACCACCACGACGGCAGCGGGCTTCTTGGCCGGGGGAGCGCCGTTCGGGGATGAGGACGGCGGTCTTGGGGTCGAGGACTCCAACACCGACTCCCAGGCCATCATCGCCGTCCTCCAGACGGGCCGCTTGATCGTCTACACCGCCAACCTGGTCGTCGAGGTGGACGACGTCATCGCCGCGGGCGAGCAGGCCCTGGCGGCGGTGGCCGGCCTGGGCGGGGCGCTGTACGGCCAGGAGACCACCACCGGCCCGGAGGCCCACTCGCTGCTGACCATCAAGGTGCCGCCGGAGAACTTCGCCGAAGCCCTCGGCCGGCTGGCGGGGATCGGCCGGCTGGTCAGCCAGTCCGTGTTCACCGACGACGTCACCGAGCGCGTTGTGGACCTGGAGAGCAGGATCACCACCTCCGAGGCGAGTGTGGTGCGTTTGCGTGGCCTGCTGGCCGCGGCGACGGACATGGAGGACATCGCGAGCCTGGAGCGGGAGCTGCTGCAGCGGGAGACCGACCTGGAGCTGCTGCGGGGCCAGTTGCGCACCGTGGAGGACCAGGTCGCCCTGGCCACCATCGTGCTGTCGCTGTCCGAGCCGTACCCGGAGCCCGCGGTGGACCTGGTGGGCACGGTCTACTTCGGCCACGACGGGGGGGCCGGTTGCCCGGGGAGCGTGGAGCTCGATATCAAAGAAGGCGAGCTCCTCACCTTCTGTTACGAGGTCCGCAACACGGGGGACACCCCGCTGGGCGACATCGAGGTGTACGACTCCGGGCTCGATGCCCAATCCGACGACCTGATCGTGGTCGAGGGCGACCTCGACGCCCCCTTGGCGCCGGGCGGGCACTTGATACTGGCCTTCGAAGCCGAGGCCGACACGCACCAGTGGACCGATCCCTGGGTGCAGGCGACCGCCCTCGACGAGAGCGGGAACCCGCTGTGGCTCACCGAGGTCACCAACTTGGAGCGCGCCGAGGTGCAGGTGGCCGCGGATGACTCCCTCCCCGGCTTCGTCGATGTGCTGAAGGGGGCGTGGCACGGGCTGCAGAAGCTGGGCGGGGTCATCGTGGTCGTGGGAGCCGCGGTGCTGCCCTTCCTGTGGGTCCCGGCCCTGGCGCTGCTCGTCTGGTGGTGGCTGCGCCGGCGCCGCCCGGCCGCCGCCGGCGGGCCGGCTGCCGAGCCGCCGGCGCCGCCCATCGATGAGCCTACGGACACTTAGGAGAAGTGAATCGCGCGAGGGTGCCGGGCCGCGGCCCGGCACCCTGCGGCGTCAGGAGGCTCCGTGGTCGCGGTCGCGCCGCTCCTGGGCTTCCTCGCGATCGCGCTTGCGCCGCTCCTCGGCTTCCTCGCGATCGTGCTTGCGCCGCTGCTCGGCTTCCTCGCGATCGCGCTTGCGCCGCTGCTCGACTCCCTCGCGATCGCGGCTTGCGCTGTTGGTCGGCTTCTTCGCGTGCCAGCGTGCGGTTCCGATCCGCCTCTTCTCGCTCACGATGTCGCTGTTCCTCGGCCGCCTCGTGGTCGAGGAGGCGCTGGCGTTCGGCGTCCTCGCCCTCCCGCTTCCGCAGTGCCTCGTCGTCGCGGGACGCCGGGGTCCCTGTGCTCATGGGAGCAGGGTACTCGGCAAGGCGGTCGAGGCCGCTGTCGCGCGGGCCCTCTCCCGCGGCGAGAGGGCGGGGGGTGAGGGCCCTTCCTCTGCCTGCCTGTGGCAGCGGGAGAGGACGGCGGGCGCTTCCCCCTCTGGCCTTGCGGCCATCTCCCCCGCTCCCCGCGGGCGGGGGAGAGGTGGAGGCAGCTCACCGCTTGCGGCGGTGCTTGACCGGCTGCGTGGGGCGCTCGGCGACCTTGCGGCGGTGAGCCGATCGGCGGGCGGGCAGGTAGGAGACCGCGAGCCCGGCAACGACCACGACCGCACCGAGCACGGTCCCGATGATCTGCCGGTTGCCGAACATCTCCGCGGAGCCGCCGTTGGAGATGCCGATCACGTCGGCGGCGGCGGAGATGAACACCACCACCAGACCGACCCCCGCGACGATCCAGCCCAGCATCCGTCTCGACACGGTGACTCTCCCGGCTAGCGCGCCGCCGACCATAGCCGGGGCGCCCACCGGGCGGCAAGGGCCGGCCGGTCCCGCCGCCCCGGGCGGGCTGCCTAGGCTCCCTGAGACCGGCTTCCCCAGCGCCAACGGGAGGGCAGATGCAGCGGCGAAACATCTCCTCTGGTTCTCCCTATGAGCCCGTGATCGGGTTCTCGCGGGCGGTCGCGGTTGGCCACCACGTGGTGGTCGCCGGGACCGCCCCGATCGTGCCCGGTGGCGAACCACCGGGAGACGCGTACGGCCAGGCGAGGCGCTGTCTCGAGATCATCGTCGAAGCCCTGCACGAGCTCGGCGCAGGGCCGGAGCACGTGGTGCGCACCCGCAGCTACCTCGTCCGGGCAGCAGACTGGGAGGAGGTTGGGCGGGCCCACGGGGAGGTCTTCGGTGAGGTTCGCCCGGCGAGCACGATGGTCGTCGTCGCCGGGCTGCTCGATCCGAGGTGGCTGGTGGAGATCGAGGCCGATGCCGTGCTGCCCGCCGAGGACTGACGGACGGTGCCGATCCCGCCCCGGCGTCGCCGGGAGGGGGTTGGGGGAGGGCAAAGCCGCGACGGCGCTCCTTCGACGCGTCTCCCCCGGCCGGGCCCGGGGGGAGACGGATCCGGCTCGGCCCGGTCTGCTTGCCCCCCGCTAACCTCTGCCCGGCATGCCACGGCGCATCCTCATCGCCAAACCCGGTCTCGACGGGCACGACCGCGGGGCCAAGGTCATCGCCCGGGCGCTGCGCGACGCCGGCTGCGAGGTCATCTACTCGGGCCTCTTCCAGACCCCCGAGCAGATCGTGGAGACCGCCCTTCAGGAGGATGTGGGCGGCATCGGCCTCTCCCTGCTCTCCGGCTCCCACATGACCCTGTTCCCACGGGTGGCCGAGGTCCTGCGGGAGCGCGACGCCGCCGACATCGTGGTGTTCGGCGGCGGCATCATCCCTGAGGACGACATCACCGTCCTCAAACAGAAGGGTCTGGCCGAGATCTTCACCCCGGGCGCGTCGCTCCCCGACATCGTGCGCTGGGTGGAAGAGCACATTCCGGAGTAACGGAGTGGACCTCCTCGAGTTCCAGGGCAAGTCGCTGCTGGCGCGCGTCGGGGTTCCGGTCCCCGAGGGACGGGTGGCCCACACCCCGGAGGAGGCCCGCCGGGCCGCCGCCGAGCTCGGCGGCCGGGTAGTGGTGAAGGCCCAGGTGCAGGTGGGGGGCCGGGGCAGAGCGGGGGGCATCAAGCCGGCCGTCTCGCCCGCGGAGGCCGAGGCGGCGGCGGCCGCCATCCTGGGCATGGAGATCGGGGGCCACCGGGTGGGCCTGGTCTGGGTAGAGCGGGCCACCGAGATCGCCGCCGAGTACTACGCCTCTTTCACCCTGGACCGGGCCGCGGGCCTCCACCTGGCCATGGTGAGCGCCCGGGGCGGCGTGGACATCGAAGCGGTCGCCGCCGAGGACCCCGGGGCGGTGATCCGCCGCCACATCGACCCGGTGGTGGGGCTGGCCGACTGGCAGGCGGCCGACCTGGTCTATCGGGCGGGCCTGGACCGGAGAGCCGCTCGCGAGGCGGCGGGCACCTTGCGGCTGCTCTACCGGGCCTTCGTGGACCTGGACTGCGACCTGGTGGAGGTGAACCCGCTGGTTCTCACCGCCGGTGGGGAGATCGTCGCCCTCGACGCCAAGGTCACCCTGGACGAGAACGCCTTCTTCCGCCATCCGGAGTTCGAACGGTTCCGCGAGGACTTCGCCGAAGACCCCCTGGAGCGCCTGGCCCGGGAGCGGGGCCTCGGGTTCATCAGGCTGGCCGGATCGGTGGGGATCGTGGGGAACGGCGCCGGCCTGGTCATGTCCACCCTCGACGTCGTGTCCCTGGTGGGCGGGGCGGCGGCCAACTTCCTCGACGTCGGGGGAGGGGCCGGGCCGCAGACCATCGCCGATGCCCTGGACCTGCTGACCCGCGACCGGGCCGTGCGGGCGGTGCTGGTGAACATCTTCGGGGGGATCACCCGCTGCGACCTGGTGGCGGAGGGGATCGTCGACGCGGTCGGCCGCGCCGCCCTGCCCTGGCCCGTCGTGGTGCGCCTGGACGGCACCAACGCCGCCGAGGGCCGGGCCATCCTGGAGCAGGGGGCGGCGGGCAGGGTGGTGCCGGCGGCCACCATGTTGGAGGCGGCGCAGCGAGCGGTGGAACTGGCGAGGGCCCGCTGATGGCCGTCTACGTGGATGAGGCCACCCGTCTTCTGGTGCAGAACCTCACCGGCCGGGAGGGCTCCTTCCACGCCCGCCGCATGCGGGCCCACGGCACCCGGGTCGTGGCCGGGGTGAGCCCGGGCCGGGGGGGCTCCGAGGTGGATGGGGTGCCCGTCTTCGACACGGTTGGCCAGGCGGTGGAGGCGACCGGGGCCAACACCGCCCTGGGCTTCGTGCCCGCCCCTTTCGCCCCCGACGCCATCCTGGAGGCGGCCGCTGCCCCCGGCATAGGGCTCGTCGTCTGCATCACCGAGGGGATTCCCGCCCAGGACGAGGCGCGGGTGGTCAACTACCTGCGGCACACCACGGGCACGCCGCTGATCGGCCCCAACTGCCCCGGGGTGATCTCCCCGGGGAAGGCGAGTGTGGGGATCATGCCGCACGAGATCTGCCTTCCCGGCGAGGTGGGGGTGGTCTCCCGCTCCGGCACCCTCACTTACCAGGCGATCCACGAGCTCACCACCCGGGGCATCGGCCAGTCCACCTGCGTGGGCATCGGGGGAGACCCGGTGCCGGGGACCTCCTTCGTGGACGTCCTCGCCCGCTTCGAGGCCGACCCGGGCACCCGGGCGGTGGTGCTCATCGGGGAGATCGGCGGCGAGGCCGAGGAGCAGGCGGCCGCCTTCATCCGGGAGCACATGGCCAAGCCGGTGGTGGCCTACATCGCCGGGTTCACCGCCCCGCCGGGCCGCAAGATGGGCCACGCCGGGGCGATCATCAGCGGCTCCTCGGGGACGGCGGCGGCCAAGAAGGAGGCACTCCAGGCGGCCGGTGCCACCGTCGTTGCCTACCCCACCGAGATCGGCGAGGCGGTGGCCGGCCTCCTCTAGCGACTAGGTTGCCCTCGATGAGCGACGGCGACCCCTTCCCCCGGCATGAGCGCTGGCCCACCACCCGGCCGCTGATCATCGGCCTGGGGGGCGGCTCCGGGTCGGGGAAGACCACCATCGCCCGCTCCATCGTGGAGGCCATCGGCCCGGACAGCGTGTCCCTCATCCAGCACGACGCCTACTACCGGGACCAGACCGATCTGCCCATGGAGGAGCGGGTCAAGGTCAACTACGACCACCCCGAGTCCTTCGAGACGTCCCTGCTGGTCCGCCACCTGCAGGAGCTGCGGGGGGGCCGGGCGGTGGAGCGGCCCATCTACGACTTCACCGTCTACAACCGCCTCCCGCAGACGGCGCGGGTCGAGCCCAAGCCGGTGGTGATCGTCGAGGGGATCCTGGTGATCTACGAACCGGAGCTGCGGGCGCTCATGGACCTCAAGATCTACGTGGACACCGACCCCGACCTGCGCGTCCTGCGGCGGCTGGAGCGCGATCTCAAGGAGCGGGGCCGCTCGTTCGACTCGGTGCACGATCAGTACCTGGCCACCGTGCGCCCCATGCATCTGCAGTTCGTCGAGCCGTCCAAGCGCTACGCCGACATGGTGATTCCCGAGGGCTACAACACCGGGGCGGTGAGCACGGTGATCTCGATGATCCGCGAAGTGCTGCGGCAGAGGTGAGAGGAAGCATGAGTGGACTAACCGCCGCGTCTGCCTGCGAGGGAGGGGAGCGCCATCTCATGCTCCCCCCTAAGGGGGGAGTCCCGAGCGAGCGCAGCGAGGGAGGGGAGGGGTCTCGTTTCTCCCCCGCGGCAGCGGGGGAGAGGCTCGAAGGCCAGTGGGGGAAGTCACCTGTGTTCTCCCCTCCGCGGCCGACTGCGTCGGCCGCGCCTCCCCCGTCCCCACGGGGGAGGCGACGCAAGCACCCCCTCCGGCGCCTCGGGGGAGCTGCGGAACACCCTCCCCCCAGCCCCCTCCCTTAGGGAGGGGGAAGAAGGGCGCCACCTCCCCCTCAGGGGGAGGAACGGACCGCTCAGGGGGTAGAAGGTGACCGCTCGCCTGCTCTCGGGCAAGGAGCCGGCGGCGGCCCTGGAGGCCGAGGTGGCCGCGCGGGTGGCCGCCCTGGCCGGGGTCGGGAAGCAGGTGGGGCTCGCCACCGTCCTGGTCGGCGAGGACCCGGCCTCCCAGGTGTATGTGCGGGGCAAGCACCGGGCGGCCGCCCGGGTGGGGATGCGCTCTTTCGACCACGTGCTGCCCGCCGACACTCCGGCGGGCGACCTCGCGGGCCTTCTCGATCGGCTCAACGCCGACCTGGACGTGGATGGCATCCTGGTGCAGATGCCGCTGCCGGGGCACCTCGACCCGGTGGCCCTCATGGAGCGCATCGACCCGGGCAAGGACGCCGACGGCCTGCACCCGGCCAACCTGGGGCGCCTGGTGCTGGGGCGCCCCGGCCTGCGGCCGGCCACCCCGGCCGGCATCCTGCGCCTGCTCGACCACTACGGCATCGAGACCCGGGGCGCCTTCGTGGTCGTGGTGGGGCGCTCCTTTCTGGTGGGGCGGCCCCTGGCCATCCTCCTCGGGCTGAAGGGGCGGGATGCCACCGTGGCGCTGGCCCACACCGCCACTCGCGACCTCCTCCACCTCACCCGGCAGGCGGACCTGCTGGTGGCGGCGGCGGGGCATCCCGGCCTGATCCTGCGCGAGCACGTCCGCCCCGGCGCGACCGTGATCGACGTGGGCTCCAACCGGATCGAAACCGGCCTGGTGGGCGACGTCGATTTCGCCGCCGTGTCCGAGGTGGCGGGGGCGATCACCCCGGTCCCGGGTGGGGTGGGACCGATGACGATCGCAGGCCTGCTGGAGAACACGGTGGCGGCGGCGGAACGGCACCTGCGGTAGCCCTTTGGCCTGGGGGCAGGGTGCCGCCTAGAGTCACGCTCGTAGGCGTCCACCGGGGGTCGTATCGTGGAGGCGGTCTGGACGGTCGTGAGCACGGCGTTGGTCGCCTATGCCCTCGGCTCCATCCCGACGGCCTACCTGGTCGGCAAGCTCGCCCGGGGGATCGACCTGCGCGAGGCGGGCGAGGGCAACATCGGAGCCCGCAACGCCTTCCACGAGGTGGGCCACCGGTGGGGGCTGGTCGTGTTCGCCGTGGACATCGCCAAGGGCGCCGCGGTCGCCCTCCTCTTTGCCCACTCCCCCCTGTGGCAGCTCGCCGTGGCCGGCTCCTTCCTGATCCTGGGGCACGCCTACCCGGTCTGGCTGGGCTTCGTCGGGGGGAAGGGCCTGGCCAGCGCCGGCGGGTTCACCATCGCCCTGTTCCCCTGGGCGGCGCTCATCGGCGGGGCGGCCTCGGGAGTGGTCTGGCTGCTGACGCACCGCTTCCTCCCCACCCTGGTGACGGTGACGGTGGTCACCTTCGCCGTGGCCCCGGTCACCGGCGGTGAGCTGCCGGTGATCGGGGTGGCGCTGGGGACCTTCCTGCTGGTGGCCCTCAAGCGGGTCGTGGACGAGCCCCGGATGCGGCGCATCGAGGCCCGCACCGGCTGGGACCGGGTGCATGGGGGGAGCCAGGCATGAGCCGGGAGATGCTCCTCGACTGGGCGCTCACCTGGCTCTTCCTGGCGCAACTGGCTCTCATTCTCTGGAACCAGCGGGCGCTGGGGCGCCCCCTGCCGTGCCTGTGGGACGACGAGGCTCCGCTGGTCAGCATCCTGGTCCCCGCCCGTAACGAGGAGGACAAGATCGCCGACTGCCTGCGCTCTCTCCTCGCGCAGGACTACCCCAACCTGGAGATCGTGGTCCTCGACGACGGCTCCACCGACGCCACCCCCCACATCGTGCGCGGCCTGGGGGGCTCCCGCGTGCGGATGCTGAAGGGTGCCCCTTTGCCGCCCGGTTGGACGGGGAAGAACTGGGCCTGCCACCAGCTGTCCCTGGCGGCGCGCGGGGATTTCCTGTGCTTCGTGGACTCCGACACGACCCTTGCCCCGGGCACGGTCTCGGCGGCGTTGGGTCTGCAGGAGGAGCACGGTGCCGGCCTGGTCTCCCTTCTGCCCCGGGCCGAGCGGAGGTCGGTGAGCGGGTCGGTGCTGCTCCCCATGGTCCCCCACGCCATGTTCGCCCTCTTCCCCATGGCCATGGTCCACCGGGCCGCGTCTCCCGGGGTGGCGTTGGCCTTCGGGCCCTTCCTGCTCACCACCCGGGCCGCCTACAACGCCGCCGGCGGCCACGCCGCCCGCAGCGACTCGATCGTGGACGACGTCGAGTTGAGCCGGGCGGTGAAGGCGGCCGGCTACCCGGTGCGGCTGGCCAACGGGACCGACCTGGTGCAGACCGGCTGGTACGACGGGGTGGGGGAGATCTGGCGCGGCTTCTCCAAGAACGCCTACGGCGGCATCGGCTACAACCCCTGGATGGCGGCAGTGGTGGTCCTGGTGCTGATGCCCGTGCTGCTCCTGCCGTTCTTGCGGGTGGGGGTGGGAGTCGTGGGCGGCGACATCCCTGCCGTTGCCATCTGGCAGGTGCTGCTGCTGCTGTCCGGCCGGATGCTCACCTCGCACCTCGGCCGTGACCCGCAGTGGACCACTCTCCTGCACCCGGTGATGGTGAGCTTCTGGGGCCTGGCCCTGGCCTGGTCGGCCATGCTGTCGGTGACCCATCGCTCGGTCGTGTGGCGGGACCGGGAGGTGCCCACCCGGCCGATGGAGCTCCCCTAAGGGGCCGCGCGGAGAGTTGCCTGGCTCCGGCTGCGATCGGCGTCATCACCGTTGAGGCTTCCGTTGCCTGGGGAAGCGCCGCGGCACGCTCCCACCCACCACCATGCCTCCCCCTAAGGGGAGGTGGACCGGGCCGCAGGCCCGGGACGGAGGGGGTGCGTCTCCCAGCCTGAATCAGGTGTGGGACAAGCACCCCCCTCGCCTCGCTCGCTGCGCTCCCTCGGCACTCCCCCCTTAGGGGGGAGCATGGGGAACGGCACGCTCCCACCCACCAGTCAAGCGCCCTTCCGCTAACCCCTCAGCCGGCTCTCCGTCACCGGCGCCCCCGGCCTGTGCCAGGAAGCGAAGGCGGTCCACCACCACCCGCTCCACGGTGCCTCGCCCCACGATTCGGTCTCCCTGCCGGGCGGTGACGGCGAAGGTGAGGCGCCGGCCGGCGACCGCCTGGAGGACCGCAGTGGCTTCGACCCGCGCTCCCGGGGTGGAGGGAGCGAGGTGCTCCAACTCGACCCGGCTGCCCACGGTGGTCTCCTCCTGCTCGAGGAAGGGGGCGACCGCGGCGACGGTGGCCTCTTCACACAGGGCGAGGAGGCGGGGAGTGGCCAGCACCGGCACGTCGCCCGATGCCAGGGCCGGCGCCGTGTCGGCGTCTGAAACGGTGAGCGCGACCGAAGCCGACGCCCCGGGGAGCGCCTTCATGCCCGGCAGGCTACCGGGGCAGGGGGTGCAGTGGCCCGCCGGAGCCGGGGACATTCGGCGGCGAGGAGGCCCGACCGGAGGCCGGCGCCCCCCGGGAGAGGGTCCTCCCGCGGAGGGGCGCGGTGCGCAAAATGCTATGTAAATCCTAGGGTGTTGGTAAAGTCACCGTGTAGTGCCTACCCACGAAAGGGGACCTACACATGAACAAGCGGGATGTCGTCGATGCCGTTGCCTCGCGCCTCGGTCGGCCGAAGACTGAGGTGGCGTCTGCCGTCGACGCGGTGTTCACGGTGATCACCGAAGCTCTGGTAAACGGCGAGAAGGTCGCCATCAGCGGGTTCGGCAACTTCGACCCCCGTAGCGTCGCCGAGCGGACCGCCCGCAACCCACGCACCGGGGAGTCGGTGGTGGTCCCGGCCCACATCGCCGCCAAGTTCAAGGCGAGTCGCAACCTTCGCGAGGCGCTGGGCCACTGAACCACAAAGCCGTCCAAATGCCGAGGGCGCACCGCTGGTGCGCCCTCGCTGTTGGAGAGACCCGCCGGCCGGGCGGGCTCGAGGCTCTCTTAGTAGTCCACCTGCATGCCGGCCATGGCGTTGGCGAACTGGGTCAGCATGGCCTGATTGGTCATGAGCTTGCCCATGTTGCCGGACACCTTGATCTTGCCGGTCATGAACGCCATCTGGGTGTTCAGCTCACCCTTGGCCATCGCGACGGCAGTCTCGTAGTTGTTGACGATCGTGATGTCCGGGCTCGCCCCCGGCCCTGCGGCGACCTTGGCCGCGCCCCCCTCCACGGCGACCGTGTAGTTCTTCTCCGCGCCTTCCGGGGCGTCCGGTACCTCGAACGCGATCGATATCTGGGCGTTGCCAATGGCGGACTTGAAGCCTTCGTGCGCCGCCAGGGTGGCGGTGAGGGCCTCAATCCACTCGGCGGTCAGGAACTTCGCCAACGTGGCTCCTTTCGGCTGTCGGCGTTGAGGATAGTGTCGTCGGCCCGACGCCGTCTCCGGGCGCGGGGCGGCCCCCTCCGCAGGCGACCATAATGAGATCCCGCCCGCCCGACGGGGGAGGTCAGGTGACGGCAACCAAGCAGCGGCCGCCCGAGGGCAGCGCGACCGCCTCGGTGCAGAACCCGCACTTCCTGCTGCGGCGTGTTCACTCGTTGGTGGGTCTGGTGCCGGTGGGCGCGTTCCTGCTCTTCCACCTGTGGGAGAACTCCCAGTCCCGCTTCGGGCAGGACCACTACAACACCTACGTGGTGGAGAAGATCCAGAACGTCAACTACATCTTCCTGCTGGAGATCTTCCTCATCGCCCTCCCCATCCTCTTCCACGCCATCTACGGGCTGGTGGTGTTCTGGATGGGACGCTCCAACGTGACCCACTACGCGTACTTGCGCAACTGGATCTGGCTGCTCCAGCGCCTGTCCGGGGTGGGCATCCTCCTCTTCCTGCTGATGCACGTCATCGGGACGCGGATCGTCGCCATCTGGAGCGAGGCCGTGCGCCAGGACATGTACTCGCACATGCACAACCTGTTCTCCAATCCGGCGTTCCTGGTGGCCTACGTGCTCGGGCTGGTGCTGACGGTCTTCCACTTCTGCAACGGGGTCTGGTCGGCGTCGATCGTGTGGGGGCTCACCACCACCCCCCGGGCGCAGAAGATCATGCAGGTGGCAATGGGCATCGCTTTCGTGGTGATCACCGCCCTCGGGATCCACGGCATGCTCGGTTTCTTCCTCTCTTCCTAGAACCAGGGGTCGACAGATGACGGCGAAGCCGACGACCATCGTGGTAGGCGGAGGACTGGGCGGCCTCTGGGCCACCCTCCGCCTGGTGGAGGCGGGGATCCCCGTCGAGCTGTTCTCCCTGTTCGAGGTGAAGCGCTCCCATTCCGCCTGCGCCCAGGGTGGCATCAATGCCGTCCTGGACACCAAGGGCCAGCGGGACAGCATCCGCCAGCACATCGTGGACACCATCAAAGGTGGCGCCTACCTGGCCGACCAGCCGCCCATCAAGACGATGTGCGAGGAGGCCCCCGGCCTGATCCGCACCTTCGAGCGCATGGGGGTGACCTTCAGCCGCACCCCGGAAGGGCTCCTGGACCTGCGCCTGTTCGGGGGAGTGAAGAACAAGCGCACGGTGTTCGCCGGGTCGAGCACGGGCCAGCAGCTCCTGTACGGGGTGGACGAGCAGGTCCGCCGCTATGAAGAGGCGGGCCTGGTGTCGAAGCGCGAGTGGTGGGAGATGCTCTCCCTGGTGCTCGACGCCGATGGCCGGTGCCGGGGCATCACCGCCCTCGACCTGCGCACCCTGGAGGTGAGGGCCTTCCCCGCCGACGCGGTGGTGCTGGCCACCGGCGGGCTCGGCCTGGTGTACGGCAAGTCCACCAACTCCTCGAACTCCACCGGCGCCGCCGCCGCCCGTGCCTACCAGCAGGGCGCGGCCTTCATGAACGGGGAGTTCATCCAGTACCACCCGACCGCCATGATCGGGGACGACAAGAACCGCCTGATGAGCGAGGCATCCCGGGGCGAAGGGGCGCGCATCTGGACGCCGCGCCGGCCCGGCGACTCCCGCGACCCGCGGTCCATCCCCGAGCCCGAGCGCTTCTACTTCCTGGAGGAGTGGTATCCGGCCTACGGCAACACCGTGCCCCGCGACGTCGCCTCGCGCGCCATCTGGAAGGTGGTGAAGCACCTGGGGCTGGGGGTGGGAGGCGAGGATCGGGTCTATCTCGACCTGACCCACCTGCCCCGGGAGTTCGTGCGCCGCCGCCTGGGCTCCATCCTGGAGATCTACGAGACCTTCACCGGGCAGGACCCCTGCGAAGTGCCCATGGAGATCTTCCCCGCCCCCCACTACAGCATGGGCGGCCTGTGGGTGGACTGGGAGAAGGACCTCACCGGCGGGGGCATGAAGCACGGGAGCCCGCGCAACCACCAGACCAGCATCCCCGGGCTCTTCGCCTGCGGGGAGTGCGACGGCGCCTACCACGGGGCCAACCGGCTGGGGGCCAACAGCCTGCTCAGCGCCTCCTTCAGCGGGCGGGTGGCGGGGGAGGCGGCCTCCGCCTACGTCAAGGGCCTCGCCGCGGTGGCCCGTCCCGATGCGGCGGCCTCGCTCGACCAGGAGCGGCGCCGGCAGGAGGAGATCAACGGGCGGATCCTGTCCTCCGACGGCGGGGAGAACCCCTTCGCGCCTCCACCGCGAGCTGGGGGTGCTGATGACCGACAAGGTCGGGGTGGAGCGGGACAACATGGAGCTGGACGAGGCCATACAGGGGGTCCGCGAGCTCCAGGAGCGGTTCGGGCGTGTCGGCCTCGCCGAGAAGGGCACCTGGGCCAACGCCTCCCTGCCGTACGCCCGCCAGGTCTACGACATGATGGTGCTCGCCGAGGTCATCGCCGTCAGTGCCCGCGGGCGGGACGAGTGCCGCGGCTCGCATCACAAGCCGGCGTTCGAGATGGAGATCCCCGAGGGCAAGTTCCCCGGGGACCCCGAGTGGGACGACTACCTGGCCCGCTGGAAGGAGAACAACGAGCGCTGGCTGTGCAGCACGGTGGCTCGCCACACGCCGGGCGGCCCCGCCATCGAGTACCTGCCCGTCGATACCTCGGTGCTCCCCCCGGAGACGCCGCGGGACTACCGATAGAGGGCGCCCATGGCAGACACCATCCACTTCCGGATCCGGCGCCAGGACGGCCCCGCCTCGCCCCCCTACTGGCAGGAGTTCCGCATCCCCTACCGCGCCGGGCACAACGTCGTGTCCTCCCTGATGGCCATCCGGGAGACCCCGGTGACCGCCGACGGGGAACGGGTGGCCCCGGTGGCCTGGGAGTCCAACTGCATGGAGGAGGTGTGCGGCTCCTGCTCCATGCGCATCAACGGCCGGGCCCGCCAGGCCTGCTCCGCCCTGGTGGACACGCTGGCGCAGCCCATCGTGCTCGAGCCGCTGGCCTCCTTCCCAGTGGTCCGCGACCTGATGGTGGACCGGAGCGTGATGTTCGCCAACCTCCGGCGGGTGCACGCCTGGGTGGACATCGACGGCTCCTGGGACATCCACACCGGGGCGCCGCGCATCTCCCCGCAGGAGTGGGACCTCAACTACGCCCTGTCCCGCTGCATGACCTGCGGCTGCTGCATGGACGCCTGCCCCCACTTCGGGCCCGACCGGGCCTTCCTGGGCCCGGCCCCGTTGGCCCAGGTGCTGCTGATGAACAACCACCCGACCGGGCGGTACGCCCGGGTGGAGCGTCTCCACGCCATCATGGGCGACGGGGGGCTCAGCGACTGCAGCAGCGCCCAGAACTGCGTGCGAGTCTGCCCCAAGAAGGTGCCGCTGACCACCGCCCTGGCCGTGCTGGGCCGCCAGACCACCGCCCAGATCCTTCGGGACATCTTCGGCTGAGCCTGCCGGCCGCGCCCTGTGTCTCCTCCCGCGGGCAGGTGCGCGTCGCTCATTCCTGAGGTGACTGCAGTCGGCCGATGGTGAGTTCGGCGCTGTCGTTCGCGCGGAGCGCGCGCGTCTGTGGAAAAGCGGTGTGAGGGGAAATCTTGGTTTTCAAGGAACTTTCCTTTGACATGCGCGCGGTCCGCGCGAGATAATGACATTTGAGTAGTTACGTCAATGTCATTCACCTTTCAGACACTTCGATTTCGAGGACCTGCGGACCGTGCTGGAGTTCGACGATCTCTCCTGGCACGACCGGGCCAACTGCAAGGGGGCCAACGCCGACCTGTTCTTCCCCGAGCGGGGCGCGTCCACTCGGACGGCCAAGACCATCTGCCGGGAATGCCAGGTCCGCCGCGAGTGCCTCGAGTTCGCCCTGCGCAGTGGCGAGAAGTTCGGCATCTGGGGCGGGCTCTCCGAGCGGGAGCGGCGCCGGGTGCGCCGCGAGCGCCAGGTGGCCACCGCGCGACGCGTGTCCTGAGAGGGTCTTGCCTCCCAGAGGCGCGGCCCGGCCTCGGGCCGGGGCCGCTGAGCGCGAGGATGCCCGTAGCCGCTCGAGCGGCAGAGCTTGCGCTCTCCCGGTCCGAGGGCTGCCGCGGCCCGGCACTCACCACCATGCAGCCCCTCAGGCTGGGGCCGCTCTATGCACTGCGCGATGCTCTGCTCAGAAGCTCTTCAGGGCCTCCACGTAGGCGTCGTATTCCCGGGGGGTGCCCAGCGAGTCGCTGGCCACGATCGCCCGCACCACGCCGTCGGCGTCGAGCACGAAGGTGCTGCGGCGGTTGGAGCCGGTGTCCTCGTCGAACACGCCGTAGCGGCGGCCCACCTCACCGTGGGGCCAGAAGTCGGAGAGCACCGGGAACCGGAACCCGTTCTCCTGAGCCCACTTCTTCAGTGCCGCGGCGGGGGTACGAACTGATCATCACGACGTTGGCGTTGAGGGAGTTCAGGTCGGCGAAGTGGTCGCGCAGGGTGCACGCCTCCCCGTCGCAGTTCCCGGTCCAGGGGAAGGGGATGAACACGATGAGGGTCTTGCTGCCCCGATGCTGCTCGAGGGTGATGGTGGTCCCCTCGGTGTCCGGCAGGGCGAAATCGGGGGCGGGGGAGCCCACTTCGATGGACATGGCAACGCCTTTCGGTTGGTGGATGGCCAGCATGCTACGGCCCGGTGCGGCCAAGCGCGCCCGGTCCACCTACAGCAGCACGCGGGCCGCCCAGCCCACCGGGTCTTCCAGTTCGGCCGGGGCGGGCAAGGTCTCCGGCCCTTCCCACAGGCGGGCCAGGGCTTCCTCCCCCCAGCGGCGGGCCACCTCGTCGCAGAAGGTGGTGCCCACCCGGTAGTGGTGGTGCTGGAGGTCGAGGCCGAGCATGCGCTGCAGCATCTGCTCGCCCGGTGAGGGCTCGGCGCGGCGCCGGTCGATGGCCTCCCGCAGCCGGGGGGCCTCGGGCACCAGGCCGGGGGCGGCCCGGCCCACCAGCCACTCGGCGTACCCCTCGAGCAGTGACATGAAGGCCTGGAAGCGCCGCAGCACCTGCTCCGACTCGGGGCCGGCGAGCAGCCCGCTCAGCGCGGCGGGGTCGGCCAGCAGGGCCTCGAGGTTCTCCGGGTCCTGGAACGCCTGGAGGCGCTGCTCCAGGGTGGCCGGGTCGGGGCGGAGCCCGTCCACGAAGGCCGCCATCAGGTCGCCCAGGTGGCGGGAGACCCACGGCACCGCCATCTCCGCCTGGTGGGTGGTCTCGTGGAGGGTCATCCACAGGCGGGCCTGGCGGACGTCGAGGCCGTGGTCGGTGGTGAAGGAAGCGATGTTGGGCACCACGTAGGAGGCGCCCGCGGAGCGGACGGGCAGCCCCACGTCGAAGCCGGCCAGCACGCGATGGCTCATGAAGCCGGCCATGCTGCCCATCTGCATCCCGATCAGGGCCGGCCCCAGGGCGGTGAGCAGCGGGTCGCCTTCTCCCTCTCCCTGGCCGCCCATCTTCGCCGCCAGCGGCTCGGCCAGGTAGGCGAAGCCGGTCACGCTCTCCGCCGCCCAGGTACGGCGGTCCACCGCCCGGACCACTTCGGAGGCCGCGGCCGCGTCGAGGGGCGAGGCGGCCGACACCCGCAGGGCGGCGGTGTGGGTCAGCTCCACGAACTCCTCGGCGACCCAGGGCTCTACCGGGTCGGCCGGCCCGGCCACGCTCTCGGCGATCTCCCGGGCCAGGCCCCAGTTGACCGGGCCCGGGGATTCGAGCAGGCGGCGCAGGCGGTCGAAGAGGTTGTCGCTCACACGCCCTCCGGTCGGTCCAGAAGGGTCACGGTGATCGTCTGCCGTTCGCCCCCCCGTTCCAGCTCTACCGCCACCGAGTCACCCACCCGGTAGAAGCGCAGCATGGCCACGAGCTGATCGATGGTGGTCAGGGACTCGCCGTCCACCGAGAGCAGGATGTCGCCCACCTCGATGCCGGCCGCGGCGGCAGCCGTCTCCTCGATGACCTCGGCCACCTCGACCCCGGCCGGGACGGTGGCGCCGTCGGCTTCCTGGCGGAAGAAGGTGCTGCCCAGGACGCCTATGAAGGGGTGGCTGGCCACCCCGCCGTCGGCCAGTTGCTCGGTGACCAGTCTCACCAGTTCGACGGGGATGGCGAAGCCGAGCCCCTCGGCTCCCACGTCGCTGATCCCGATGGCGGTGGTGATGCCGATCAGGCGGCCGGAGGCGTCCACCAGCGCCCCGCCGCTGGAGCCGCGGGTGATGGGGGCGTCGGTCTGGATCATCCCGAGGAGGATGTCGTCGCCGGTGCCGAGCCGCCGGTCGAACGCGGACACGACCCCCACCGTCACCGAGGGCCCTCCTTCCAGGCCCAACGGGCTGCCCACGGCGATGGCGGTGTCGCCGATCTCCAGGTCCTCGGAGCTGCCGAGGGTGATGGGAGCCAGCCCGGTGGCGGCGATGCGGAGCACCGCCAGGTCGGTGGTTGGATCCTGGCCCACGATCTCGGCCGGGTAGGTGCGCCCGCCGGCGAAGATGACCCGCACCTGGCCGGCCCCGTCGACCACGTGCTGGTTGGTGACCAGCAGACCGTCGGCGCTCAGCACCACCCCCGAACCGCTGCCTTCGGCGACGAACTCGCCCACCGAGGAGGCGCGCACTTCGACGGTGACGATCGAGGGGAGTACCGCCCGGGCGACGGTAGCCGCGGCGGCCTCCTCCCCGCCCGGCTCCACGATGTGCGTCTCGATCTGCTGGACCACCGTGGCCGGCTCGTCGTCGAACCACAGCAGGAACGCCCCGACGGCGAGGGCGCCCCCCGCCAGTCCGGCGGCAAGGCCGACGACGGCGTACCGCCAGAAGGGACGGCCCCCGCCCGAGCCGCGGGCCGCAGCGGGCCGGGAGGCGAAGGGGTCGGCCTCCCCCGGGGAGCCGGCCTCGGCGGCGGCAGAGGGCGGGAGCGGGGCCCCGGCCTCGAGTCCGGGTTCGGCCTCGGCGGCCCCGCCGGGGGGAACGCCATCACCGGGCTCGGCGGGCAGGAAGGGTTCGGGCATGTCGGGCTCGGGCCCGGGGAAGGCGTCCGTCATGGGGGGGATTCTATGGACGGGAGCCGGCAAACCCGGGCCCGGTCGGCGGTCGCACCCCGGATCCCGGCGGGCCCGGTCTCGCCCCTGCGGGAACGCCGAATTGGGGGGCCGGAAAGGTCTCGCAAAGGGGGGTGAAGCCGGCCCTTCGGATCGGTCGACGCGGGAGTCCCCGACTTGTTAGCCTGCTGGCGGCCAGGCTGATCGACGTCTGGGGAGGGTCAGGCCGGGTGCTCGCACTGAAGAACGTCGAGGTCGTGTACCACGATGTGATCCTGGTGCTGCGCGGTATCTCCCTGCAGGTCCCCGACGGGCAGATCGTGGCGCTCCTCGGCGCCAACGGCGCCGGCAAGACCACCACGCTGCGCGCCATCAGCGGCATCCTCGACGTGCAGGACGGGGAGATCACCAAGGGCGAGATCACCCTCGACGGCGAGCCCATTCACCACCTTCCCGCCGCCAAGATCGTGCGCAAGGGAGTCAGCCAGGCCCTCGAGGGCCGGCGGGTCCTCGCCGAACTGACGGTCGAGGAGAACCTCCGTCTCGGCGCCCACACGAACCACAAGCGCCTCAACGAGAGTCTGGACCGGGTCTACGGGCTGTTCCCCGACCTGAAGCAGCGGCCCAAGTTCATCTCCGGCTACCTATCCGGCGGGCAGCAGCAGATGCTGGCCATCGGCCGCGCACTGATGTCGGCCCCCCGCTACCTGCTCCTCGATGAGCCCAGCCTGGGCCTGGCCCCCATGCTGGTGCAGGAGATCCGCGACATCATCGTGGAGATCAACCGCCAGGGCACCGGGGTGCTGCTCGTGGAGCAGAACGCCGGCATGGCCCTCACCATCTCCCAGCACGGCTACATCCTGGAGACCGGGAAGATGGTCATGGACAAGGCCTCGGCCGACCTGCTCAAGGACGAGGACGTGCGCGAGTTCTACCTGGGCCTGCACGCCGAGGGCGGGATTCGCTCCTTCGCCGACGTCAAGCAGTACCGGCGCAAGAAGAGGTGGCTCTCGTGAGGGCGCGCCGGCTCAACGAGTTCCTCCCGCCCGGCGGGGAGCCGGGCCAGGTCATCCTCGAGGTCGACAACATCCACCTGTCATTCGCCGGGCTCAAGGCCCTCGACGGGGTCTCGTTCAAGGTCCACACCAACGAGCTGTTCGCCATCATCGGCCCCAACGGCGCAGGCAAGACCTGCATCCTGAACTGCATCTCCGGGGTGTACCGGCCGCAGCAGGGCACCGTCCGCTTCGAGGGCCGCACCCTGCCGGGGATGCGGCCCGACCGCATTGCCAACCTGGGCATCGCCCGCACCTTCCAGAACATCGAGCTGTTCCCGCAGATGACGGTGCTCGACAACCTCATGCTGGGGCGCCACCAGCACCTCAATTACGGCACCATGTCCGCGCTCGTCAGGGTGGGCAGGGCGAGCCGGGAGGAGGCCCGCAACCGGGAGGTGGTGGAGGGGCTGGTGGAGTTCCTCCAACTGCAGCCGGTGCGCAAGTCCTACGTGATGATGCTCCCCTACGGGCTGCAGAAGCGGGTGGAGCTGGGCCGGGCCCTGGCCATGGGCCCCCGTCTGCTCCTGCTCGACGAGCCGGTGGCGGGCATGAACCTCGAGGAGACCGAGGACATGGCCCGCTTCATCAACGACATCCGGTGGGAGCTGGGCATCGGGATCATCCTGGTGGAGCACGAGATGCGCATGGTCATGGACCTGGCCGACACCCTGCTCGCCCTGGACTTCGGCCATCCCATCGCCCAGGGCACACCGGCGGAGATCCAGAGCAACCCCGACGTGATCCGCGCCTACCTCGGCGAGGAGCACGGGCTGGCCGAAACGGGAGAAGACCTGTGACCATCACTGCCGACGCCCCTTCCGCCACCGCCGCCGTCACCCCGGCCAGCCGGGTGCGCAGTTTCGGGACCGAGCATCCGAACAACACGGCGCTGCGAGTCAAGAACCGCGGGGTCTGGCGCGGGATCACCTGGGCGGAGTACTGGGACCAGGTGGAGGCCTTCGGCCATGCCTTGCTCTCCTCAGGCATCGAGGTGGGCGACCGGGTAGCCATCCACGCGGAGAACCGCCCCGAGTGGTTCTACACCGACCTGGGGACGATCGCGGTGCGGGCGGCTTGCATGGGCCTGTACCCGACCAACCCCACCTCGGAGGTGAAGTACCTGCTGCAGAACTCAGGGTCGCGCCTGTTGGTGGTGGAGGACCAGGAGCAAGCGGACAAGGTGCTCGATGTCCCCGCCGCCGAGCTGCCCCTGCTGGAGCGCATCGTCTACATCGAGCAGCGGGGGGTGGACCGCTACACCGACCCGCGCCTGATCTCCTGGGACGACTTCATGGAGGAGGGGCGGGCGCACCGGGCCGCTCACCCGGGCGCGGTCGAGCAGCGCATGGCGGCGGCCGAGCCCAGCGATCTGGCCTACCTCATCTACACCTCGGGCACCACCGGCCCGCCCAAGGGGGCCATGCTGACGGTGGGGAATGTCGACTTCGCCGGCCAGGTGGTGGCCGACGGCGGCATGATCGATCCCCCCTCCGGCCCGGACGACTTCATCATCTCCTACCTGCCGCTGTGCCACGTCTACGAGAAACTGCTCGGCCTGTGGCTGCCGCTGTACACCGGGGCGGTGGTCAGTTTCGGGGAGTCGCTGGACACCCTCATGACCGACATACGGGACGTCCAGCCGACCGTCTTCCAGGCGGTCCCCCGCATCTGGGAGCGGATCCACGCCGGCATCCAGGTGAAGCTGGCCTCGGCCTCCCGCCTCAAGAAGATCAACGCCGGGATCTGGCTGCGCGTCGCCCGCTGGCTGGGCCAGACCCTGGTGCGCACCGGGGGGAAGCACACCCCGCTCAGCAAGGTGGCCTACTTCTTCGGCAACCTGTTCCTCTACCGCGCCCTCAAGGAACGGGTGGGGCTGCGGCGGTTGCGCTTCGGCGTGTCGGCCGCGGCGCCCATCGCCCCCGAGATCCTCGAGTACTTCATGTCGATCGGGGTGCCCGTCTACGAGGGCTACGGGATGACCGAGAACTCGGCCATCGCCAGCTGCAACCGGCCGGGGCGCATCCGCCTCGGCACGGTCGGCGAGCCCCAGCCGCGGGTGGAGGTGAAGATCGACGAGGAGACCGGGGAGATCCTCACCCGCCACCCGGGGTCCTTCGTCGGCTACTGGCAGATGCCCGAGGCCACGGCTCGCACCCTGGACGCCGACGGCTGGCTGCACACCGGCGACGTCGGGGAGTGGGTGGACGGCACCCACATCCGCATCGTGGACCGGATCAAGGACATCATCATCACCTCCGGGGGGAAGAACATCTCCCCGTCGGAGATCGAGAACGCCCTGAAGACGTCGCCCTTCATCAAGGAAGCCATCGTCATCGGCGACCGGCGCAAGTACCTCACCGCCCTCATCGGCATCGAGTTCGACGTGATCAGCGAGTGGGCGCAGCGCCACAAGATCGGCCACACCACATACCGCGACCTGTCCGAGAAGCCGGAGGTCCGCAAGCTCATCCAGAAGGCGGTGGACGAGGCCAACGCCAAGTTCTCCTCGGTGGAGGGGATCAAGAAGTTCACCCTCCTGCCGCAGGTGCTCGACCACGAGACCGGCGAGCTCACCGCCACCCAGAAGGTGAAGCGCTCGGAGATCGAGCGCAAGTTCGGCCACCTCATCGAGGCGATGTACCAATGACCTTCCTCCAGGTCCTGGTCAACGGGATCGCCATGGCGGCGGTCTACTCGCTGCTCGGCCTGGGCTTCGTGATCATCTTCAAGTCGATGAACGTGCTCAGCTTCGCTCAGCCGGCGCTGATGCTGTGGGGCGGCTGGTGGGTGGTCTACTTCGCCACCATCGCCAACTGGAACTTCTACCTGGCGGTGGTCATCGCGGTGGTGATCGCCGCCATCACCGGGTTGGTCGTCGAGCGGCTGTTCCTCCGCCCGATGGTGGGCAAGTCGATCTTCGCGGTGGCGATCATGACGATCGGGATCGACCTGGTCGTCCGGACCATCTCGGGCAACTTCTACGACGTGACCGTGCGCTCCACCGGCGACCCGTGGGGGCTCAACACCCTGAACCTGGGGGGCATCCTCATCAACCACCGGCGGATCGCCGCGCTGGTGGTGGCGATCGCCCTGGTGATCGCCCTGCTGGCCTTCTTCCGCTTCTCCCGCATGGGCCTGGCCATGCGCGCCGCCGCCTTCGACCAGGAGGTGGCGCTCATCCAGGGCGTGTCGGTGGGGGCGGTCTTCGCCCTCTCGTGGGCCATGGCGTCGGTGCTGGCCACCATGGCCGGGCTGTTCATGAGCCCCGACACCGGCTCGCTGACGGCCTCCATGTACCCGCTCGCCCTCAAGGCACTGCCGGTGGTGGTCATCGGGGGCCTCGACTCCATCGGGGGCACGCTGCTGGCGGCCCTGCTGGTGGGCTTCGTCGAGTCGGTCACCAACACCTACCAGCCGACCTACGCCGCCTTCCTCGGCCGCAATCTCTCCCAGGTGGTGCCGTACGTGGTGATGTTCATCGTGCTGCTGATCCGCCCGTACGGCTTCTTCGGCACCAAGGAGGTGGAGCGGGTATGAGGCTCCGCCCCGGCCTGGTCAGCGACTACCGGTCCGACGCCGGCATCTTCCGCAGCGTCACCCAGCGGGTCTGGTTCATCGCCCTTGCTGGTCGTGGCCGTCTACCTGGGGGCGGGAGGGAAGCTCGGCCCCATCAACCTCTCCCAGGACGTGCTCTTCTTCACCGTCACCGCTCTCTTCGCCTCCATAGGCGCCATCGGGTTGAACATCATCACCGGGATGGCCGGCCAGATCTCCCTCGGCCACGCCTTCTTCCTGGGGTTGGGCGCCTTCACGGCCGCGGTCCTCGGGCGGAGTCGAGCAAACCCGCCCGGCCGTGGACGCCGCCGGGAACGCCATCACCGAGACGGTGCTGGTGGGCTTCAACCTGGACATGATCATCTGGCTGCCGGCCGCCGGACTGGTGGCCGCCCTTGCCGGGTTCCTGGTGGCGCCGATGGCCACCCGGCTGCGGGGCATGTACCTGGCCTTCGTCACCCTGGGCCTGGTCTTCTTGGGCGAGCACATCTTCCGGGAGGCGACCACCCTGACCGGGGGGGCCGGTGTGGGCCGGCCCACTGCCGAGGTGTCCCTGTTCGGCTTCCGCTTCGACGAGGCCGGCGAGGTGTTCGGCATCTACCTGTCCAAGGGGCAGAAGCTCTACTTCCTCGGTCTCATCCTGCTGCTGGTCATGGGCCTGGCCGCCAAGAACCTGTTCCGCTCCCGGGTGGGGCGGGCGCTGGCCGGCGTCCGCGACCGCGACATCGCCGCCGAGATGATGGGGATCCCGCTCACCCGGTACAAGACGATCGCCTTCGTCCTCTCCTCGTTCTACGCCGGGATCGCCGGGGCGCTCCTCTGGGCGGTCGTCGGCCGCCTCACCGCCGAGGCTTTCGGCTTCCTGCTCTCGATCAAGTACATCGCCATGATCCTGATCGGCGGCGTGGCCACCGTCACCGGCTCGATCATGGGGGCCTTCTTCATCACCTTCCTCCCCAAGGTGGTCGAGTGGCTGGGCTCGTTCATCCCCTTCATCTCCCTGTCGCCCACCGGCGGGGTGCTCACCGTGGCGCAGTTCGAGCAGATCCTCTACGGCCTGTTCCTGATCGGGTTCCTCATCTTTGAGCCCATGGGCCTATTCGGCATCTGGATCCGTGTCCGCAACTACTGGAAGGCCTGGCCTTTCAGCTACTGATGCCCGGCGCGGGTCGGGCGGTTTGGATAGGCTGACGTTGGGGGGAACCCCCACGGGGGTGCCCCTGCTACGTGAAGAAGAGGGAGGAGACGGAATATGACACGACGGCGACCCTGGCTCGTGGTGGTCGCCCTGTTGGCGGTGTTCTCGCTGGTAGTCGTCGCCTGTGGCGACGATGACGCCGAGACCACCACCACGGCGGCGGAGACCACGACCACGGCTGAAGCGACTACGACCACGGCCGAGGTGACCACCACCACGGCCGCCACCACCACCACCGAGGCTCCGGCGGAGATCGTCTTCGACGTGGGCGTCACCCTGGAGCCCTGCCCGGATTCCCCGAACCCGGATAACGGCTGCATCTATCTGGGCAACCTCTCGGACTTCACCGGGGCGTTCGCCACCCAGGGCCCGCTGCTCGCCTGGGGCCATGAGGACTTCTGGGCCCGGGTCAACAGCGCGGGCGGTATCGGTGTCGAAGGCGCCATGTTCGACGTGGCCATCACGGCGGAGAACACCTGCGACACCGGCTACGTGTCCGAACAGCACGTGGCCTGCTATGAGCAGATCCGCGGGAACGTGGCCGCCCTGGCCGAGACCCTGGGCACCACCCAGACCCTGGCGGCGCTGCCGCTGTTCGTCGAGGACAGCACCATCGCCTCCGTCTCCACCTGGTACTCGGGTTGGAGCTTCCCGGAGATCGATTCTGGCCTGATCTTCGAGACCGGGGCCAGCTACTGCATGGAGTCGATGGACGGCTTCGACTTCGCGGTCGGCGCTATGGCGGAGGCCGGCGTGCCCCTGAATGACGCGGGCGTGCCGCAGTTCACCTACGCGGTCGTCGCCTTCCCCGGCGACTACGGCGGCGACTACGCCTTCGGCGTGAAGTACGCCGCGGCCCAGTACGGTCTGGGCGACCCGGTGGCGGACATCACCCTGGTTCCGATCTCGGCAGGCGGGACCATGGACGAGGCGATCGCCACGCTCGTGGCTGCCCAGCCGAACGTGATCTTCATGGTCACCGGGCCCATCGAGTTGGCCACGATCATGGGCGGCGTCTACACCATGGGGCACCAGACGGCGATGTACGTCGGTGCCGGCCCGACCTGGAACCTGGGCTTGCTCGCTCAGGAGGCACTGGTCCCACTGCTCGAGCAGGCCTACTTCCAGACCGCCTACTGGCTGCCGTTCAACACCGACACCCCGGGCCATGCGGCCATGCGGGCGCAGGCCGACGTGGCAGGGCGTGACATCAACACCCTCGGCGTGGCCTACTCGGCCGGCTGGGCGATGCAGTACCCGATCAAGGCGGCCCTCGAGGCGGCCATCGCCAGCGGAGACCTGACCAGGGCCGGCATTGCGGCAGCAGCCGGTCAACTGACCGACGTCGACTACGAGGGCATGCTGCCCAACCGCGGGTTCGCCGGCACGGCGAACGAAGACGCGTGGCGCGGCATCACCGTGAACCGCATCGATACGACACAGCCGGACGGCGTGACGTCGATGACGGGCTACTTCACGGGCCCGACGGCGGCTGCCTACGACTTCACCGCCCCCTGCACCATCCTGGGCGGCTAGCGCCAGCCAACCACCTACTACCGGAGGGGCGGCCCGCAAGGGCCGCCCCTCCGCGTGGGCGCTCCGGCGTGAGGGGGGAGGCATGATGGTGAGTGGGACCGTGCCGTATCTCATGCTCCCCCCTAAGGGGGGAGTGCCGAGGGAGCGCAGCGAGCGAGGCGAGGGGGGTGCGTCTTTCACGCTGAACGCGGTGGGCTGGGAAACGCACCCCCTTCGTCCCGGGCCTGCGGCCCGGTCCACCTCCCCCTTAGGGGGAGGCATGGTGGTCGGGTCGTCGGGACAACGCACCCCCTCCGTCGGGCCTCGAGGACTCGGCGCCACCTCCCCCTTAGGGGGAGGCATGGTGGTGGGCGGGAACGGGGTCGCTTCTCTTCTCACGGCTGTATCGATCAGGCACGATGCCTGGGTGCCCGACCTTCATCGTCGTAGCTGGTCAACGCGTGTGGCGCGGCGTCTGCGTGCATCCATGACCGATGAGGAGATGCGCCTCTGGGTGTGTCTCAAGCACGATCTGCCCTGGAAGTTCCGTCGCCAGGAGCCGATCGGCCCCTACGTCTGCGACTTCGTGTGCTACCCGAAGCGCCTGGTGGTGGAGGTGGACGGCGTCCAGCACGCCGAGAGCGCCGCCGACAGAGCACGCGATGCGTATCTGGCTGCGGCCGGCTTTCGGGTGTTGCGGGTGTGGAACGGGGAGGTCATGTGGCACTTGGGCGACGTTCTCGAGGAGGTTGCGGGGGCGCTGGAAGAGCAGCCCGATGTGCACCGCAATCGTCCGCCCCGGGATGCCTACAGGTAGGGCGACACCCGGACCCCACATGCTGCGCCCGAGGGAAGAGTGAGGAGGCGAGGGGGCACATGCTCCCCCCTAAGGGGGGAGTGCCGAGGGAGCGCAGCGAGCGAGGCGAGGGGGGTGCGTTTCCCAGGCTGAACGGGTCTGGTCTGGGACAAGCCCCCCTCCGTCGCCTCGAGGACTCGGCGCCACCTCCCCCTTATGGGGAGGCATGGTGGTGGGTCTGGGACAAGCACCCCCTCCGTCGCCTCGAGGACTCGGCGCCACCTCCCCCTCAGGAGGAGGCATGGCGGTGGGTGGGAGCGTGCCGTTCCCCATGCTCCCCCCTAAGGGGGGAGTGCCGAGGGAGCGCAGCGAGCGAGGCGAGGGGGGTGCGTTCTCCACCCGGTCCCGCTACTTGGCTGTGAACGCCGCGTGCAAGTCGTCCGTGGCGAAGGCCCCCGCGCTCGAGAGACCGGCGGCGTGGCGGTACAGGGCAGTCTGGAAGATGCCGCTGAGGGCGGAGAGCACCATGGCCACCACCAGGATCCACAGCACCCCGAGGGCGATGAGGAACACGTTGGGCGTGTCCGACGAGCGCGACGGCGCCGGCGATGGCGGCGATGCCGGGGAGGCTGGCGAGGAACCCCAGCAGCCCGAAGCCGACGCGAGCGGCGACGTTCTCCCCCCAGGTCTGGCGGAACAGCGCCGCCGAGCGCCGCAGGGCGTCTCGCACCCCGATGCCCTCCATCACCAGCACCGGGATGACCAGGAAGGTCACCAGGGACCAGGCCAGGCCGGCGATGCCCGAGATCACCTTGCCGATCGCTCCTCCCCGCTCCTCCACCGTCCGCAGCAGCGCGGACACCGTGGCGGAGAGCAGCGCCCACGGCAGGAGCCGGCCTGCTCGCTGCCCGGCGCCTCGCAGGGCGCTGCCGATGGTGGGGTCGCCCCCTTCCAGCCGCTCGTTGGCGGCGTGCACCAGGGCGGCGTTGAAGAAGATCGTGATGCAGGCCAGCACCAGGTAGGCGACGAAGGCCAGCGGGAGGATCACCCAGGCCGGGTTCGTCGTCGTCTCGGCCCGCCCCACCCACATCATGGGGACCAGGAAGGAGGCGGCCGCCACCCCGGTCGCCGCCAGCGAGAGCACCGGCAGGGCGATCAACTCCTTGTCGGCCTTGAGGACTTCCCAGGATGCCCGGGCCAGCTGCATGGTCTTCGAGATGCGTCCCATCCGGCCAGTGTATGCCTCCGCCCGCGGGGGCTAACCCGGCTCCTTCGGTAGCATTCCGTTGAGACATGGACCCTTTCGAGCAGGAACCGGCGCCCGCCATCGAGCGCCGCCGATTTCCCCGCTGGCCGTTCGCCCTGGTTGCGACGGCCCTCCTGACGGGGGCGGCGGTGCTGGCTTTGTGGCCCCTCAAAGTGCCCTACTACGCCATGTCCCCGGGGCCGGTGGAGGAGGTGGCCGACCTCGTCATCGGTGAGCGACGTGCCGGTCTACACCACCAACGGCGACCTGTTCCTGCTGACGGTGGGCCTGCGTGAGGTCAACATCTTCGAGTACCTCGAAGCTGAGGTCGATCCCCGGGTGGACCTGGTGGGCCGCGAAGTCATCCGCCCGGCGGGGGTCACCCAGGAGGAGGCCACCCGGTCCAACCTGGAGGCCATGGACGAGTCCATCGACGCCGCGGTGTACGTGGCCCTCACCCGGCTCGGCTACGAGGTGGGCTTCACCGGGGAGGGAGCCTCGGTGCTCCAGGTGGCGGAGGACACCCCGGCCGAGGGTGTGCTGCAGGTCGGGGACATCATCACGCACATCGAGGGCCGGCCGGTGATCACCGCCGACGACGCGGGGGCGATCATCCGCACCTTCCAGATCGGCGACACGATCAACCTCAGCGGCACCCGCGCCGGGGAGCCGCTGAGCGTCGACATCACCCTGATCGCCCATCCCGACGTGGAGGGGGCGCCGATGGTGGGGGTGGTGCTCGACACGGTCAACCTGGGCCTCGACCTCCCCATCGACCTGAAGATCGACTCCCGCAACATCGGCGGGCCCTCGGCCGGGATGATGTACGCCATCACCGTGCTCGATCTGCTCACCGCCGGAGGACCTGGCCAAGGGGCACCGCATCGCCGGGACGGGGACCATTCACATCGACGAGACGGTCGGGGCCATCGGCGGGGTGCGCCAGAAGGTCTTCGCCGCCCGGTCGGTGGGGGCCGAGTACATCATGGTGCCCACCGACAACTACCCCGACGCTCTCACCGCGGCCGGGGACGGCATCGAGATCGTCGCCGTGGCCACCCTGCAGGACGCCCTCGACTTCCTCGACTCCCTGGAGCCGGTGGCCGGGGTGATGGCCGCTTCCTGAAACCTCGGCTGATGCGGCCCGGCGGGCCCGCGGACGGGTATCGTGCCTCTCATGGCCGATCAGGAGATGGGCCCGGAGCGCCTCACCCCCAAGGGCCTGCCCAGCGCCCGGCGAGGTTACGACCGCCGGGCGGTGGAACGCCTGCTCGAGGAAGCGCAGCGCGCCTGGGCCGCCCTGCAACAGGAGCACCGCCGCCTGCTCGATGAGATCGACCGGGCGGGGGGCCTGGACTACCTGGCTCGCGACCTCGGGGCGGTGGGCGGCGACGTGGGGCGCCTGCTGGGCGACGCCCAGGAAGCCGCCCGGGGTCTGCGCGAACGGGCCAAGGCCGACTCCGCCGACCGGCTGGCGGCGGCTGAGACGGAGGCGCATCGGCTCGTCGCCGAGGCCGAGGCGGAGGCGCGCCGTCTCGTTGCGGAGACCGAGGAGCAAACGTTCCACCTGCGCGCCGATGCCTGGGCGGCCGGCATGGACCTGCTGCGCAAGGCGGCGGAGACCGGCCGCGAGATGGTGCGAGAAGCCGGTGTCGAGGTCCTCTCCGTCCGGGCCGGGGCCGAGCAGGAGGCGCATCGGCTGGTGGCCGGCGCCCGCCGGGAGAGCCAGGACCTGCTGCGCGAGGCCCGCTTCTCCGCCGAGCGGGCGGCGCTCGAGGCCCGGGCCGCGGCCGAGTACATGCCGCCGTCGGTGGTCACGCCGGAGCCGCCGCAGCCGGGCCCAGCGGAGCCCGCGGCGACCGGCCGGCGTCGGCGGCATGCCTCCCAGGCGCCGGCCGACGTGCAGGACGTCATCCGGGTGATCCAGCCCGTCGAGGGCCCGCGGCCCGTTGCCCGCCCGGGTATCGACCCCGGCTCCTACGGCGATGCCCTGGCGGCCGAGGTGGAGGCGCTGTGGGAGAGCGGTGAGACGGAACCGCTGCCCCCCATGCCCGAGCCGGCCCCGCCTGTCCGGCGTGCGGCGCGGGTGCCGGTGGCGAAGGCGCCGGAGCCGGAGACGGCCGCCAGCGCGCCGACACCGGAGCCTGGAGATCGAAGAACCGGCGGCCACCCCGGTAGCCGAGGCACCGGTGCCGGAGCCGCCTGCGCGGGCGAAGCGGAAACCCGCCGCGAGAGTGGAGGAGGAGCCGGCGGTGGAAGTGGTGCCCGAGAAGCCGGTGCCCGGCGGCGCGGCTGAGGCCGAGGCCGCGGCCGAGAGCACGCCGCCGACGGAGGCTCCCACCCCGCCGGTGAGGGAAGCCCCGGCCCCGGAGGCCGCTCCCGGGCTGGTGGAGGACCTCTTCAGCCGTCTCCGCAGCACCCACCGCTCGGCCGGTCCGGGAGGGGGCCGGCGGCGAGGGCGGGGCGCCTCCCCTCCGGGCGAGACGCTGCCCGGGCTGGGCCCCGTTTCCGCGGCCACAATCGCGACCGCACGAGGCCCCGTCCCCGACGCAGTCGAACTGAGGGAACGGCTGGTGCTGCCGGTGCAGAACAGCGCCCTCCGCCGGGTGAAGGAGAGCCTGGTCGAGCTGCAGAACTCGGCCCTCGACTCCCTCCGGGTGACCGGCGCCTGGCAGGGTGCCGGGCCCGCCCTGGCCGCCCTTGGCCCCGCCCTGGATGCGGTGGCAGAGGAGGGGGCCGAGGCCGGGGCGAAGGCGGCGGCGGCCTTCCTGGGAGGGGAGCCGCCGGCACCGGTGATCACGGCCCGCAGTGCTGCCCTCGTGCAGTCCATGGCCGACGAGCTCGGTGCCCAGGTGGACGCGGCCCTGGCCGAGACCTCCGGGGCCGGCCCCCTGGAAGTGTCGTCGGCGGTGTCGCGGGTGTTCCGGGCCTGGCGGGCCGAGGAAGCCGAGCACTGGGTGCGCACCGTGGCCTATGCCGCCTATCACGACAGCCTGCTGGCCGGCCTGGCGGTGGGTGGGGTGCGTTCTGTGGCGCCGGTGGCCCACGGCCTGCTCTGCCCGGAGTGCCCGGCCTTCCGCGGTCTGGCCTGGGACCCAGGGGGCGAGCCCCCGCCCGGCACCGCCCGTCCCCCGGTTCACTCGGACTGCGTCTGCACGGTGGTGCCTGTCTGAATGCCTCCCCCGCGGGGGAGAGTGAGAGACGCGTGACTTCCCCCTCTGGCCTGCGGGGTTCCCCCTTCCGCGGCGGCGGGAGTGGGAGAGACGCGTGACTTCCCCCTCTGGCCCTTCGGGCCATCTCCCCCGCTGTGGCGGGGGAGAGATAGGAGCCATTGCCTCCCCCGCTGTGGTCGGTCGGCAGGACAGCACGGATGCCCATCGGCCTCCCCCGCTGAGCGGGGGAGGTGGCGCCGTGTCCTCGAGGCGCCGGAGGGGGCGCTTGCCCGACCGGCGGGGCGGCGGGAGGACGCGACCTCCCTCGCCTCGCTCGCTGCGCTCCCTCGGCACTCCCCCTGGGGGAGCGGCGGGCCGGAGGGGGCTTCCGGAGACGGCGGCGCCTGCGCCGCGGGCGCTGGCGCGGCGAGGGCCAGACCGGGCCTGCGGCAGCGCCTCTAGCCGTACAATGTCCCCCTCATGATTGAAAACGAATCCGGTTCCGGCCCCATCCCCATCAGACCTCGTCGCTTCTCCGCCGGCCGGAGGATCGCAGTGGTGGTCGTGCTGGTGCTGGTGGCGCTGCTGTTCAGCCTGCGCGCCCTGGCCAACTTCTGGACCGACTACCTGTGGTTCGACTCGGTGGACTTCGGCGGAGTGTGGCGCACGCTGCTGTTCACCAAGATCGTGCTGGGCGTCATCGGCATCGCCGTCGCCTTCGGCCTCATGTTCGCCAACCTGTGGCTGGCCGGGCGGGTCGGCCCCGACCTGGGTGAGCCGGGGCCGGGCGAGGAGATCGTCCTCCGCTACCGGCGCTGGGTGCGCAACCGCAGCTGGTGGGTGCTGCTCGGGGTGTCCGCCTTCTTCGGCCTGGTGCTCGGCCTGGCCGTGGCGGGTTGGTGGGAGGACTGGCTGCTGTTCGCCAACCATCAGCCGTTCGGGGTGACCGACCCGGTGTTCAACCGAGACGTGGGCTTCTACGTGTTCCAGGTGCCGTTCTGGCGCGACCTGCTGGGCTGGGCCTTCCAGTTCGTGATCGTGACGCTGCTGGTGGTCACGGCCTTCCACTACCTGAGCGGGAACATCCGGGTGCACTCCCGGGGGCTGCGGGCGGCGCCGGGGGCCAAGGTGCATCTCTCGGTGCTGCTGGCGCTGCTGGTCGTGCTCAAGGCGCTGGGGTACTGGCTGGACCAGTTCGACCTGCTCTACAGCGAGCGAGGGGCGATCTTCGGGGCCTCTTACACCGACATCCACGCCCGGCTCCCGGCCCTTCGGCTGCTGTTCTTCATCTCCCTGTTCGCCGCTCTCTTGCTGCTGGCGAGCATCCGGTGGCGGGGCTGGATCCTGCCGGCGACGGCGGTGGGCCTGTGGCTGGTGACTTCCATCGCCCTGGGCGGAATCTGGCCGGCGGCGGTGCAGCGCTTCTCGGTGCAGCCCGATGAGATCAACAAGGAACTGCCCTACATCGCGCGCAACATCGAGTCCACCCGCTTCGCCATGGGCTTAGCCGACGTGGAAGTGCGCTGACTTCGCCGCCGATGAGACGCTCGACCGCCGACGACCTCCTGGCCAACTCGCCGACCATCGACAACATACGCCTGTGGGACCCGACCGTCCTGCTCACCACCTACCGCCAGCTGCAGGAGCTGCGGCCCTTCTACCAGTTCTACGACGTAGACGTGGACCGCTACCCGCTGGACAGCCAGATCACCCAGGTGATGCTCGCCTCCCGCGAGTTGGACGAGGCCAACCTGCCGGGCTCGGGCTGGGTGAACCGCCACCTGGTGTTCACCCACGGCTTCGGGGCGGTGGTCAGCCCGGCCAACAGCGTCACCACCGAGGGCCAGCCCGCCTTCCTGGTCAAGGACATCACCCCTCCCGCCGGCATCGACGACGTGCTCGACATCGCCCAGCCTCGCATCTACTTCGGGGAGGCGATCAGCTCCAGCAACTTCGTCATCGTCGGCACCAAGGAGCAGGAGGTCGACTACCCGCTCGAGTCGAGCGGCGGGCGAGGCCACCTTCGCCTTCAACTCCTACGACGGCGAGGGCGGCATCCCCATGGGGTCCTTCTTCCGCCGGGCGGCCTTCGCCCTGCGCTTCGCCGACCTGAACACGCTGATCAGCGGCCAGGTCACCGGCGACAGCCGGATCCTGATGGTGCGCAACATCCGCGACATCGTCGAGAAGGCGGCCCCCTTCCTGCACGCCGACGCCGACCCCTACACGGTCATCGTCGACGGCCGCCTGGTGTGGGTCATCGACCTCTACACCACCACCGACCGCTACCCCTACTCGACCCCGGCCTACACCGGCCGGCTCAACGCCAGCCGTTCCGGCCTGCCCGACGAGTTCAACTACATCCGCAACTCGGTGAAGGCCACGGTCGACGCCTACGACGGCACGGTCACCTTCTACGTGGTCGACGAGACCGACCCGCTGCTGCGCACCTACCGAGGGCATCTTCCCCAGCCTGTTCACCCCGATGGCGGAGATGCCGACGACGCTGCGCGAGCACCTGCGCTACCCGGAGGACCTCCTCCGGGTGCAGAGCGACACATACACGCTGTACCACGTCACCGACCCGCGGGTGTTCTTCAACAACACCCTGGCCTGGCAGATCGCCCGCGACCCGTCGACCACCGCCGACCGAGTCGCTGCGCGTGGCGTACTCGGCCGACACCCGGCCGATGGTGCCCTACTACCTGCTGATGCGCCTGCCGGCCGAGGAGAACCTCTCCTACCTGGCGCTGCAGTCCTTCACCGCCGCCGCCCGTCCCAACATGGTGTCGTTCCTGGTGGCCAAGAGCGACCCGGAGGAGTACGGGGACCTGATCAGCTTCCAGCTGCCGCAGGGGTCCTTCGTGGACGGGCCCGGCCAGGTGGGGGCCCGCATCAACCAGGACGCCGAGGTGTCCAAGGAGTTCACCCTGCTGGGGCAGGAGGGCTCCGAGGTGATCCAGGGCAACATGCTGGTGGTGCCCATCGAGGAGTCGATCCTCTACGTGCAGCCCATCTACATCAGCGCCCGCCAGGAGGGGGGCGGCCTGAACACCACCGCGCTGCCTGAGTTCAAGCGGGTGGTGGTGGTCTTCGGCAACGAGATCATCATGCGGGAGACCCTGGCCGAGGCGCTCACCGTGGTGTTCGGGGAGGGGCGCCGGGCCCGACCACCACCACTACCACGACCACCGTCCCCGGCGGGGGAGAGGTGAGCGACCAGGTGCGCGACCTGCTCGACCAGGCGCAGGCCGCCTTCATCGAGGCCGACGCCGCCCTGCGCAACGGGGACCTGGCCGGCTACGCCGAGAAGGTGGCCGAAGCCCAGGCCCTGATCGCCGACGCGGTGGACCTGCTGGGGGTAAGGCTTGCCTCCCCCGCCGTGAGGCGGGGGAGGGAGCCTCCGTAGCCTCCCCCTAAGGGGGAGGCGGACCGGCCCGCAGGGCCGGGACGGAGGGGGTGCGTCTTCCAGGCCTGACCCGTCTCAGCGTGGCGAAACGCACCCCCCTCGCCTCGCTCGCTGCGCTCCCTCGGCACTCCCCCCTTAGGGGGGAGCATGTGGAAGGGCACGCTCCCACCCATGACTATGCCTCCCCCTAAGGGGGAGGTGGACCGGCCGGCAGGGCCGGATGGGGGAGCTCGCTATGCCTCCCCCTAAGGGGGAGCTGAGCGCCGAGCTCCTCGAGGCGACGGAGGGGGTGCGTCTCCCAGGCGACCGGAACCCGTGCAGGGTGCGTGAGAGCACGCACCCTTGCCCTCGCCGCTGCGACATGCTCCCCGCGGGCGGAGCATGGCTCACTCTGCCTACCGATGCCCCTGGATCTGCTTGTACTTCCGCACCGAGAGCGGGGCGAAGATGGCCACGATGGCCACCATCCAGAACAGGGTGTAGAGCACCGGGTTCTGCAGCGACCAGGCGGTCGGCTCGGGGGTGCCCGGCGGTATGTTGCCGAGCATCTCGCGGACGGCCTGGGTCACCGTCGACACCGGGTTCCACTCGGCGAAGGAGCGCAGGGCGCTGGGCAGGTTCTCGGCGGGCACGAAGGTGTTGGCGATGAAGGTGACCGGGAAGATCACGATGAACGAGGCGTTGTTGACCACCTCGACGCTGGGCACCGACAGCCCGACGTAGGCCATCACCCAGCTGAAGGCGTAGGCGAACAACAGCAGCAGCGCGAAGCCCCCGATCGCCCCGGCCAGGGTCCCGCGGATGCGCCAGCCCACGATGAAGCCGGCGGCGCCCATGATCAGCATCGACAGCACGTTGTAGACGATGTCGCTCACGGTTCGGCCCAGGAGGACCGCCGAGCGTGACATGGGCAGCGACCGGAACCGGTCGATGATCCCCTTCTGCATGTCGTCGGCCAGGCCGGCGCCGGTGAACGTGGCCCCGAAGATCACCGTCTGGGCGAAGATCCCGGCGATGAGGAACTCCCGGTACTGGCCACCCGGCACGTCGATCGAGCTGCCGAACACGTAGGCGAAGAGCAGCACGAACATGATCGGGGAGATCAGGACGAAGACCAGCACCTCGGGGACCCGAATGATCTTGATGACGTTGCGCTTGGCGACGACCGCGCCGTCGGCGAGCGCCAGGGTGAGGCGGCCCATCATTTCTGTCCTCCTCTGCTCGCGCCCGCCCCGACCGGCACCTTCTCCCCGTTGGGGGAGGCCTCGGCCTGCCCGGTGGTGTGGCCGGTCAGGCTGAGGAACACCTCGTCCAGGGTGGGCCGGCGCAGGCCCACGTCGCGCACCGCCACCCCGGCGGCGTCGAGCTCGCGCAGGGCCCGGATGAGCACCTCGGCCCCGTTGGCGATGGGGACGACCAGCGCCCGTTCGGCCGGCTCCACCTGCAGCTCCCCGACGGCGAACTGGGTGAGGATCTCCGACGCGCGGGCCAGGTCGCCGGATTGGGTGACGGTCACCTCGATGCGGTCCCCGCCGATCATGCTCTTCAGCCGGTCGGCGGTGCCGTGGGCGATCTCCCGCCCGTGGTCGATGACCAGGATGTCGTCGGCCAGGTTGTCGGCCTCCTCGAGGTACTGGGTGGTCAGCAGGAGGGTGGTGCCCCGGGCGAGCAGCTCGCGGATCACCTCCCACAGGTCGGTGCGGCTGCGCGGGTCGAGGCCGGCGGTGGGCTCGTCGAGGAACAGCACCGGCGGCTCGGCCACCAGCGCCCCGGCCAGGTCCAGGCGCCGCCGCATGCCGCCCGAGTAGGTCTTCACCGGGCGGTCGGCGGCCGCGGCCAGGTCGAAGCGGTCGAGCAGTTCCCGGGCACGTGCCCGGGAAGGGCCGCGGCCCAGGTGGTAGAGACGCCCGATCATGTCCAGGTTCTCGAAGCCGGTGAGGTGCTCGTCCACCGCGGCGTACTGCCCGGAGAGGCCGATGCGCCGGCGCACCTCCTCCGGCTGGGTGCGCAGGTCGGCCCCGGCCACGCGTCGCCGTGCCCTCGTCGGGCTCCAGCAGGGTCGCCAGGATGGAGACGGCCGTGGTCTTGCCCGCCCCGTTGGGGCCGAGCAACCCGAGCACGGTGCCCTCCGGCACCGCCAGGTCCAGGCCGTCGAGGGCGACGACCTTGCCGTACCTCTTGGCCAGTCCCGAAGCCTCGATCATGTTTGTCATAGGAACCACCGATCCCAGGCGCCGCCCGGGTCGCCGTTGTCGCATCGGGGCGGCTGTCTGCCGCCGCTGCCGGTTCGAACGTCGCCTGTAGTTGAGTAAGCCCGGCCGCCAGCACCGGGCACGTGGGTTTATAGCCAAGGCCCGGTCGCTACCGGAAACGGCCGCCCTGAGGGGCCCTTCAGCCGTGGCCCTGGTCGCCCCCGATCGGCCCCGGTGGCGGTGACGCTGCGCGATGGCGGCGCGAACGATTGAGCGCGAGGGGGTTGACCAGCGCAGATGAGTCGTGCATAGGCGAGGATTGCGGTGATCGGCGCTCGCGGCCCCATCCTGCCGGTGAGCATTGGCGTTGGGAACCCTGTTGTGGTCACCCGCCCGGGGGGTAAGATGGCCTATACGACGCGGGGTGGAGCAGTCAGGTAGCTCGTCGGGCTCATAACCCGAAGGTCGCGGGTTCAAATCCCGCCCCCGCTACGAGGAAAACCCCTGGTCAACAGGGGTTTTTCCTTTTGGGGCCACGCCCTCGAGGGCCTCGTCGGGCTAAGTGCCCGACGAGATGATCATCGGGTCCTGCGCCCGATGAGGCGTCACGGCATTCGGCGCACCTCTTCTGCCGCGGCCGGAGCGGTCAAGGATCTCGACCCTCGGGCCGATGGTTTCTGCATGTACCGGTGCCAACACTGCGAGGAGTTGCACTTCGCCGCGGAGCAAGCCAGGCACTGCGCCGCCTGCGGTGATGATTGGGTACCTGGTGCCATCGACGCGGCCAAGCGGAAAGCCAGACGGGGGCCGTTGCCCTGGGCGAAGAAGATGGCGCTGCGGTCTCGAGAGCGGTGGACTTCGTCTGAGCGCCGGCTGTGGGCAGGTCTCAAGTCGGTCCTGCCCGAGGCGGTGATCCGCCCGCAGTGGTGTCTCCCCGGCTGCGACTACCGAGTTGACTTCTTTCTCCCCGACCTGGAGCTTGTCGTCGAAGTCGACGGCGGATCGCATCGGGGCCGAGAAGGCCCGGATCGGCTCCGCTCACTGGATATCCGGGCGTTGGGGTATGACGTGGCCCGCGCCACAGCCGCTCACGTACGGGCCGACACCAACTTCATAGTCGCCCAACTCGCCTTCAGGGTCGAGACCTGCCTCACCCCCTCACCACGCGCGGATGAGGAACCAGAGGACGCTGACTGCCAGGGCGCCGATCTCGCAGTGCCACCGTCATGGGCCACAGCGGCCTATGACAGCGGTCTCTGGTGACGGCGGGAGCGCAGTGGAGCTGCTCGATGGCTTCAGGGCGTTGGCTGAGAGCGAAAATGTGACCGTCGGGCTAGGCACCCGTGGCGGCTTCTCGGTCCACCAGCCGGACGAGCGCCGGTCAAATGGCTCGGTAGCCGCCGGGCCCGGCAGGGCCTGCCCTAGTAGGCCGCTGATGCCAGATCCCACACTCGGAGGGTCCCGTCGCCGGAGGCGGAGACGGCGCGAAGGCCGTCGGGAGTCACCGCCACCGCGACCACTGACTTCGGTTTCACTTGGCTGGTGTGACTTGCCTCCAGCGCATACAGTCTCAGCCCCGACAGCAGATCCCACACCCGCAGTCCCCCATCGAAGGAGCCGCCGGAGACCGCCCGGCCGCCGTCGGGAGTCACCGCCACTGCTTCCACCCGGTTGAACGGGTCCTCCATGGTGTGAAGCGCTCCGCCCGATTCCAGATCCCACACTCGTAGCGTTCCATCGTCGCCGCCGGAGACGACTCGCCGCCCCTCAGGAGTCACCGCCACCGCTATCACATGGCCGCGGTGGCCTGTCAGGACGCGCAGGGTCTTCCCTGATTCCAGGTCCCACACACGCACCGTCTGGTCTACAGACCCGGAGATGACCCGCCGCCCGTCCGGCGTCACCGCCACCGTTCTCACCTGGGCGCTATGGCCCTTCAGGACCTTTGGCTTCTTCTTCGAGACCAGATCCCACACGCGCACCGTCTTGTCGAAAGAGCCGGAGACGACGCGCCGCCCGTCCGGGGTCACCGCCACCGCGCGAACACCGCCGCGGTGACCTTCAAGAGTGCACGGCGACGGGCCCCATACTCTCAACGTGCCGTCTCCGGAAGCGGAGACGATGTGTGACCCGTCGGGGGTGACTGCTATCGCCTCAATCGGGCGGCCATGGCCTTTCAGAACGAGCCGTTCCGCCCCTGTCGCCAGGTCCCAGACTCGCACCAGCCAATCATCGCCGCCGGAGACGATGCGGCGCCCATCCGGCGTCACAGCGACCGCGTTGATTGGATAGGGCTGACCTGTTGGAGTCAGGATTGCCTCGGCCGCGGGTCGGGGCCCCGAGGAGAAGTCCAGCTGCAGGATAGGCCCTGGGCTGTTGTCCCAGACCACGTACCACGTCTTCCCGCATTGTGGGCAGGTCACCTCGAGCGAGTGCCGGCCCGGCTCCTTCTGGAAGAAGAACGGCACCTCGTCTCCTGCCTGTGGCCACTGCGTCGTCGCATGCGTCTTGCCGCAGTGCTGACACCGGAGTTGCCCCGCGAATTGCGATGTGTGCATCACGCACCTTCCGAGTCCCCGCCTCTGGGTCGGCCCAAGATGAGGCCCCCAACGATCTGCCGGAAGCGTACGCCCCCAAGCAGGGGGATAACCACTGGCCGGCTTCGCCCAGATCAAGGCGAGAGACAGCGACAGGAACCGTGCAGGCGGCGGCCGCCGCTGACAGCGAAGAGTCCACAGTCACGGTCCGTCGGGTGCGGTGCCCGAGGGACTGACCTTCGGGCTAGGTACCAGAAGGACCTTCGGGCTACTACCCCGACGGCACCCATCGGAGTGGGAGCCCGAGGGTCAGGGGGGCAGGTCCTCCCTCCGCTACGAGGGGTGGCTGCCGCAGCAGCAATTGCCTGCACTCTCAGGGCGGAGGAACCCGGCCTGCGCTCCCGTTCCAGGGTCTTGCTGGGAATGGGCTCGGGGTCAGGGGCGCAGTGTGTGGGGATTGCGTCGCGTATTGGTCGCCGGGACTCTGGCACTGGCGGTGGTGGTGGCCGCCTGCGGCGGGAACGAGGTCCCGTCGGGAGTCGACGGCCTGCTCTGGGTGACCGGGGGGCGCTACCCGGGTCTCGACCAGCCAACGGCGGGGACGGTGTCGGTGTACCCCGCCACGGCCGAGGACGAAGGACCCGTCCTCAATCAACCGGTCGGTGTCGAACCCTTCGCCGAGATCGTGTCCAGGTCCAGGTCCAAGAAGATCAGGCGAATGCGGGCGAGAAGAGGAAGGCGTGACAGCGTCTGGCCCTCGTGCGTTGGCCTTCTAGCAGCACCCTTGCGAGAGAACGGCCGGGAGTCTGATTTCGACTATTGGCGCCCGAGATAGAAGGTGTCAAACAGGGCGAGCATGTCCGGAGCGCCATTGGCGTCGGAATCGATCCAGGCGACATAGCCGCCGTACACGTCCCAGCTGTAATCGAGGACTAGCGACCCGTACTCAGCGTTGAGCTCCATCTGCGAGTCGCCGACACGGATGCCGTCGGCCGTGACAGCACGGATCTGGTCTTCGACGTGGATTTCGTCAACGACTGTCCCCTGGTAGGCGATGACGTACGCATCGGACCCTGGGGCTGTTCCAGTGAGACATCCCACTGCGCAGTCTTCAGTCCAACTCCAGTTGAGACCAGTGAGGTCGTCGAGGTTGGAGACGGGCATGCCGAGTTCGATCGGGCCCACTGAGGTGGCTGTGATGATCCAGGGTATCGCCGGTCGTGGGCAGGTCGTCGCGTTGCAGGGTTCGGGGTCGAGGAGCCATTCGGCAACCCAGCCCACCCTACCCTGGAAGTGAACCTGTATCCAGGTCCGCTCCTGCCAATCAAGCGCACTGGCCCCCGTCCCCTGGATGCCCACCGCGTTGTCGGGGAGGGTGCCCATCATGTCGTAAGCGGCGCCCGGTCCGGTGCGCACGTTGGGCAGGTCGGTGCAAGCTGGCTCGTTCAAGCAGTACTCAACCGGTGGACCGACCGTGCACGCGCCGGGGTCAGATCGTGGAGAACACCCAGGCGGTGTCATCCCCGTAGAGGATCTGCCGCCACTCGCCCCGGTTGGTGTCCCGGGCAGCCCAGCCGGTGGTGTGCACCCCAGTGGCGTCCTCGGCCAGGGTGCCCACCTGGCTGTTCGTCGAACCCGGCGCGGAGCGCACGTTGGCCCGATCTTCCGGGGTGGAGTCGATCACACAGGTGTCGGCTTCGTCGACCAGGTACGCGCCGGGGGGAAGGACATGGAGGTCGTGGTTGTCGCCCCCGTGATGGTGCTTCCCCACCGTGGTAGTCGCCCCCACCGTGGTAGTCGCCCCCACCGTGGTGGTCGCCACCGTGGTGGTCGCCCCCGTGTTATCACAAGATGCGAGAACAGGTGCCAAACGCCGCTGCAAGCCAGGGTCTACAACGCATCCAGAGGCCTCCGGCCAAGACAAACCGGACGCTCGCCCGCGGCATCGTCGGTGGGTGCGCAGCGAGTCCTCCCAACTCGCATGCCTCCCCCTGGGTCCGGCACAAGGCCACGCCGCCGGAGGCGACGGTGCGGAACCGCATGAGAGGAGGTGGGCCCTCCGGACATGAGCGCCGCACCCTGGCCCAGCGTGCGGAAATGTCACTTGAGGACCGATGGCCAGGTCACGGGTGCCGAAGCACCTCTGACGCGTAATGGCCGGCCCTTCGGCCAGCGTGCGGAAATGTCAGATGAGTCCGAACGACCAGACCATGATCATCCCCGTGTCACAGTCGATCGCGCCTTTGCCTGCAACGGTCGCTGCATTGGCCGCGATGAAGGTGAAGTTGCTCTGTCCGGTCCTGATCGCGATAACCCGTGTAACCGAACTGGGTCGACTCAGGGGCGCCCTCGGCATGGCGCATCGCGAGATACGAATCCAGGGTGGAGCGGTTGTAGGCGTCGTCGTTGAGCCGATAGGGGTTCTCCGAGTACCACTCGAAGCGCTCCGCTCCAGCAAAGAAGCGGTCGGTGATCCCGGGTTCGCCCGCGTTGTAAGCACGTACGAAGCTGTCGACTGTCGACTGCACCGCTGCCAGCGTGCAGTTGGGCTCCCCAGGAACCGTGGTCGGGTCCGACGCCGACCGTGCACACGAGCCAGCCAGGAATGCGCACACGAGAAGGGCGCTGACAGTCAGCCTCAAGACTCCATTGTGACACGACAAGGGGTCTATCCCCGTGGAGTTGCCGTCCCCTGGGCCAGCGTGCGGGAATGTACCTGGAGGGCTATGGGACCTGACACGTGTACGATCGTGGCCCCAGCATCAAGTCGAGTTGGATCGGAACCGAATTCAGCCGGGCAGCGTCCCATGTTGGGAGGACTCGACGGAGGCACCACTGTGCGCCGTACCTTGACCGCAGCAGCCGCCGTGGTTCTGGCGATCATGGCGACAGCGACAGGTTGCGCCGACCAAGGGGCCAATGCCCCCACGCCAGCGGACCTGCGAGCCGAATTGGCCTTGCTGGATGTGGACTTCGTCTTGGGCCACCAGGAACCCCGGCTGCTTCGAAAGGCGACATCGTTGATCGAGCCACCGAGGGATCCGGTCTTCTCGCCCGTCACGCCACCTGGGTCTACTCCGGCGAAGTAACAGCACAGGGCGATCAACTCCTCGTCAACCGACGGGTCTGGGCTGTCTACTTCTCAGGCCTCGAGCAGCCTCTCCTGGGCGCGCCCGGGACCGCCGTGAGCGACTGGGTGGTGTTCGTAGATGTCACCACTGAGAACGTGGTCCTGGCGGCCACAGTCCCACCAACCGAAGCTGAAACCAGCGCGGGCCGGCACGCTGCCCAGGTCTTGCTCCCCTGGGCCAGCGTGCGGGAATGTCACTTGAAGCTGGGCCCACTCCGGGTACCGCAAAGGAGCTGCCTACTACCGTCAGACCCGGCGGCTCGAGACAGGCCGCACGGCCAGCGCGGCGGGTCTGGCGCTGTCCACCGACAGGGGAAGCGGGAATCAGATGAGCGTCGTGGTGGTCGAAACCTACGTCGTGAAGGCCGAGAAGGTAGGTGACTTCGACCCTGCCCTGGAGGAGTTCCTCCGGTTCAAGGACCACGAACCCTCGGCTGTTCGCAGGCGTTCGGTCATGGAGCCTCTATCGCCAGGAGTACGGGGGCGTCGCCGGGATGTACGCCGAGACGTGGGAGTTCGATGACCTTGCCGCAATGGAGGAAGCCACGACGAGGATCTTCACCGACGAAAAGATGAAGGGCATCTTCGAGGGTTCCGTCAGCTGGTGGACACGGCGACCCTCTCTGCCTGCATCTGGCGGCCTATCGCCACCAGGTGAGCGGAGCCCACGCTGGGCCAGGGTCCGGGAGTGTTCCTTGAGGAGGCTTCGCGATGACTAGGGGTTGGCGAGGGGGAGGCCGACCCAGCGGGGCCTGCCGCAGGCTGCCTCCTCGGCCGCCTCGGCAGCCTCTTCCAGGAACCCCGGGATCGGCAGGGCGAATCGACGGAGGGCCGCTGCTCGAACTCCTCCCGTAGGCGCGCAGCCAGAGCGGTGCCGGTCAGCCCGGAGTCCATGGCCGTCCGCACGTGCTCGCGGAGTCCACTCTGTGTAGCGGATCATCTTGTCGCCGCTGGTCAGCCGCCCGGCGCGCCCGTGTCCCGGCAGATACGAGACGGCGTCAGCCGCGCACAGCCTGCCCAGCGCCTCCAGCGTACCCGTCCAGTGCCCCCAGCCCCAACCAGGGTTCACAGTCGTGGAACCACAAGTCCCCGCAGAGCACCACCTCGTCGGGCTCGACCCGGCCCCACAGGTCCCCCGGCGTGTGAGCAATGCGTCG